>CAZPBY010000036.1:0-75623 GCA_964584785.1 uncultured Solibacteraceae bacterium
CCGAAGCGAAACCGTTGAGCTGATCCACCATCGTGTTGATGGTGTTCTTCAGTTCGTGAATTTCTCCGTTGACGTCCACGGTGATTTTGCGTGACAGGTCGCCGTTCGCGACCGCCGTCGTCACATCGGCGATGTTGCGGACCTGGCCCGTGAGGTTCGAGGCCATCGAGTTGACGTTGTCGGTGAGGTCCTTCCAGGTGCCGGCCACGCCGGGCACCTGCGCCTGGCCGCCGAGCTTGCCCTCGGTGCCGACCTCGCGCGCCACGCGCGTCACCTCCGACGCGAACGCGTTCAGCTGATCGACCATCGTGTTGATGGTGTTCTTCAGCTGCAGGATCTCGCCCTTGACGTCGACCGTGATCTTGCGCGACAGGTCGCCGCGCGCGATCGCGGTGGCGACGTCGGCGATGTTGCGGACCTGGCCGGTGAGGTTCGAGGCCATCGAGTTGACGTTGTCGGTAAGGTCCTTCCACGTGCCGCCGACGCCGGGCACCTCGGCCTGACCGCCGAGCTTGCCTTCCGTTCCGACCTCGCGAGCCACGCGGCTGACTTCGGAGGCGAACGCGTTCAGCTGATCCACCATCGTGTTGATGGTGTCCTTGAGCTGAAGAATCTCGCCTTTCACATCCACGGTGATTTTGCGCGACAGGTCACCGCGGGCAATGGCGGTGGCGACGTCGGCGATGTTGCGGACCTGACCTGTGAGGTTTTGCGCCATGGAGTTCACGTTGTCGGTTAGGTTCTTCCACGTTCCCGCGACGCCGGGTACCACCGCCTGACCGCCAAGCCGTCCTTCCGTTCCAACCTCGCGAGCCACGCGGCTGACTTCGGATGCAAATGCATTGAGTTGATCCACCATGGTGTTGATGGTGTTCTTTAACTCCAGAATCTCGCCCTTCACGTCGACCGTGATCTTGCGGGAAAGATCGCCGCGCGCCACAGCGGTAGTGACCTCGGCGATGTTTCGTACCTGAGCGGTGAGGTTCGCGCCCATGGCGTTTACAGAGTCGGTCAGATCCTTCCAGGTGCCGGCAACGTCAGGAACCTCGGCACGGCCGCCAAGCTTTCCTTCGGTACCGACTTCGCGCGCCACGCGAAAGACTTCCGAAGCGAACGCGTTGAGTTGATCCACCATGGTGTTGATGGTGTTCTTCAGTTCCAGAATCTCGCCCTTCACATCGACGGTGATCTTGCGCGACAGATCGCCGCGCGCCACGGCGGTGGTCACGCCGGCGATGTTGCGGACCTGCGCCGTCAGGTTTCCGGCCATGGCATTTACCGAGTCCGTGAGGTCCTTCCACGTTCCGGCGACACCAGGCACCACGGCCTGACCGCCAAGTTTGCCCTCGGTTCCGACCTCGCGAGCGACGCGTGTGACTTCCGCGGCGAAGGACCGCAATTGGTCCACCATCGTGTTGATGGCTTCCTTCAACTGCAAAATTTCACCGCGAACGTCGACGGTGATCTTCTTCGACAAGTCACCGTTCGCCACGGCGATCGTCACATCCGCGATGTTGCGGACCTGCGCGGTCAGGTTTCCGGCCATCTGGTTGACGGATTCGGTCAAGTCTTTCCAGACGCCCGATACGCCTTCCACCTGCGCCTGACCGCCCAGCTTGCCTTCCGTTCCGACTTCACGAGCGACGCGGGTTACTTCGGAAGTAAACACGGACAGCTGGTTGATCATTTTGTTGACGAGCGTTGCCGATCGCAGGAATTCACCTTCGAGAGGCCGCCCCTCGAGCTCGAGCGCCATGGACTGACTGAGGTCTCCCTTGGCCACGGCCCCGATCGTGCGCGTCACTTCCGTGGTCGGCCATACCAGATCGTCGATGAGCATGTTGATTGCGGCAACTTCGTCGGCCCAACCGCCGACACCCTCCGGCACGTGCATGCGCTGTTTGAGTTTTCCTTCTTTACCCACGACGTTCGAGACACGAACTGTTTCTTTCGCGCGCCGGTCGCTGAAGGTCACAATCTCGTTGAACGCGTCGGCGATCTTGCCTTCGACGCCGGTCAGGTTGCTGGGCATGCGAACCGCAAAATCGCCGTCGCGAAACGACAGCATCGCCATCAGCAATCGGTTCGAGAACGCGCCCTTCTGATGGCCGTTTCCTCTGCTTTCCGAAAGGGCAACTGCGGAAGACGCCTGTGTGGAAGTGGCTCTGGGGCTCTTCTGGCTCATTTCATAGCTCCTGATCGTGAATCGACGAGACCTGATTCGGCTGTGACGACACCGGACTAACCGGACTTCGATTCCATGGCGTTCAAGCTCTGAAGAATCGTCGTTACGTCGATGGGTTTTACAAGATGGATATTGAATCCGGCGTCGGCGGACTGACGCTTGTCCTTTTCGTTGCCCCAGCCGGTCACCGCTATCAGAACGACGTCGCGTGTCCACGGCTGCTGCCGGATGCGGCGCGCTGTGTCGTAACCGTTGAGCTTGGGCATTCCGATGTCGAGAACAATGACTTCGGGCCGGAATTCTTCCGCTTTCTCGAGTGCTTCCAATCCGTCCACAGCAGTCTGCACTTCATGACCGAGTGCCTGCAGCATCAGCTCGAAGCTCTCGACGACGTCCCTGTTGTCGTCCGCTATAAGAATGCGACGCTTAGCCGAGCGTTGATGCTCGAAGGACGAACTAGCCGGTGGCGCGCTCTTCGGATCGCGGGCGTTCTCTCTCACGGGAAGCCGAACGCTGAATTCGCTTCCTTTGCCGGACCCCTCGCTGCGAGCCTCGATCGTACCGCCGTGCATCTCGACCAGACGCTTGGCCAGCGCGAGTCCAATCCCCAATCCGCCTTCCGACTGGCCGATCGAGCGTCCGACTTGCGTGAACATTTCGAATACCCGCGACAACATGGCCGGAGCGATGCCGATCCCGCAGTCTCGGACCGTGATGACGGCACGATCGCCCTCTTGCTTTGCGGTCAGCCAGATCGTTCCACCACCTTCGAGGCGTTTGCTGTACTTGGCGGCATTGTTGAGAAGGTTGGAGAGCACCTGCGCCAGCCGGACCGAATCGGCATCCAGGTACACGGACTCCGATTGCACGCTGACGATCAGCTCGTGGCCGTCCCGCTCCATCAAAGGGCGGCTGGTTTCGACGGCCGCGGCGATGATGGACTCGAGTTCCACGGTCTCTTTGCGCAGTTCGAGCGTGTTGCGGCTGATCCGGTTGACATCGAGAAGGTCGTCGATCAGGCGTGCCATGTGCTGCGTCTGTCTTTCGATCAACTCCACGGTCCAGCGCAGTTCAGGCGTGGTGGGACCCTTCAGGTCGAGAACTTTGACTGCATAACGAATCGGTGCGAGAGGATTGCGCAATTCATGAGCCAGAGTCGCCAGGAACTCATCCTTGTGCCGGTCGGATTCGATCAACGCCTCTTCGAGACGTTTGCGTCGCGTCAGGTCGACACTGACGCCGACAATTCGCGATGCCTGGCCATTGGAATCCTGAACGACCCGTCCGCGATCGGCGATCCAGACAACGGACCCGTCCGGACGAACCGCGCGGTATTCCGCTTCGAAGTCGCCGGATTCCATCGCACGGTTGAATGCGTCTTCGAGCGCGCCGAAGTCGTCTTTATGGACGGCGTGTGAGATACGAGCGTTTGGGCCAAACGAGCCCGGAGGAAACCCGAACAGGATTTCCGGATCAGCCGACCATCGCATTTTGCCGGTCGACAGATTCCATTCCCACGTCGCAACCTGGGCCACGGCCAGAGCAAGCCTTAAACGCTCTTCATTGTCGCGAACCTCGCGGTTGGCGCGCGCGAGTTCCGCCGTCCGTTCGAGGACGCGCGTTTCCAGCTGATCCTTGGCGTTGCGCAGCTGCTCCTGCGCTTTCTGACGCTCCGCTACTTCTGCATTCAAGGCCTCGACCACCGACGCGAGAGCGCGTGTTGTGCGGAACAGGTTGACGAACACCGCGATCTTCGACCGAAGAATATCCGGATTGATCGGCTTGCTGAGGAAATCGACGCCCCCCACGCCGTACGCCTGGAGCACTTCACGCTCATCCAGACCGTGTGCCGTCAGGAAAAGAATCGGCACGTGCTGGCTCCGCTTTCTTTGCTTGATGAGCTTCGCCAGCTCCAGACCATCGGTGCCCGGCATCTTGATATCGAGAACAATCGCAGCAAAATCGTTTTGCAGTATTGCGAACAAAGCTTCGTCCGCCGTGTTCGCTCGAACGAGACTGCAGCCGCTCGACTCGAGAATGCTTTCGAGCGCATCCAGGTTACGAGGTTCGTCGTCGACGACGAGGATCTTTACGCTTTCGTCCATCTAATGTTCCACCGCAGAGAGGTTCACTCAAGTTCGGCGCACTATCTCGATTTAAGTCGATTTTCAAGTGTACACAAAGGACAGGCCGCGAATGCAATGCCGAGTTGCGTCCGGTTGCGACTCAGGAAAACTTGAAGCGAGTGCCTGGAACGGTCCGAAGTTCCGCGAGATGAAGAGGTGTGATCAGCGATATGCCTACAGTGGATTGCTTCGTAACCTTCGAACCCTCCGGAAGGGTGGTCCAGGCAGGTGCCGGAAAGATTCGCGGTGTTCTGTTCGAAGTGGATTCGATGATTAACCGGTGTGGTGGCTATTTGATGTCACTGAAGCGAATGTTCCCGATCGGGTAACTTCGCCAGTCCTTGTAATCGAAATGCCACCACTCCTGCGGATTGACGGTGAAGTCTTCGGCCTCCATGACGCGGCGCAAAAGCGCGCGGTGCCAGCGTTGGAGGTCCGTGCCGCCGGGATAGAAGGCATAAGCGCGCGGCGTGCTTTCGTCGTACGTGCTCGGCATTTCGATAACGCGGCCGGTCTTGAGGTCGTAAAGCGTCAAATCCACCGCTTCGCCGCGATTGTGGCGAGATCCGCCGGCGGGATTCGCCACGAGCCATTTCTTGTCGTCGGGTGTGGCGTCCCAGAAAGTCTTGGTCACGTACCACGGACGATAGCCGTCGTGAATGAGCAGGCCATAACCGTACTGTTTCAGCTTGCGGTGAGCACGAAGCAAAGCTTCGGCCGCGGGTCTCTGCAAAAAAGCGCGCGGTTGCGAATAGAACACCGAGCCCAGAAAGTTGTTCGTTCCGGCGTATCGAATGTCGAGCTTGATTGTGGCATCGAGTTTCGTGAGTTCGACGAGATCCGGCCGGCGAAAGTCGCCCGACTCGCGCGGTGGTTCGGCGGTCAACGCTTCCTTTAACAGGTCCGAGACTGGCCGCAGCGGTTGGACGCGTAGTTGAGTCGTGCCTTCGGCAGGTCCGACTTGCCGTCGATCGTAGACGACATCTTTCAGCGCCAGGCTGGCCGAGCGTCCGCGTCCATCAAGAGTGAAGACGAGTTGTTGTTTCTCGTGCATCCCGCCTGGGGCGAAGCGGAAAGTGGTGTTGGAAACCTGGTCGAGCGGCTCGGCTGCCATTTTGCCGAACCCCGCCCAGAGCTTTCCGCCGCGCTCGAGTATGTAAAGCGGTTCTTGTTCGGGTCCATATTCGCCGATCAGGCCGAGCCATTTTTGAGGCGGCGCCTTAGGTTTCGGCGCATCGGTATCGTCGGATTCGCGAGCCCATGGTTCGATCTGTGCAGCTGGTGTGACAGTTTGAGTTGCTGAAGCGGAATAGAGTTCTTTCAACCACGGTACAGCGCGCCGGAGTCCTTCTGTGAATCGATACGTTTGGTTATGCGCGATTCCGTTGAGTTCGACGAGTTCTGCGCGCATTCCGTTGTTGCGCAATTGCGCAATGTATGTGCGAGTGGGGCCGATCGGCATGCTTTTGTCGTCGATCGAATGGATCGCGAATACCGGGATGCGCCATTTTTCCGTCGAACTTGGAGGTGCGCCTGCAATCGGGATCGCAGCGGAGAACCGGTTGGGGTACTTCAATCCGTACTGCCACGTCCCCACGCCTCCGGCACTGAAGCCGGTGATGATGATCTTCTTCGTGTCGATGTTGTAATTCTTGATGATGTCGTCGAGCAACAGGTTGATCGCGTGGTCGTTGGCGGCGCTGATCCAGGCTCCGCCTTTGGAGTCCGGCGCGATGAGGATGGCCCCGAAGTCCGTCAATGCGGGAGCGACAAGCATCTCGAGAACAGCACGTCCAGCTCCTTCCGGATCTCCGCCAAAATGCAGCGCTAGAACAAGCGGTACCGGTTTTGACGGAGTGTAGTTCTCCGGAATCGAAATGGAGTACCAGATCGGTGCTTCGCCCGGCAGTTCCAGGCTGCGCGTATCCACATTGGGCGCCACGAAAGTCGTCTGGCAAAACGCCCCAACCCCGCTTCCGGCGACGATCAAACCCACAATCGCAAACAATCGTACCTTCATGCCGGCATTTTAATAAATTCCAGGTCTGCCCGGTTGTTATCCTATTTGTTGCTTCGAAAAAATGGATAACAACCGGGCAGACCTCGATTTTTTTCTCGATTTATAATTTACGCATTGTGACCGCTCTTTCGTATGTTCACGGCCCGTCGGAGACGCCGCTGCTTGGCGAGACGCTTGGAGCGTGTTTGAACCGCATCGCATCCGCATTTCCCGACGGTGATGCCCTCGTCTCCTGTCATCAACAACTTCGATACACCTACAGCGAACTTCAACGGATCGTCGACACCGTGGCGCGAGGATTCATTTCCCTCGGTGTCCAGCGCGGTGATCGTGTAGGCGTGTGGAGTCCGAATTGTGCAGAATGGATGATCTCGCAGTACGCGCTCGCAAAGACCGGTGCGATTATGGTCAACGTCAACCCGGCGTACCGGCTACGTGAACTCGAGCACGCGTTGTCGCAGTCGGGCGTGTCCGTGATTGTCACCGCCCGCCGTTTCCGCAACACCGATTATGCCGCGATGCTCGACGAGGTCGCGCCGAAACTGTCGGCGCTGAAACAGATTGTCTACCTCGGTACGGAGCGGCCCGGCAGTGCGATGATCTGGGACGATCTCATCGCGACAAACGGCGCCGTTCCCATATCCCAGTTGCGCGAGCGTGAAGCATCGTTGCAATTTGACGACGCGGTCAGTATCCAATACACGTCCGGTACGACGGGATCGCCCAAGGGTGCGACGCTCTCGCATCACAGCATCCTCAACAACGGGTTCTTTATCGGTGAGCGGCTGAAGTACACGTCGAACGATCGCGTTTGCCTGCCCGTGCCCTTCTATCATTGTTTCGGTTGCGTTCTCGGTAACCTGGCGGCTCTCACGCACGGAAGCGCCATCGTTTTGCCGTCCGAGTCTTTTGACCCGCAAGCGTGTATGAGGACTGTCCAGGAACAGCGCTGCACTTCATTGTATGGCGTCCCGACGATGTTCATTGCACAGCTAGAGCATCCTTCGTTTCCCGCATACCGGTTCGACACGCTGAGGACGGGCATCATGGCGGGCGCGCCGTGTCCGGTCGAAGTCATGAGGCAGATTGTGGATCGCATGAACATGCGCGAGGTCACGATTTGTTATGGCATGACCGAGACAGCGCCTGTCTCGTTTCAGTCGTCTGTGGACGACTCGATAGACGCGCGAGTGTCGACCGTTGGATCCGTCCATCCGCACGTGGAGTGCAAAATAATCGATCCACAGACCGGCAAGGTCGTCCCTCGCGGCGAAACCGGCGAGCTGTGCACGCGCGGTTACTCGGTGATGCTCGGCTACTGGGACGATCCCACCGCGACGGCTGCCGCCATCGATCCCGCCCGATGGATGCACACCGGCGATCTCGCCATCATGCGGGAGGACGGTTACGCAAACATCGTCGGCCGGCTCAAGGACATGATCATTCGCGGCGGCGAAAACATTTATCCGCGCGAGATCGAAGAGTTTCTTTACACCAATCTGAAGATCGCCGACGTGCAAGTCATCGGAGTCCCGGACAAGAAATACGGCGAAGAAGTCTGTGCCTGGATTCGACTGCGCGAAGGACAAGAGGCCACACCCGACGATATTCGCGAGTACTGCCGCGGCAAGATCGCAACCTACAAGATCCCGCGGTATATTCGTTTCGTAACCGAGTTTCCGATGACGGTAACCGGAAAAATTCAGAAATACCGGATGCGGGAGGAGATGATTCGGGATCTCGGACTCCGCGTCGAACAAACAGCCTGAACGCGGGACCCAGCCTACATCACAAAACGATTCAGGAAGCTGAACCAGCTGTTCAGCATCGTCATCTTATTGGTCACGAAGAGAAGACCGACCGCGATCACCAGAACACCACTGACAACTTCGAGTGTGTGGAAATGCCGTTTGAACCGGGAATAAAAACCAAGAAAAGTGTTCAAGCCGAAACTCGTCAGCAAAAACGGAATGCCGAGGCCCGCCGAATAAACCGCCAACAGAAACACGCCCTGACCGACGGTCTCTTTCTCGCTGGCAAGGCCGAGCACCGTCGCAAGTATCGGTCCGATGCACGGACTCCAGCCGAAAGCGAAGGCGAGACCAAGCACGAGAGCACCGAACAATCCGCGCGGTTTGGAATTACCATGAAACCGCTTGTCCTGATACAGAAAGTTGATGCGGTAGATTCCCGTCAAATGGATTCCGAAGACGATCAACAGAATGCCTGCAATCTGCCCGAACAGGACTTTCTTCGCCTGAAGCAACGCTCCAATCGCCGTTGCGCCGGCGCCGAACGCAATAAACGTGATGGAGAATCCGAGGATGAACATTATTGAATTCATAACCACAGTGCCCATCACGGATTTGCGCACTTCCTCCGACTTCAATTGATCCAGCGAGAAGCCTGAAACGATGGAAATGTAGCCGGGAACGAGCGGCAGCACACATGGAGATAGGAACGAAAACAGTCCCGCAGTGAATGCGTAATACACGGAAACGTCAGGCATAGAGGCGTAATCTACCTTCCTTCGGCACACCAGTATAAACCATCCAGCCTGTCGAATTATTCCAGCGCTCGGCTCAGCGCTCCACGACAACCTTTGCGTCCGGAACGGTCAGCTTAATCAGTTTCCCTTCCTTGTCGGTCGTCGCGATGACTCTCACGCTGCCGCTGTCGATTTCAAAGGAGTTCGGGCTGGTGCTCTTGATGGTCAGGGGCGCGAGTTGAAGGTCTTGCGGCACGAAGGTCGGTATGATGCCGGCGCCCTTCGCCGCCGCGACTCGGTAGAGGAGGATTTCGTAATGGTGGAAGAAGTTCGTGTCGACGACCGCGCCGTCCGGAGGGAACCGGATGTCGTCGGTGTGTTTTTCGCCGTCTGTGATGTATTCGAGTTCGCTAAGAGGCGTATCGACCTTCAGCTTGATGGATCCGATGGCCGACTGGAACTCATAGGATGTCAGTTTGAGCGCCTCGTTGAGTTCCATACGGCTCTTGAGATCTGCCTTTTGATCGGCAGTCGTGATGACCGTATGACCCTCGACGAGATATCCGCCTGTACGTGGCGTGATGGTGAATTCTTCGGTGCCTATTTTCGTGCCGGCCTGATAAATGGTGAATTTGCCCGTCTCCATGCGGAGTGGGGCAACCAGCAATAGCAGGGAAAACAAGACGTTCATAGGTTGTCACTCATTTTTACATGAGTGACAACCCGGACGCGAACGCCTTAATGTTGAGTGACGGCTCGACCTTCCGCAATCGCGGCCTGGCGCTCGTAGTGCTCGCGGCCCCGCTCCGACAGCAGAACCCAAAAACCGTAGATGCCCAGCGCTGTGCCGAACGGAATTTTGATCAGGTTGATGCCCGACATCACCAGAGCCAGCGGCCTTCCCCATGATTGGTATTGGAGCAAGCCCACACCGGCGGTTGCAGTCCCGACGGCCGCAATAAGGATCGCCAGCCCAAGGACGCCCGAGATATTGGTGACGAAACCGACGACGTCGAACGGCACTTCGGGTGGAGACGGTATTGGAAGCTCCTGCAGAATCCTCGGTGCGATGAACAGAACGCAAGCCGCCATTGCATAAAGAATCGCGCTTGCGATGAACAACCAGGCGAGGATGCTGACATGAGTCGCCATGTTTCCGGGCGGCTTCGTTCTGGGTTGCGCGGAATCGATCGATCGTCCGCAACCGCTGCAAAATTTTGCCTGATCGGACATTTCGGCGCCACATTGATAGCAATACATCGTGCCCTCCCTCACCCGCGCTTTTCCAGATGGATACTTCCGTTTCGCGTTTCAACGGTGATGCGCGGACCACCGTTTCCATGCTGTCCTCGCAGCGTGCGATCACGGCCGGATGAATTAATAGACATAGAGTCGAACTCCGAATCGATCTCACCGTACCGCGTTTGCCCGTCGATCGAGAACGCCGCATTCGCCGGCAACTCCAGCGAGACATCGCTGTATTCCGCATTCACGGTGATGTCGTTCGTCGGTGCCTGCGCGAGCTCGACATCGACGCTGCCGTGGCGATTGGTGAGCCGTATGCGGCCCTTCGCATTCCGCACGCTGAGATTCTTGTATGAGGTTTCCACGTCGACGTCGCCGCCCGCGTCGTCGACGTCCACCGAATTGTTTCGGCCTCGGATCGTGACACTACCGGCTACGGTCTGAACATTGACGACGGAATACTGGTTTTCAATCGATGCGTCGCTCGTCACGTGCTGCACGTCGACCGATCCATATTTGTTTTCGGCGACGACTTTACCGGTGATTTCGCGGAGCGTCGTACTCGCATGGCTGTTGGTGACATTCGTGTCGCCCTGAATGTTTTCCAGAATCGCGGTTCCATAACCCGCAGTCACCGTGACGGCGCCGGTGATTTCATGGATGGACGTCGATCCATACTTGTTCTCGACCGACTGCGTGCCTTCAAGTCCCGCGATCTCCACCGTTCCATATTTGTTATTCACGTCGAGCGCGGCCTTGCGCGGCACTTTAAGAACGAGATTGCTCTTGAAACGCTGACGATCTCGCAAGGTCCGGCCGGTGCGCGTTCCCCAAACTCCGCCTTCGTCGCGGTTCGAAACTACGGTGAGCACTCCGCCTTCATTTTTGATGGAGAAGGTAAAGTCCTTGGATCGGTCGTCCGCTTCCGCCCTGTCGGTTGCCCGAACGGACTTTTCGACATCAAGGATAATGCGATCCGAGTCCGCAGGCTTGACGTCGATCGAACCATACAGATTGAAGACGCGAATCCGCGAGCCTGCCGCCGCTTCGAGTTCGTGGTGCTCCGTGTATTGGTACATGCTTCCGGTGATATCCCAGAAGTCGAAGTTCATTGGAAAATCGAAGAACTGTCCGATCTCCGGACTCATGTTTGCCGCGGCGGTCATCGCGGTTCCCGCGAACAGCACAAAGATCAGCATGGCGACTTCACCGCCCGAAAAAACGGGGCGCCTGTCCGGATCATTTCGCAAACGGAAATAATCGACAAGTTTCAACATTCCCCAGGCAATGATCAGGACCGGCCAGTATTTCGCAAGGGGGCCCCAGATCGGAATGACGTATCCAAGATTGCGCGCGAGCAGCAAAGCGCCGATCGTAACCAGGATGATTCCCCAAAAAACCGAGCCTGCGCTGGGTCGACGACGGCTCACATGCCCTCCTTCTTGTCGGTGCCGCTGCTACCGCTTCCCGTAACCGGGCCGTTGCTCGGGCCCGAGTTGACGTTTGGTCCGTATGTGCTCGACGAATTGTTCGGGCGGGCGAGCGGGCCTCGAAAGTATTCCAACACCTTCACGAGTCCGATCACGATCAGAATGACGGGCCACATTCGTCCAAAACTGAACTCGCCGGGAAAGAGGTTGTTCAACAGGAACAACACTCCGATAACGATGAGCATCAATGGTCCTGTCATTACGCCGCCTTTCCCTGGAACCGCTTCAGCATCCAGATTCCAAGCCCGATGAGGACCAGCGGCCACAATTGACCGATTCGGTCGAATCGAACGATGTCGAAGTTATCCGCGAGGAAGAGTCCGCCGATCACCACCAGCGCAACGCCGCCCCACAATTCTTTGTGCTGCATGTCGCCGAATTGCTGATGCAGCCGGTCGATCGGTGTTTCCAGTTCCACTCCTTCAGCTGCCAGTTTTCTTTTCTTGGCCGTGTAGTACGCCTCGAAGGGCATATAGAAATAGAACGCCGCGGTAGCCAGCCCCAGCAGGGCTTCACCGCCGCCATGCAAGGCGTCCTGCATTTGAATCAGAAGTCCGAAGATCAAGACGTGGATGGCGGCCTTCATGAAGTCGCCGTTATAAATGGCACCGACGCCGGGGATCATGCCCAATGCGAACGCCGCGCCCGGATTCGATCCGTATACTGCGGCGTGTTTTTTGGGGGGCGGGGGTGCTGCAGCTTCACGTGCCGGGCCGCGTTGATCAGACGTCGCTTGTTTGTTGACGATCTCTACGAGACACGGCTCGCAGTAAACGCTTCCACGCAGGTTATGAGTACATTCCGTGCAAAGCGCATGCCCGCATCGGATGCAGAATGCAGCGGCCTGAACCTCTGCGTGGTTGAAACAATTCATCAGGAAATCTCCCTTAATCGCTCGAGCCCGGCTCGAATTTCTGTAACGAGCGGTGCCCGGTAGAAGGTCTTTACGGCGCCGTCAAACGCGCGGTAATAGACAGCCGACGGATTCCGAACAAGCGAGCCAAAATCTGCCGCGGACACGGGCGCCAGCGAACCGATCCAGCCAATCATCAATACCGCCGTCAGCAGGCCGATGGCTGTGCGCGGTTCGATAAACCAGCGGCCGACAGCGGTGAGAGTGTCCAGCCAGGTCTCGCGTACGACGTGAGGCGTGTTGGCGACGATTCTCGTCGCGAGCCACGGAGGCGGTTCGTACGACGGGAAACCCGCTCCCCACTCGAGAACTTCGCGCATACCGGCAAGCAACTCACCACAAAAGTTGCAGTCTCGAAGATGCCGCTCGATCGAGGCGCGCTCGGAGTCGTTGAGCGTGTTCTCCAGATAATCCGACAATCGTTCTTCGCAAATCGTGCAATTCATAACGTGTCCCGCACGCCTTTCAGCAGTCGTGCCAGTTCGGCGCGGCCACGATTGATCCTCGATTTCACGGTACCGACAGGTACTTTAAGCATGTCGGCAATCTCTTCGTACGTGAATTCTTCAAGATCCCTCAAAATCACCGCCTCGCGAAGCTCCTCGGAAAGCCGAAGCAGCGTCCGGTGAACCCGTTCGGAAAGTTCACGTTGTTCGAGCGCCTGGGCCGGACTTTTAAAACGGTCCGGGTTTTCTTCAGCCTTCTCATATTCCACCTCGAGTGAATCGGTTTGCGATCGTTCCGTTTTGAACTTCCGGTAGTGGTCGATGATGTGATTTCGACCCACCCGGACCATCCATGTCACGAGCGCCCCCGAATCCGGGCGATACGTACTGAGCGTCCGATAGACCTTCAAAAAGATTTCTTGAGTCAGATCCTCGGCCTCATCAAACTTTCCCGTATAGCGGTAGGCCAAATTGTAAATCCGCGAGTTGTACTGACGAACTATGGTTTCCCAGGCGCCGTGGTCGCCCGACAGGCACCCTTTTACCAGTTCGGAATCAGAGCTCACGTCGTGTTTGGTGGCTGCGCCTGCCGGGCTCGCAGTTGCAGCCGCTCATCGTTTTGGCCTCTCGCCTTCGCCGTTACTCATTGGTACTAAACGAATTGCCGAGAAGAAAAGTTTCAAGAATCTAAGACCCTTCTGAGATAATTCCGGTGAAATGAACCGGAAGTTATTGGTAATTATAGTGTTATTCGCGATCGTGGGCATTGTAGCCTATGAATCCGGCGGCTGGAAATTCGACTGGCGTCTCTTTTTGTCGAGTTTTCGAGGGCTACACATCGGCTGGCTCATTGCTTCTATCGTCGTTACGCTCGGCACCTACGTATCACGAGCCATCCGTTGGCAAGTACTGCTCGATCCTCTGAAGAAAATCCACCTTCATACCCTGATGACGGCCACCCTCGTTGGGTTCTCCGCCATTTACATACTAGGCCGGGCGGGCGAGTTGCTTCGGCCGGTATGGTTGACTCGCAAAGAGCGAGTGCCGTTGAGCGCGTCTGTTGCGGCAATTCTGGTGGAGCGCTTCCTGGATTCCCTGATGTTGGTGATCTTCTTTGCGGGAGCCCTTCTGGTTGTGGAGTTGCCGGCAGCCGCCCACGCGGCGGCCCTGTTGGAGCAGATGAAGCGGGCGGCGTGGCTGCTTGTGATCGGATCGATCGGCGTCATGATCGGCATGTTTGTTTTTCGATCGAACATCGACCACATCGTCGACTTCATTCCGTTTCGGAGGGTCGGGCGTTTGCTGCACAACTTCGCTCAAGGCCTGTCGTTCCTACGCGGGCCGCGAAGTTTCGGAATCGTTCTGTTTCACTCGCTCGTGCTGTGGATTCTGATCGCGCTCCAGTTCTGGTTCATGATGCTCGGCATGAATTTTGAATTCACGTTTGCCGAGTCGTCGCTGGTCATGGTGGGCGTGGCCATTGGATCGATCCTCCAGATCCCCGGAGTGGGAGGCGGATTCCAGGCCGCCCTGATCTTTTGTCTCGGAACGCTCTTCGCCGTTCCCGCCGAGAAATCGGCCGCGGCTTCGCTCATTGCGTGGGTCCTGAGTGTGGCGCCGACGATCGGCATCGCAGCGCTCTACATGCTCGCTACCGGACTCTCATTCAAAGATATTTTGGCGGATTCGAAGCATGAAATGTCCATTCTGCGGTCATCTTCAAGATAAGGTTGTCGATTCGAGGGAGAGCAAGGAAGGCGACGCCATCCGTCGTCGCCGGCAGTGCCTCGGATGCCAACGGCGGTTTACCAGCTACGAACGCATCGACGAGATCCCATACATGGTCGTCAAGAAGGACGGCCGTCGCGAGCGATTCGACCGGCAGAAGGTCTTGGCCGGACTGCTGAAAGCGAGCGAGAAACGGCCGGTTTCGATGGTGCAACTCGAGACGATTGCGGACCAGGCGGAATCGATGGTTCAGGAGTCGAGCGAACGCGAAGCCGCCACACGCGCGATCGGCGAGATAATCATGAAGGAGCTCAAGAATCTCGACAAAGTTGCGTACGTGCGCTTCGCCTCGGTGTATCTTGATTTTAAAGACGTGCCTGAATTCATGAATGAGTTGAAGGATCTGCTGAAGAGCAGAGAGTGACGAGCGGAGCTATTGAAAATGTATTTCGAATTTCATGCCGGCCGCCGTCAGACGTGGGCTCCTGCGGTGGACGTCTGTGAACGTGCTGAGGAAGTCGTCATCCTTGTCGAAATGCCCGGCATCGTTCCTTCCGAGGTCAAACTATCGTGGCACGAAGGCGTTCTCACCATTTCAGGTCACAAACGCCAGCCCTCGAACGCGAACATCAGCCGCCACTTCTGTGTCGAACGCGCCTACGGCGAGTTCTGCCGGGAACTCTCCATCAACATTCCCGTGGACCAGGACAGGGCCCGAGCCGAATTGCACGATGGTCTGATGCGCATATATCTACCCAAGAAGACCTTCAAGCCGGAGGCGATCGAGATTCCGATTCATTACCCGGAGCGCTAATTGCCGGGCATACGGTAAAAACAAAAGAATGAGTGTTGAACTGGTAAAGAGCGAACCTAACGCGGCCGAAGATCAGCAGCAGTTGAAGATTCCCGACATGCTTCCGGTTCTTCCGCTGCCCGACTCGGTAGTCTTCCCTTACATGATCCTGCCTCTCTTCGTGAACCGTGAGAAAGGCACGAAAGCTGTCGATCAGGCGCTTTCGGAAAACCGGATGATCCTGCTCGTGGCGCAGAAGAATGAAAGTGTCGACGATCCGAAACCCGAGGATCTTCATCGATTCGGAACGGTTTCGGTCATCATGCGCATGTTGAAGTTGCCGGACGGACGTATTCGGATTCTCGTGCAGGGTTTCTCACGAGCCGAAGTGGAGTACTACGATGAATCGCATCCTTATCTGGTTGCCAAAGTCATTCCGAAGCTGGAACCCACGGTGACCGCCGATTCCGTCGAGCTCGAAGCGCTGATCCGGAATGTCAAGACGGCGTTCGAGAAAGCGGTATCGCTCGGCAAAAACATCTCGCAGGACGTGCTGGTCATCGCAGCGAACCTCGACGAACCCGCTCGTCTGGGGGATCTCGTCGCATCCAACCTCGATTTAAAAGTCGATAAGGCACAAGAGGTGCTTGAAATCAGCGATCCCGTTGCCCGTCTTCGCCGTGTTCATGAACTGCTCGCGAAAGAGATCGGCGTTCTGGAAGTGCAGAACGAGATCAACACGCAGGCTCGTGGTGAAATCGACAAAAGTCAGCGCGAGTTTTATCTGCGCCAACAGATGAAGGCGATTCAACAGGAACTCGGCGAAGGCAACGAACTGCAGGAAGAGATCGAGCAGTATCGGACGAAAATCAAAAAGGCCAGGATGCCCGCCGAGGTGACTGAAGAAGCCGAACGCCAGCTCTCACGTCTCGAGCGCATGCATCCGGACGCCGCTGAGACAGCCACGCTGCGCAATTATCTGGACTGGATGGTCGGACTTCCCTGGTCCAAAGCGACGAAAGACAACCTCGATCTCAGGAAGGCCCAGAAGATTCTCGACGAGGATCACTACGGACTCGAAAAGATCAAGGAGCGGATTCTCGAACACCTCGCCGTCCGCAAGCTCAAGAAGGATTCGAAGGGGCCGATACTCTGTTTCGTCGGTCCGCCCGGCGTGGGAAAGACGTCGCTGGGCCGGTCGATCGCCCGCGCGTTGGGACGAAAATTTGTTCGCATCAGCCTTGGCGGCGTTCATGATGAAGCCGAGATTCGCGGTCATCGCCGCACTTACGTCGGAGCGATGCCGGGCCGCATCATCCAGAGCATCAGCCAGGCCGGCACGAATAATCCGGTGTTCATGATGGACGAGGTGGACAAGATCGGCGCCGATTTCCGGGGCGATCCCTCATCGGCGTTGCTCGAGGTGCTTGATCCGGAGCAGAACGTCGCTTTCCGTGACAACTATCTGGGGGTACCGTTCGATCTGTCGAATGTGATGTTCGTCACCACCGCGAATATGCTGGACCCGATTCAGCCGGCCTTTCGCGATCGGATGGAGATCATCCAGCTGAGCGGATATACCGAGCAGGAAAAGCTGGAAATTGCCAAGCGTCACCTCATTCCGAAACAGATCGGAGAACACGGCCTGACGAGAGCGAGTATTCAGTTCACCGACGAAGCGCTTCGCATGCTCATCAACCAGTACACACAGGAAGCAGGACTCCGCAACCTCGAGCGCGAAATCGCATCCGTGTGCCGCAAAGTCGCGCGGCAGATCGCGTCGGGCGAGAAGAAAGTCCGGAAGATCCACACCGACAACCTCGACTCGTTTCTCGGCCGGCCGAAAGTCTTTCAGGATGAACTGTTGAAACGCGATCAGGTCGGCGTCGCGACCGGACTGGCATGGACGCCCGTCGGCGGCGATATTCTTTTCATCGAAGCTACTTCGATGCGGGGACGCGGCGGCCTGATGCTGACTGGCCAGCTCGGCGACGTCATGAAAGAGAGTGCGCAGGCGGCGATCAGCTACGCGCGGTCTCACGCGAGCGAGTTCGGAATCAAAGACGACTTCTTCGGCAAGCACGACATCCACATTCATGTGCCTGAAGGCTCAATTCCCAAGGATGGTCCGTCGGCCGGTGTGACCATGGCCACTGCGATTCTGTCGCTTCTCTGCGGCAGAGCCGTTCACCGGAAAATCGCCATGACAGGCGAGATCACTCTTCGCGGAGAGGTGCTGCCAGTCGGCGGTATCAAGGAAAAGATCCTTGCCGCGCACCGCGCGAAGATCGACACGGTGATTCTGCCGGAACTCAACAAGCGCGACCTCGAAGACGTCAATGAGGAGATTCGCAGGAACATGAAGTTCGTGTTTGTGGACAACGTCAACGAGGTTTTCAAGACTGCCCTCTTGCCGCTGAAGCCGAAGATCTCGAAGGGCCCGCGGTTGCTGCGATCCAAACGGTCCCGAACTCTCAGGCCCGCGGCACAGGCCTAAGAAGGATGAGCGCGGATATCCCGTCGGGCTTTGGAGGAGAAAACGCCCTCATCCGGAGGATTCGCGAAAGATTTTCTGATCCGCGCATTCCCCTCGGAATCGGTGACGACGCTGCAATTGTCGAGATCCCTCCAGGCTATTCGATCGTCTACTGCAGCGACGTGGTTGTCGAGAACACGCACTTCATTCGCGAGCTTCACCCACCGGATTCCGTCGGCTACAAAGCGGTAGCGGTGAATGTCAGCGATGTTGGCGCCATGGGCGGTGTGCCGATGTTCTTCACGCTGTCGCTCGCGATGCCCGCGGGCGTCGGCGTCAAATGGGTCGATGCTTTTCTCGACGGCGTTGAACGCGCATGCGCGGATTTCGAAGTGAACCTGGTTGGTGGAGATTCGTCGTCGGCGGAACGAATCTTCGTCGACGTTTCGATGATCGGGCGCGTTGAAAAGGGCATGGAAGTCCGACGTTCCGGCGCAAAGCCCGGCGATGGAATCTACGTGACCGGTTCGCTGGGCGGCTCCGCGCTCGGACTGGCGCGTCTCCGCGCTGCGGGTGACTTAAGTGATGATGCGGTTCAACGGCACCTTTATCCGTCGCCCCGGCACAAGCTTGGTGCGGTCATTGCGGCGCAGGCGCACGCGATGATCGACATCAGTGACGGACTCTCCACGGACCTCATGCACATTCTCGAAGAGTCGAACGTCTCGGCGCGAGTTTACAGGCAGCTTATTCCGGGCTGGAAAAAGGCCGCTGACGACCACATCCTTCACGGCGGTGAAGAATACGAATTGCTGATCACGGCCGATTCTTTACCCGTCGGGATTGACGGCGTTCCAGTCACGCGCATTGGGGAGATCATCGCCGCCGGTCTCGACCGCCAGATCTTTCTGATTGACCAGTCGAGCGAATCTGTTCTACAACCGCGAGGCTTCGAGCATTTCCTGTAGTTCGACGCGAGGTGGTGAGTGACTGTGAACCGAAAGGTCGTAGTCTTTCTCGCGCGATACGGTATTCCCACTGTCATCGCGGCTGTTCTGATCGCCGGGCTGCGGCTCTACAACTACACCTACTTCTGGCTGGACGACTTCAACAACGTTTACTGGGTTCGCCGCGAGGGATTCTGGAAAATCCTCGAGCACAACCTGAATCCATGGTCCCTGTTCTTCCGTCCGCTCGGCATGCTGGTCTACTGGATCATATTTCAAACGGCTCACTTGAACTCCGTGCCTTATCACTTGTTGTCGTGGACCCTTCACGCGATCAACACCGGGCTTGTCTTCTTGTTCTTGCGGCAAGCCACGAAATCGCAATACGCAGCGGGCCTGGCCGTTCTGTTCTTCGCATTTCGGGAGAACTTTGCCGACATCTACTGGAGCTTCGCAAATATCTTCCAATTGCTGGCTTTCGGACTTGTGATGACCGGCATGTTGTTGTACTCGCGTTTCGGTTATTCGATCAAGGAAACGCTCATTCTCACGGCAATTCTGATCCTCACGATACGAGCAGAAGAACAAGGCGTGCTGCTTCCGGTCGTTTGGCTCGCGTACGAATTTCTGATCCGTCGAAAGCTGAACTGGCGCAATCTCTGGCTTCGCTATGCGATTTTCGCCATCGCGATGCTGTGGTTCGGCTGGTTGAAAGTGACGACGATGCATGATACCGATCCGACGCGTCCGTACTACATGGACGTTTCCGCGGTCACGTTCGGCCGGGGCTACGGATGGTATTTCAACTCGCTCTACGAAACTCACCTGCGATGGGGAGCATGGTTCATTATCTCCGCGTTGCTCGCTATAACGTTCGCCGTACGGAGGAACGGTTGGGCTCTCTTCTTCTTGTTCTTTACGTACGTCATGCTGGGGCCGTACGTTTTTCTGGTCAATCACCGGTACGAACTCTATTCGTATGTGTCTTTCGTTGGAATGGTCGGGTTGCTTGCCCTCGGTATAAATGCCGTCGCCCATGGTATCCGCAGGGTCCTTCCGCGTCCTGTTGCCGTGTCTGTCCTCTCTCTGGTGTTCGTCGTTGCCGCACTAGGGCATTTCAGGCACGAAGAGCGCCGCAATCGCGTGGGTCGCGGCTATATCAAGGATGTCTTGAATGACTATCGCGTGTTCCTGAGTGAGCTTCAGTCGCTGCCCGACGCCTCTTCGGTGCGAATGCTTTACTACACGGCGATACCGAGGCACATGGACGAACTCACGATCCTGTGCGCCACGCAATTCGGCCTGGATCGCATCGATGTGGAAACCCAGGTCGTCCAAACCTGCCCCGCCGAAGGTTCATGCGTGGCTTTTGAAAACGGCCACCTGCGAAGACTTCAATAATTAGTACTAGACAGTCTATAGCCGTGGATGGTACTAGATTGTCTTGTACCTATGAAAAACAAGTCCATCGCCCGTCAACAGGCTGAACTGCTGCAGGGTACGCTCGACATGCTGATCCTCCAGACTCTTCGATGGGGCGATCAGCACGGTCATGGAATCGGTCAGGCCATTCGATCAAGATCCGGCGAGCTGCTGAATGTCGAAGCAGGCTCGCTCTATCCGGCGCTTCACCGGCTGGAGCGGCAGGGTTGGGTGTCGTCCGATTGGGACGTCTCCGACAACAACCAGCGGGCGAAGTACTACCGATTGACTGCCGCCGGCCGCAAACAATTGACGGCCGAGGAATCGAAATGGGACCTTCTTGTAACCGCAATTTCACGAGTGCGAAAGACGGTATGAACTGGAAGGTGTGGCGCCTCAAATACTGGACCGACATGTTTCGCAGGGGCCGGCTCGAACGCGAACTCGAGGATGAGATCCAAGCCCATCTCGCGATCGAAACGCAAAGCCGGATCGCCGGAGGTCAGTCGCCGGAAGAGGCCAGGAAAGCCGCCTTGCGCGACATTCGCAGCGTGACCGCGGTGCAGGAGGCAACTCGCGATTCCTGGACCTGGTCGTCAGCCGATCGCTGGGTTCGTGACATCCGATATGCGGTTCGAACGTTGCGCCGCAGTCCCGTTTTTGCCGCCGTCGTCGTACTGTCTCTTGCAGTCGGCATCGGAGCCAACACGGCCTTCTTCAGTCTTGCTGACGCGATGATGTTCCGGAAACTGCCGTTGGAAGGAGTTGACGAACTGGTCTTCTTCGACTGGACTTCTGGTCCGAATCGTCTGGCAGTCGACCTCACGGGTACATATTCCAAAGATCCTTCGACGGGCCGGCAGGTCCGGACCTCATTCCTGTATTCGACGTTCAAGGTTTTTCGCGAGCAAAGCCGGACGTTATCGGACGTGTTTGCTTTCTACCCGCTGCCTAACGCGACACTAAGTGTCGAAGGTCATCCTGACGTGATTCCCGCTCAGCTTGTTTCCGGGAATTACTTCACCGCGCTCAGAGTCCCCATGTGGATCGGCCGGCCGCTGACCGATGAGGATGAACTCCAACGCCATCCTGTTGCGGTGATCAGCTATCGTTGCTGGGAACGCCAGTTTAATCTTGACGCCGGCGTGTTGGGGAAAACGATCACTGTAAATGGTGTTCCACTCACCGTCATTGGCGTTACACCATCCGGTTTCAACGGCACGCAAGGTTTTGGGAATCCAACGGACCTCTCGGTTCCACTCAGTCTCGAGCCGCAATTCGCGCAGCCCGGGAGCCTCATGCAACGGTCGTCTGCCTGGTGGTTGCGCGTGATGGGACGGACGCGTGGCGGCGTCTCCTACGTAAAGGTCCAAGCCGAGCTCGAAGGAATGTTGCACGCCACCGGTATGGAAGCCTATAAGTTGCTGCCGCCCTCAGAACTGTCGAATGCTCCGGGTCCTCCGGACATGCCGAAGCTGCGTGTCCATTCGGGCAACCGCGGATTGACGGATAATTTGGACAATATGGGGCCCAACGGCTGGCGCGCTTCGCAATTTCTGATTCCTCTGGCGGCGATATCCGTCACGCTCCTCCTGACGGTTTGGGTCAATGTGGCCAACCTCGTGCTTGCGCGTTCTTCCGCCCGCCAAAAGGAAATCGGCGTACGGCTGGCGCTGGGAGCGGGCCGGCTTCGCGTCGTCCGTCAAATGTTGACGGAAACAGTTCTACTCTCGCTGGCCGGCGGCCTGTTCGGCGCAATCGCCGCCTATTGGGGTAAGGATCTGCTCGCCGGGTTTATCCCGCTCGGCGGCGTTACGTCGAACGACCTGCGCATCGACCCGCGGGTGCTCGCTCTTACGGCGCTTGTGTCGATGTTGAGCGGTGTGCTGTTCGGACTTGCTCCGGCGTTACGCTCTACGCGCGAGGACGTGGCGCCGGCGTTGAAGAGTTCGGGCCGCTCGTTCCTTGAAGTTCGGACCCGGTGGGGCAAGGTGTTGGTCACGGCTCAAGTCGCCATGTCCGTCGTGCTGCTTGTGGGTTCGGGCCTCTTTATTCGAACGGTTCGCAATCTGCAGAACGTTGGTGTGGGCTTCAACAGCAACAACCTTCTGCTATTCAGGGTCAACCCGGGTGCGTTGAAGTATGACAATTCCCGGATAGCGGCGCTCTATCAGGCAATACTCGATCGAACAAGCACGCTGCCGGGCGTGATCAACGCGACCTTTTCTGATTTCCCTCTTGTCATCAACAGCGGCAGCGACATGCGAATTACATTTGGAGCTGCCGACCCCAGTCCAAAGCCAACACCTGTTGCCCGATTGCGCATCCACCCGAATTTCTTCGACGCGATCGGTGTCAGGGTTGTGTCCGGAAGGAATCTCACGCCTCGCGATACGGCGAATGCTCCGAAGGTCGCCCTGGTGAATGAAACGTTTGTGCGCAGGTTCTCGCCGGACAGGAATCCGGTTGGAGAACACTTCACCGCTTCCGTTGCGCTTGACGCCAACACCCTCGGCAATGTCGATGTGGAAATCGTCGGTGTGGTGAAGGACGTGAGCATACGCGTCGTTCGCGAGGAAGTGCCGGCGGCGGTGTTTGTTCCGGATCTGCAGTGGATGCCGCCCGCCGCCAGTTTTGTGCTTCGCACTGCCGGCGATCCTCTGTTATGGGTTCCCGCGGTTCGTGAAGTTATGAATCAAATCGATTCCAATCTTCCGCTTCGAGCCGTCAAGACTCAGGCGGAGCAGATCGAACAGGGGTTCACCAGCGAACGGACATTTGCGGCCGCGGCGACATCGTTCGGTGGCATCGCCGTGGGACTGGCGTGCATCGGTTTGTTTGGACTCATGTGCTACAACGTGGAAAGGCGCACGAATGAGATCGCACTTCACATGGCTCTCGGCGCGCGGCCGTCTGATGTCGTCCGGTTGATCCTGAGTCAGACACTGCGAGTGGTTCTCGCTGGAGCAATCATCGGGCTGGGTGCGGCCTTCCCTGTGGTTCGCGTTGTGACCGCAATGCTCTTCAACGTGAGGCCGGATGATCCATCGACAATTGCCCTTGCGGTTGCCGTCGTGGTCGCTGTGGCCTCGTTCGCAGCTTACCTGCCCGCGCGCCGCGCCGCATCGGT
This sequence comes from uncultured Solibacteraceae bacterium, assembly GCA_964584785.1. GTDB lineage: Bacteria > Acidobacteriota > Terriglobia > 20CM-2-55-15 > 20CM-2-55-15 > JAHFTY01. The sequence continues at coordinate 23,410 of CAZPBY010000036.1, forward strand.
CGATCCGGTTGCGGCTTTGCGGCTGGAATAGATTTCCATGGAATTCATACTGTACGCCGTCGTGAAATTTCTCGCCTACTCGGTGTGGGGCTACGCAGGAATGCGTCTTCATGAAGGGGACCGCTCCGTAGCAGGCAGCATGCGCTTTGGAATCGTCCGATGGCTGTTGGGTGTTGGTTTTGGTGTTCTGGTGTTCTTCGCAGTGGGTTCGATCAACCGCGAGCAGATTTTGTTTCTTTACCTCGCAATCTACATCCCCGTCCGGTTTGTCGAATGGACCATCATGCCCGCGGTGTTCTTCTCGAGATGGCAACACAAGTGGACATCGCCGAGACTCTACTACTGGATCATTGGTGGAATCGTGCTGTCGTTTCTCACGGACATGGTCTCGCCGGAAATGCTCAATGACGCCCGCTTCTGCGTCGGCCGATGCCTCTGTTAGAACTTCACGACAAACGCGGTGACGACCGCGACGTCATTCTTTCGAAGCGTTGCGAGTGGAGGCCGAGTCTTATAGATATCGTTGATTTCAAACTTAAGTTCGACCTTCTGAGTCAGAGACGCGGTGACACCGAGCGTTGAGTTGTACAGCGCGTCGGAGATTTGATTTGTCCTCGACCATCCGGTCAACGTCTGAGTGACGGCGGCTGTTTTGGAGAGTTTCCAGTTGATGCGTTCCGCGGCATTGACGGCGCCGGAGCCACGTGTGCTGTGTCCCGGAGTTCTTTCCCAAATACCGCCAAGGCCGCTATCGAGACTGAGGTTGATCGCGTCACGGTTGACGAGCTTCACGCCGACGCCGCCAGTCGGCGACCACAGGAACGTGATGTTCTTGAACTTGTCGCGAAGGTATTCCACCTGTCCGAAGGAGAACACTCTCTTCGAGAATGTGAATTCGTCGCGAAGAGTGGTCGAAAGGCGATCGATGATATCGACTCCGTCCTTGCCGCCCCGCAGGTAAAGTCCGCTCCATTTTGCGACGCTTTTCGTCTTGGGATCCCGAGTCACCGCAAATGTGAAGTTGATGTTGGTCGTGTCGCTGTTGCCGTCGGTGAAGGCAAGCCCGCCGCCAAGATTGCCGCTCCACGCTTTGGTGGGCGCCGCCGGCGTTTGCGCATGAAGGGTTGTGCATAGAATCAAACTCAGTACCGCGTAAGTCGCAAGCTTGATGTGGAATTTCATAACGCACGAATCATACCGGACGAACCAACCGCAAAGTATGTCGTTCGCTGACCACCGCTTGATGTTTGGGGACGACGTAGTCGATGTGCCGGGCTCGATAAGTCATGATCTCCGTTGCGCCACACTGCGCTATGCCGGCCGCCTGGAGCAGTTCTTCAGTCCGGGCATTTCTGCGAACCAGCCATATCCAGTCGCTTCGATGCATGGCAACGCCGCACTCATCATCGGTGATTGAAACGGGCCCGGCACGCGGAAAATCCTGAGGAGCTGTGTAGACCGTACATTCGCTGTTTTCATCGAACACACTCGCCGGACAATCCCACAGCCGTGTTCGCCCGGCTTCATCAACAACGAGCTGCAATCCGTCGCTCACAGCGACGCCGGCGGCCGCGCCATCGACCGGCATTTCCACGCGTCCGTGCGATTTTTCCCGGATCACCTCTCCGGAAATGGTCGGTGTTTTCGAAATCAGCAAAGTAGCGGTCGCCGATTGCGCAAGCAGTTCGTTCGAGTCGGCATGGGATAGCCTTGGAATTTTTGTGCCCGAGTCTCGCATCAGATCCGCGATCGATTTGTATACGACGAAATGCTCGTCATTCAACAGAACCGCGTGACCCTCTGCGGCCACAACGAGTCTCGCCTGAGGCAGCGCGCGTTCCTGAGTTGTTGTTCGGCAGGTACCGTCTGCGCAGTTTGCGCGGATGATCGCCAGCCGGTGGTTCGATTCCGGGTCAAATTCAGTCAAGAGATCTGCACTCGCCCTTCCCGTAAGATGCCAGATGACTCGACCACGGGTCCGCCATTGGATGAGCTTCAGAAAATCCGTCGGCTGCACCGGCGCAGGGAGAAGCCAGGTCGCGATGGTTTCCCTGCGTCGCATCAACCACAGCGTCGAGGCGGATGGCGTACTCTCGAACGACAGGAAAACGTCGCCGACAACAAATAACGAGGTGGAGTACGGTTCACCTTCGTCGGAGTTCGGAGACAGGCGTAGTCCGTGATTCCTTTGCTCGCGCACCAACCGTTCGCGGTGGACGACATACGCCGTTCCGGCGATCGCAATCGCCAGGGCCAGGGCGAGTGAAGCGCGGCCTTTCATGAAGAGACGCTGCAGCGGACGATGACTTCATGACCCGTCGGACAGATCATCTGTTCGGGATTAAAACCGGTTGCGCGCAACATGGCCAGTACAGCTTCGGTGGATGGAATGAACCAGCACGAATCATCACCATCGAGTCTGCCTTCCACAAACTTCAACGTGGGAAAGTCGGGTTGGTTAAGCTCCTCCGAGCGTAACCCTCCGTTGACGTATCCTGGCGCGGGTGGTGTTTGATAGGTTCCGGCTTTGTTCGGAGTTGTTATCGTCTGCATCAACAAAGTTCCATTGCAAACTCTGCGTATGGCTTCGAGCGCAAGCATGGGGTGGCGGAGGTGGTAGAAAACACCGAGGAAGAGAACCAGATCGAACCTGCGGTCGAGCTGCGGGAGTTCATAAACAGACATCGGACGGAATTCAACATCCAGCCCGACGCATGACGCCGCGAATCGGGCCTGCTCGATTGCTCGCTGCTGCTCACCCTGATCGATGCCGACAACGGAGGCGGCGCCAAGCTCTTTCAGCTTTAAGGAGAAGAAGCCGGAGCTGCAGCCGATATCGAGGCAGTTTCTGTTGGTCACATCCGGAAACATCGGTTGCACCAGCCACCAACGCCATGCGGGATAGTCTGGTCCGGCGTCCTCCACTTCGGCGTGCGTCCACACCCCTTTGGCGATGTTCATGTTGTGAAACCAGGGTCCGAGCGACTTCATTTTCGAAACCATCTCGGAACGTCGCCGGCGGTTAAGCCTCGGTGCGGATTCCAACAACTGCGGTCTTCCACGGATTGCCCAGACAACTTTTCGCGCCATTGTGCGCCAGCGAGGTTCAGCCATTTGATTCCCGTTGCACGTTCTTGTGATGCGTGGCGATTATCTCTTAAACCTCGTGTTATTCTCAGTACATGTTGAATCCCGATCTGCTGGGGAGGGCCGATAGAGCGCTGCGCCCCGTATTGAAAGAGCTAGCGAGATTTCCGTGGATTCGAATAGAGGGTTGCTGCGCCGGTCACAAAGCGGAAGACAGTTTGTGGATCGAGGTCAACGTTCTGGGATCTTCGGGTTTGCGCCGATTATGTGAATTTCTCAAGACGCTCGACTCCAAGTTGTCCGGCACCGACTGCCGGGTCGACTGCCTGTTGAGTTATAACGCCGATGCTGAGGCGGATCCGATTCCACACGGCTGGATTCCCGTAGCGGTGGAAGTGTTCTGGCCTGCACGCGGCGATTGGCGGCGGCACCAGGCAATGATCGTGGAGACGATGCTCTCATCGACGGAGGAATTCAGTCATCGCCATGTCGAGTCTTCAAATCCACCCTGTGCGCTCACTTACTGTCCATTCTGTTCGTCATCATTCATAAAAATCGACACGATCGATAAGTCTGGACCGCATCGCTACAAGTGCGGCGACTGCGATATGACGTGGACGATGATTGATCCCGTCATCTAAACTGACTTTTCTGTTGGGGGCTGTATGGATTTTGCTGCTAGCGAAGAACTGCTCGAAATAAGACGCATCGCGCGCGAATTCGCCGAAAAGGAGATCCGGCCTCACGTCATGGAGTGGGACGAACAGCAGGTCTTTCCGCGCGATATTCTCCGGCGATTGGGTGAGCTTGGATTCATGGGTGTTTGCATTCCGCATGAGTACGGCGGTGCCGGGCTGGGTCATCTCGAGTACGTCACGATCGTCGAGGAATTGTCGCGCGTCGATGGTTCCGTGGGGATCTCGGTCGCAGCCCATAATTCGCTCTGCACCGGCCACATTTTCATCGCAGGCACAGAGGAGCAAAAACGACGGTTCATCCCGCCGCTCGCGAGCGGTGAAAAGCTCGGCGCGTGGAGTTTGACGGAGCCCGAAGCAGGCAGTGACGCGGGCGGGACGCAGACCACGGCGCGTCTCGACGGGAATCATTGGATACTCAACGGTCAAAAAACGTTTACCACTCACGGAACCTACGGCGACATTTGCGTGGCAATGGCCGTAACCGACAAAACATCCGGGAGGCATGGCATTTCCGCCTTCATTCTCGAGAAGGGAACGCCGGGATTCTTCCCCGGAAAAAAGGAAAACAAGCTCGGTCTCCGTGCGAGCGACACGTCGACGGTCGTGTTTGAAGATTGCCGGATCCCAAGAGAGAATCTGCTGGGTGACGTCGGCAAAGGGTTCATCGATTCCATGAAGGTCCTGGACGGCGGCCGCATCAGCATCGCTGCGTTAGGCCTGGGCATGGCGCAAGGCGCGTACGAAGCCGCACTGAATTATTCGAAACAGCGAAAACAATTCGGCAAACCGATCGCCGATTTTCAGGCGATACAATTCAAACTCGCGGACATGGCCACCGAGATCGATGCCGCTCGAATGCTGATGCAGCGCGCCGCGTGGATGAAGGATCACGGCATGAAAACGACGAAAGAGTCGTCGATGGCGAAGCTGTACGCCGGCGAAGTCGCCGTCCGTGTTGCTAACGAATGCGTACAGATCCATGGCGGCTACGGATTCATCAAGGACTATCCGGCGGAGAAGTTTTACCGCGACGTGAAGCTGTGCACCATCGGCGAGGGCACGAGCGAGATCCAGCGTATGGTGATCGCGCGAGAGCTCCTGAGATCGTGAACCAACTGCTCCGTGATCTCGTGAACGGCGATCCGCGGGCTCTGGCTCGAGTCATTACGCAAGTCGAAAACCGGACCAATGACAGTTCCGGAATCCTCCAGGTGCTTTTCCCACATACAGGCCGCGCCAAGGTGATCGGTATCACCGGCAGTCCAGGCTCGGGCAAGAGTTCGCTTGTCGATCGCCTTACGGTCCTTTACCGGCAGCAGGAAAGGCAGGTTGGTGTGATCGCTGTCGATCCGAGCAGCCCTTTTACCGGCGGAGCCATTCTGGGCGATCGTATCCGGATGCAGACTTTCAGCACCGACCCCGGCGTCTACATTCGCAGCATGGCGTCACGAGGCCATCTCGGCGGGCTTGCGTCCGCAACGGCGGACGTTGTTTCCGTCATGGACGCCTCCGGCCGAAATCCCATCATCGTGGAAACTGTGGGCGTCGGACAGGATGAAATCGACATCGTCAAACTTGCAGACGTCTCGATCGTCGTGCTCGTTCCCGGAATGGGCGACGACATCCAGGCGCTCAAAGCCGGCATCATGGAGATCGCGGACGTTTTCGTCATCAACAAGGCCGACCGGCCCGGCGTCGAAAAGGTCGAGCGCGCCGTCCAGATGATGCTTTCGCTCGCGTCGAAGCAAAGCGAGTGGACGCCTCCGACCGTCAAAACAATCGCGACAAAAGGTTCGGGTATCGACGAATTGTTTGCCGCCATACATCAATGTCTGGATTACTTCGAACACAGTACGGTTCGCGCGGAACGACGTCGTGAAGCAGCCCGCCAGCGGTTGATGTCTTTGCTGGAGGAACGACTTCTTCGAGCCGCTTTGGAGAACGGTCTGGCGGATGGGGAATTGAACCGTCTGGTGAATGACGTCGCGAATCGCTCGCAGGATCCGTATGCAGTGGTGGAGGAGATCATGAAGAGGACTACCTGGCATGCAGATTGATCACATCGGAATCGCCGTGAAGTCGCTGGCCGAAGCCGTCAAGGTTTATGAAGACGTCATCGGCCTCAAGGTTTCGGGTTATGACCAGGTTGACGAGCAGGGAGTTCGAGTCGCCATGCTGCCTGCCGGTGACAGCCGCATCGAATTGCTCGAGCCGATCACAGCGGATTCGCCCATCGAAAAATTCATGAGCAAACGTGGCGAAGGTATTCATCATATCGCGCTGCGCGTGGATGACATCGAAGCCGCACTTGCCCGCTTCAAGGCTGCCGGCGCGCGGTTGATCGATTCCACGCCCCGCGTGGGAGCTCACAACACTCGCATCGCGTTCGTTCATCCGTCATCAACGCATGGAGTCCTGGTGGAGTTGGTAGAACATGGCAAGTGATATTCGAATCGGAATCATCGGCGGCAGCGGTCTGTACCAGATGGAGGGACTGAGCGACATCGAGGAGCGGGAAATCGAAACGCCGTTTGGCGCTCCTTCGGATACGTACCGGGTGGGTACGCTCGACGGAAGACGTGTGGCGTTTCTCGCGCGTCACCATCGTCATCACACCATCCTGCCGTCAGAGCTGAATTTCAGGGCCAATATCTACGGTTTTAAAAAGCTCGGTGTGGAGTGGATTCTTTCCGCAAGCGCCGTCGGCTCGCTTCGTGAAGAACTTCGACCTTTGGATATCGTGTTGCCCGATCAGTTTTATGATCGTACGAAAGCACGCGTCTCGACGTTCTTTGGGAACGGCATCGTGGCTCACGTGAGCTTCGCGGAACCCGTCTGCCACCAGCTCGGGGACGTCATCGAGGCGGCGGATAAGGAGGCGGGCGTCGGAATCAAGCGGGGCGGAACTTACGTCTGTATGGAGGGCCCGCAGTTTTCAACGAAGGCCGAATCGAACACCTACCGCAGCTGGGGCGCGGACTTGATCGGCATGACGAATCTTCAGGAAGCCAAGCTTTCGCGCGAAGCCGAGATTTGCTATAGCACCATCGCGCTTGTGACCGATTACGACTGCTGGCATCCGGCTCACGATGCGGTCACCGTGACGGAGGTTATCGAAAATCTTCGAAAGAACAGCCAGAACGCCCAAAGGATCATCCGGTTTGCCGTGAGGCGTCTGCCGGTCGACAGAACGTGCAAATGCGGTAACGCGCTTCAACACGCGATCATGTCGAACCTCAAGACGGCACCCCCGGAAACATTGCATAAGCTCGAAGCAATTCTGAGGCGTTACACCACGTGATGTTTGTTGCGGCATGAATATCCTCCTGAACGAGCGGGACGAACTGAGATCCGGCTGGAAGTTCCTCACGTATTGGTTTCTGTTTGCGGTTTTTGTCTTTGCGGCCGGTATTCTGGCGGCATCGACGGCCGGGCCTCAGACACAACTGGAGCGGCTCGTTTTTAACATGCTGCCGACTATTCCGGCGGTTGCAGCGTTGTTCCTGATGGCCAGATTCGTGGACAAGGTCCCGGTTGCCGCTTTCGGTGCGACGCTGCATGAGAAATGGCAAAGCGACTTCGCGATCGGTATCGGAGTATCTGCCACCATGTTGGCGCTGCTGACGTTGGTCAACGGAATGTTTGGCGGAGTTGTGATGAACTGGACGGCATCGGACGCGGCGACGAAATCTCTTGTCGTGACACCAATCGTCCTCATCGCGTCCGCGGCGCAGGAGGAGTTGGTGTTCCGAGGATATCCCCTGCAGGTGTTGATGCGGGGAATCGGCGTCTGGCCCGCGATCCTGACGATGTCGACGCTATTTGGTTTCGTGCATCTGTACAACCCCAACGGGACGGTCATTGGCGCCGTCAACACCATGCTGGCCGGTGTGATGTTGTCCGCCGCATATTTGCGGACGAGATCCCTGTGGCTGCCGTACGGACTGCATCTTGGTTGGAATGTCGGACTCGGATTTATTCTGGGTTATCCACTTTCAGGCATCAACATCGACTCGTTGTGGAAGACAATGGCATACGGACCGAAATGGTTGGTCGGAAGCGACTACGGTCCGGAAGGTGGAATCGTGGGCAGCCTGGTTTTCATAGCGGGGACTGTCGCGATACGCAGGATACGGTCTCTTGCCGTGAGTCCCAGGCTTCGTGCACTTTTATCGGAGGATTGAACATGACTGCATCCATTCTGGTTGTTGGCTCTGTGGCCTTTGATTCACTGAAGACCCCGTTCGGTCATGTCGAAGAAATCCTCGGCGGCTCGGCCACTTATTTTTCCGTTGCTGCAAGTTACTTTTCGCCGGTTCGGGTTGTGGCGGTGGTTGGGAGTGATTTTCTCGAGAAGGATCTCGCCGTGTTCCGCAAACACAAAGTCGACACCACGGGCCTTGTACAGGTTCCGGGCCGGACGTTCCGCTGGAAGGGCGAGTACGGCTATGACCTCAACGAAGCCCGCACACTGGAGACTCAGTTGAATGTTTTCGAGACGTTCAAGCCCGCCATTCCCGAGGCCTATCGAACTTCCGAGTACGTTTTTCTGGGGAACATCGATCCGGAGCTCCAGTTGAGTGTTCTCGAGCAGATCAAGCGGCCGCGAATCGTAGCGTGCGACACGATGAATTTCTGGATCAAAGGCAGGCTCGAAGCGGTTAAGCGAACCATCAGGCATGTCGACATTCTGATCATCAACGACGCCGAGACCCGCATGCTTGCAAACGAATCCAATCTGGTTCGATCCGCCAATCGAATTCTCGCGATGGGGCCGAAAACCCTGATCGTTAAGCGCGGCGAATACGGTGTGCTGATGTTCAACGGCAAGTCGGTTTTCGGAGCGCCGGCGTTTCCCCTTGAAGATGTCTACGATCCCACGGGCGCCGGTGATTCGTTCGCCGGCGGCTTCATGGGAGCGCTGGCGCAAGCAGGCGACGCTACCGAAAGGGCATTTCGCCGCGGCATCATTTTTGGTTCGGTGATGGCGTCCTTTAATGTCGAGAAGTTTGGACTTCAGCGGCTGACTGATCTCACCAGGCCGGAAATCGACGAACGATTTCGTCAATTCAAGAACCTCACTCATTTTGAGGAGGTCTGAGCCGCATGGATTACGGCGTCGTCCTCAAGCTCCTGCTGGCCGCTTTTCTTGGCGGGTGCGTCGGCATCGAGCGGGAGATGCGAGATAAGCCCGCCGGTCTCCGCACCAATATCTTGATTTGCGTTGGATCGACTTTGTTCGTGCTGATTTCCATCAGACTCGCCCAGCTGACCGGGGGCGACCAAACGCGCATCGCGGCCCAGATCATCACCGGCATCGGATTTCTGGGAGCCGGAGCCGTTTTACATTCTCACGGCTTCGTGTTGGGTTTGACGACGGCGGCAACGATTTGGGTTGTCGCGGGAATCGGGATGGCGCTGGGCGCCGGATTGTACGGATTGGCCGTATTTGCAACCATGATGAGCATTGTGACGCTGACCCTGATGTCGTTCGTCGAAGATCGTCTTCAAGGGCATCGCGTTTACAACTATTCGGTCGTCGTGACGGACCTTGGCAGCGCCCTGGATTCGATCCGGAATGCGCTTCAGGAATTATCCATCATTTCATCGACGTTCAATTTCCGAAGAAATTCAAACGGAGTTCAAGTGTGGTTCAACCTGTCGACATCCCGCGAGAAGAACCTGCAGATCATCAAGCGCCTGTCGCACGTGCCTGAGATCCGCCAGCTTGAAACCGGAACGTCCGCTCAGGATTTCATGCACCCGGTCCGCCGGGACTCCGAATGAGCCACTTCGTAAAAACTCACGCGTTGGGGAACGACTTCCTGCTGATGAAGCAGGACGACGCGGGACGACGCGAATATGCCGATATCGCGAAGCGCATCTGTCACCGCTATTTCGGAATCGGCGCCGATGGGTTGATTTTGTGGAGGCGATTTGAGGATCGGTTCAAGGTAAGAATCTTCAATCAGGACGGCAGTGAAGCCGAGTGTTCCGGCAATGGATTGCGGTGCGTTGCCGCATACCTCATTCAGTCGGGGATCTGGCCTGGTTCCGAAATTCAACTCGAAACCGTGTCGGGCGTGTACACGCTTCGTCGCGCCGGCGACAAGTACGAAGCGGATATGGGAGTGCCTCGATTGAATCCGCTCGACATCCCATTCATTCCTGCCGTGCCGATGTCACAGATTGTGAATTATCCGATACAGCTCGAAGGCGGAGGTGTCGCCATCACGGCGTGTTCGACGGGTAATCCTCATTGCTCCCTGTTTGTCGAACGTCTGGACGACTCCTTCGTCCGCCGCGTCGGTCCGCAGCTCGAACGGTACGAGGCCTTTCCAAATCGTACTAATGTCGAATTCATTCGCGTCTTGAATCGAGGCGAGATCGAAGTGGCTTTCTGGGAACGAGGAGTCGGCGTGACGTACGCTTCGGGAACCGGTTCCTGCGGGGCGACGGTTGCATGCATCCTTAATGGGAAGACCGATCGAAGCGTCGCTGTTCACACACGGGCCGGGAGGCTGGACGTGGAATGGCCGGAGAGCGGCCGATTGAAGCTGACATCCACGGCCAACATCGTTGCAGAAGGGCGGTATCTGGAACTGTGACACTGGACGTTGTGATCGTTGGGGCCGGTCCTTCCGGCCTTGCATGCGCCATCGAGTCGACGAAATGCGGTTTGACGAACGTCGTCCTCGAAAAGGGATGCATCACGAATTCGATCTTTCATTTTCCGTCGCAGATGATCTTTTTCACCACCCCTGAACTTTTGGAAATCGGCGGACTGCCACTCGTTTCGGAGCGCGAAAAGCCGACGCGAAACGAAGCGTTGAAGTATTACCGCAGGGTGGTCGGTACCCATCGGCTGGACGTGCATCAGTACGAAGAAGTCGTGCGCATGGACCGGGTGGGAGATCACAGCTTTCGAACGCACACCGCGATGTCTTCTTACGAGTCAAGGAACGTCGTTATTTCCACGGGTTATTACGACAATCCAAACCTGATGGGCATTCCCGGCGAAGAGTTGCCTAACGTGTCGCACTATTACACCGAGCCCTACTCCTTCTTTGATCGCGACGTTGTGGTGATCGGTGGAAAGAACTCCGCCGCCGAAGCCGCCCTGGACCTCTTTCGAGGAGGGGCTCGCGTGACCCTTATTCACCGCGGCGCAGAGATGGGCAAGACGGTCAAGTATTGGGTGCGGCCGGATATTGAGAATCGCCTCAAGAATGGCGAGATTACCGGTTACTTCAACGCACGCGTCACGAAGATCACGAGCGATCATGTCCTCTTTGAGCAGAACGGCGGGGAAAGACAAGCAAGCGCCGCACAAGTTTTTGCGTTAACCGGCTATCACTCGTCGACGACGTTTTTTGATCAGTTGGGTGTGAGTTGGGATCCCGTCACTCTGCGGCCTCAGCACGATCCGCAATCATTCGAGACGAATGTGCCGGGAGTCTATCTCGCAGGATCGGTGGTGGGCGGACGCCTCAACGGGGAGATCTTCATCGAAAACGGCAGATTTCACGGAGAAGCCGTCGTGCGATCGATTCGCGGTGCGTGAGATTCTCTAGCTTTTCGACTGTTCGGCGTAAGCGGCAACGGCGTCTTCGTATTTGTCGTGCAGCTTGATCCCGAAGAATTCCTCGACCTGTTCGGCGGGCCACATTTCGATCGCATCCCAGGCCATTCGTTCACAGACATTCACGCAGATCTTGCAGCCGATGCATTCGTCGAAGCGGATCTGCACGTTGGGAATGACGACGTTTATTCCGTCCGACGTGTCGCGCTGAACATGCTCGATGCAATCCACCGGGCAGAAGCTGACGCAAGCTTCGCAACCCGTGCAGTTGTCTGGAATCACGACAGCGATCTCTTTGGGCTTCTTTTTCTTCCGGGTGATTTTGGCGGGAGCTTCCGGAATGATCATCGTGGGATTCGCTTTTTTCGGATCGTATGCCATGTATCAGTGCACTCCAAGAATCGTTGCGAGGTCCATTGTACCGCGAAAGCCGAGGATGCGTTCGATGGTTTCGCCGATCTGGTTGTTCGGAGTCGACGCGCCGGCCGTGATTCCGATCCGCCGCGCGGTCTTCGGAAACCAGCCGTGCGTCAGCGTTTCCGTCTTACCGCCGGCGGGCTTGTGCCGAATTTCATGCTCGCTGATGATCGCCGCCGCATCCTCGATGTGGAAGGCGCGGGTAAACGTCGAAGCGATCTTGGTGAGATTGTTGGTGTTGCTGCTGTTGTATCCCCCGATAACGATCATCAGATCGAGATGTTCACTTTCGAGCCTTCGGACGGCATCTTGTCGATCCTGGGTTGCGCTGCAAATCGTATCGAACGAATGAAACCGTTCCGGCATCTCCTCAACTCCGAATCGGGACTGCATCGCGAGCCGCAGCATTCCCGCAATTTCCAGTGATTCCGAACTCAGCATCGTGGTCTGATTGGCCAGCCCGATACGTTCAAGATGGATATCGGGATCGAATCCATCGGAAACAGCCTTGTCAAAACGGGTCATGAATTCGTTTCGATCGCCGCCGTCGGCGATATAGCTGCAAACGTATTCCGCCTCCCGTTTATCCCGGACAACGAGGAAGTGCGCCCCGGCGAAGAGTGTGGTTCTGGAGAACGTCGCCTGAGTCTCTTCGTGTTCGAACTTGCCGTGAATAACCGATGTTGCGCCGATCCGCGCATATCGCTCGACGTTTTTCCAGACGTTCAGGACGGAGCCGCAGGTGGTATCGACCACAACGCAGCCTTTTCCCGACAGCAACTCGAGGTCGGTGGCCGGAATTCCAAAAGCCGGGACAATAACGACGTCGCCTCGAACGACTTCGTCATATTTCGCGTCGCCGGGCGGAAGAAACCGGATCCCCATTCGCTGGAGCTTATTGTTCACGTGCGGATTGTGAATGATTTCGCCCGTCAGGAAGATCCGCCGGTCCGGAAATTTCGCCACGGTTTCGTAGGCGTACTCGACGGCCCTCTCAACGCCGTAGCAAAACCCGAATTCAATCGCGAGGAGAAACGTCAGGTCTTCCGCCTCCAGCCGGAAATCGTTCGCCCGCATCAAATCAACGATCTGGCTGCGATAGGTTTCCTGAAGCTGAGGACGTACCTCGGATCGAAGTCCAAACCCTTTCTGGTAGTAGGTTCCCTCCATCGATCGGATTGTAACACGTGGCGCGGTATGCTAAATTTCGTCGGCTATGCTGGAAAGGAACGTTATTGAGTCAACGTCGAGCAAAGATCACCGCTGTTAGCCATTACCTTCCTGAGCGCCGAGTTACCAATACCGATCTAGCCAAGATCATCGATACGTCCGACGAGTGGATTATCGAACGGACTGGAATTCGCGAACGCCGAGTCGTCGATAAGGGTACGGCGTCAAGCGATCTCGCCACGCATGCAGCCAGGCTGCTTCTCGAAAAACGGGGAATCGACGGGTCGGAAATCGATTTGATCATCTTCGCAACCGTCACGCCCGACATGTTCTTTCCCGCGAGTGCCTGCCTCGTTCAGAACAAGATTGGCGCTAACCGGGCATGGGGCTTCGATTTATCCGGCGCCTGCTCCGGATTTCTTTATGCCTTGGCGACCGGAGCGCAATTTATTCAGAGTGGAGCCCATAAGAAGGTCCTGGTGATCGGCGCGGACGTCATGACTTCCATTATCGATTTCGAGGACCGCGCCACCTGCGTTCTCTTCGGTGACGGCGCCGGTGCGGTCCTTTTGGAACCCGCCGAAGAAGGCGAGCAAGGCCTTATCGACTTCATGCTTCGCTGTGACGGGGCCGGTGGACAGTTTCTTTACATGCCGGCCGGCGGAAGCTTGAACCCGTCGACCGCTGAAACGGTTAAGAAGAAGATGCACTACGTCCATCAGGACGGGAAGAATGTCTTCAAGTTCGCCGTTCGGGGGATGGCCGAGATTTCACAACAGATTCTGGAGAGGAACCAGCTCGACATCAAGGATGTCAAGCTCTACATTCCCCACCAGGCAAACCTCCGAATCATCCGCGCCGCGATGGAAAAGATGCAGCTGTCGGAGTCCCAGGTGGCTATAAATATCGATAGGTATGCCAACACGACCGCAGCCACCATTCCGATATGCCTTTCTGAGGCTATCGCCACAAACCGTGTCCAGAGAAGCGATTACGTGCTGATGGCCGCGTTTGGAGCCGGCTTTACCTGGGGAAGCATCCTCCTGCGGTGGGAGGCCTAAAAATTTCCAAAAAAGATGTATTTTATGCGGAAGTTGATCCCTCTTCTGTTTGAACGCGGAACAGAACAATGGACCGCGTCGGCCGATCGAAATTTTTCAACGACCGTCCCTGGCGAAGAAAAAAAAGTTTAAAGGCCGACGCGGTTTTTGCTTTTTCAGCCACCTCTGCCAAACATCCTCAGCCAATCTCCAAATTGCCATAAGTCGTGCAGAATGATGCGCCAGGTGGGGCGATGCTTTCCATACGCCGTTCGAAGGCGCCAGCGGACGTAACCGGTTGGAGGCATTGGTAAAAACGGCCAGTTTCGATACCACTGTCGCGGCGCCAGGCGGAAATAGAAGCGGAACAGGGCCCATGCGATTCCAAGATGTCGCACGCCGTCATGCTACCACGCTACGGAGACGTAATCTGAAGTCGGACGCGCGGATTCCGTGGCCTTTTAATGCTTCATCTGCTTTGCGGCCGGGGGCTGATGGTAGTGCACCAGGATCGGCGCACAAGCCAGTGACAGAATCACTGCGAATCCAAACCCAATGATCAGACTCGTGAACACGACGTTTAGTGCGCGATGGACCGGACTCATGCCGGGGTGGACCTCCTGTCCGTGGCGAGAATAGGCAAGGGTCGTGACCGAAACAATTGGCCGCGGGTAGGAGGCACCCTGAGAGACTGCCGCGGGCGCGAACGACGGGTCGCGAACTAAGTCTTGATCGTGGCCAGCGAGTCCTTTATTCTGAAGTCCCCTTGTAGCCGTCCATTTCCCACAACACAAACATGCTCTTCAAAACTCGGAGTGCGGCCGTCTATGGCATTGAAGCGTATCTCGTCGATGTTGAAGTAAACCTTTCAGCCGGTGGAACCAACGGTGATTTTTTCATCGTTGGACTTCCGGACACTGCCGTTCGCGAATCCCGGAGCCGTGTTCTTGCGGCGATTCGCAACAACGGTTTCGGGTCTCCGTTTCAACGGATCATCGTGAATCTGGCGCCTGCGGACATGAAGAAGGAAGGTTCGGCGTTTGACCTTCCCATGGCGATCAGCATTCTCGGCGGTTACGGAATGCTCGCCAAGCCGGATCTCTCCGATTACCTGATGGTCGGTGAACTCTCGCTCGACGGAAAAATCAGAGCCGTTCGTGGCGCATTGTCCATCGCCATGCTTGCACGAGATCGAAAGATTCCTAACCTTCTGGTCGCCCCCGGCAACGCGCGCGAGGCAGCCGTCGTCGAGGGCGTATCGGTGTATCCGATGCGAACGCTGACCGAGGTCGTCGATTTCATCAATGGAAGCCGGGCGATGGAACCCGTCCGCGCACAGCTGTGCACGACTGTCGAAGATACCCAACGGCGTGCCGAAGACTTCCGCGACGTGCGCGGCCAGTTTCACGCCAAGCGGGCGATCGAAGTCGCCATGGCTGGAGGTCATAACATGCTTTTGGTGGGACCGCCCGGAGCGGGAAAGACCATGCTCGCGAAGCGCGTTCCCACCATTCTGCCGCCGATGACCTTCGAAGAAAGTCTTGAGACGACGCGGATTCACTCCGTCGTCGGGCTTCTTGCGCCCGAGACCGGGCTCGTTGTGAGCCGACCGTTTCGATCGCCGCACCATACGATCTCCGACGCGGGGTTGGTCGGGGGCGGCAGCATTCCTCGGCCGGGCGAAGTCAGCATGGCTCACAACGGAGTCCTGTTCCTTGACGAGCTGCCGGAGTTTCCACGCAACGTCCTGGAAGTGCTGCGACAGCCGATCGAGGACCGGCATGTCACGATTGCACGCGCTCAAATGACGCTCACGTTTCCAGCATCTTTCGTTCTGATCGCGGCTATGAATCCTTGTCCATGCGGTTTCGCGAATGACTTCCGCAAGGAATGTTACTGCACGCCGCCGCAAATCCAGCGTTACATGTCCAAGATCTCGGGTCCGCTGATGGATCGGATCGACATTCAAATCGACGTGCCGGCTGTTCCTTACAAAGAACTCGCCACAACGCGCGGAGCGGAATCGTCCGAAGTTATACGGTCGCGAGTGGTCGAGGCGCGAAACACGCAACTGCGGCGTTTCTTCGATGATCACGTTTACACCAACGCGCAAATGGGTCCTCGCCACATCCGCAAACACTGCGTGCTCACGGCGGAGTGCGAAAAGATCATGGAGAACGCCGTGTCAAAGCTTGGATTTTCTGCTCGCGGATACGACCGGATTCTCCGGGTTGCGCGCACGATCGCCGATCTGGAGGGCGCTCTGGATCTGGAACCCAAACATCTTTCGGAAGCCGTGCAGTACCGGACGCTCGATCGCAACCTTTGGCTCTGACGAGGAATCTTCCAAATGAAAATCAATCGACGTGCGTTTATTTCTCTCGTGTTTGCCACGCCGCTGCAGACGACGCAGCTTTCTGTAGCCGTGCTGGAAGTATTCGAGAGTGGCCAGGGTGTGATGGCTGTTCTCGTTCGCCATGCGGCTGCGGTCGAGCGCGACCGTTTCGCGAACTGGCTGCGGTCGCACCCGAAATCGGCGGTGCGGGTCCGCACTACAAGCGGAGCGGACGCGCCCGGCACCCTGTTTCGCGTACGGATGTGCTTCGGTCGCGGTCTGATCATTTTTCAAACGCGTATGAACGTTCGTGAAAGGGATGTTCTATCGGTCACCGCTGGCGCGGGCGGATACTAACGTGGCGTTGACAGTTTATTCGAACGCCGACATAATGTCCGACATGAAGATCTTCACTGTTCGGGATTTGGACCGTGAGCCCTCCACCGTTCTGGACGCGGCGGATCGCGATGGCATCGTTTGTATTAAGCGTCGTGACGGCCGGACCTATACGGTTCGGCCGGAAGCCGGCGGAGCGGCGAAAATGACGTCCTTTCCTGATCTCGCCGCGCGCCGCGACGCTATTTTCGCAAACCGGATCCCGGGCGTTCACGTCCGACGAGTCGACAAACTGATCGCCGGTGAATGAATCCTTACGCCGATACGAACTTTTATACGCGTATCTACCTTCAACTGCCGGAAAGCCGGCTGGCCGATCAGCTATTACGAGATGCTCTCAAAAATGAAGCGCGGCCGCTACCGCTGACATGGCTGCTCCGCGTCGAGATTGTCAATGCGTTTCAACTGCATGTGTTTCAGGCGCGCGATGCCGGCCAGTCCTATATTTCAGCGCAACAGGCAGGGCTCGCATCGCAAAACTTCCACAACGACGCGCAAAGTGCGGAGTTTCTGCGGCCCGCCGTGGTGCCGGTCGCAGATCTTGAGAAAAAATTTGAAGAACTTTCTCTCCGCCGCACGGCGCGTCACGGTTTCCGTACCTACGATCTTCTCCATGTCGCTTCGGCTGTCCTGCTCGAGTGTGACACGTTTTGGAGTTTCGATACCAAAGCGTCGCATCTCGCAAAGCTCGAAGGCCTTCAGGTTCGTTAAGTCAGCCCGACGTGGTGACGTTACATCAACGATTTCTCAATCTCACCGGTTCACCGACCGGCCATGTCGACGGCGTTCAGCAACTCACGGCCACGTTGCATGGTCCTTTTAAACGCCGGCCTGCGCGAGGATTAGCCCAGCCGTTTGTTCGGCTTGATTGACGCTTGTCGGCGACCCGGCGAGAGTTTTCTTTGCGACGAAAATATCGTTTTCCGGCGCACTGAAACCTGGATCCGGCGCTCCGACGATTGGGTAGGCGGCGAAATAAACTGACGGTGTCGTCGCGGCGATCAATTCCGGTGCCTTGTTCATTTACGCTGCGCAGCAGAAGGCTAAATCCGAGGCAACAACCATTTAACGCGACGATGAAGATGATTGGCGTGGCGCGATGAAGGTTGGTTTTGTCTCAACAAAGATCATTGTTGAGGCATTTCAAATCGACAAAATCGAGTAGCGCTGCAACTTACAGAAGCCAAACAAGAAAGCTCGTGTCATTTCTAATTGATCATGAGGCAAATCAAACGCGCAACGGCGTTAAGCAAACGGACTCCGGGGCTTTGCCCATTTGATCCGAGCCGGCGGCTGTTTATTTCGTGGCGAAAACAACTGACGGCGTTACAGTGGAGGTCTTCTCGACCCTATTGAAAACGGGTTCCGTCCCGCCGAAGACCTTCGCCGGAGAGCCGTTAATTAATGATGCGCCTAGGCCCGATAATAGTGGACCAGTGAAATCACGTTATAGACGTCAACTTTGTCGCAGCTGTCCTCCTCTGAGTCTGGTTTTGAAATCGTCCGTAAGCTGAGCTTCGCTCCTGGAAAGAACCAGACTTGAAGCTCATGGTTTCCAATTCGTAATCAGTTGAATGGCCTTGGCGCGGTCATCTTCCACGGGCACGAGAATCAAAAACCTCTGGCCGTCGCGGCTCGGCGCATAGATCTCTCGACCGCCGCTAATAACAATATCCTTGCGCTGGAACAGTCGCGTGGGTGTTGAGAATCCGGGAGCTGGAGCGCTTGGGGTTACTTTCACCGCCATCAGCGTCTGGTCGTCTGACAGAAAGTAGAGTTCACGACCGTCCTGGCGCCAAACGGGGTTGCTGCCGCCATTTGTCGATATCCGCCGCTTGTTGCCCAGAACAGGGAAGGATTGAACAAGAACTTCATTGCGACTCGATTCGTCGCTGACATACGCGACCCAGTGGCCGTCCGGCGAAATTCGTCCGTCATGTTCGTCCACCGGAGAATTCAAATACGGATGAGCCTGATGGTCCGCCGACATCGAAAGGATCCAAAGGTCGCTTCGGTTTTGAGGTGAGCTTCTCAAGACGAGCAAGTTTTGACCGTCGGGTGACCAACTCATCCCACGAACACGCCTTCGTTTTGCTTGTCTGAACTGAACACCCAAACAAGAAAATGCTTTTGATCTGGAAGAAAACTGGGCCAGCCGTGTATCAATTCGCGCTTGTCAGAATTCAGATGGGTGACTTCGACTGCGTTCCCTCCCCACGCCGGCACACGATAGACGTTGGTTGCATTCGGAACAAAGAGGATCGTGCCATCGCTTGCCCAGGAACCGCCCTCGGCAACGGGAGCATTCGCGAGGACCTGGGGACTGCCGCCAGCGATATCGACGCGCGCAAGTTTGCCCTGCGCGAAGAAACCCAGGGACCGGTTGTCCGGTGACCAGAAAATTCCACTGGCATCATCTGTTCTTGACAGAGCGTGGGCGGTCGGTGAATCCAGGGGCCGCACCCAAATGAGGTCTTTCCCGGCGGCATTGGGAGCCGTAAACGCTATGAGGCGACCATCAGGCGAGAGCGCGGCGCCGGGATTGCTGAACAGTGAAAATGACTTTTCCGGCGGTACGATCGACGTCCATCGAGTTGGTTCCGTAGTCTTAGAACTGGCGAACCAGCGGACAGCAACGAACGTCGCCAGCGCCACAGCAACTGCCACCAACCCGATGACGAGCCCCGATATGCGCCGTCCGAGCGGCGTTGGCAATTCGGTCGTCGAGTCACTTAAAGCGGACTCGATTTCCAAACGCGCATCGGCGATGGCATGCAACCGATGACGAACATCTTTCGCCAGACAGCGGCGCAACAGGCGGCGAACCGCTTGCGGTGTTTCCGCTGGCAGCCGTTCCCATTCCGGTTCCTCGTGAACGATTGCAGCGAGAATGTCGGTGGTCGTTTCGCCTGCGAACGCCCTGCCGCCCGTCAGCATTTCGAACAGCAAAACACCAAAGGCCCAGACGTCCGTTCGCGCGTCCAGTTGTTTGCCGCGCGATTGCTCCGGACTCATGTACGCGGCTGTTCCGAGAATCACGCCGGGAATCGATGCGACCGACATCATTGTCGGTGAATTGGATACCATCGGGAGCAACGGCTCTTCCGTGAAAACCTTCGCCAACCCGAAGTCGAGAACCTTCACCTTTCCGTCGGGTGTGATCTTGATGTTTGCAGGCTTGAGGTCACGATGCAGGACTCCTTTCTCATGCGCCGCTTCGAGCGCCTCCGCGATCTGGCGAGCGATCTCGATTCCTTCGTCGACTGGAACCGCGCCGCCCTCGATGCGGTCGGCGAGCGTATCGCCCGGCACGTACTCCATCACGAGGAAATGGCGTTCCGCTGTTTCTTCCACTCCATAGATTCCGGCAATATTGGAATGATTCAGTGACGCCAGAACACGAGCTTCCCGCTGAAATCGTGAAACGCGTTCCACGTCGTGAAGGAAAGCGTCCGGCAGGCACTTGATCGCGACCGTACGGCCAAGCTTCGAGTCAGTGGCTTGGTGAACTTCACCCATACCACACTTGCCGAGATGCGCCGTGATCTCGTAGTGCGCGAGCTTTGTACCGATCATTTGGGCAGCATCTTACCAGATGGTTTTTTGCGGGCAAGGAATTGGCAATCCGGTGAACATCACGGTAGCTGACGGATGAGGTCGTCAAACGAAACCGTGAGCGAAGGCACCTAAAGGTTTCGCGACGCATCCCAAGGCGCTCTTTTTCTGGGGATCAGTGAATGGCCGCCATTCTACAGCGTTCTGCTCGTGAGGCTGTGATAGGCATCGCGCATGTTATCCGAAAAGGGACACCGGTGTGGCGGCCGTTCATACCCTGTACCGGAGTGAAAACGGCGTGTAGAATCTCAGGCCATGGCGCTCATCGTGAATTCTCGCGTTTCGGCCGACACCGTGGTTTTGGATCTCGAAGGACGGTTGTGGGTACTCGATTTGCCGCTCCACGATCAGGTGCGTGATCTGCTCGCAGCAGGCTGCCGTTACTTCGTTGTGAATCTCGAGAAGGTGGAGTACATCGATAGTTCGGGGCTGGGCCAGCTGGTGGCTCTGTGGACTTCCGTGCGAACAAGAGGCGGGAACCTGGTGCTGATGCGGCCAACCGAGCGTGTTCGGCGTCTGTTCTCGGTCACTCGGTTGAATGTGGTCTTCGATGTTTTCCAGGACGAAGACAAGGCTAAGGGCGCGATCCGGAGGGAAGGTTAGCCGCGCAACACCGGACGCGTCAAACAGGTTGGTCCTCCACTGCCCGGTATGCAGATCTCACTTCCGTCAAACTCGGATACCCGGCAGCCCACCGCTTCCATTCGCGCGCCCGTCAACGGATTTCCAGCGACCATGACGATACGCCGGGGCGCGATCGCCAGGACATTGCATCCAAGCGAATTGAACTCTGTTTCGTGTACATCGATCATTTGAATCCCGCGCTTCGCCAGTAAGTCGAACATGGCTACCGGAAGCAACGGCCGGTACACGACCGCGAGGTCGTCGTCGAGAAGGCTGATGAACGACTGCAGATGGAGAACTTCGTTCACGCCGTGCCAGTACGGCAGGTCGAATGCGATGACTTTCACATCCAGCTGGCTCAGCAAATCCTCCAGCGCCTGAATGCCTTCGGTGTTTGTGCGAAAACTCCGTCCGGCGAGAAGAGTGTGGTTATCGAGCCAGAGCGTATCGCCCGCTTCGGCGGTGGCGTTTCCGTCGATGATTCCGAAAACCGGAATGTCCCAACGTCCGCAAACGCCGGCGAAAGCCGGACCCTCACCGCGACGTGCGACCTTGCCGGTTTGAAGAATGATGGCCCCGCGATTGGTCATCAGGACGGGATCATGGACGTAGAGTGAGTCCAGGCCCGTGCGCTCATCAGCCGGCAGGTAGAGCGGTTCGGCTCCGGCCTCAGTCACCAGTGAGACAAATGCCTGATGATGCATGGATGCGAGATTCAGATCGGGCGGACGGATGTAGTTCAAGGATGCCCACTCGCGCTGGATGGCGTCGTCGGACCGAAATGCCTCCGCGGGCCGCTTGAGAACGACACGCCGCAGCGGCGCCACCATGCTGTGATTGTGAATCACCGGAACTGTCCGCTGACGATCGATTGCTTCAACGTATCGATCAGGCCGGGCGATCCCGAGAAGAATCCTTCAGGGTAAGACACACCTTGCGCCACCATGCTCTTGTAGATCGCGTCGGCCTGGTAGAGGTTCAGGCTCATTCCGGCAAGATACTGCAACCGCAGATTGCGGTCCCGGTTGATTGCCGCATCCGCCAGCCAACTCTTTAGATCATTCGGACGCCCGGCGAATGTGGCCAGGATGTCGACCGCCGAATAGAACCCAATCTCGCGCAGCGACTGCGCGACTTGACCGTACTCGGGACTATTCAACCTTTCAGTGAATCTGTTCACATCGATCGGCCGGTCATCCTTGAACCCGACGAGAACGAGGTCGTAACCCGTGCCCTGAATGTTGTTCGCGAAGACGGCTCCATGAGGGAACGCCTCGAAGAACGTTGCAACCTCGCTCTTCACCGCAGCCTCGTTACTCTCATACATCTGCACGAACAGTGTGACGACTCCGCCCGGATTGAGATGGGCTTTGGCGGCTTCGAAGAACTCGCGGGTGTAAAGCATGGCTGCACCCTTGACCCATGGGTCAAGAGGATCGGAGGTGATGCCGTCGAACTTCTGCTTTGTCGTGATGACAAAATGACGTCCGTCGTCGATCTCGATATGAACCTTCGGATTCGTGACAACGTTGTAGTTGTGCTCGCCGAAATGCTTCGAGACGACGCTCGGAACCAGCGGTTCGATCTCCACGATGGTTTCGCTGACGAGTTTTGGTTCGATGCTTACAGCGCCGGCGGTGACACCCGCGCCGCAACCGATCACGAGGAAATGACTCTGATCGTCCGGCAGCAAGGTGACGAGGTGTCCCAGCATGCGCTGCAGCCGCATGTCCGCCGGATCGCTCGACGCCTGAACTTTGCCCGCGTTGTGATAGTTCAGCGTGCCGTTCGGCAGACGCGACACGGCGACGGATGCCTGCAGTCCTTCACCCATGTAGAACACATCACCCTGGCCATTGCGAGTCGGGAGGAATCGGCCGTACGCGACCAGTTCCTTCGGTACCGGATGCACGCGATAGGCGAGCAATCCGACAGCGGCGAGAATGAGGAGTGCGGTTATTGCGACGTTGAGCTTGCCCTTTTCCGGATCGTCTTCGGCCGCCAGTGGCGCAAGCATCAACAAAGCGGAGAGCGCTGAAAGTCCGAGTAAAAGCTGTTGAGAGTGCTGCGTGCCGATCAGATAAACCAGCAGGAGACTCGCACTGAGCGACCCGACGATCGCGCCGACCGTATTTGCCGCATAAACCGACCCGACGAGCTTTCCGGGATCCTGTCCCTGCGTTGCGACCGACGCTAACGCCAGAGGGAAACTGGCACCCCACAAGATTGCCGGCGGCAGCACGGCCCAGAGGGCCCTTGCCATATCGATCTGAAGTTTGATCCACGGATCGTTCGTCAAAGTGACATCCACCGGCCAATAGGGAAGCGACTGGGTGAGCGCATACGCGGACCAGAACATTCCGGCGCACAACAGGAACTGGCAAAAGCCAAGCGCCAGTCGCGGTTGTTTGGTGTTTCGTGCAAGAGCGGAGCCGACGCTGCTGCCGATCCCGAGGCCGATCAGAAAAACGGCAAGGATCAGCGAGAAGGCATAGACCGTCGCGCCAAAAAGAAGAGACAGAATTCGCGTCCAGATCACTTCGGCTGCGAGAGCCGTCAAACCTGAGAGAGCGATGGAAACGTAAACCATCTTGACGCCTTTGGGTGCCGCAACAGTCTCCGCCTGGGTTACCGGCTCGACGGCATACGGGGTTTGTTTCGCAATCACCAGGCTGAGCAGAGCAACCGTGATGTTGATGCCCACCGCGACGAACGTCGCAATCATGCTGTCGTGAACGCGAAGCAGATAGAATCCCGCCAGAAGGCTTCCCACCACCGCTCCGGCGATGTTGCCTCCGTAAAAGAACCCCAGCCACGAAATCCCGTTCGGCGTGGTTTCCACCCAACGGGAGATCGCCGGGAGAGTAGCGCCCATTAATAAGGTCGGGGGCAGCAGGCAAACGGCAGCGATCAAACTCCGCACGACGATGCTGAATACACCGGTACCTGCCCAGGATGTATACACACCACCGATAAGAGGCATACCCACGAGGAGCAGGAGGCCGATCGCGCCGATTCCCAGTTCCATGCACGCATAAACGCGCAATGGGTGTGGCGACTGCGAAACAAATCGCGGAAGAAGCAGACTGCCCAGGCACATGCCACCCATGAATGTGCCGAGCAGCACACCCAATGACACCGCGGACGATCCGATGACCAGTTCCAACAACTGAAACCACACAACTTCATAAATGAGGGCCGCGCAGCCGCTGCCGACAAAAAGCACCACAAGCACCGGCAAAAACCGCTGCTTTACATTCGATCCGTTCATGATGCGAGTAACTCCATTGACGAAAGGACAGCGGATAGTATCACAGGTATGTCGGTAATATCGGGGCGCGCACGCCGGAGGCGTAAAAGGACAGTAGCCGGTGGTACGCGCGTTTTCCAGCGCGTACCACCGGACTACGGAGCCATGAAATTTGCACCCTGGAAGGGCGCTGGGATTCCTCGCAGCCCGCTGGGTGCGGATCCCTTCGGCGTGCCAAAATGGATAAACCCACTCTAGCTTGCTATGATTTTCTTCGTGAAGACCACAACGACGACCACTCGCGTTTTCAATTTTTCTTCGGGCCCGGCGGTTCTACCTCTCTCCGTGCTTGAAACTGCGCAGCGCGATCTGATTGCGTTGCCGGGCGTCGGCATTTCGATCCTCGAGATCAGTCACCGATCGAAAACGTTCGACGACATATTTCAGCAGGCCGTCGACGCTGTTCGGGAAATCGCCGGCATTCCGCATCATTACAGGATCCTGATGCTGCAGGGCGGCGCCAGCCTTCAGTTTTCGATGGTTCCCATGAACCTGCTTGTCGACGGGAAAACTGCAGACTACGTCGATGCCGGGTCGTGGGGTGAAAAGGCGATCAAGGAGGCGAAGCGGGTCGGCAATGTGAACATCGCGGCATCGGCGAAGGCCGAGCATTACAGCCGCATTCCAAGGCAAAGCGAACTGAAGCTCACGCCCGGTGCGTCCTACATGCACATCACGAGCAACAACACGATAGAAGGAACGCAATACCGCGAGCTGCCCGACGTCGGCGCCACTCCGCTTGTCTGCGACGCTTCATCCGATATCTTCTCTAAGCCAATCGATGTTTCGCGTTTTGGCTTGATCTCTGCCGGAGCGCAGAAGAACCTGGGACCCGCAGGGGTGACCGTCGTCATCATTCGCGAAGATCTCCTGGAACGCTCCCGCGACTCGTTACCCACAATGTTGAGTTACAAGGTTCACGCCGAGAACGACTCGCATTACAACACGCCGAATACGTTCGGCGTCTATATCCTCGGCCTGACGATGAAATGGCTGAAATCGATCGGCGGCCTCACCGCGATCGCAAAGACGAACGAACGCAAGGCTGCGAGGGTCTACGCTGAACTCGATCGGACGGGTTTCTATCGCGGCGCCGCGCAAAAAGACAGCCGGTCTCTGATGAACATCACGTTTCGGCTTTCGAGTGAGGATCTCGAAAAGACGTTCGTCAAAGAGGCAACGGCCGCCGGTCTCGACGGGCTTGCCGGCCATCGTGCTGTGGGCGGGATTCGTGCCTCCATCTACAATGCGTTTCCCGAAGAAGGAGTCGACGCGCTGGTCTCCTTCATGCGCGAATTCGAGCGCAAACGCGGCTGACGCTGCTAGACTCGTTCGCCATGAAGCCGCGCAGACTGTGCCGTAGAGTTTTTCTTTTCATCCCTCTTGTCATTTCTATTTCGCTCGCTGCCGGAGCGCAACGCCCGGCGCCTGCCGCTGAGGTTATCCTGTCCCGCCTGACCTTCCGATCGATCGGTCCGGCGACGATGGGAGGACGAGTCGACGATTTTGCGGTGTCGGAGCGGCAACCGTCGACGTTTTACGTCGGGGTTGCGACCGGAGGAGTTTGGAAAACCACCAACAACGGAACGACGTGGGAACCGGTCTTCGATGCGCAGGACGTTTCTTCCGTAGGCGCCGTTGCCGTCGCACAGGACAACCCGAATATCGTCTGGGCCGGCACAGGTGAAGACAACAATCGTCAAAGCTCGTCCTGGGGATCGGGTGTGTACAAGTCGACCGATGGCGGACGCACGTGGAAGAACATGGGACTTCAGGAGTCCCGGCATGTCGGCAGGATCGTCATTGATCCAGTCGACAGCAATGTCGTCTACGTCGCTGCGACCGGCCACCTGTGGGGTGCCAACAAGGAACGCGGTCTGTTCAAAACCATCGATGGTGGGCAGACCTGGACGACGTCGCTGTTTGTCGATGACCAGACGGGCGCCTCCGATATCGTGATGGATCCCACCAACAACAAGGTGCTCTATGTTGCGATGTACCAGCGTCAGCGATCCGTCTGGGGATTCAATGGCGGCGGCCCGGGCAGCGCGATCTATAAGACGGTCGACGGCGGCGCAAACTGGACAAAGCTCACAGAGGGAATTCCACCGGGTTCGCTGGGACGTATTGGCCTCGATATTTATCGCAAGGATCCGAAAGTCGTCCTGGCTTTGATCCAGCACGAACGCGACAGCGGACTCTATCGGTCCGATGACGCGGGAGCGCACTGGACGAAAGTCGGCAATACGAATCCGCGCCCGCTGTATTTCAGCCAGATCCGTGTCGATCCCAACGACAGCCGCCGTATGTACGTGGTAGGTACGCGGCTGATGGTTTCGAACGATTCGGGGAAAACCTTCAATGAAGTCCGTATTCGGTATGCCCGCGGCGGAACGGATCGGCCGCGCGACGACATGGATGCCCACGCGTTGTGGATCGATCCCCGCGACTCGAATCACCTTGTTCTCGGCTCCGATGTCGGCGTCACGATTTCGTACGATCGCGGCACGACGTGGGATTATGTCGATAACCTTCCTTTAGGCCAGTTCTATCACGTCGGCTATGACATGGAAACTCCGTACCACGTCTATGGCGGACTTCAGGACAACGACGTCTGGACAGGACCGAGTGCGGTACGAAACCGATTCGGAATTGCCAACCACGAATGGACCACTTTGGGAATAGGCGACGGTTTTGTCGCCCTCGCCGATCCGCGCGACTCGCACAATATCTACGCCGAGACGCAGGATGGAAACATTGTGCGCGTCAATCGCGAGACGAACGAGCGCAAATCCATTCGGCCACAGGCCGGACGCGGCGAACCCCCGCTGCGGTGGACGTGGGATACGCCAATGATTCTGTCGCCGCACGATCCAAAGACTCTGCTGGTCGCAGCCAATAAAGTCTTCCGATCGACCGATCGCGGAGACTCCTGGGAGACCATCAGCCCAGACTTGACGAGTGGCGCCGATCGAGAAACGCTTTCGCTGATGGGCGTCACGGGCAGCGAAATCAAGCTCTCCAAGAATGACGGCGTTGCGGCATGGCCAACGATCGTTGCCCTGACCGAATCGCCCCGCAAGGCCGGACTCTACTACGCCGGCGCCGACGACGGCACGGTCAACGTTTCAAGAGACGCCGGAAAATCCTGGACCAACATCAGTGCGAAATTCCCCGGACGTCCACAGGCCACGCCGGCAAAGCGTTTTGCGGCCTCGGTTTTCGATGATGCTGTGGCGTATGCCGTGTTCAACAATCACCGCGCGGACGATTACGGTTCGTATGTGTATGTGACGAACGATTACGGCAGCACATGGAAGTCGCTTTCATCCACGTTACCGGGCGGGCAGGTCGCGAATTGCATCACGGAAGATCCGAATAATCCTGACGTGTTGTACCTCGGTACGGAGTCCGGTCTGTTTGTGACACTGGATCGAGGGCAACATTGGTCGCGGCTTCAGAACAATCTGCCGACCGCGCCGATCGACGAGATCACGATCCATCCCCGCGATAACGACATGCTGCTGGCCACGCACGGCCGCAGTATCTGGATCCTGGACGACATCACGCCGATACAGCGGGCATCGGAGGCTGTGAAGAGCGCAGCCCATCTGTTCGAGATCCGTCCGGCCTTCGAGTTCAACGTTTCGAACGATCGTGCGAACTATCCGGGCGACCGGAGATTCTGGGGACAGAATCCCGATTTCGGAGCGGCCATTACTTACTATCTTGCCGAAGCGGCGACCGATTTAAGAATCGATATTCGCGACGGCAATAATCTGTCGATTCGTCAGATTGGCGGAGACGACCTGAAGAACGGCCGCGCTGCCGGCCTGAATCGCACCTACTGGGATCTTCGTCATCAGCCGGTTGCCGCGTCTTCAGGTCCGTTTGTGTTGCCGGGTGATTACCGGGTGGTGTTCACTGTGGAAGGACGCGAAGCCGGAAGCCGGGTGGTGCACGTCTTCGCGGATCCGCTGGCGAGAATATCGGACCTCGATCGGAAAACCCAGCACGATACAGCGCTCGCGCTGCACGAACTTCAGCGAACCGAGGTCGAAGCCGCTACGATCGTGACCCTCGCGTCCGGCGAGTTGAAGAATCTTCAGGATGTTTTGAAGCGCGAAGCAAACGTTCCTGCGGGGCTGACACGCGACGCGGACACGATCGCGGAACGTTTGTCGCGGCTTTCCGCTCAACTTGGCGTCAACCGGCAACAGGGCGGCGGCGCAGGCGGGCCGGCCGCCGGAAACTCGCCGGCCATCGGCAATCAGATCTCAACGCTGAAGAATCAGATCATCGGCTGGAGCGCGGCCCCGACCCCGGGCCAGCTCGTGCAGGCAGGAGACGTCAAGGAAACACTGTCACGGCTTGTGGACGAACTCAACGACGTGACCGCGAAAGCTATTCCGGACATTTTCAAATCCACAAAAGACAGCGGCATCAATGTGACACCGCCAAAACCGATTTCGTTAATACGCATCGCGCAGTAAACTACGGCGCCATGAAAACTAGACACGTTGCTTTTCTTCTGATCGCGATCGCGTTTGTGTTTCTCGCATCAGGGGCTGCACAAACTCGGGCTCAAAACGCTTTGTCGACGCTCAAGACGACACCGGAAAGGACGGAGTACCGCGAGACAAGCCGCTATGACGATGTGATGGCCTTTCTGAAGGCCGTCGACACCGCATCCGATCTGGTCCACCTGACAACGATGGGGTACACGTTTGAGGGCCGCCCCTTACCGTTGGCGGTCGTCGGTAAGGTTGCCGATGCGCGCCCGGAGACCGTGCGAGCCTCCGGAAAGCTTCGTGTTTACATTCAGGCGAACGTTCATGCCGGTGAAGTCGAGGGCAAGGAGTCGGCGCAAGCGCTGGTGCGCGACATCGCGATGGGACGCTACGCTCAATGGATGGACACCATGGTTCTGCTCGTGGGTCCCATTTACAACGCGGACGGCAACGAGAAGGTGTCGCTGACGAATCGTGGAGTTCAGCACGGGCCCATCGGCGGAATGGGAACGCGTCCTAACGCTCAGGGGCTGAACATCAACCGCGACTACATGAAACTCGAAACTCCGGAAGGGCGTTCGATGGTGAAGCTGCTCAATGAATACGATCCCCACATCATGATGGATCTGCATACCACCGACGGCTCCCGTCATGCATACCACCTCACCTGGGAAGTGCCGAACAATCCCGCCGTCGACCCCGGAATTGCGCAGCTCGCACAAAAAGACTGGCTGCCTGCAGTCACCAATACCATTCGCTCCAAATACAAATGGGAATTTCACTCGTACGGCAATGTCAGCGGCCAATCGTCGCCGCGTGTCTGGAGTACTGTTGAAGATCTGCCTCGCTACAGCCACAACTATTGGGGACTGCGCAATCGATTCGGAATTCTCAGCGAAACGTACTCTTACCTCACCTTCCAGGACCGCATCATCACGGACACCCGATTCCTGGAAGAACTCTTGAACTTTGCTCACGCCAATGCGGCTCGGATTCGCAAGGCGACGGAAGACGCCGACAAACTCTCGATCATCGGCCGGCAGATTTCACTGCGCTCCCAGCTGAAACGCTCGGACCAGATGGTGGAGATCCTGATGGGGGAAACCGAGGACGTGATCAATCCGTATTCCGGACGGGTGATGAATCTTCGTAAGGATGTCCGCAAACCGGAAATGATGTATGAGGAAGCAGGCTTCGAATCGACGGACTCCGAACGCGTTCCATCCGCGTATTACATCCCGGCGAATCTCACGACAGCGATCGAACGTCTTCGCACGCATGGCGTGAAACTCGAACGCCTGGATCAGCCAACGCCTTCTCTGCAGCTCGAGGAATTCCAGATCGAGTCCACGCAAGTCACACCGCAGGCCTTCGAGAATCACAAGGAGCGTACTCTGGCGGGGAAGTATGCTCCGGTCGAGCGATCATTGCCGGCGGGAACATTCAGGGTTTCGATGAACCAGCCGCTCGCGCGCCTGGCGTTTTATTTGATCGAGCCGCGTTCGAATGATGGACTTCTGACGTGGAACTTCCTGGATGATGCCCTGAAGGATCCAAAAGTTTACCCCATCGTTCGAACGCGGCAGTAGGCGGATTCTACGGATTCAGTTTGTCGAGACGGTCCAAACGTCTTGAATGTATTCGGGCAACAATGACTAAATCGTGAGTTGCCTTGACGAGTGCCTGGATTTGCGTGGTATTCCTGTCCGATTGCTTTTCGACTTTGCCCAACCGCTTCAGCGCCGCCCGGTGTTCTTGCATCGCCGTCCGGTGTGCCTCCATCGACTTCCGGTGTTCCTCCATCGCCGCCCGGTGTTCCTCGGCAGCATTCGATTGGCTCTGAAGGATGAAGTTTATCAGTTCGTCTCTTTCTTCCGGTGACATCGAATCTCCTCTTCTTGGTTTGGACGGCTTGCGAGGGTCAGGCGATTGTAGACCAAGATTGTCAACGCAGGCGAACGGTCAGCGGCTTGGACTTCAGGTCACGGGCATTCACGTTTTTAACGGCTGTCACGGTACGCTGACCGCCTTGCGGGAATACCACCTCGACGTCGACGCGTGTGTTGTCGGCTAACCCGAAATGCACCGGTGCGTCGTTCTGGGAATTGTAACCAGAACCGGTGTCGACGAGGGCGGTTCCCAGGAGATTGCGAGTACCTGCTGCGAATATCCGAACTTCAGCGCCTGCTTTGACGAAGTGCCCTTTTGCGTCTGCGACGCGGATTTGAATCGATCGAGCGGCATCCACTGCAGGCAGCAGATTTCGCATGATGAAATGCATGCCTTTCGGTGTCGATCCGGTCAGCGCGAGATCCATATCGCCATCACCATCGAAGTCGGCCCACTGGACGCCGTGGTCCGCTTCGAGCATGCGGATGTTGTCTGGCGTCACATCCTCGAACTTCGAGCCCGTGTTGCGGAACAGGTAATCGCGATAGCTCGTGCCTCCCGTGACTGTCCCATTCACATAAAGATCGACGTGCCCATCGTTGTCGAAATCTGCAAACGCGCAGGAGTCGTAGCGGCTGTCGATCGCAACGCCCCATGCAGCGGAAACGTCCTCAAAGCGGCCTTCTCCGCGATTCAAAAACACGGCGTTTGGTCCGTAATTCGCCATGAACAGATCGAGGTGACCGTCGCCATCGATGTCGGCGACGCATGGACGAACGGTTCCGTTGGCCGGATTCTTCGGCGCGCGGCCGCCCCATTCCACTCCAGCTTCCCGTGCAACGTCGGTGAATCGGCCGCGGTCATTTCGGAATAAGCCGTTTTCATCGCCGTCCATGTTCGCGACGTACAGATCGAGATCCCCGTCCTCGTCGTAATCGAACCACACGGCTCCGACCGTTTTGCGTGGATCGGCGAGTCCCGCATTGGGTGCGATGTCGGTGAAGCGTCCATTGTTGTTCCAGAAAAGGGCGTTCGGCCGGTCGCGAAAAGCAACGAAGAGGTCGAGATCGCCGTCACCATCGAAGTCGATCCAACTCAATTGTCGGACCGCCGCAGTTTTGTTGTCGAAGTCCAACAGGTAGGTGATGTCGAAGAATTTCCCGTGGTCGTTGCGGTACAGGCGCAGCACAGGCTTGTCGCCGGGCGCGAAACCCACGGCGAGATCGGGATCGCCGTCCGCGTCAAAGTCACCCCAGGCTGCGGCTCGTGTCGCGCGTTCGTCTGCAATTCCGGCGGCTGCGGCGACATCTGTGAACACACCGTGGTCGTTGCGGTACAACCGGTTCGCGGTGCCGTTGAATCCGACGAACAAATCCAGATCGCCGTCGCCATCGTAGTCGGCCCAGGCATTCACAAAAGTATTGCCGCTCGACATCAGATCCGGTTGCACGGGTTCGAACTTCGGAACGTCCGGGGCGACAGCAAAAAGAAGAATCAAGACGGCGATCCCGACTCGCATCGCATACTCTTACCACGCCGGCTGATGAAACTCGATGATCTTTGTTTACCGGATGTTGTAGTCTAACCACACTTCGACAACAGTTGGACAGAGGAGGAAGGTATGCTTCGTTTCATAACGCGGCGGACGCTTTCTGTGACGGTGATGTTGATGGTGTTCGTTTGTTTCGGTTTCATCACTGCATCCGAACCTGATCCCAAGGTGCTCTCTTTCAAACTACCCAAAGACATTAAATGGAGCGGCACCGAAACCAGTCCTTCACAGCAGGCAGTACTCGTTGGCGATCCTGCGAAGGAGGGGCTCTACGTTGTCCTCACGAAGTGGCATAAGGGAAACAACATGAGCCGTCCGCATTTTCATCCGAACGACCGGTTCATTACGGTGATCTCCGGGACGTGGTGGGTCGGCACGGGTCCGAAGTTCGATCCGGATAGCACCACTCCGATGCCGGCTGGATCATTCGTGACGCACTTCGGCAAGCAGATTCACTATGACGGCGCGAAGGACGAGGACGTTCTCCTGCAGATCGTCGGCATGGGGCCCGCTACGTCGACGCCGGCCGAACAGAAGCCGCCGGAATAGATTTCGCGGCGACAGTCCGCGTGACGCACGATGGCTGAGTCACCGCGGACCCCTAGTCGTTCGAACGTCCGGGTCGAAGTGTCAGCCGTTGCACGCGCCAGTTCGAGAGTTCGCCGACGTACAAATCGTTTTCATTGCGGCAGTCGATGGAATTCACCAGACCGAATTCTTTCGTCTGTTTCCCCGCCTTTCCAAACTTCCCAACAACGCGGCCGTCAAGTTCCACTTTGTAAATTGCGGCATCGTCCATGCCGTAAGGATCGCCGGAATGCGCGCTGTAAATGTATTGGTGTGTACCGCGTGTGATGCACAGGGCCTGCGGACTGCCGATATTGGTGATCTGCGATTTGAACGTGCCGTTGTTGTCGAACACCTGGATTCGCTTGTTCCCGGCGTCCGCAACGTAAACATTGCCCTGCGCGTCAACGGCGATCGAATGCGGCGTGTCGAACTGGCCTTGCTCGGCGCCTTTTTGTCCCCATGACGAAGTGAACCGTCCCGTCGGTTCGAACTTCGCAATGCGCGCGTTTCCGTGACCATCGGCGACGAAGATGTTTCCTGCAGCGTCCCACGCAACGTCAGTCGGACGGTTGAACGCATCGCCGGCGCCGCCGGCTCCGGGAGCGCCTCCGCGTCCGCCGGGAAACGCGCCGCCCGCACCGCCACCGCGACCGCCTCTGCCGCCTTCAGCACTCGGAGGTTGGATGACGCGAATGTTGATCGCCTCTGGTTTGCGTCCCATCACCATCAAGACCCGGCCTTCCGGACTGAACTTCACGATCTGGCTCGCCGCCTCGTCCACCGTCCAGATGTTGTCCTGCGGGTCGACACGAACCGCGTGAGCCTGCATAAATCCGTAGATTCCCTTGCCGATTTCGCGGACGTACGCACCGTTTTGGTCGAACTCGAACAGCCGCGATCCGCCATGCGTGATGATGCGGGAAGCGCCAAGCATCGCCGTGGGGTTTCCGGTCCGCGTATAGATAAACAGATGACCGCGAGAATTGGTAGCGACGCCCGCAACTTCTCCGAGGTGAATGTCATCGGGCATTTTGAGCGCATTTGCCGCCGAGTCGAACGCGATCTCCGGAATGGATTGCGCCGCCAGTTGGGTGACTAAGGCGATGATCAGTAAGATCCGCTTCATGGCTGTTTCCTGTCCGGATGAAGGATGATTTTCTGGATACGAAACGCGGTAATCTCCGCAACAAAGAGTTCATTCGGATTCCGGCAATCGATCTCGTGGATTGTGCTGAATTCTTTCAGTTGTTTCCCGGCCTTGCCGAACTTGCCGATGATCGTGCCGTCCAGTTCCATCTTGTAAATCTCGCCCGTGATGTCTCGATACTGGGAGAGCCCATTGTCGGGAAGCGAGTTCGACACGTACAGATATTGATGGGGTCCGGGAGAAATGCAGACAGCCCAGGGACTGCCGACTTTGTCGTAGATCGCTTTGAAGTTCAGATCGTTATCGAAAACCTGTACGCGGTTATTGCTGCGATCGCCCACGTAAACGTTGCCCTGCGCGTCCATCGCCATGGTGTGCGGCAGGTTCAGCTGGCCCTGTTGATTGCCGCGGGTTCCGGCCGACTTAATGAATCGGCCATTCTTATCGAACTTCACCACTCGAGAATTGCCGTAGCCGTCGCTGATGAAAATATTGCCGGCGGCATCCCAGCCCACATCGGTCGGACGGTTGAAGATGTACGGTTGGGGTTCGAGCGGCGGACCTCCTGCCGTAAGACCGTCGACCATTTCAGGCCTGCGGCCGAGAACCATGACGACGCGTCCTTCCGGGTTGAACTTGATGATCATGTTCGATCCTTCGTCCACAGCCCAGATGTTGTCGTCACGGTCGACTCGGACCGCGTGCGCAAACTCGAACCCGTAGAGCCCGGCGCCCAGTTCCCGGACGTAAGTTCCGTTCTGGTCGAACTCGAACAGACGCGTATCGCCGCTTCGGGTGTAGACGAACACATGGCCCTTTGAATTTGTGGCGACACCGATGCCTTCGCCCAAATACAAGTCTGCCGGGAGTTTCAGGAAATTCGGGACGGAGTCGTAAGCAATCTCGGGAACGTTCTCCGCTTTGGCTTTGGATTGGGCAGAGAGGGTCATGGACAGCAATAGAAGCACCGGAATCGACGACAAGAACCGCATCGCATTTCTCCTTTATCGTGTTCCGGCATTCTTACAGCGCCCCCCAAAAATTGCAACGAGTTGATGTTTTTAAACTTAGTTGATGTAACGGGTGACCGCGTTGTAGGCTTCTCTTCGTATAAGACGTCTTGTTATCAATAATTTAGTTTGCGGTGGAGAATGGACATCTACCTGCAGAAGGCCGGAGCATGGAAAAGATGTATGTTTACCCAGAAACAGTGGAATCGGCAGTCGTTGCCGAAACCGCAAAACATGTAGAGTCCCTTCGGTCTAAGGCAGACATCGTTGGGTATCAGTCGAAGCTGTATCAGGCGTTTCTCCAGCAGGGTGCCGGCAGCCGGACTGTGTCTCTTCATAATGTGCGGCCGCGGACTGTGACACTGTGGAATCAGATCGTGCGCGCGTAACGGCCGCGCGATAGCCTCCTCCGGGTGGTTCTGATAGAGTTGCATCGTTAACCCGAACGAATTCACGAGGTGACGATGACGACTAAACCGCTTGGCGTCGACGAGGCTGCGACGCTGTCGACTTTCCGCCCGTATATTCCTGCAGCCGCCCGTCTGCGAGAGATGACGCCGGTGGCGGTCATCCTTGGCACGCTCCTCGGCATTGTTTTTGGCGCCTCCTCCCTGTATCTGGTTTTAAAGGTCGGACTCACCGTTAGTGCTTCAATTCCCGTTGCCGTAATCTCCATCACGCTCTTCCGAGCCCTTTCGAAATTAGGCCTTCGCGACGCGACGATCCTCGAACACAACATCGTCCAAACCGCCGGGTCCGCCGGCGAGTCGATCGCATTTGGAATCGGCGTAACCATGCCGGCGATCCTGATCCTCGGATTCGACCTCGAACTGACGCGCGTCATGCTCGTTGCCGTTCTCGGCGGGCTGCTCGGAATCCTCATGATGATTCCGCTGCGGCGGGCTCTCATTGTGGCGCAACACGGCGAACTGAAATATCCCGAAGGAACGGCTTGCGCGGAAGTGTTAAAGGCGGGTGCGTCCGAGGAGTCCCGGGCGGCATCGCATCAGGCGGAGCAGAGTAAGAAAGCCGTCGACGACACCGAAACCGGCGGCAAGACGATCATCGCGGGATTCGGCATCGGATTTTTGTATTACGGAATCCAGGAGATCTGGAAAACGTGGAAGGAATATCCGACGAAAGTGTTCGGGCCGCCATTCGACGCGGGTTCCGTTTCCATCGAGAATAATCCGGCGCTGCTTGGTGTGGGCTACATCATCGGCCCGCGTATCGCGTCCATCATGTCGGCCGGTGGCGTTCTCTCCTATCTCGTCCTCATCCCGGCAATCAAGTTTTTCGGATCCGGCTGGACCACTCCACTTGCTCCGGAGACCGCGAACCTCATCAGGGACATGAACGTCTCGCAAATTCAGAAGGCCTACATTCTTTATATCGGCGCCGGCGCTGTAGCCGCCGGCGGCATTATCAGTTTGTTTCGTTCGCTACCCACGATTTGGCATGGACTGAAGGGAGGCCTTGCCGATTTGCGTTCCACGCGCGGTAACACGGCGGATACGCCGCGCTACGATCAGGACCTTTCGATGAAATTCGTTGTCGGAGGAATCATCCTGCTGCTGGTCGCCATCATGGCTGCGCCTCAGTTGAACCTCCGCGGAAACATCCTGGGAGCACTGTTGATTGTGGCGTTCGGGTTCCTGTTCGTCACGGTGTCGTCGAGGTTGACCGGTGAAGTGGGATCGTCGTCGAACCCGATTTCGGGTATGACCGTCGCGACGCTGCTGCTCACGTGTCTGCTATTCCTGATCATCGGCTGGACTGCACCGCCATATTTTGTGACCGCGCTATCCATCGGAGGAATCGTTTGCATTGCATCATCGAACGGCGGAACGACCTCACAGGATCTCAAGACAGGTTTTCTGGTGGGCTCAACTCCGAAGTATCAGCAGATCGCCATTCTCATCGGCGCGCTCGCTTCGGCCATCGCACTGGGGCCGATCCTGATGGCGATGAATCAGTCCGGCACGGTCTATGTTCCGGTCGCCCAGAGCAAGGACTTCAGTTTTCCAGCCGGATTTCACTTCACTCCGGATCAGTATGTGACGTCCGGCGGCCAGCCGAAACGCGAATCCTTACGCGGAGGCCAGGCGAGCAGCGACACGCGATCCTATAATGTCGTTCACAAGACCAGCACCGAATTCGGTCCCGCGGGGCGCTACTTCGTAGACGACGCCGGCACTCCCGTATATCTCGCGGATCCGGGAATCAACGGCATCTACGACAAAATTCCGAACACTTCTCAGAACGTGGCAAAGTTCACGGCGCCCAAAGCCACATTGATGTCGTACATCATCAAAGGAATTCTCAGCCGGAAACTTCCGTGGGGCCTCGTGCTGCTGGGCGTGATGATTTCGATTGTCCTCGAGTTGAGCTGGATACCGTCGCTGGCGTTTGCGGTTGGCGTGTATCTGCCGCTTTCGACGTCCGCGCCGATCTTTGTAGGTGGTGTGGTGCGCTGGTTCGTCGACAAATACCTTGCGTCGAAACCCGAGAATAAGAACCTCACCGAAGATCAGATGATGGCCGAGACGGACAAGAGTCAAGGCGTTCTGCTGTCGTCCGGTTACATTGCGGGCGCAACGCTGGCAGGTGTTGTCTACGCCTTCCTTAATCTGAGCGAGGGCGTCGTCAATCGGCTCACGGGTTGGGAACAGTGGGCCACAAAGAACAACCCATTCTTTGAAGGCCCGTGGTCCGACGTTCTCGGGCTAATTCCGTTCGCGCTACTGACCGTGCTCTTGTACCTGGTCGGACGCGAACTCGTTTGGAAACCTCGGACCAGGACGTCTTAGATTCAAGTAAACGTCACAAAGCCCATCGCTGCGCTCCGGGTTCTGAACATCGGCATTTAATGGCACAGTGTTCAGAACCCGGAGCGCAGCGACGGGCTTTGTGACATATTTCGCGCTATTGCGCTGCGGAGGTGCCGGCCTTGCTTTTGGCCGCAGCGAGCCCTTTCACGGATGGCGTTCGATTGGGAGTTCGTTCCAGTTGGGCCTGATACGCGGTTGCTGCTTCCCTCGAGCGGCCCGCTTCCATCAACAAATCGCCATAGAGTTCCATCGCAGGTTTGATCGGCTCCGGCGGCCCCGACGGTGCCGACATGCTTTGTTCGATGTCCGCGGCTTCCTTGGCGAGGCGTAGTCCGTCGTCTTTTTGTCCCCGCGCAAACCTCGTGACGGCGGCGACTTCCTTCTCCATGATCGCCGCCGGTTTCGCCGCATAGGCATTGCCACTCGCTTCAGTGCGGCTTCGGGACGCGGCCAGTTGCGCTTCTGCCTTCTCGGCGGTTGCGAAATCGCCGAGCTTCGCGGCACTGAAGCCCGCAATGAACGTCCACCCCGGGTTACCTCCGCCATCGTTCATTCCCGGCATTCCGGGCATCGCCGGCATGTTGGACTGCGGTTGCGCCCCTTCGAGTGGAATTCGCTCCCATTTGCCCGTTTCAAGAATGTAACGTGCGCGCATTCCCTGATAGCCGTTGCGAATGCCGGCATTCGACGGATTGCGATCGGCGGCCTGCTTTGCCGTGTCGACATTCTTCACTGCTTCATCGAATTTTCCGAGCATCAGATTTGCGTAGGTGAGCCATGAGAGGGTGTGAAAGTCCTCGCGTCCTTCCGGCAAATGCATTCTTTGGTTCAGGTCAGACGCCGCTTTGTATGCCACGACGTTCGAGGCCACGACGTCATCCCACATTCCGAGCTGCACGAATATGTGCGACGGCATATGCAGCGCATGAGCCGCCGACGGAGCGATCTTCGCGTACGCTCTCGCCGCCGGGAGCGCCAGGATCGCGTGATCCGGATCATCAAAAGCGTGAATGATGAAATGGGCGGCGCCGGGATGATTGGGATTGTCTTTGTAGACTTTCTCCGCGATAGAAGCGGCTGTCGCTTGACGTTTGAATCCCTGATCGCCTGGACGAACCGTCCCCAGAAGCGACAGCGCGTAGAAGATGTCGATCTCCGCGTCTTCGGGCCATTGCTGATACAACCGTTCCATCGCGGCGGAGTAGTTCTTGTCGCGTGCAAGCTTGTCGCCCGGCGAATAGAAGAGCTGATTGACGGCTTCCATGTACGCCTTTTCCTTGGCGCTTTTCGCCTTCCCCACGCGCGCTTCGTTCGTCGAGCCGAGTTTTTCGAGCGCCTTCTTTGCCGCATCGACGTCGACCTGTGCCCACAGCGGATGATTGAAGCTCATCGCCTCGCCCCAATAGGCCAGCGCGAATCCTGGTTCAGTTTTTTGCGCGCTCCGGAACGCCTCCGCAGCCTCGTCGAATTGAAAGCTGTGAAGGAACTTCACGCCTTCAATGAAAGGTTGCTGGGCGGCGGGTGCGGCGGACGTCGGGAAATCGATGGTTCCCAGCTTTGGTGATTGAGCGAGAACCCATCCGGCGAGCGCCAGACAGATAATGATGACAACGCTCAAGCGATTGGCCGTGATCTTCATTTGTTCCTCCCGGTATTCATGAAGGTTACACCCGGACTCGTGTGAAATCCATTAAGCCAACCGTGGCCGGTTTGAGAATCAAACTAATTCAGGGCAGACCGGCTTTGCCTCAAAAGTCATCGGCCTGGGCGGAAACTGCTCGTTCGGACGCCAATAGTACCCGAGCGAAGCGAGTGGGGCACTTACAGGATGCCCGCTCGCTTCGCTCGGGTACTGTCTTGGTTCCTCATTAGGACTTTTGAGGCAAAGCCGCGGTAGGCCTGGATTTTCAAAACTAGACGACCCGAACGTGTATCGTCGGCGTCCAATTCAGCGTAATACCTTTTTGTAAGGTGGACGCATGAACACTAGGCTAATCACTGTTTTTGTTTTGGTGACGATGATTGCAACCGCATTTGCCCAGAGCGGACAGAGTCCGAGCACACCCAAAACGACGAGTCCTGAAGATGCAGAGCGTATCGAGACCGCCGAAATTACGAAGATCGACGCGAAGAAAAAAATGCTGACGGTTCGCACCGTCGTGCAGAACACCAATGCGCCGCGTTCACGGCAGCCGCAAACCTCCGGCCAGCGTAGAACTCGAGGGGGAGGCGGAGGCGGCGGACGGCGAGGAGGCGGAGGAACCGGTTTTCCATTTCCCGGCGGTGGCGGTGGCGGACGCGGTCCGGCACCCAGTTCCAAGAATCAGGGCAAGCAGTTCAAAGTGATCGTCAGCGACAACACCACGATCAAGGATGATGTCACCACGATCTCGTTTGGTCTGCTGCGTGTTGGAGACCACATCACCGTTCACGGCACTCCGAAAAAAGGCAGTCCGGACGATCTGCAGGCCACAGAGATCACGGTGTCTCGATAAACCGTGAGGCGCCGGCAACGGGATTACACGCCGGAGCCGAAGATGTGCCCGTGATTACGAACGGACCTCTGGATCAGGTATGTGGCGATTGCTCCAGTAACCGCAATACCAATCCACAACATCGTCCGCCGATGCTTGCCTTCGGCTGGCGGCAGGGCGGCATTGGCCTGACCTGGCAGCGTGGGCTTGGGAGGAATCAACGGATCGGCCTTCGCGGTTCTTTCGTGCAGCGCGTCGCTGATCGCCTGCCCCCCGCGCAGAAACGCCCGCTCGCTTGCCCGCTCGATTTTCCGCGGAGGCTGTTCCGCAAACACGTTCAGCGTGGCGATTGTCAGAATCACGCAACAGGCAATGATCCGACACAGCAACGATCTCTTCATCCTCTTCCTCCGCTTGTTGAGTGGCCGCATAAATACCATCCGCGACGTGGGCCGTCAAGACGACATCGCTTGACACTGGGAACTCAGACAGCCTAGGCTCCCCGGCAGGGATATCCTTGTGGAGGAAAAATGAGCGAGAAACGGATACTGTGCGTGTCTGTTGTGCTTTGCATTCTGCTGGTCCGTCCTTCATTCGGCCAGGTCACAACGGGCACGATCAATGGTCGCGTCAGCGACTCGTCAGGTGCGGTCATCCCCGGCGTTAATGTGAACCTGACCAGCACCGTCATTCAGGGCGAACGGACCGCGCTCAGCGACGAAGCCGGCAACTATCGATTTCTCCTCCTTCCTCCCGGAACCTATCGCGTCACGTATGAACTTCCCGGATTTCAAAAACTGGTGCGCGATGGAATCATCGTCGAGGTGACGAAAACGACAACGTTGAACGTCGCGCTTGGTGTCGCGGCAGTGGCGGACACGGTAACCGTGACCGGCGAGTCGCCGGTCGTGGACGTTCAGAATGTCAATGTCGCGACGTCGTTCAACGAGAACCTCCTCGAAAACCTTCCGGCGGCGCGCGATTTATGGGCCGTACTGCGGGAGACGCCCGGTTTGCAGATGACGGCCTTTGACGTCGGGGGCTCCACGATGGGAACGCAGACCGGTTATCGCACGTATGGGCGAACCGGTCAGAACTGGGTCACGCTCGATGGTGTGGCCACAACGGAAGGCACCGCCACGACGGGCGTCTATTACGATTACGGATCGTTTTCCGAAATCTCGGTGTCGTCCGCCGGCAACTCGGCCGAAGTCGCTGTTCCGGGCAGCAGCATCAACACCGTCATGAAAAGCGGTGGGAACCAAATTCACGGCGGCAGCTATTTCGATTGGGAAGACAAGTCGTTCCAGGGAACAAACCTGACCGACGAGTTGAAGAACAAGGGAATCACCGTCGGCGACAAATTTACGCGGTATAACGATTTCAACGTGGATGCGGGCGGCCCCTACGTGAAGGACAAGTTCTGGTGGTACTTTGCCTATCACGATCAGTTTTCCGGCCTGCAGACCCAGTTGAAATTCGACGACGGCACGCCCGGCGCCGTGTTCACGACTCGATTACGCAACTATTCCGCGAAAGCGAATTACCAGATCAATCCGAACAATCAGCTTGTGTTTTCAACTCAGGCGAGCACCAAGTTCCAACCTTACCGCGGAGGACAGGGCACAACCGCAG
Source organism: uncultured Solibacteraceae bacterium (assembly GCA_964584785.1). Taxonomy (GTDB): domain Bacteria; phylum Acidobacteriota; class Terriglobia; order 20CM-2-55-15; family 20CM-2-55-15; genus JAHFTY01. The sequence continues at coordinate 65,304 of CAZPBY010000036.1, forward strand.
CGAATTACATTCTCGAATCGACGCAAGGCCAAAAAGGTGGTCCGTACAAAACGTGGAAGTTTCAGTGGACTTCAGTGCTGAACAACAACACCACGCTCGACGCATCGACGAATATGCTCGACAGCCCGAGCCTTCGATACACGCACGTCGACAAAACTCCCACCACCAATTCCACGACCGGCGCCATTCGCGGTGGTTTCCCGGATCCCAACAATACGCTGCGGATGATCTGGCAATCCTACGGCAACCTCTCGTACTTCAAAGGCAACTTCCTTCGCGGAAGCCACGGTTTCAAGTTAGGTTATGGATACATCGAAGGCGGAGAGTATGAACACCACACCGGTTCGCCGGCCGAAGCGGGCTTGATCGGCCATGCGCAGCTCGCTTACGTGAACAATGCCGCGGGGCAGGAGGTTCCGGATTCCTTCTCGGTGAACGACACGCCGTACGAATGGAAATACAACTACAGCCAGCACTATTTCTTCGTTCAGGACAAATGGCAGATCTCGAAAAGGCTGACGTTGAATGCCGGAATGCGTTTCGACCGCTATGCCGGCTTTTATCCGCAGCAGGGCAATCCGGGCACCGGGCCGTATGCGACGAAGTCCGTTTATCAAGCCCGCTTCGTGACCTCTTTCCACAATCTCGTGCCGCGCCTTTCCGTCGCCTGGGACGTTTTCGGAAACACGAAAACCGCTTTGAAGGCAAGCTGGGGACGCTTCTCCGAGAACGTCGGGACTGGATTCGTTTCCAGCGTCAATCCAGTTCAGGGAAAGACGTTCAAGTATGCATGGGACGGCACGCTTCCCATCACACCCGCATTGGTGGCGCGCTCGCGCCAGATCAGCGTGACGGGGCAGACTGCGCTGCCGGCGATCGATCCGGACCTGAAGAACGCTCTCTCGCAGGAATACACGGCGGGTATCGAGCAGGAGATCTACAGGGGATTCGGTGTCGCTGCGAATTTCGTCCGGCAATTTGGCTACAACAAGTACGGCACGATCGATCGAGCATACCTGACGTCCTCTTTTACACCCGTGACTGCGATCGATCCGGGACAGGATGGCGTCGTCGATGCGTCCGATCCGCGCATCACGATTTACGAACGTGCCGCCGATTCCCGCCAGTCGGATCTTTACCTGACCAATTTCCCGGGCGGCGACCACTACGTCGCGTACGATGTCCGCGCCACGAAGCGAATGAGCAACAACTGGCAGATGATGCTCAGCTACGAGTGGGACAAAGCGAACACCGCTCCGCCGAATACCTTCGACCCCAACATTCTGGTCTGGGGCAGCACCGGTACTAACCAGTCCACGCGCGCTCATTACGCGACGAACAATTTCAAAATGCTCGGCACCTTTGAATTACCGAAAGGGTTGGGTTTGTCCGGGACGTTCGAGTCGCAGAAAGGCGCGCAGTACAGCCGCACCGTTCAGTTCAATGGAGCCGCGCGAAACATCCTGGCCGCGAACGGTACGGCTCGCACGACAAATCTGAACCAGGGCAGCGTCACGCTGACCATGGATCCGCCGGGTTTCTATTTCAATCCGCGAGTGAACCTTTTGAATCTGCGATTGGATCGGACGTTCAGGATCACGGAGCGTCAGAACATTACGGGAATGTTCGATTTGTTCAACGTTTTCAACGCGAACACCATACTCGGTACCGAAGTCTTGAGCACAACCGTAAAAGACATCAACGGAAACACGGTTCCGCGGTTCGGTCGAGCGAACTCGATTGTAAATCCGCGCATCTTCCGGATCGGCGCCCGTTACAAGTTTTAAGCTCTCCATTTGGGAGAGCGCGTCACGAAGCCCGTCGCTGCGCTCCGGGTTCGGTACATCGTCGTGGAAGCGGTACCAGGTGCGGAACACCGAGCGCAGCGACGGGTTTTGTGACGTATGTTCAATTATGGTGGCGCGGCGGGACTGCGGACCGATCGAATGGCGGCATTGATGCATGCCGGCTTTCCGGACGCTACGGCTTCTCGAAGCGCTTCGCGAAAGCCGGCTGCGTCTGTGGCTTTGAATCCCATCCCGCCGAGCCCGATGGCGCATTGTTCATATCGTGCGGGCAGCAACGTCGTGTCGAAAGTGCGTTCCGGGCCGTATCGCGACTCCTGCAAATGCCATTCGGCGCCCCATCGCGCGTCGTTACCAATCACGGCGATGAACGGAAACCCGTAGCGCGCGGCGGTCTCAAATTCCATGAGGTGATAGCCCGCCCCTCCATCTCCCATGATGGCAATCGTCCGTCCCGAGTGCCCAAACGCGGAAACTCCAAGAGCCATGGGAATCGAATTGCCGATGATTCCGAACTTGCTGTTCCACAGCCAACGATTATTGACGTCCCGGAATCCGAGTCTCATCCATTGCGAGAATTCGCCCCCGTCCACGACGAGAACGTCGTCGGGACGAAGTATTTCGCGGATTGCGGCTGCAACTCGAGTGGATGCGCCGGACCTGCAGTTGAAGCCGGAACCGGCTCCGGTCCGACTGGCGCGAGCCACAGCCGGTACCACTCGCGATCCCGAATCGGATTCCCCTCCGGAAACTGGCACAGGTTACGCAGCGCTTCGACAACGGGCGCCTTCACGTGAACCGCCGGTTCCCGTCGAGGTTTCGGATCGTCGTCCGCGTCAATCAGCAGGATCTTGCCTTCCGCCGCGATGACGGACTCGCTCAGAAAACCCAACGAGTAATCGGAAGGGCCGACGACCAGCGCGCAATCGCTGCGCTTGTAGTGAGGCATAAGGTGCGCATACTTCGAATCGGCAAGACCTCTCGGCGGTCCCGTGATCACGGGTTGAACACCTAATTGCACGGATAAGCGATTCAGCAGATCACCGGCCCTGCCGCGCGCTGCGGCAGGGCGGCCGATAACGACGGGCCGCTGGGATTGATGCAGATGGACTGCAATCGCGTCCAAATCCGGACGGACGTCGCCAGACGGTGAAGGACGATACTGTGCCGGCGATATCGCGGGTGCATCGCTCGACCGCAGCATGACGTCTGCAGGCAAGGCGATGTGAACAGGTCCCGGAATGCCGGACTGTGCCAGTTCCCATGCCTGGTTCAGATGAACCGCAATAGACTCGACAGACGTCGCAAGAAACGAGGCTTTGCAGACTTCGCTGCACGTCAAACGCTGATCCAGTTCCTGAAACGTTCCGAATCCCGAATCCGCGATCGGATTCGTGCCGCTGAGAAACAGCAGTGGCAGTTCCATCGTTCTCACTGTCGCCACACCGGTGAGGGCCGCGAGAAATGCCGGTCCCGCAGACGTCAGTATCACGCCGGGTTTGCCGGACATTTCCGTGTATCCCGCGGCCGCAAAGGCCGCCGCGGACTCGTGCCGCATGTGGATAATGCGCACGCCGAAATCGCGCGCCGCGTCGTAAAAGGGAAGGACTTGATTTCCCGAAACGGAAAATACCGTCGCGACCTCGAGATCGCGCAGCGCCATGGCCAGAGCCTGACCGCCGGTCCGACGTTTCACCAGAGACCGATCACTTTCCACCAGATGAGGCCCACGATTGTCCATATAGCCAGATTTGCGAATGATACAAACAGTCCGACGCGCCACCACGTTCCGTGTGAAACGAAGCCTGCAGCAAAGAGGATCGGACCGGGCGTCGTTCCATAGTGCGTCAGAGACGCGGAAAGATTGGCGTAGAACGCCAGGCTGAACGCAACCAGCGCCGCCGGCGCGCCTGCCGCGATGAGAATAGCCATGAACGGAGCATACATTGAAAGGATGTGCGTCGTAACGCTCGCGAACAGATAATGGACATAGAAAAACAAAAGGACGACGACCGCCATCATCGCCGGCCATTGCCAGCCGTGAAATACCTGCGAGACCGCGTCGGCGAACGCTTTCGTCACGCCGAAATCGTTCAACGCTTCACCCATTCGGATGATGCCGCCGTACCAGATGAACACGTCCCAGGCGTTGTATTCGTGCGTGATGTCGCTGAACTCCAGCGCTCGCGTCGCCACGAGAACCACCACGCCGATCAGCGCTACGGTCGTTGTCGCGATACCGTGAAACGACGCCGTTGCCCAGAGCCCGCACACCAGTACGAATACGCCGATCACCTTCTTTTCGGCGAAACTCAGCCGGCCCATTATCGACAATTCCTGCCGGGCCAACTCCTCGGCCTGCGGCGTGTGACGGATTCCCGGAGGTGCGAGTCTGTACACCAGCCACGGCACGACCGCAAACGCCGTCAACCCCGGAACGATCGACGCCCATATCCAGCCCGACCATGTCAGCGCGACGTGCGCTGTCTTCATCGCAAGATCGGCCGCAATCGGATTGCTGGCCTGACCGGTCAGGAACATCGCGCAGGCCAGCATGTCGCCTTGATAGATCGAGAGCATCAGATAAGTGCCGAGGAGCGGCGCTGTCGGTCCCGGAGTCGACTTGTAGATTGACGACAGGGTGCGCGCAATCGGCAGGAGGATTCCGCCGGTGCGGGCCGAGTTTCCCGGAATCACCGTGGCCATCACGATATCGCAGGCAGCCAGAGCGTAGCCGAGGCCCAGCGATGTGCGTCCAATCGCCCGGATGAAGATGAGCGCGAGCCGCCGTGCGAGTCCGCAATTGATGATCGCCCTTGAAATGAAGAACGCGGCAAGCACGAGCCACACCGTTGGATTTCCGTAACCGGCCATGGCCTGCGCAGGTGTGAGGACGCCCGTGAGAATAATGGCGACCACTGCGATCAGCACAGCCGCTCCGCCGGCGATTGGGCGCAGCATCAATGCCACAATCGTGCAGATGAAGATCGCCAGCATACGCCAGCCCTGAACAGTGATGCTGTGCGGGCGGGGAACCATCCCGAGAATCGCGATCGCGATCAAGACGATGATCGTCACCGATACCAGAGGACGGACCGCGGGCTTATCGGTGATCGAAGGGGCGGCTTTGGGTTCGTGCAGCTCCGTGGACACGCCGCGTCTTATACCATGTTTTGGCGAGCGCTAAGTCGATGACGACTTCAAATTCCGCTTCAGCGCGATCGCGAACGGGTAATCGGAAGCTTCTTTCCGGATAGCGTCCAGTTTTCGGAGTGCGTCGTCGTGCTTGCCGGCGTCCGCCAGGTCCACGGCCGAGAGATATTGTTTGTTCAGATTCGACAGCCGGTCCGCGCGCGACCAGGGATTGCTCGCCGGTTGAGGCGAGGGTCGAAAACTCGAAGCGAAGTCCTGAAGAAGCTTGACAGCCTCTTGCGAAGTTTTGGGATCGTTCAGAGCGGCGATCATCTTTTCTTCGACCTGTGGATCGCGCGACAGACGGAGCAATTCGATGATTGCGCAGAGATCTTCGCGATACGCGGCGTCTTCCGCGTGGACGGCAACTTCCTCGATTATCAGATCGACCGCGCCGAGTTCATCGCATTCGACCAGCAATTGAAACCAACGGAACGAAAGGTCTTCATGCGTGTGCGGCATCAGTGTGTGGAGCACGTAATGCCGGGGAAGCGGCCAGAGCGCGCGTGTGTATTGATAGGCTTTCATTTCGAGCTCTTCCGAAAGCAAGGGTTCGAGGATCGCATGCGCGAGAACTCGCGCGCTCGAAGACGAACGAATGGCGCCAAGCGTATCGATTGCCGCATCGGCGGAAAACCGCTCTTCCGGCGCATCAAACAAAAGGTCGCCCAGCGGCGCCACGGCCGCGGTCCCGATTTCTTTGAGACGCTTCGTCATTTCCTCGCGCAATATCTCTCCGTGTTGCCATCGCTCGATCCACGATCGGGCTTCGTTCTCGAGGTCCGTTGCCGGATCGGCCGTGTCGTTCAGTCTGCGGAACATGTATGCGGTATAGGAATGCACCACGGCTGAAGCGTTCTGCAGTGGAGATTCAATGTCTTCCAAAGCTCGAAGAGTGCGTTGCGCGATCTTCCGCAGTCCGGCATCAAACCCGGGGAGAGCTGCCCGCAGACGCGCCGACATCTCGGCACGAATATCGAGGTTGTTCTCGATGTGCTCGTGAATACCTTCGTCCAGGATGCCGCGGAACTCCTCGTCTTCGAACGACGCCCGGTCTTCCTCGATCAGGCGGGCGAGCTCGTAGAGAATGAAATCGTCGGCTTCGACACGGTAGTCCACATCATCGAACACTCTGACGAGTTCATCGACGGCACCGGCATTCGGCTTTCTCTGGTCGCGTTTTTGCATGTTCACAGCTGCTGGAGCCGAAGTTCGCCCTTAAGGGGATCGATGGTCTCAATTCGAGCCTCGATGCGGTCTCCCGGCTTTCCCCTGACGGGTCCGGAGAGTTTGGCACGCAAGTAGAAGTCTTCAAGTTCGACGTTACTCTTGTTATCGATGACTATGGCGGGAAGTGCCTTTTCCATATGCTCCCGATTCAGGTATTGCAACAGCCAGTATTGAGTCGAACGTTCCTCGAGTTGACGGATTTCCACTTCCGCCGACTCTGCCGTCGCAAGAATCTGCATTAACTCTTCGCGCCCGTGCGGCACGGGCTTTCCCGCAAGCATCGCCGTGAACTGGCGTTGCGTCACCAGATCCGCGTATCGACGAATCGGCGACGACGCCTGAGTGTAGGCCGTCAATCCCAAACCGGAATGAGCGGCCGGCGACAGTGACAGTCGCGACCGCTTGAACGTTTTGCGAAGCCGCTCGAAGGCGAGTGCTTCCACAGCCGGAGGGTCTTCGCTGGTGACAGCGTCCCGGGGTTCCTGTGTTCGAAAGATCACCGGAAGACTATGCAACGCCGCGAAATCCGCGGAAAGGCCGTTTGCCAGAATCATCATCTCGGCCACGAGGGTGCGCGACGGCGAGTTCGGATTGATCTTCTTCACATAAATCTGATCGCCGTGGACACGCACTTTCAGCTCGGGCCGGCGGAACGTTATGGCGCCTCGCTCGCTGCGTTCCTGTTGCAGCGAAAGCGCGATGCGATGCAGCTCTGTCATGCTTTCGTTGTTCGCGGCGATCTGCGCGTCTGCTTCCTCGTATGACAGGCGGCTGTGGATTCGGAGTGTCGTCAGAACGATGCGGTAATCGATGCGGCCGCCGTTCTCATCGAACCGAACCTCGACCGTATAGGCCGGCCGGTCCGCTCCTCTGTTAAGGCTGGCGAGGTCGGTCGAGAGCCTTTCCGGAAACATTCGAACGGTGGACGACGGCAAATAGATCGTCGAGGATCTTCGGGCCGCTTCCGCATCCAGGACGTCGCCTTTCTGAACGAATGCCGACACATCCGCGATGTGAATGCCGACAACGACTTCGCCGCCGGATCGAAATACCGTCAGCGCGTCGTCGACTTCGGTGGTGTCTTCGTCGTCTATCGTAAATGCGGCGTGTTCGCGATAGTCGATACGGTCTGCGGTATGCGTGAACGGCGCAAAATGCGCGACGGTCTCGATCACAGGAGAAGGGAATCGTTCGTCGATGCCGCCAATCACCAGAAAACGATCGGCCGATGGATCGATTCGTCCCGCTCTGACGAGAATGTCGTATGCGGCGTCGCGGGCTTTCGTGGTTCCGGCGATCTCCTGAAGCATTTCGCCGACTTCGTCGCGGTTCTGGAGACGCAACCACGCATGGATTCGATCGATAATGGGTGACGCATCCGCCGGAATGTCCGCCTGCTTCTTCCGAACAAGTTCGGTAATGAGCGCGTGTGTTTGTTTGCGGAATGCCTCATGTTCGCGCTCCCGCTGTCGCCGAAGAATTTCGGTTTCGACTTGTTCGTGGCTCTTCGGCACGAAATGGGTGCCCTTGCGTTTGAAAAACAACGTGTCTTCAAACAAGGCGCGAAAGACGGCGGAGGCCGCCTCCGGCGATCCTTCAGAGAAAAACAGGGTGGCGAGTTCGGAAGGTTCAACGGGGCTCGCGGTATTGCCGACGGTTTGCCATAACAACTCGACATCCACTTCGGCCTGGCGCTCGGATACCTTTTCGGAGATCTGTCGTGCCGTCGTCGGAAAGTCGCTCTCGGCAACCGCGCGATGGACGACAATCACGCGGTCTCCGTTGACGGTAATGTTTCGCCCTCTCGGGTCGACGACATGCAGTTTGTCGTGATCCTGCCTGCGAACGTATCCGACGCGCAGGCTGTCCGAGTCCAGAAATTCGACGATCCGCCCCTCGAGAAACATAGGTAAACTCGTAATTATGTCAGAGGCCGATAAAATGCTCAGCCCGTTAATGGGCGCAAGCCTTCGGGTGCAGGATAAAGAGCAGCTGGATGAATTCATGTCGAGACCGGACGCGGCGGAGGTGGTGAAGAGCGCCTCGTTTGAGGAAGTCTTCTTTGCGGTCAAACACGTTGGCCTGGGCGACAGTCTCGAGCTCCTTCCGTTGGTGACATCGAAACAGGTTCGCGGTTTTATCGACCTGGACTGCTGGCGAAAAGACGCGTTCGTCAGAAAGCCCTTCATGGAATGGATTGCCGCTTTCATCCAGACCGGACCCGAGGAAACCGTCCGAGCGCTGACCGGTGTCGATGATCTGGTGATTGCCCTGTTTCTCAAGGATGTGATCCGCGTTTATGAAACGGATCGCGATGACCCTCCCTCAGGCACGCAGTTGATATACACGCCGGACAACCGGTTCGCCGTCGAGCCTGTCGAAGAAGGCGAGCCGGCCACGATGGGTATGCTCATCCTGGACGCACTGTTCAAGTACTATCCCGCACTCGGACACCGCATTCTGACGAGCGTTCGTTTCACCACACGTTCGGAATTGGAGGAAACCGCCTTTCTCAATAAGAACCGGCGCCTCGAGGCGCATGGATTCGTCGACTACTATGAAGCGCTTTCGATCTACGCGGGCCCCGAGGTTCGTGAGACGCATGCCGCAGCCGACGATGAACCGGAACTGGAGTCCATTCCCGGAGAGGAGAGTCCCGGCAATCTTCCCGCGCTGTTTGCGGATTCCCTTACGGGCGGGGCGTTTTTGATGAAAGTGTTCGAGCAGGTCATCGATCCCGAAGAAGCCGATCGTTCGGCGGAACAACTGACAGCTTTGGGCAACCGAATCCTGTCCGCAAATCTGGTCAACCTTGGCGAGATCGAAGGTATCAAGCCGGCGCTGGAGGAGATGCGAAACTTTCTGACGATTGGTTTGGAACAGCTCACCGGCGGCCGCGCGGAGCTCGGTCCAGCCGTGCTGCGGAAGCATTACATGCAGACCATCTTCAAGATCGGCTTCGATCAGGTCGCAAGGCTGCGAGACCACGCCGACCGGCTCGCGCGAGTTCCCGGGTTTCAGCCGTCGATGCTGGACGCCGAGGATGCCGAATTCGTCGAGGGACTGCGTCGATTCAAACCGCTGCTTTATACCAACAACGGCCTGAGAAATTTTGAGAACCTCGCGGAGGCCGATCGTGCAAGATCTCGATTGGCCGTGCTGACCGCGATGGTCGAGACGTTCGTGGCAAGCTTCGGCGTCATCACTCAAACGCTGAGCCGCACCTTCAACACCGCAACAGTGCACTACGCGATCCACGGTGTGTTTCAACCCGTGCCTGTTCGCGTCGGGGAATTGGAATCCTGGCTCGCCAAAGGATTTCAACTGCCCGAGATTCCGGTTCAGGACGCGATCGCTCCCTTCGCCGAACGATGGTGGAAGGAACTTCGTGAAGACCTCCAGCCACTCGCCGGCCGGAGCATCGATCCACGGTTTGTGGCGAGTTTGGTCATCAAGCCGTGAATCGCTCGCTGACAGGCCGATCCGTCATTCTTGCCGGTGGATCGGGCGGCCTGGGTCCTGCCGTCGCGGATGGAATCGCGGCACGCGGCGGGATTCCGGTTATTGGGTGCCTCAGAAATCGCGCGCGAGCCGATTCACTGCGCGACGCGTTGAAAGAACGCTACGGGATCGATTCGCCCGTCGTGACCGGCGATGTATTGGAAGAGAGAACACGTCGACAGTTGATCGAAGCGGCTCAGCGCGGAGGAACCTTGTACGGGTTGGTCCCGTTGCTCGGTGATCCCGCACGTGTTCCGATCGAGTCCGCGAGCGAAACCGATCTCCTGAATTCCATGCGCGTGAATTTCGTCGGACCGGTGTTGATCGCGAGGGATTTTGCGGCGGTCTTCGGCGACGCGACGGATGGAAGCGTCGTGTTTATCTCGACGATGCAGGGAATTGGTGTCTTTCCCAACAGTACCACCTACGCCGCGCCCAAGGCCGCGCTGGTGCATACCGCGCGCATACTTGCCAGGCAATGGACGCTTCGAGTGAATGTCGTCGCGCCCGGAGTGAACAACGCGGGGATGGCGGAGCAAAGCGTGCGCAGCGGGAAATACGATCGGTTTATCGCATCCGCGGCGATCCCGAG
>CAZPBY010000037.1:0-19354 GCA_964584785.1 uncultured Solibacteraceae bacterium
CAAATGTTGGGGATGTCCCATCTCCAACGTCAGATGCAGATGACCGGATCCGCCCTGAATTAGTGTGGCCTGCCGCGGAAAGTCCGCTTCATCCGGTCATCTGCATATCACGTTGGAGATGGGACATCCCGACGTTTGACATATTCAGAAGATGCATCCGCAAATATCTCAAATGTTGGGGATGTCCCATCTCCAACGTCAGATGCAGATGACCGGATCCGCCCCTGAATTAGTGTGGCCTGCCGCGGAAAGTCCGCTTCATCCGGTCAGCTGCATTTCACGTTGGAGATGGGACATCCCGCCGTTATGACATATTCAAGAAGATGCATCTGCAATATCTCAAATGTTGGGATGTCCATCTCCAATGTGATATGCAGCTGACCGGATCACCCCGAAACTACGGCAGCGCAAAAACGTAGAGAGCCGTGCCCGTTGTTGGCGGACGGATATCCGGAGCAATCGTTTGGGGAACCTGTCGCGGACTGCCGCCGCCCATGCCCGTCGTCACAGCGATGTACTGCTTCCCGTCGATGCTGAACGACAGCGGAAAGCCCTGAACGGACGTTCCCAGACGCGTTTGCCACAGGATGGCGCCGGTTTTCACGTCGACGGCTTTGAAGGTCTGATCCAGATCACCGACAAACGCGAGGCCGCCGGCGGTCGACAACACGGCCGTCAAGAACGGGGCGCGCTGCTGGATGGCCCACATTTCCTTCATCGTCTTGACATCAAACGCGGCGAGCTTTCCGATGTTCCCGTTTGTCCCCGGCATTTCGTAAAAACGGCGATCGCCGCCGGTGCCGCCGGAGCCTTCCTTCATTTCGATCTTTCGCCCGGAAATCTCAAGACAACTCTGGCTGAGAGGGATGATGAGCTGACCGGTCGGTGCGTGGTAGCTCATGGCCTGCCAGTTATGGCCGCCTTCGGTGCTCGGACACGACTGCACCCACTGGCTGGTTTCCGCCTCCCGGATATCGATTCTGTATGTGGGCGTTCCGGTCCGCGGATCGATCTTTTCGAAGACGTTTTGAAAAACTGTTTCCTTGTAACCAAGAAATTTTCCAGTCTTGCGATCGAGCTTCCAGAGAATGCCCGGCTTGCCGACGGTGAACACCAGCTTCTGATCGTTCTGGTCGACGAGAACGCGTTCAAATACTTCATCGAGGTCTAGCGCCTCACCCGGCGCGTGCTGGTAATACCACACGAGCGAACCGTCGTCGGGGCGTATGGCGAGTGTGGAGCTGGTGTAGAGCGCCTTGTCGGAGGTTGTCATGCCGCGGCTGGCGGGAACCCACGGCTTCGCCTGGGCGACTCCCCAGTACGTCAGGTTCAGATCGGGATCGTAGGAACCGGTAATCCATGTCTCGCCGCCGGCGCGAAACATGTTAGCCACATTGCCCCACGTGTCTCCGCCGGGTTCCCCTTCGCGAGCGACCGTATTGAACTTCCAAAGCTGCTTCCCGGTGGCGGCGTCATATGCGCTGATGAAGCACCCGGTCTCCTTGTAACGGTCGCAGTTCGCCAGACCTTCTACAACTTTTCCATGAATCACGATCGGACCGCTGGTTTCGCCATAGCCCTTGCTGCGATCCGCAATCGTCGACTGCCAAACAACGCTTCCGTTCCGCGCGTTCAGAGCAACCATGCGGGCGTCGCTGGTCGCGAGAAAAATCTTGTCGTCGAACAGCGCCATTCCGCGCATTGCTCCGGCTGTACCAAACCCGGCCGCGGCAGGTCCCACGCGATTCTCCCAGATCAATTCTCCGGTTCGTCCATCCAGTGCCTGGACGATGTTGCCGGGGCTGTTGAGATAGATCGTACCGTTATGCGCCAGCGGTGCGGCCTGGCTGGTGCCGTTATCGTTCATCTTCGACGTCCAGACGAGCTGGAGACCCTTCACGTTCGCCGTTGTGATTTGAGCGAGCGGACTGAAGTTTGAAGCCTGATAATTGCGGCGAATCATGAGCCAGTCGCCTGGATCGGGATTGCGCAGCATGCCGTCCGTGATGGGGACAAAGTTCTTCACTTCGCCCGCGACCGTCAATCCAGCCGGAGCCGGCGGACGGTCCGGCGTCGCGCCGGCAGGCTGTGTGGACGCAGCCAGCGGTCGGCCTGTTGCGATGGAGCGGATCGGAACGTCTGTGGCCGCCGTCAGCGTTTGGCCGCTCGGCGGAGCGCCGTTGGACGCGAGAACGAAGGCGGCAATATTGATGTATTCGGCAGCCATCAGAGTGCCCGCGCGTCCCGGAGGCATTGTGCCTTGAATCGTGCTCATCAATTCACGAGTGGATTTCGTTCCCCACGTGCTCATGAAATTCGCGCCGGCCAACGGCGGAGCTTCATTGCCGCCGCCGAGGTCCGGCATGTGACAGCCGGCGCAATTCGTCTGGTACAAGGTCCGGCCCGCCGTCACCTGTGCGGACGTCTGCTGCCGGCCGCTTACCGCAACACCGGACACAAGAATTCCAATCCACACCAGCGGCCAATACTTGCCATTTGCACGCATGCTGCCTTCCTATCTCAAGAGCCAGCCCCATAGATTGCCGTCCGGGGCCTTCTCACTGTGAATTTGTATATACAGACGACCTTGGCGAAGATTCTGGATCTGTTCGGGTGTCAGAGTGATCGATCCGGAAATCGATCCGCTGACCGCCTTCGTCACATCAAGATCGGCAAACGGGTTTCCACGCACTCCCGTCACTTTACTCTGATGCAAACGCGCGACTGTGGCGGGAGATAGTAATCCCTCAAACGTACCCGTTACGGATAGTTTGTTCCCTGTGAGCGACGCCGTCGCCAACCCTTTGCCGGCGACGGTATTGCGCATGGTCGTATCCATTGGAACAGGAGTCAGCCGGACCTTGAAGGTTTGTTGTGCCTGGGGAACGGCCAACGTCCACAGTATGCCGAAAACCAGAAGCTGGAGATTCATTGCGCCGTAGCATACAGCGCCTTCCGGCGAACGTCGAGCGTGGGTGTCGCGTCGGCGTATGCCAACCATATGCCTGGGGTTGGGGTCTGTTACGGTGATTCCTAAAGAGGAGGAGCAATGAGATTGAAGATTCTTGTTGTCATCGCGGCTGTCGGTTTCTCAGTATTCGGTTCGGGGACCACATTCGCCCAAAGACCGTCGCCCAGGCCCAATGTGGACTTTTTCATCGAACCGTTCGTCATACCCGAGATTCCACCGATTCCACCGATTCCGCCGATCCCACCGATGCCGGCGTTTGAGGGCTTCAGTTTTCGTTTCGGCGGTCAGTCGGAGGCGACGGATCCCGCAGTCCGCATACAACAGGAAGTCTTTCGAACACTGCTGCGAAACAATCCGGATCGCGCGCTCGACCTCGCCGCTGAGCGGTTGAAGGCGGATCCGGCCGATCCGGCAGTTGTGGCAAACCTCTCGATGATCGCCAACAGTTCTTCGCCGAAGGCGCTGCCGCTGCTGCAGTCCATCGCCAAGAGTTCAACGAACGCCACGGCGCGGCGCGAAGCCACTCTGGCGATAGCGCGGTATCGCGGTGACAAAGATGGTCTGGCTCTCCTCGAGGACCTCTATGCGAACAGCTCGGATAGCGTCGAGTTGCGGCGGACGATCGTCAGCTCGATCGGAAGGCTTTCAGATCCTCGAACGATTGCCGTGCTGACCCGGATCGTCCGGAACGATTCCGACGAGTCCATTCGACGAACCGCCGTGCAGGCGCTCGGCAGCAGGAAAGAGCCCGAAGCGCTCAAAGCCCTGGAGGACCTGCTTAAGGACGCGCCAAAGCCCCGGGGATAACATTTTTAAATTGATAGTAGCGATTGCCGAATACGTCAATCGGCAATCGCTACTATCAATTTAAATACTCCTTCTTCTTCGGTCCGGTGAAAACGGGCCGGATCCACTTCTCGATTCCTTTCGTGTGAATATTCACCCAGTAATCCGCCCAGTCGATCGTTTCCGGCTCCCAGTTGATGCGTTTCAGATCTTCAGACGTCAGCATCCGGGACGTTTCCCGAATGTTGCGGGTTTCAAAAATGAAGCTGTTGTGGAACATGAAGGGGAGGAACTTGTCGAGTGTGATCTCCTGCTGCCGGATCTGCCTCCGCGTATCGCGCAGGCTTTTGAGGTATGGGCCCACTCTCTTGTCGCCGAAGACGGTCTTACCCAGCGTCAAAGCTGCGTGAATCACGTCGAGCCCGCGGTGGAGCCGGGCTCGTCGAATCTGGAGCGACTCCACGGTGATCACCTGGGTTTCGACGTAAGCGTTCCACGCATTCGCCAGCTTATTGCCGGTCTTCCGCCGCTTATGCTTGTAGCGTGAATTCATACCGAGGAACGCAACCAGGCGCGGAAGCATGATGGGGTTCTCGTCGGCGGACGCAAGATGATAGACGCGCTTGTTCCGATTGCATAAAACGGCTGCGGCGACGATCAGAATCCCCGCCGCAACCAGGTCGACGGGGATGATTTCGAGCGGACCATCTTTTCGGACGGGCCAGCCTTTCACGCCTTCTCCACCCATCAGCACCAGCGGCGCGGATGTCGTGAAGCCTTCGTTCCAGCCGGGAAACGGAAACTGCATCGAGGATTCCACGATGGCCGGACGGATGATCGCATAGCGCAGGCCGGTTGTCCGCGCTATCAACTGTTCGCCCATGCTCTTCGTGTACGTATAGGTATTGGTCCACCCCCAGAACTCCGCCCGCCGCATCCCTCCTTCTCGAAGCCGTTCACGGACAGGCCGCGGATTCGAATCGCGAGTGGACCGTGTGTCCTCAACGAATTCCTTGTACCACTTCAACTCATCTTCAACCGAGAACTGACGTGACTCGCCGTGGTTGCCGCGCATCGGAAAGTAGCCGTCGATCGATTTGTCCTCGGAAATATGACCGTTCATCTTTCCTGCCACGTATGCCGTGGAAACGTGAACCAGGCTCGCGTCGAGCAATTTCACGAGTTCGATGAGATGTGTCGTGCCGTAAACGTTCGGCTCGACCGACTCATTGACCGGAGGGTCGAAGTCCACAACACCGGCAATGTTGACCACCACATCGATTGTTCCTTTGAGCTCTTCGCGAACGCCGGCCGAAAGGCCGCACAACGGCTGGTCCAAATCACCTTCGATCACCTGGACTTTCTGTCGTATGACATTCTCACCGATCTGTTCGACGATCGCGCGGAGCGGAGGCGACTTCAGCACTTCGGAATAAAACCGCTGTTCGCCGGACAGGTTTTTCTTCCGGCGTACTTGAATCACGAGATGCTTCAATTCGGGAAATCGATCGAGCAGCATGGCCAGCACGACCTTGCCGACAAATCCGGTTCCACCGAGGATCAGCATGGTTTTGTTGCTGAAGGCGTCGATCGCCGAAATCTCGCCCGTCCCCTCCGGCGAGGACCGATCGCCTGATTGATACTCACCCCGAACCGGATTCCAGCGCCAGGATGTGCGCGATTTCATCTAGAGAGCCTTCACAGTTGTCAGGAAGGGCGGCAAGTTCGACGAAGCTTCACGCAGTTCGAGAATCGGCCAGTGGCGCTCCAGAGCAATGCGCCGAAGGAGCGGCGTCGGATTGGTGGCCACAGGGTGGCCGACGGATGAAAGCATGGGAACGTCGGCAGAGCTATCCGAGAATGCGCAGGACTCCGCAAGGTCGATGCCTTCCAGCGTCGCGTATTCGCGAATGCTGCGCGCCTTCTCTTTCTCGGCAAGCAGCGGCGGCAGAACTCGTCCGGTCGCAACATGGTTTTTGAACTCGAGCCGGTTGCAGATCACTTCGTCGATGCCGAAATGCAAAGCCACGGGCCGTATTTGGAAGTCGAGCGTGCCGGTCACCAGGACGTTGCGGTATCCAAGATCGCGGGTGGTATCGATCAACGCCATCGCCTGGGGAAAGATCGATGGCTTCAGTGTGCCTTCAAACAGGTCGTCGGCGAGCCCAATCAGACGGTCGCGATGCATTCCGCGGTAGGCCCGGAAAGAAAAAACGTTGAAGATCGATCGGGAATACAAATCCAACCCGATCATCAGGGGGACACTCAGCAACACTTTGGTGAACTGATAAACGCTTCTGACGAGTGACCTGTCGTTCCGCGCGTAGTAAGCATGCATTGAAACGAGATTGCAGGCGAGCAGCGTGCCGTCCAGATCGTAGAACGCAGCCTTGTTCATAAAACGCAAAACATTATATCCAACATGGCAGCACGAAGCCCGTCGCTCGGCTCCGGGTTCTGCACGTGCGGCATCAATGGCACCGTGTGTCAGAACCCAGAGCGTAGCGACGGGCTCCGTGACGCCAAGTATGCTAGTTGCCGAAGATATCCTTAATGTTGGGAACGTGCCGTAAAACAACGATGCCGAACATGATGAAGGCGGGAATTCCGGAGGACAGCCCCCGCAAAACCAAAACCAGCGTCGAGATCACTAATGTCGTTGTCATCGAAGAGATCGCGCCTTCCTGTTTCCAGCCCATCTTCCGGCCGGCCCATCGCAGCGACGGATAGAGTGGAAGGCACGCGAGCGTGATCGGCCAATCCAGCGCCAGCAGCACACCCACCATCGTCGCGACGCCTTTTCCACCATTCCATCCAAGGAACGGACTCCAACAGTGCCCCATGATGGCGGCAATGCCGATCGTCCATCGAAGCCCAGGCGCGATCGGCACAAACGAGGAGAAGAAGATCACCGTAACAAAGCCTTTGGCAATGTCGCCGATGAGGGGAATCGCAGCGCGGGGCCAACCCACCACGCGCCGGACGTTGTTGAAACCAGGATTCTTCGAGCCGACTTTCGTGATGTCGATCCCGGTTCCGATCATCGCCACTTTCGCAAACGGTATGGCTCCGATCAGAAAGCTCGCCACGAGGATAGCCAGGACGATTGCCATCACATCTTCACTTTGTATCCAAACTGCCGAAGCAGATTTTTCCGCGCCGTTTTGTCCGCATCGCTCTCAACGCCTTTCGGTGACGAGCCGTCGATCACGCCCATGATTCCGCGTCCCTGGTCACTTTCGGCGACCACGACTTCCAGCGGATTCGCAGTGGCGCAATAGATACGGCACACTTCCGGACACATTTTCACGGCATTGAGGACGTTGATCGGAAATGCATCCCGCAGAAGAATCGCGAACACATGCCCCGCGCCGATCGATCGCAGGATCCCTACGGCAGCTTCGGCGAGCGAACCGTCATTGCCTTCGTGACGGATCAGACACGGTCCCGACGCCTCCGTAAACGCGACGCCGAACTTGATGTGCGGCGATGCACCCACAAGAATTTCGTACAGATCTTCCGCGCTCTTGATGAAGTGGGTCTGCCCGAGAATGATGTTGGCGCCGTCGGGAATATGGACGCGCACGCTGGTAAGGTTCATGGTGTCTCCTGTAAAATCGGGAAAATGATACGACACTACGCAGCGAGGGGCCTTCAATTGCTCGGGCTTATTGTAACCGGAGAAGCGCTTTTGAATTACTTCGGCGACAGTCGGGGGCTGTTGACCTTCGCTACGTTGGGAGCCGGTCTTTTTTGTGTTGGATGGGCCGTCCAGGCCCGCAGAGGCGAATAACTATCGTGTCACGGTATTATCGAAGCACCCTCAGCTCTTTCGGCCCCGGAGGAATCAGCCCAACGGTAAAGACCCTGATCATCGTCTGCTCGACGGTGTTTCTTCTGCAACAGTTCGATGCGCTCGCCGGCGGGGGCGCGTTCATCGCCAACTTCGGCCTGGTTCCCTATCAGGTCACGCATCAGGGATACGTGTGGCAACTGGTGACCTACATCTTCCTGCACGGAGGTTTGTTTCACATCCTTTTCAATATGCTCGGCCTCTGGATGTTTGGAACAGATCTCGAAAGGTTGTGGGGAAAGAAAGCCTTCACGAAATTCTTTTTTCTATGCGGAGTCGGTGGCGGATTGTTCAAAGTCTTGTGGAGTCCATCAACGCCCCAAAACACCATCGGCGCATCGGGCGCGATTCTCGGCCTGCTTGTCGCTTACGCTTTTATTTTTCCCGAGCGGATCATCATTCTGTATATCTTCCCGATCAAGGTGAAGTGGTTCGCAATCGGTTTCGCCGTCATTACTGTTTTGTCTTCCATCAATGGTGCGGGGAGCACGGATTACCGCGTTCACCTTGGCGGAATGTTGTGCGCGGTGCTCTACATGAAGGGCCGCAACGTCTTTTCGGATATGCGGTGGCACTATCAAAAATGGCAGCGGAACCGGCTGCGCCGAAGATTCGATGTCTATTACAACGAACGCCACCAGGATGAAAATAAATGGCGGCGGTGGAAAAACTAGCCCCTCACCAGGAGCGATTCCGTTCCTACAACAAATGGCTGAAAGAGAAATTCGGCGAGCGGGTTTATAAAGTCATCGTCGACGCCGGATTTACCTGTCCGAACCGCGACGGCACTGTTGCCGTCGGGGGATGCGCCTACTGCAACAACAATTCGTTCCGCCCTCCTTCAGCCATAAAAACGGACCCGATTCGCGATCAGGTTCGCGACGGCATCGAATACATTCGTAAACGATTCGACGCCCACAAATACATCATCTACTTCCAGCCTTTCTCCAACACGTATGCCGAGACCGATCATCTACGCCGGCTTTACACCGAGGCTATCGACCATCCCGAGGTTGTCGGCCTCGCGATCGGCACTCGTCCCGATTGCGTCGATGAGGAAAAGATCGCGATGATCGACGAGATCGGCCGCCGCACATTTGTTTCGCTCGAGTTCGGAGTGGAATCGATCTATGACGAAACGCTTCGACGCGTGAATCGCGGTCACGATTATTCGGCTTTTCTGAGAGCAATGGATCTGACGCGCGGACGGTCGCTCCACATCGGCGCGCACCTGATCCTGGGATTTCCATGGGAGACACGGGAGCAATGGCTCGCGATGGCCGATGAGATGTCGCGCGTCGGCATCGACGCGCTGAAGATTCACCATCTTCACATTGTTCGCGGTACCGCGCTGGCAGCTGAATACACCCGGCAGCCGTTTCGCGTGCTGGAGTACGAAGAGTATCTGGATCTGCTTGCCGATTTTATCGAACGGCTCGATTCGCGAATCGTGATCGAACGGATGTTCGGCGAAGCGCCGTTTGGACTGCTCGTCGCGCCGAACTGGCGCCGCACGAAGAACGATCTTGTGCGGGACATCACGCGCAAATTTGAAGAGAGAGATGTCCGCCAGGGATCTCGTCACGAAGCCCGTCGCTGCGCTCCGGGTTCTGAACATTGTTCGTAATGCGCCGCTATGTGCAGAACCCGGAGCGCAGTGACGGGCTTCGTGACGTCAACTATGCGGGCAGGCCGTTTTTGGCCACGTCCTCCATGGCGTGAACAAATGTGTCGATTTCCTGAAGCGGCGTATAAATGTTGGGCGTAATCCGCAATCCGCGATAGCTCAACTTCGGGTCTTTGATGTTTTCATGCCCGATCGCGGTGACGATGATGCGGTGCTTGTCCATCAAGTGCGTCACCAGCTTGTTCGAATCGATGCCATCGACCGAAAGGACGGCCAGGCCCCAGGTCTGACCCGCTTCGAGACTCGAATGCATTCGAATTCGCGGATTCTTCCGGAGCTCGTTCGCCCATCGCAACGTTAAGTATCGCAGTCTCGCGGCCTTCCTTTCGATTCCGATCGCCTGCTGAAACGCGATAGCTTCATTGATTGCGGCCTTGGTCGCGGCCGGACTGGTGCCGATTTCCTCGAATTTCCGGACGTCGGTATCTTTGCGCTCCGGGGCGGCCTGCAACGGCCACGTGGAAGCGATTCGATCTTTCCGCACGTAAAGCAGTCCGGTCCCGAGAGGCGCAAGCAGCCACTTGTGGAGACTCACACCGTAAAAATCCATTTCCAGATCGCGCAGCTTGTACGGGAAGTGGCCCATGGCGTGAGCGCCATCGACGATCGTGATGATCCCGCGGCGGCGCGCCATCAGGGAGAGTTCGCGGACCGGAAACAGCTGTCCCGACTGATTCGTGATGTGGCAGAAATGCAGCACCTTCGTCTGCGGCGTGATGGCCGCTTCGAACCGCTTGAACAGATCGTCTTGCGTGGTAGGACACGGAAAGTCGAGCCGCGTGACCTTGATCTTGTCGCGGCGGGCGCGTTGGTCCCAGGTGGTCAACATGCGGCCGTAGTCCTGTTCCGTGGTGATGATCTCGTCGCCTGGTTTAAAATCGAGGCCGTTTTGCGCGATCTGCAGCGACTCGCTCGCGTTGCGCGTGATCGCGATCTCTTCCGGATCGGCGCCGAACTCCTCCGCCAGACGGCGTCGCGCGGTTTCGATATTCCGTTCGATCATGCCGCGGTGATACACCGGCGCCTGATTGGACCAGTCCATATATCGCTTGCACGCTTCGTGCACAACGGTCGGGGCCGGGCACTGGTTACCGTTGTTCAGATTGATGATCGTGCGATCCAGCGTGAAGGCAAACTGGATTTCGCGCCAATACGTCTCGTCCGCCGCGATCTCCTCCGGCGTACGTTCCGCAACCGCAGCGGTCGCCGCGGCAACTTCCTCGATCCCGTACGACTTCATCGCAAATGCGGCGCCAGCCGCGCCGCCTGCCATTCGAAGAAACGAACGTCGGCTCCACATAGTGATGATCTCTCCTGTTTTGGTTCAATTGGGCGAACTATACCATTCGCCCGCAGTGTTCACCAACGCCGTTGCCCGGCCGGTCACAGCGGCGGCCGGGCCAGGTGATGAACAGTTGCGGCCTGGTACGCGTGAGCGAGCGCGAGAATCTCGGAATCGCCGAAGATCTTCCCGGTGAAGTGCAACGCGGTGGGCAGGCCTCGATGGAATCCGCTGGGAACGCTGACCACCGGGTGCCCCGTGCGGTTGGTGAGCAGTTGATTGCTTCCGATGAAGAGGTCGAGGCCCGACATGGCGTCGCGCATCTGTTCCATGACGCGTGTTCGGAAACGGTTCGCCTGGATGAACTCCACAGCCGGAGTGAAATAGGCGCTGCGGATCTCGATCGGCCTTGTGCTCAGCTCCGGTCCTTGTTCGACGAGAGTGAGTTGGCCGCTGCGTGTGACGTCGTCAAAAAACGCTGCGGTCTCGGCGTAGCGAATAAAATCAATCGCGGTAATCGGCACGTTGGGTAAGTCGAATGGAACAACATTGACGCCCAGCGAGCGAATGACACGCAGGGCTTCCTGATTGTTGGCACGCGTGCCGCGTTCGAAATCATCGTCGACGACGCCTTCAAAAGCGGAGCGGAGATAGCCGGCCCGCAGACGCTTCACGTCTGCCGACGCATCCCAATTGAACGGTGCGTCGATGATGCTGTTGTCCTGACCGTCTGGGCCGTAGATCGCGTTGAGCACCAGCGCGCAATCCTCCGCCGAGCGGCATATCGGACCCACGGTGTCCTGCGTCCACGCAAGGACCATTCCACCGTAGCGGCTGACACGCCCGAAAGTCGGACGCAATCCCGTCACGCCATTTCGACTGGACGGACTGATGATCGATCCACCGGTATCGGACCCGATCGAGAAACCCACCAGCCCTGCCGCTGTCGCCGATCCCGGTCCCGCCGACGATCCCGAAGCATCGAGCTCGGTATTCCACGGTGTCCGCGTCAAACCGCCGAACCAGCGGGCGGTCACCGCTAACGCGCCGGTCGACAGCTTCGCGACGAGGATGGCGCCGGCGGCGGTCAAACGTGTGAAAACCGTGGAATCCACGTCAATGACGCGGTCGCGATACGGCGTCATGCCCCACGACGTCTTTGTGCCGCGCACGGCAAACAGGTCTTTCAATCCCCACGGAATACCGTGCAGCGGACCACGATAGGTTCCCGCGGCGATCTCGTCGTCCGCGCGTCGAGCCTGGCGCAGGGCGAGATCTTCGGTGAGATTGACGACACAAAAAAGTTTGGGGTCGTATCGCTTGAGCCGCGACAAGTAGAGTCGGGTGAGTTCGGACGGTTTGATCTGACGCGTCTCGATGAGCTTCGCCAGATGCGTCACGGGCAGAAACGCGAGTTCGTCGTCAGTGGCTGGCTTAGAGACTTCGACGGCTTGCCTTCTCATGGGCCGCCGCTCGTTGGGGATCGTCATTCCAGGCAGGACCGGATTGAACACGAAAGCCGGCTGCGTGTTTCCCAGGTTGGCGCGCCGCAAAACATCGAAACCGGGCAGCGGACCTGCCGCGCTATTCAAACGCGCGAGAATCGCGTCCTGCTCCTCTCGAGTGAACGATACTCCGGCGATCGTTTGCGCGGCTTCCAGCATCTCACGCGTGATGCGAAGCGAATCCTGAGCGACAGCCATCAGAGCGCCCGGCATCAGCGCGAGCCCGCTTGCGGCAGAGAAGCATTCCAGAAACCGGCGGCGATTCCAGTCGAGTTGGTGCTCATTCATAGTCGTCGAAATTGATCGCGTATTATACTCCTGCGATTCCATCGCAAGAGGAGTGTCGCTAATGAAGCAACGTCACAATCGTCGAGAATTCATGGGACTCACGGGCGCCGGCATTGCCGGGTCCATTGGAATGCCATGGTCCGCCGCCGCTGCAACTCCCGAAGCGCAGGACGCCGATCTCGTCGTCTTCAACGCGAAGGTGTACACCGTCGACTCCCGCATGCCGAGAGCGGAGGCGTTCGCGGTGAAGGGCGGGCGCTTCAGCGCCCTCGGAACCACGGCGGCTATGAAGGCGCTCACCGGCAAGTCGACCAAAACGTTCGACGCGAAAAAAATGACGATCGTGCCCGGCTTCATCGACTGTCACAATCATGCGCCGGGCAATACGCTGCTCTACGAGGTGATTGTCGGCAATCCGTACGTCGTCGAGTTTGTGACGATCGCCAGCATCGTCGAAAAACTTCGACTCCGAGCCGCCGAGACGCCCGCAGGCACGTGGGTCGAGGGTTATTTCTTCGACGACACCAAGGTCAAAGACGACCGCCTGCTCAACGTTCATGATCTCGATCAGGTTTCGAAGGATCATCCGGTTGTGGTTCGCCATCGCGGCGGTCATACCTCCTTCTACAACAGCAAAGCTTTGGAACTGGCCGGCATCAACAAGAACACACGCGATCCGGAAGGTGGAACTTACGACCGCGATGCGAACGGTGAACTCAACGGCCGTGTGACCGATCGTGCGCGGAACGCAATCGATCGCGTTGGGAAGCGCCGGACCTACACACCGGAAGAAACGCTGCAGCGCAACCGCGATGGTCTGGCTTATATCTCGAAGCAATTTGTGCGGTACGGTGTGACCAGCGTGCATCACGAGGGCGGCGATCTGTTCGCACTTCAACAGGTCCGCGCCAGCGGCAACCTCTTGCACCGTGTGAGCTATGAAGCGACGGGCAACGTCCTCGAATCGATGATCACGAGCGGCATTTCTACGGGCTTCGGCGACGAATGGATCCGGTTCGGCGCAACCTCCGAGCACACGGTCGACGGATCCTTCTCCGAGCGCACGATGGCGCTCAGCAAACCCTACGTCGGGATCGATCCGCCATATCAGGGGAACATAACCGAGTCCCAGGACACCCTCAACGCCTGGGCGGAGCGCGTACATCGCGCCGGCATCCAAATCAACTGCCATGCGAACGGCGACGTCGCGATCGACATGGTGCTGACGGCCGTAGAGCGCGCACAGCGCATTTTCCCTCGAACCGACGCGCGTCCCAAGATCACTCATTGCACGCTGATCAACGACGATCTCGTCAAACGGATTAAGGCACTGGGCGTGGTCCCTGCGATGTTCACATCGTATGCCTACTACAACACCGACAAGTTCCACTTCTACGGCGAAGACCTCATGAAGCGGTCGATGGCCTATCGCACCTTCCTCGACGCCGGTGTTTACGCGGCAGCCGGCTCGGACTTCAGTCCGGGTCCGTTCGATCCGCGGATGGCGATTCAGGGAATGGTCACTCGAACCGGTTGGAATGGCGAAACCTGGGGAGCGAATCAACGAATAACCGTGGAGGAAGCGCTGCGGGTCAACACCATCAACGGCGCCTACAACTCGCACGAGGAAGCGATTAAGGGTTCCATCACGCCCGGCAAACTCGCCGACTTCGTCGTACTGTCGGACGATCTTCATACGATCGCCAAAGAAAAAATCAAGGATATCCAGGTCGTCAGAACTGTCGTGGGAGGCGCCACGGTTTACGAGTCATAGCGGGAGTCTCGATGACAGAACGGTAGCGGCTTCTAATTCACACGAACGACGAAGGGACTGAGGTCTTGCTTTTTGAGCTGGGATGCCAGTTTTTCCGCGGACATCAGGTCGGACTCGTTTCCAATCCGGACGCGATAGATTGTGGCCTGGTTCACGGTAACGGCTTGCACGGAAACATCGTGGAATTTTCGGGCGAGCCGTTTCCGGAGATCCTCCGCGCCTTGCGGATTGGAAAACGCTCCTACCTGGACCGCGTAAACCGGCTGAGGCGACGCAGTCGACGGACTTGCGGGAGTTCTTGCCCTGTCGCCTTCTTTCACAATGGTGAGTTTAACCGGCGCTACTCCACCTCGAACGATATCGATCTTCTGAGCGGCCTTGAATGAAAGATCGATGACGCGGCCGTCAACGAACGGCCCGCGATCGTTGATACGAACCTCCACGCTTTGCGAATTCTTCTTGTTCGTCACGCGGACGACGGTGTTGAAAGGCAGCGTCCGGTGGGCAGCTGTCATGTCGTTATACGAATCGAAGATCTCACCGCTGGCTGTCCGGCGCCCATGGTACGGCTCCGCGTAGTACGACGCTAACCCCTCGAGTTCGGATTTCGGGGCTGGAGTGTCGGCCTTATTCGGAGGAGCAGGAACGGCGGGCGTGTTCGGTGGCGTGGATACCGGGGTTGGAACCGATGCGCGTGTGTTGTGGCCACACGCTGAAAACATCATCGCGACTGTAATCAAAACGGCAAATCGACGCACGCGACTGTAATAACATACAGTCGTGCTGACCACAATAGTTAGCCTAGGCGTGAGGTTCTTTGCCCAATCCATTGTGATCCTTTACCCTGGCGTGTTTGTCTTTTGGTTTGTTTTTCATACGAGAATCGAACGCTGGCGTCAGCTGGGAAAGCGGGCATATTTCTATGCCGTGCTCGGCTGGCCCATAGCCGGTTTGGGTCTTCTTCTGTATCGGACAACGATCTTTCAGATTCGCTGGGCCAGGCCATGGTGGATGGTCGCGATTGGAGTTCTTGCCCTCCTCGCGGCCGTTCGAATCGGCACCCTCGCGTCCCGGATTATTTCACAGCGGACACTGGTGGGTCTGGTTGAACTCGAACCGCAGCGGAACCCCCAAATCATGCTTCGCAACGGAATCTACTCCAAGTCCCGCAATCCGATTTATTTCGCGCACTGGCTGGTGATTCTTGCAGCGGCCGCGCTCAGCGGTTATGCGGCGAACTGGGCATTCCTCGCATTGGATTCGTTGCTGCTGGCGATTTTGATTCGTGTCGAAGAGAACGAACTGGTTGTGCGATATGGACCCGAGTTTCGCGACTACATGCGCAGCGTGCCGCGGTTTGTGCCGAGATGGCCGTGGTAGAATCGACAATCTTTTATGGTCCTCGGCTTACTGACGGCATCTCTCCTTTCCATCATTTGTTTCATAGCAACCGTGGTGATGGGCTTCACCATGGACGCGCGGCTCGGAATTCCGCAGCACATCCTCTGGGGTTTCTTCTCGACGTTTCTGGTCACGCTTTCTCAAAGCATGACGATGTTTTTCTTCATCGGTACGGGCAAACACGTGAAGGATCTCGTGGCCAATCAGCCCACCGGCAGCGAATTCATCCGTCGTACGAAGGTTTTCAAGGCGAAGGTTTTTCCGCCGGCGCTCTGGGCAATGCTTTTCACCATGGCGACGATGATCGTGGGCGGCGGCGTTCACACCAGGATGATTCCCCGCTGGGTTCATCTCTCGCTCGCCGCCATTGCGTTGTACTACAACGTCGTTGCCCTGTGGCGCGACGCCCGGTACATGATCGAGCACAATATGCTGATGGCCGAACTCGAGCGCACGCTGAAGTGATTCCGGCAGTCGTCGACCGGTTGATCCACGCGCCGAGGGTTTCAGAGCCTCCGACCTTCACAGCCGACGACTTCGATGCGTTCGTCGATTCGAGAGCGTTGGAATATGCCGGCAAGCTCGAGGACGCTTTCGTGGAACGGGCACTTCGGCTCGGAGTCGAAAGCGGAATGGTGCTCGACGTTGGAACCCGTGCCGGTCTGATCCCGCTCAAGATACTCTGGCAGAACGAAAACTTCTTCTCGATCGGCGTCGATTCCTCCGTCACGATGATCGAACGCGCGCGCGAAACCGCAACCGCCTGGAATCTCGGTGAACGCGCTTTCTTCCAGGTCGGAGATGCGCGCCAGATGCGGCTGAAGACCGCCTACTTCGATCTCGTTGTCTCCGACGGCGTTCTGCATCGATTCGGCGCTCCGATCTCGGTCCTTTCCGAAATCGGCCGCGTCCTCAAACCCAGGGGGGCGCTCCTCATTCGGGATTACCGGCGGCCGAATCGTTTTAGAATATCGCGGTCGATCGAAGAAGAGACGGGGCGGCTCGGAGCGCGGATGCGATCGCAGATCGCGGCCTCGATGCGCTCAGCGTTTACCTTGGGTGAATTGCAACGAATCGTCGACGAATCCGAGTTCAAGGGAGCAACCGTCATCGAATTCGATGAACATCACATTGGCATCGAGCGCCCGGGAATGACAGATCCGAATTCCTGGGTCTCTGCGCGGGAGCAGTACCGGTAGTGGAAAAGATCGTCATCATTGGCGGCAATGCCGCTGGACTGACCGCCGCGTCCCGGGCGAAGCGGATCGATCCGCGACTCCGCATCACGGTCCTCGAAAAAGGCCCTCACATTTCCTACAGCACTTGCGGCATTCCCTACTTCCTGGCCAGGGAGGTTTCTGCGCCGGATCTCGTTTCATACACGCCGGAGTCGTTCGAGAAGGAACGCGGAATTCACGTTCGGCACAACACTCGAATCGACGTCATCGAACCGGGCCGCAAGCGGCTGACGGGCGTTCGCACCGACACTGGCGAGCCGGTCGAATTCACCTACGATCGCCTTTTGATCGCGACGGGCGTCAAGCCGAAGCTTCCGGACATTCCCGGGACCGACCTGAAAAACGTCTTAACGGTGCTCAACCTTCAGGATGCTATCCGTGCCGATGAAGCCCTCGCCCCGGTGAACAAGGTGTCGATTATCGGAGCGGGATATGCCGGACTGGAACTCGCCGAATGCCTGCATCGGCGGGGCAAACAGATTCATCTGTTCGAACGCCAAACCCAGGTCCTGTCGTCTGTCGATCGTGACATGGCGCAGATTATCGAGTACGAATTGCAGCGATTCGGCGTCAAAGTAAGCGTCGGGGCGAAAGTACTGGCTCTTACGGGGCACGACGGTCGCGTCAACGGTGTGAAAGCCGCCGGCGGCATAGGCATTGAACCTTCCGAAATGGTGTTGCTCGACACCGGCGTCGAACCACTCGTGGATCTGGCACGCGAGGCGGGCATCCAGATCGGATTGACGGGCGCCGTTTCAGTCAACAACTCCATGGAGACGAGCGTGCCGGCGATCTATGCGGCGGGAAACTGTGCGGAGTCGTATTGCATGATCCGGAAGCGGCCCGTCTCGAGCTATATCGGAACCGTTGCCGCCAAGCAGGGGCGAATCGCCGGCGAGAACCTCGCAGCCCGCCGGACGGTGTTCCTGGGCGCCATCGGCACAACGGTCTTGAAGGTCTTCGACCTGGCCGTGGCACGCACGGGTTTGAGCGAGCGCGAGGCCCGCCAGGAAGGTATGCCGGCGGTTTCCGCTCGAATTGAAGCGCTGGACCGGGCGGCGTATTACCCGAACACTCGCAAGCTCTGGGTGAAGCTCGTCGCTGAACGGGACTCTCGAAAGCTGATCGGTGCGCAGGTGGTCGGCTATGGCGATGCCGCCCGTCGAATTGACGTTACAGCGGCGGCAATCACGGCCGGAATGAGGGTGGACGAACTGGCCCAGCTGGATCTGGCGTACTCGCCGCCTTACGGGAATTTGTGGGACCCGTTGCTGATCGCCGGGCAGGCATTGATGCGAAAAATGGATTAATTCCGGCCAAAACCCTCAATATGAGGGGGTTGACAATAGAGGCCCTATGTTAAAATGACGCCCTAGTTTATCTCGGAGAGAGAAAAATAGCATGAAGCACCGTCTGCCCTACCTGATCGTCATCATCCTTGCACTCGCATCACCAGCGTTTGCACAACGATTGGAGCTGCCTGTTGAGGGCCTGGAGTCTCGAGTCGATTTCTGGAAGAAGGTTTTCACCCAATACGGCAAGGACGACATTGTCATCCACGATCGCATCCGCGTGAACCTGATTTACGACGCGGCCGACGAGTCGAACGTCAATTCGAAGTTGTCCGACGTTGAGCATGGACTGAAGGAAATCGCACGCAATCTGGAGTCGCCGGAAGCCTTGAGTCTCCCCGCGAAGCAGTTTCGTGATGCGATCATCGCGGACGGCCTTACTCCATCGGCGGCTGTCATCGATGACCTCCTCGAAAACATCCATACACAACGCGGCATCAAAGAACGCTTTCGCGATGGCGTCATTCGTTCGGGCCGATACGTTTCGTCATTCCAGAAGATCATGGAAGGTGAAGGCGTGATCCCGGAACTGGCGCTGCTTCCTCTCGTCGAATCGTCGTTTCAAAATGCGAAATCGAAGGCTGCCGCTCTCGGTGTGTGGCAATTCACCCGAAGCACCGGCCGGCTTTATATGAGGGTCAACGGTAAGACCGATGAACGGCTGGACCCGTTGAAATCGACCCGGGCTGCAGCAAAGTTGCTGCGCGATAACTATCGCGCGCTTGGAAGCTGGCCTCTGGCGATCACGGCTTACAATCATGGCCGCGCCGGTATGCAACGGGCGAAGGACGAAGTCGGGCCGGACATCAGCCAAATCATCAATGAATATCGCGGGCCCGTTTTCGGTTATGCGTCGATGAACTTCTACACGGAGTTTCTCGCCGCGGTCGACGTCTACAATCACTATGAGGAGCATTTCGGAGCGCTGGCTCTCGATAAGCCCGCTCCGGGAACCGTGGTGACGCCGAAGTCGACGGTCATCAAGACGGCAGCAATCCGAACGCCCTCGAGAACCCCGGCACGATCGAAGACCGCAACCTCGCAGGTTGCCTCCAAATACAAAGTGCGAACCGGCGATACCCTATATGAAATCGCGCAACGGTTCGGAACCAGTATTCGGGAGTTGATGGATAAGAATAACCTCACCAAGCCCGCGATTTATGTCGGGCAGATGCTTTTTGTGAAGTAAGGAAACGAACCGTCACGAAGCCCGTCGC
>CAZPBY010000037.1:19454-75473 GCA_964584785.1 uncultured Solibacteraceae bacterium
CGCGCCTCCACGTGTTCGATGATCGACTCCGGGATATTTCTTTCCATCCTTGATCAAAATCGATTGCGCGTCACCCTGGGATGCGCCGACGCGAACGGTGTGGCCCAGCGCTTCGAGCGAGGGTTGCAAGTCGGCCATTCCGCGTTCGATGCTCAACGTGTCCGGCATCCATTGATGATGAATGCGCGGCTCATCGACCGCGGCCTGAACGTCCATCTTGAAATCGATGACGTTCACAATAATCTGCAGCACGGTATTGATAATGGTGCGGCCGCCCGGACTGCCGGTAACGAGATACGGTTTTCCATCCTTCAAAATGATCGTCGGCGACATCGCGCTCAGCATGCGTTTGCCGGGTGCGATCAAATTCGGAGGCGTGCCGATCAACCCTTTGGTGTCCGTCACACCGGGATTCATGTTGAAGTCGTGCATTTCGTTGTTCAACAGAAAGCCCGTGCCGGGCGCGATCACACGTGAACCGTAGCCCTGCTCGAGTGTGAACGTGTTGGAGACGGCGTTTCCGTTGGCATCAACGACTGAAAAGTGCGTCGTTTCGGAACCTTCGCCGCGAGTGA
Source organism: uncultured Solibacteraceae bacterium (assembly GCA_964584785.1). Taxonomy (GTDB): domain Bacteria; phylum Acidobacteriota; class Terriglobia; order 20CM-2-55-15; family 20CM-2-55-15; genus JAHFTY01. Next base: position 20,030 of record CAZPBY010000037.1, read on the forward strand.
TGATGTCCTTACCAAGGGCGCTGCTCTTCGTCGCGTGATCCATGCTGATCTTTTCGCGGAACGGTTTGACGAAATCCTTCGAGGTCAGCTTCGCCAGATCGACTTTGACGAAATCCGTATCACCGAGGTACTTCGCGCGGTTGTAAAAACCGATACGCATGGATTCGGTCAGCAGATGGATCGCCTTGGCGTCACGCCGCTTCATCTCACCGAGATCGTATCCTTCGAGAATGTTCAGGATTTGAATAACCGTCGTTCCGCCGGAGCTGGACGGCGGCATCCCGACTACGTCGTAACCGCGATACGTGCCACGAAGCGGCGTTCGAATCTTTGCATCGTAGCTGGCCAGATCGTTCATCGTGATGATCCCGCCGCCGGCCTGAACGCCCGCCACCAGACGTTTCGCAACTTCACCCTTGTAGAATCCGTCGGCTCCGTTGCTGGAAATTTGCTGCAAAGTCCAGGCGAGTTCGGGAAGCTTCATGGTTTCGCCGGCTTCGTAAAACGTGCCGTCGGGTTTGCGATAGACACGGCCGAATTCGTGAAACTGCGTCATCACGCGTTCCTGGCCCTTCAACGACCGCGACAGCACATCGTCGACAACAAACCCGTCGCGCGCGAGCTTCAAAGCCGGTTCGACGACGGTCTTCCAATCGAGCTTTCCATAACGCCTGGATGCCTCATAGAAGCCGCGCACTGTTCCCGGAACGCCAATAGTCAGTTCGCCGACATCCGACTTTTTCTGGTCGACCTCGCCGTTCGTGAGGAACATGGTCGGTGTGGATTTCTCGGGAGCCTTTTCACGAAAATCGATGCCGCTCACCTGCCCGCCTTTGTCCGCGAGGTAGATCAGCATGAAACCACCGCCGCCGAGGTTGCCGGCAGTCGGATGAGTGACGGCCAGCGCGAGGCCTGTCGCGACTGCGGCGTCGACGGCATTGCCGCCCTTTTTCAAAATCTCCATGCCGGCAGTCGATGCGATCGGCTGCACGGACACGACGGCGCCGTGTTCAAAACTGATCGGAGCATCGGCCGGCTTCATCGAAGCCGGAGCCTGCGCGAAGCACAGCGCGGCGATCATCAACAGCGTCACAACGACTTTAAACTTCACTTTTGCGGTTTTCATGGCGGGGATTATACCCGTATAACGTCCGACCAGCTATGATTCCAGCATGAACGAAGAAGTTCGATTCGACCGTCGCGCCGTTGTCGCCATTGCCGCGACGATCATTGCGATCGCACTCGTCTACCTCGTGCGACACGACCGGACGTTCGTCCACATCGATGCCATCGCGCACGTCAACAAGGCCCGCGGACTCTGGGACAACACGACACCCGGACTGAGACAGCTCGGTTCGAGCCGGCTTCCTCTTCCATCGTTTCTGATTTTTCCGCTGACGTTTTCCGACGGTCTGTGGGTGACCGGCCTGGCGGGAAGCATTGTCAGCGCGGTGTGTTTTGTCGGCACCGGATGGTTCCTTTACGGTATCGGTTTCCGCTGGACCGGTTTTCGTTCCGCCGGCTGGTTATCATTTCTCCTGTTCGCCGCCAATCCGCGCACGGTTTATCTGTTCACGACTCCGATGACGGAACCGCTGATGGTTTTGTGGGCCGCAGGTCTCGTGTATTACCTGATGGAGTACGTTCAGTCCGACGAGTGGCGGCCGTTTGCAATGGCGTGCCTGATGGCATTCGCTGGAACGCTGACCGGGTACGAAGGGTGGGCGATCGCTGCTGCTGTGATTCCTGTGGTGTTCGCCGTTTCCGAAACCAGGCGGCTCGCGAAGACGATCCTTTTTGCCGGCGCCGCAGCGCTCGGTCCGATGTTGTGGATGATCTACAACATGGTCTATTTCGAAGATCCGCTCATATTCGCCTGGGGACGCGGTTCGGCCTTCGATTACGCCCAGGAGTATTTCTTCAGGACCGGAAAACAGTTTCCGGCCGCCGGTAGTTTTTTCGAGTCCCTCAAAACGTACTGGACCGATGTGGCCTACTGCGTCAACCCGCTTGTTCTCTGGTTCGCGGTCGCGGCCATTTGCATGACATGGCTGGCGTGCCGGTGGGGACAGTGGCGAACAACGACGATCGTCGTCACCATCGCCGTCGTCCCGTTCTTCTTCTACACCTGCAGCCTGTACACCAACATCGTGCCCATCCAGCTGCCCGGGCTGGTCCAGGATGAGCCGGAAGCGATCTACAACGTTCGTTACGGAGCTGTGATGCTGGCCGTTTTCCCCGCGCTTGCGGCGTTCGCGGTTCACATTGCATTTCGTCAGGTTGAGCGAAAACGCATTTTCGCGTTGTCGTTTGTTGCCGCGTTGTTTCTGCCTAATCCGATTCCCGATGCAAGCGATGAATCGCCGCCGCTTCAACTCACCAACAACCTGTTTTATTTGGAGAGCGTTCACAACCAGAGCTTCTGGATGCCGCCATTCGTGGAGATTGCCACGCGGCTCGAAACGGACATCGCTGAAAGTCACGACAGCAACGGATTGATCCTGACCAATTCACGAATCGTCCACGTCGCCGTATGGACGACCGGAATTCACATGCGGCGATTCATCCAGGAAACGAACAAAACACGATGGGATACCAATCTGAACGGGATCGATCCGGGAATTCGATGGGTCATCACGGAAGAGGGCGACCATTTGTGGCACGCTCAGGGCAGGAACCTGCAGCGCAACTGGATCGAAGTCGCGAGTGCGCGCACTCCATCGACAGGTGTCGTCCACCTATACCGCCGGCCATAACCTTAGTGGCCGTCGAATAATACCGACGTTGTCGCATGAAGCCCGTCGCTGCGCTCCGGGTTCTGCAGCTGACGCCCTTCGACGACGATGTACAGAACCCGGAGCGCAGCGACGGGCTTTGTAACACCAGTGAATAAAGGTCAAAGATTCTCAATTGTTATGGGTTCAATCCTGTCGGCGGGTTGAAAACCGAACACGCGGGAATAAAAGTAGAGTTCGGCCTCGGCGGCTCGCTTGATGCTGTCGGCCTGGCGAAAACCGTGCCCTTCCGTCTTGAAGGTGACGTACGCGAAGGGCACCTTCTTTTCCCGTAACGCTTCAATCATCGTTTCGGCTTGCGCGGGCGGCACGACTTTGTCTTCGAGACCCTGAAGCAGAATCACGGGACAGGACAGCCGATCGGCGAAGTGCACGGGTGACCGATCATAGTAAAGCTTTGCGGCCTCCGGATACGGACCAACCAGACCGTCAAGGTAGCGCGACTCGAATTTGTGCGTGTCCGTCATTAATCCCTTCAAGTCGGCAACGCCGTAATAGCTTGCGCCGGCGGCGAAAACGTCGCTGAAGACGAGCCCGCAGAGCGTGGTGTAACCGCCGGCGCTTCCGCCGCGAATAGCGACACGCTTGCCGTCGATGTCCCCGCGCCGGTCGAGATATCGCACGGCGTTGATGCAGTCTTCCATGTCGACAAGGCCCCACATGCCGTTGAGGCGCTCGCGGTACGCACGTCCATATCCCGTGCTGCCGCCATAATTGACGTCGACGACCGCGAATCCGCGATTCGTCCAGAACTGAATGCCGAGCTTCAAGGCCGAAGTTGAAGCGGCCGTCGGCCCACCGTGACTCACGACGAGAAGCGGCGCCCGTTCGTCGGAAGGCCCGGCGTAGTGTTTGTTTTTCGGCTCGTAGTAAAGCGCGAAAGCCGTCAGCCCCCGCTCCGTGGGAAACTCGATCGGCTCCGGTGTTGCGATGTCCTCAACGTCCAGGTCGACCTGCATACTTCGGCGCATCACCTGCCGACGCCCATCACGGAGGTCCAGCTTGACGATTTCCGGAGCGATCGAAGCGGAAGCACCAATGAAATACAGCCGGTGCGCGCCATCGGAACGGATATCGGCAAAGGTGTCGTGCGGGACATCCAGGATCCGGATCGCCGTCGATCCAGGTTCAATAATGCCGAGGCGATCGAGTCCCTTGCTGCCGTGCACGCAGGCGATGCGGCCATCCGAAAGAAACGCGTATCGCGACAAACCGAAAATCCATTGAGGATGACCGAACTCCGCAGCCATGGGCGCCAGAGGACGCTGCGATTCGTCGTACAAATTCCACCAGCCGGTGCGGTCCGATACAAAATAAAGGCGTCCTTCGGGGCTCCAATCCGGTTGGAAGATCGACTCACGCTCTCCACCGGCGACACGTGTTGCATTGGCAGTCTCGCCGGCACCGCTCAGGTCGGCAACCCACAATTCGGCGCCGTCCCAAGGCATGCGTGGATGGTTCCAGCAGGTCCACGCGAGACGATTGCCGTTTGGACTGATCCGCGGAAACGAATAGAAGTCCGCTCCGGACACAATCGAACGTGGCGCGGCGGACCCATCCGCCGGAATGGCGACGATGTCGTTGACGGCTTCCTTGCCTTCGCGATGCTGCTCACGGACACAGATGATGAATCTGCCGTCGGGCGTGATCCGGCCGTCAGCGTAACGCAAACCGCCCGCAATCTCAGGCTCGGGCGTGATCGGACGCGGATCGCTTCCGCGATCGAGACGGTAAAGCGCCTGATCCGCAAAATTGGAAAAGAAGACCGTCGTGCCAAAAACAAGGTAAGCGCCGCCTCCGTACTCGTGAGCTCGAGTCCGTGCGTTGAATGGAGCCGGCGTCACGTCACGTAAGGCCTTGCCGGTTTCGGCATGGACCACGACGACGCGTCCGGCCTCGAGCGGTCTTCCTTCAACCCAGTAGATCCCGTCACTCGCTACTTCAATTTGCGATAACGAGATTCCCGAAGACGTCAGCAGTTCCGTTGTAATTGGAGATTTCCACGAACCGTATGGAGCGGGCGTCTTTTGCATCGCCGTTCATCATACTCCGGTCTTTGCCTCTCAAGTGGTTCGCCTTAAGACTCACAGAACCACTCAGCGAGACATGGCATATTCCACGGCGGTGATGGTCCGGTCGACGTCGGCCTCGGTGTGGACGGCGGAAATGAACGCCGCCTCGAATTGCGAAGGCGGCAGATAGATTCCGTCGCCCAACATCGAATGGAAGAATTTGTTGAAACGCGCGGTATCCGACGTCTTTGCCGACGCGAAGTCGAATACCGGCTGATTCGTAAAGAACAAGGTGAACATCGAGCCGACGCGGTTGAACTGCAGACTCGTCGCGTTCCGGACTCCCGCTTCCAGTCGGGCGCCGAGCTGTTCCAGTCGATGGTAGGGGTTTTCCCGCAGCAACCGCTTCAGCGTTGCGAGCCCCGCCGAAACGGCCAGCGGATTTCCGGATAGCGTGCCCGCCTGGTAAATCGGCCCGGCCGGCGCAACCTTGTTCATGATGTCCGCGCGGCCGCCATAAGCGCCGACGGGAAGGCCGCCGCCGATCACTTTGCCCATTGTGGTCATGTCGGGCCGTATACCGTATTTTTCCTGCGCGCCGCCGGGCGCGAGCCGGAAACCGGTCATCACTTCATCGAAGATGAGGACCGTGCCTGACGATTTCGTCACATCGCGAAGCAATTCGAGAAAGCCCGGCACCGGCGCCACAGTACCCATGTTGCCGACGACGGGCTCGACGATGACGCAGGCAACCTCTTTGCCGCGTTTGTCGAACTCCGACTTCAAGGCCTGCTTGTCGTTGAACGGCAAAACCGTTGTGAGTTCGGCGAGTGAAGCCGGAACACCCGGGCTATCCGGCAATCCGAGTGTCGCCACACCCGAGCCGGCTTTGACGAGAAGACTGTCGCCATGACCGTGATAGCAGCCGTCGAACTTGATGATGCGGTCGCGACCCGTGAATCCTCGCGCCACGCGGATCGCCGCCATGGTCGCTTCGGTGCCCGAGCTCACAAGCCGAACCTTCTCGACGGACGGCATAATCTCACAGATCAGCTCCGCCAGTTCGACTTCACGCGCGGTCGGTGCTCCGAATGAAGTACCGATTTCAAGCACGTCGCCGAGCGCACGGATCACTTCCGGCGGACGATGACCGAAGATAAGAGGTCCCCACGAGCCGACGTAATCAATGTATTCGTTTCCGTCCGCATCCCAGATGTGCGAACCGTTGCCGCGCTCGATGAACAGCGGTTTACCGCCGACCGCCCGAAAAGCGCGTACCGGAGAATTCACACCGCCGGGTATCACTTCCTGAGCTCGATTGAAGAGTTCCGTGGATTTGTTCATGAAAGGAGCTTCGCCAGTTCGAGAGCGTAATAGCTGATGATGATATCGGCGCCCGCGCGTTTGATCGCGGTGGTGGCCTCGACGATGATGCGTTCGCGATCGATCCATCCGTTGCGGGCAGCCGCTTCGATCATCGCGTACTCTCCGCTGACCTGATACGCCGCAAGCGGCACATCGAACGTATCTCGGGCACGAGCGATGATGTCGAGATAGGCCAGTGCGGGCTTCACCATAACGATGTCCGCGCCCTCATCGATATCGAGCTGGATTTCCCGCAACGCTTCGCGCGCATTCGGAGGGTCCATTTGATAGGAGCGGCGATCGCCAAATTGCGGTGCGGAATCGGCGGCCTCGCGGAACGGACCGTAAAAGCCCGACGCGTACTTCGCCGAGTACGCCATGATGGGAATCCCGCTGAATCCTTCCGAATCGAGTTTGTGACGAATGGCCATCACGCGGCCGTCCATCATGTCCGACGGCGCGACCATGTCCGCGCCGGCGTTGACGTGACTTATGGCCGATTCCGCGAGCAACTGCAGCGTCGAATCGTTCTCGACATCGCCGCGGCGAACGACTCCGCAATGTCCATGAGACGTGTATTCGCAAAGACACACATCGGTGACCAGCAGCAGGTCGCGGACATTCTCACGAATCGCGCGGAGCGCCTCCTGGACGATGCCCGAGTCTGCGTAGGCATCCGATCCCAACTCATCCTTCTCCTTCGGCAGGCCGAAAAGGATGATCCCCGCAATTCCCGCGGCTTCCGCTTCGCGCGCGAGTTTCACGACGTTGTCGACGGAAAGGTTGTATTGCCCGGGCATCGATTTGATCGCATTGCGAACGTTCTCGCCCGGACATACGAAAATCGGATAGATCATCGACTCGGGAGTCAATCGCGTCTCGCGAACCATACGGCGAAGCCGCTCGGATCGCCGCAGCCGGCGCATTCGGTGGACCGGGAAAGCCATACTCCGCAAAATTATACGTGTTTTGCGCTATGGCCGGGCGGCCGGTACTAGTTTGCGGCCGAACTTTCCTCTTTGCGGCGGAACTTTCTTCTTTGCCGCCGATCTTTCTTCTTTGTCGCCGAACTTTCCTCTTTGCAGCCGAACTTTCTTCTTTGCCTCGGAACTTCCTTCTTTGCGGCGGAACTTCCTTCTTTGCGGCGGAACCTTCTTCTCTGCAGCCGAACTTTCTTCTTTGGTGCACCGTAACACTGCACTAGCTGTTTGGACGGTAATCATCGGTCAGAGTTCGCAGAAACGCCTCGAGATCCTCGATGTCCTGATCCGACATCAACGGCTGGCTGCCTCGTGCTCGACCGTCCAATGGGGCCTGCCGATCCAGATTGGCGCGAAACCGCAGCGGAAGATCGTCGAATACCTGCACGACACCATTGACAGTCGGATACCAGAACTCCGGGTTCGTGTCGCGAGTGTTATAGAAACGAATGGCGTCCCTTAACGACTTGATCTGGCCGTTGTGAAAAAATACTTTGCGAGTGGCCACGTTTCGCAACGTTGGGGTCTTGAACATGCCGCAGTACTTTTCATTCGCCGGACCACGATGATCCGGCCGTCCGCAAATCCCCAGATCGTGATATTCCGGATCCTTATTCGCTGGAATATCCGGATTTCGCGGCACGCCAACCGCGGCATAGGTGTAGTCGGTAAAAAGCCGGACGCTGCCGTTCAGCCCGGCTCCGTTGTAATGACACGCGAAACAATTGCCCCTGTTCGGATCGTTGTAAACGCGAAAGCCGCGCATTTCCGCTGCCGTCAAGGTTCCGCCGATCTTGTTGCCGGCGTAGAGGTCGTACTTGCTGTTGTACGGATGAAAGCTCGGATCTTCGAGTTGATAGGCCTCCAGCGCCTTCAGCGCGTTCGCAAACGCCTTGATCGGATTGCTGAAGATCGTGCTGCCGAATGCTTTTTGAAACAGATCGGCGTAGCCGGACTTCCTGATCCTATGCACCACATCCGCGCGGCTCTTATTCGCCATTTCGTTCGCGGCCAGCAGCGGAATCTGCGCTTGTTCGGCAAGTGTGCGCGCGCGGCCGTCCTGAGTAAATCCGCCGCCTGGACCGGGAGCGCTGATCCCGTCCGGGTTGTTGAGCATGTCTTCGTACGGCGGAGTGTATTCCTTGTAACGCAGCGACGGCACCGCTCGCGTTCCCGCGTCTGAAAGCCTGGGACCGCCGGGCTGCACCGCAAATCCGTTCGGTGCCGCATGCGCGTGATCCGGATCGTGACAGGTTGCGCAAGACATCTTTCCAGAGGCGGACAACGATTGGTCGAAGAACATCTTTTTCCCAACCTGTGCCGCCGGGCTCAACTGCACGTCGGGCAGCGAGGGAGGAGTGATCGGCGCGGCCGACATCAATTCAGGAGTAACTGTCAGTTCCTGCCCCTTCGCACACCCGGTCCACGCAAGTGCAAATCCAACGAGCAGTCGAGCCAAACGAAACCGCCTGATCAACGATTCACCTCTTCAGCGCCCAAACATTCAGTTGGTTTGCATCCGGCCCAATTTGCTGCGCCGGGAATCCGTTTTTTTGAAGGTATCCATCAGGAATGATGAACCGATGATTCATTGCTCGAACCGCATCAAAATGAGTGTCGGCGCTGTTCGCGTATTCGGGAAGATTCGTGATATTCGCCGCAATGAATTTCTCGGTGTATTTCGAGCGCCCGATGTACGACCAGTCGTCTGCAGGATCTGCCAGCTGAAACATGTTCTGCAATGTCCGGGCAAAGGAGAAATGGCTGTAGGCGTCGCTGTCCACCACTCCTTTCGGCGCGTCCGGCTGATTCGTCAACACCAGAAAGATGCTCGAACCGTGGCCCTTGTTCCCCTGGTTGTACCGCGCGATTGTCGTTTCGACGGAGACCGTACCGTCCACATTTTTCGTCAGAACACCAAGCGATTTCCCGGCAACAGACGAGCCGGCGCTGGGATTCCAACCGCAGCAGGAGTTGAAACCCGTTGTCGCCGCTGCTTCATCGAACATGACGACGATCGCTACGCGCTTCTGAGTGTTCGACCAGACGGGCGCCGCCTGCACTTTCTTGATCAGGTAGTCGACGTAGAGATCGCCGCGGTAGATGTCGGCATTGCCGCTGCAATCGCTGGCGGTGCCGGTGGTGGTCGTTCCAGTGATCGTGCCGGTAACCGTGAGGGCATGCATGTCGTCGCACTGGTCGGGCACAAGAAAATTCAGGTTCGCCACATCTTCGTTCGCGAGGTCCGTAGCGAGTTGATCGACGTTCCACCCCGCAGGGGTCGCGGCGCTCCCTCGGATGGCATCGTCCCATTGCCCGCCGCCCATCGTGCGATTGCTCGAAAAGAACTCCGGTGCACTTCGAGCGTTCTGAAACGCGATTGGAGGGTTGTGCTTGGTAGCGTAAGCGCCGGAGGGAAAGCGCAGGATCAGATCGGGATTCCCGATTGCACCGACGGGACTCGAAGCGGGATAGACGTGATCCGGTGCGAGAAGCGTCGCGTCCGCGGCTGCATTCAGTCGGACATCGCGGCCGGGATTCACGGACTCGTTGTAAACCCTCCACGTCATGCCGCGAGCGGTCAGCGCGTTGAACAGATTGGACCGGTTCTTCAGATTATGATTTGTGGCGTTCGTGCAGTCTGAAAGTCCGGCGGGGAGCGGATCTTCATTGAGGTCGGCCGTATCTCCCGCCGGAACGCAATTCCATGCGCTATCGTCGGTAATCCCGTAATCGTCGCCGCCGGCGAGTGACGTGTAATTGGGTTCGCTGGGATTGCCGGTCGCATAGTAGCTGGTGAATTGATTGCCGGCAGTCAGGTAGCCGTTGATGTTGGGCGCGAACTTGGAATTCTTGATCGACGACACCGCCTTGTTTTCCAGCATCATGATGAAAATATGGTCGTAGCGCGGAATGCTCTCGAGATTCATCGCCGTCTGCAGAGCCTCTTTCATTGAGATAACCGGTCCCGCCGCACTCGCATTCGCAGCCAGTGCTGTGGGCGATACATCACCGCGATCGACCATTTTCGCGGCCAGCGTGAAGCGATTGGTGAGGACGACGGATTCCGTGAGCAGCGCGGTTTGAATGGCCGCGCCGGTGAGTTTGTTCGGATCCGTCAGGACCTGATCGATCGGCACATTCAGACGTTTCGCAAGATGATACCTGGCGGTCTGGTAATCGATTCCATCGTCTTCCATCATGCGTACCACTTCGGTCGACAGAGGCGTGATGACGATGTCGGCGGCAGCCGGCGTCGGCGCTTTAGGGTGGCCGGCATTTACCGCGCCTTCCGTGATCTGGCCGGGAGCGGCGAAGAACACGGTGCGCGCGGTCACGGCATGACCCGAGTTTGTCGCCGACGTGGAGATTTCGGCAATGACCGGGCCGGTCGCCAGACCATGCAGGTGGAACGCTCCCTGATCGTCCGTCGTCGTCGAAGCCTCGTCTGGATCGCAAACACCGTTGTTATTGATGTCCGCGCAAACCTTCGCATTCCGATAATACGAAGCCACTGTTGACGACGGCGTAGCGCCCGCCGGCGGTGTAAAAAAGCTGCCGGCTACAACTCCGCGAACAGTCATCGGCACCGTTCGTTGCGCCTGACTGTTCGAATACGCGATCAGCAATGCAGCGGCGATTACAACTGCCGTTGGAAATCGGCGAGATCGAATTTTGTCCATTACACCCTCTTAAGGTTGCTGATGTTTGAAGTGATCGATGAAACGTCATTAATCGGACATTATCGGAAAGAAAGTGTGATGAGCCGCGATGACAATATCGTTACGGCTCAATGAAGAATGCGTGTGACGCTTCTAGAAAATGCGGTCCTGGCGACGGATGTTGCCGAAGCTGCCGACATTTTTCAGAGAGAACGCGAAGCGAATGCGGCTCTCATTGCGGGCGCCCAGGTTGACTTGCATCCATTCGAAACTCAAACCGTAGCAATCGAAGTTGTAGCCGACCTGCGCGATCGACTGCTGAAACACCGAGCGCTGCACGTCGTACGCTATACCCAACCCCATGCTCAGCCCGCGCTTCAGTTCATTGCCGTACTGCATGTTCGCTCGAAGTTGATTGCTGGGAAATTGAATCGGGGTGTTACGACGGAAGAAGTAGGCCACATTTGCAAAGCTCTGACCATAGTTCACACCGCCGCTGATGCCTGCGCTCTCAAATCGATGCCGCTCGCTGTCATAGTCGATCTGCAAGTCCGTGGACGTGCTCGCGCTGGTCGACAGACGCATATTCGAAACGATCGGTGAAAGGCGCCGGCGTCCATCCGCGAAAGCGAAGCCCGTCAGGTCCATGAGCGGCGCGAACTGATTTCGCTTGCCCTGCCGGATGGCGCCGCCAAACGTCGGGTCGAAGTAGTACTCCTGAGCGATCCGCCAGCTGAATACTTCGCGATTGGTAAAAAATCGATTGGTCACGCCGTACTCGACTTGACTCGTGTCGGTGACCAGATCCACATCGTCCACGACGATCGAGTCGCGGAAATGATCCGCGCCGTTAACCAGCCGGTATTCCACCGTCGGCTCCACAACGTGACGCAGCTTTCCGTAATCGCGCTCGACCTGGGGCGCAATGAGAAGTGTTTTGTAATCCACGAGCAGACGATTCATCGATTCTGCGCCGCGACCCATGACGGGCGCTCGCTCCGAATAGAACGTCTCGCGCAGTCCGACTTCATGACTCCAGTCGATTGCCGAACTTCGAATGAGCGGCATATGGAATACGGGATGCAGATCGATGCGACCGACGTACCCGGGCGTTCGCACTGTCGAGTCGCGTCGCGAAACCCCGGTCAGACCGGTTTCGAACGTCACATAAGCGGGACTGTCGCCGATCTGATGAGTATTGATCCGGCTTTCGAATGCAGGAAACTTTCGAACAACGGCGGGTTCGTCGCTGGAGAAGAAAATCCCGGTGCGATTGTAGAGGATGTTGTAGCTGTAGCCGGGCTGATTTCGCGTCAGGAAAGCGAGCGAATGTTGAATGGGATTCGAAATGACACTGAAGCCTTCCTCAAAGACCTGCCGGAATTCGAATGAACTGACGATGTTCATATCCGCGACGCCGCGGTATCCGCGTCCGAGGTCGGTGTAATTCAGGATTCTTGCGGTGGCGCCGCCTTTCCCCAACTTGTCGCGCACGAAAAACGATGACAGTTCAAGGCGCGAATCCTTGTTCGGAACCGCGCGAAAGCTGGCGTCGCCTGCCGGACCGCGCTTGGAAAAGTACTCACCCGTGAATGTGGCGTCGACGCTTTGATTGACGGCGTAATAGAAAGATTCACGAACACTGCGACCCTTTGTGGTCGACGTAGACGTTGAAGGCATCAGAAACCCGCTGGCTCGTTCCCGATCGGCCGTCGGGAGCACCATGTACGGGAAGTAGAAGACGGGCACGCCTTCCAACCGGAACAGAGATCCACCCGCCGTTACGCTTTTGCCCGGCACAATGAATGCGCGCTTGAAGAAAACGGTCCAGCCCGGTTTCTCGTCTTCGCAGGTGGTGACGGTCGCATGGTGCAATTCGTAGTGGCCGTCTTCAAACCGGTGAGCTTCTGCGGCGGAAAAGTAGTAACCGGGACCGATGTGGCCCTTCACATTGAACATCGTGCCGGCTTTCGTCTTGATGTTCAGCGAAAGCCGCTCGCCTTCGAGTTCTTCCGGACCGCGAGTCAGTTTCACGTGGTCGCCTGCGGTCGAGTCCCAGGTATCACGGTTGTACGTGATTTTCGGCGCCTCGACGCGGATGTCCTGATAGGTCACGACCGCACCGTCCGGCCACGTCACGGTACAGGCGACGAGATTCTCGTCGCACTGCTGCGTGCCGGTGATGACGACGGAGTCCGACTGCTGCAGAAGTAGAAACAGCGCCAGAGTGAGCATCGGCATAATGTGATGCGGCGGCACGAAGTTCGGGTAGTGGTCTAGTCCGCGTCCCGCCAAGCGAAGTATAACGATGTGGTAGAATTCGCGACAATGGAGCGTAAGAAACGAACGGTCATCTCCATCGAGGATGTTCAGCCGGAATTTGATTTCGAAGAAGCAGCAGCCTCCCTCCCTTTCACTTTTCCAGATTACCAGCGCGGATTGATCGGGCAACGATTACTTGCAGGAGCAACCGACTTTGCCATCGTGGGTGCTGTGTATCTCCTCTTCATCATCGTCACATACTCTCAAATGCCCGCGGCCGCGCCGGTACTCGACCGGCGGATTGCGGGAATCTACGGCGTGGGATACTTCCTGCTGGTCGCGATCTATTTCTTTCTGTTCATGCTGAGCAGCAGCCAGACGCCGGGAATGAAAGTCCGTCAACTGCTCGTGGTCACGCGTGACGACGCGCCGCTGGACCTGCGCGGCGCATGTTCCCGCGGTTTGGGTTACTTCATTTCGATCCTTCCGATGATGCTCGGTTTTGTGTGGGTTCTTATCGATCCGGAACATCTGAGCTGGGCCGACAAAGTATCGGGTACATTCGTTCGCAGGGTATAAGACGATACAATCAGATTCATGGAGAACCTGGCGCTTGCCGGATTGGTCGAGAACCTGAAGCCGGCGATGGTGGAACTGATCATCCGTCGAGTTGTGCAACATCAACCGGACGGATTCATCTTCCAGACGCGCTCGGTCAGGCTGCCGGCGTTCAAAATACTCGCCGATCCGAGGCACCCGGCGCTTTACGCTTCCGATGCTCGACAGCCGATCGAGTCACCCGCGACAGACTTCCTGATGGTGCTGCGGAAACATTTGACCTCGGCTGAAATGACTTCCTTCAACAAACCGCTGTCGGAACGCATCATCGAATTCGGTTTCAAGACGGTCGTGCCTTCGAAGGAACTGGAAACGATGTGGCTTGTCGTGGAACTGCTGCCGAACGCGCCCAACTTGATTCTGCTGGACGCCGAACGTCGTGTTTTGTCGTCGCTGCTGCCTCTGACGCGTCAGCATGGCATCGAAGAATACGAAACGTATCGCTTTCCGAAATCCGGTCCGAAGGTCGACCTCGAACGAATCATCGGCGACGACGTTCCGGATCTGTCGGGCTTCACCTCCACCGGCGATCCGCAGTCATGGTTGATTTCGAATGTTGCCGGACTCGGCCCCGTTTTCGCCGCGGAGCTCGTTCATCGCCACAAACGAACCGGGCAACCGATCGCGGAAGAAATCCGTGCGCTGGTCTCCCAGGTCCGCGCACCTTCTCATGGGGCATGGCTCTACACCGATCTGCCGCTCGGTCACATTCTCGAAACCAATGACGTGCGCAAGCTGGCCAGGGCGGTCGTCAGTCCCGTGCCGCTGGAGTCGCTCGAACGAAGTCACAGCTCGCGCATGTTCTCCAACATTGTTGAAGCTGCGCGGTTCTACTTCGATGAGTTGGAAACGCGTTTGCTGCTCGAGCACGCGAAGATGCCTCTTCTGCGCAATATTCGCGAAGCATCGAAACGCCTGTCGCATCGTGAGAAGAAACTGATCAAGGGACAACAGGAATACGAGGACGCGGCCGGACTGCAAAAGACCGGACAAATGCTGACCTCGAGCGGGATGAAGATGGACCAGCACTACGAGTCGGTCATGGTGACCGATTACTTCTCGGAAACGCCGCAGCAACTCAACGTTCCGCTCGACTCGACGCTTTCGCTTCGCGAGAACATCGACAAAATGTTCAAACGTCATGCCAAGGCCGATCGCGGCAAACAGGTCGTCGCTCGTCAGCTTGCCGAGAATCGACGTCAACAATCGCGGCTTGAGGAGCAGGCGCGAAGAGTGCATGCGATCAGGGACTGGGACACCTGGCTCGCGATCGCCGCGACTCTCGATAAACAAAGCGGTCCGCGCACCGAAGCGGACGCCATCGTGAAGGAACCGGTTCTGCGGCGGTTTCGCAGCACTCAGTTGGAAGGCCGCGAAATTTACGTCGGACGAAACGCCCGGGAGAACGACGAAGTCACTTTCGAAATCGCGACGCCGGACGATTTCTGGCTGCACGTTGGCGAGTACACCGGATCGCACGTTGTGGTTCGAAATCCCAATCGCGATAAGGAACTGGAGCAAAGCGTCCTCATCAAAGCCGCACAGATCGCGGCGTTTTTCTCGCAGGCGCGAAACACGTCGAAAGTCGAAGTGCACTACACACGCCGGAAGAACGTGGTCAAGCCGAAACGCGCAAAGGCGGGAACGGTACGGTTAGTGGACTACAAATCGATCATCGTCGAACCGAAAAACTGGCTGGATACCTGAGGGATCTGTGCCCCTCTGCGGTGGGGTTTCGGAGTACAATCGCAAAATTGAGCATATTCAGAAACGTGAACGCGCGGTGATCAGGTAATTCATGCCAATGCCCAAACGCATTTCCATACTCTTCTTTATAGGATTTTTCGCCGTCGGCTCGACGGCGCTTGGTTACTACTACTACTTCGTTTATGAGCCTCCACTAAAAGCCGCCGAGAGGTTTATGGAGGATATGGAGTCCAAGGACATCGAAGCGCTCCAGAAGGACGTGGTCGTCAGCGTTGGGCTGGACTCCGGGTCCCTGCGCCCGCCTTACGCCACCGACACGCTCGCCTTGATCTCCGAGCAGTTCGAACGGGGCCGCATTCTCGACCAGCGAACTCGCGAAGGACGGTCGCGGGATTACTACTATCTTGTTTACCGTGAACCGGATGGCGGAGTCTATGCCCTCGTCGTCACCTACTTCAACGGCCGGCACCGCGTCGTCATTCCAGAGGCCCATCTGAGCAGCAAGAAACACCGGTATCTCTGGGATTACACGTGGACGAACTAGAGTCGGTCCGGTATACTGATCCACGTTTGTAATTGGAGGACCAGATGCGATTGGGCGTTCAAGAGCTTCTCATCATTTTGGTTATCGTTTTCTTCTTATTCGGCGCCAAGAGATTGCCGGAGATGGGAAAAGGAATCGGAGAAGCCATAAAAGGTTTCAAGAGCTCTCTGAAGGAAGACGAACCGAAAAAGCACTAATAACTTTTCATTAAAACTTAGAGGGGGCACAGAACCGATGGTTTCTGTGCCCTTTGTCTTTTCCGGCGTCATTTCTCCATGCCTTCGACTTTTCGCCAACGCGAAGAGATCCTTGCGGCCTCTCCACCGGGCGCCCAAATGACCAGCGCTTTCGTGGAACCATTCGGACCTGTCTTGTGGCGCACCTTGTCCGGTGGACGAACAAACCCGACCATTCCGGGTTTTAAAATCGTGCTCTTGCCGTTGACGACGTGTTCAAGTTCGCCGGAAAGAACGTAGAAAATTTCGGTCGCGCCGTGGACATGCTCGCCCGAATCCAGATTCGGCCCGAAGGTCATTTCTCCAAGATCGAGTTCCGTACCTCCGAGGTTGCTCGCATCCAGAAGCACCTTGAGTTCGGTTGCACCGTTCGGACTGACAAATTTCGTTGAAGTCGTGACGGATTGCGCAGCCAGCGTGAGAACGCTGCCGGCGACAATAAAGAGCAGGTTCTTGAGAATTCGCATAATCTTCTGTACACCGCAATTGAGGAGTCGCAAAGAAGATTTTGCCCGGCTGGCTTTCGCACAGACGGATCACGGCTATTGTCCCCGCCAGACAGGCCGGCGTTTGTTGATGAAAGCGTCCATGCCTTCGTGAGCGTCCTCGTAAAGAATGTTGCAGGACATGGCTTCGCTCGCGGCATCGTAGGCAGGTTCGAAGGGTTGTTCGATTTGTTGATAGAACGTTTGCTTGCCGATGCGAATCGTTGCAGGACTGCGCTCGAGGATCACGTTAGTGAATTCGCGGACGGCCTCGTCCAGGCGATCGGCAGAAACCACACGATTGACGAGGCCCCACGCCAGCGCGGTCGGCGCGTCGATCATGCTGCCGGTGAGAAGCATTTCCATTGTTCTCTTTCGTCCGATGTTGCGCGCGACGCCGACGGCAGGCGTCGAGCAGAAAACTCCGATATTGACGCCGGGCAGCGCGAATTGCGCTGTTTCGGCCGCAACGGCCAGATCACACATCGCCACGAGTTGGCAACCGGCAGCGGTCGCGATGCCGTGGACGCGAGCGATCACCGGCTGAGGCATCCGCGTCACCGTCAACATCATCCGGCTGCAGTCGTCGAACAGCCGCCGCTGCCAGGCCTTGTCCTGCGAGTGTGCCAGCATCTCGCGGAGATCGTGTCCCGCGCTGAACCCTTTGCCTTCCGCCGCCAGTATCACGACGCGAGCCAGCGGATCGTTCGCAAGCGCGTCGAACTCCGTTTGCAGAGCCGCAATCATCGCCGAGGACAGCGGGTTGAACCGCTCTCCCCGAGCCAACGTGACGGTGACGACACCGCCTTCACGGCGGGTATTCACCAACGGTTTGTTTTCGAGAGGAGAAACCGGCAAAGACATTGGAACCTCCAGGTCGTTGGCTGAGAGGGAATTTACCGCAGAGGCGCAGAGTAACGCAGAGAATGAACTGCATTAGCGGACTCTGCGCCTCTGCGGTGAATCCCCTTCAGCACGTTAATCGCTGACTTCAATTATGGCTTCAATCTCGACCGGAATGTTATGAGGCAGTGACGACATTCCCACGGCCGATCGGGCGTGACGGCCGGCCTCGCCGAACACTTCGACGAACAGGTCCGAGCAACCGTTGATGACAAACGGGTGATCGCCGAAATCCGGAGTCGCATTCACCATGCCGAGCACTTTGACCACTCGCTTCACCCGGCTCAGCGTGCCGAGATGCTCTTTCATGACGGCCAGTAGAATCAGCCCGGTTTCACGAGCGTACTGGTACGCCTGCTCCTTGGTGAAATCGCGGCCGACTTTGCCGGCCACATTTGCGCCCTTGCCCGCCAGGTAAAGATGATGCCCGGTCCTCACAGCGTGGACATAGGTTCCAGCCGCGGCAGGCACAGGAGGGAGAGAGCCTTCAATCTTCGTCAGTTTGTCCGATGTCATTTTCTGCACCTTTCGTTTTGAAAATCCACTCACAAAATCAGGCGGTCCTCGCCGACTCTTCTGGTGATGCGCTGACGATCGAGGTACTCCAGCAAGGGAATCGCGTATTTGCGGGTCACCCCGGTCAGGTCTTTGAATTCCGTCACGCCGAGTTTCGGTGTTTTCGACTTCAATTGTTTGACATCCGCGATGAGTTTATCGATGACGCCGCGGTGAACCACTATCTCGTCGTTGATTCTCACCAGGACATTCTCTTTCAAAAGGAGCTGCAGGATCTTTCGAGCGGTATTTCGCTCGAGCTTCAACGAGTCGAACAGTTCATCCGGGGGCGGCACCGTCAGACCGAGCGAGAGGAATCGATCGCTGATCCGTGCCCGCATTTGTTCTTCGTCGGCTTTCAACGTCACTTGCCGGCCGAACTCGTGAATGACGTCCTGGGCAACGGCGAGCTTTTTTTGCGTCACGAGGTGATCGATCGCATTCTGAAACACGAGGGCTGAGGCATCGCCGAACACCCGGGCTTTCAGTTCTTCGCGCGAAATGCCGTGTACCAGCGGTTGGGTTTGGTGAAAACGTTTCACTTCGGACGCCGCCAACTGGACTGCATTCTCAAAAGCCGGGGCGGCAACGACTGTTAAAGGGTTCTCGGAAACGATTCGAAGCCGGCGCTGTTTCACGAGGTCCATCAACCTCTCGCGCACTTCACCCGGAACGAGGCCCAGGCGCGCGGCCAGGCCTTCGACCTGAGCAGTTCGAAGACCGGCTTCATCGATCAACAGCATCAATCGGTCGTCGACCGTTCCCGCTTTCCAAGCACGAAGTCGCTCGACGACGCTCGCATCCGTTCGGCGATGCTTTTCCGGAAAGGCGTCCAGCACTTCTCCACCGCCAATCGTGATCATCGGCGAGTATTGGCGGATGATGAATCGGTCGTGAGGAAGCACAAACGTGGGTTCCTCGAGCCGGATCTGAACAAACGAATGCTGCGCCGGCTCGATCCGGGCCTTTCCGAGCAGCACAGCGTGGCCCATCAACTCGGCTGTTCCAATATGCAGCCGGATGCGCTTCCGAATCTGGATCGCATTCGGCGCGGATGGCAACAATTCGAGATAGCAGTCGAGCATCGACGTTCGTTTGAACATTCTGGGAACAGTCAGAACCATTCCGCGTTGAATGTCGGCCACCTCAACGCCCTGCAGATTCAGCGCAGTCCTTTGGCCAGCTCGCGCTTCGGAGGCCGTGTGTCCATGCACCTGGATGCCGCGAACGCGCGTGATCCGTTGCGACGGAAGGATCTCCACCTCTTCATCCTTTTCAATGCGGCCCGCGATCAGCGTGCCCGTCACCACGGTTCCGAAACCCTTCATCGTAAAGCATCGATCAATAGGTAATCGAAACAACTGCGTCGCATCCTTGGGTTGAACCTTTGTGGCGAGTCCCCGGAGCGTTTCGACAACTTTCGGAATGCCTTCGCCGGTGAGAGAACTCACACGAAGGACCGGTGAGTTCTCGAGAAAGGAACCCTTCAGAAACTCCCGCACCTCTTCCTCGACGAGGTCGATCATTTCCCGGTCGACGTTGTCGATTTTCGTGAGCACCGTGAAACCTTGCTTGATGCGCAGCAACGAACAAATGTCGAGGTGCTCTCGCGTCTGCGGCATCACCGATTCATCCGCGGCAATAACCAGCATGACGAGATCGATACCGCCAACGCCGGCCAGCATGTTCTTGATGAATCGCTCATGCCCGGGCACATCGATGAACCCGATCGTTGTTTCGGCATCGAGCGGAAGGTTCGCGAAACCGATATCGATCGTAATGCCGCGCTCTTTCTCTTCTTTCAATCGGTCCGCATCGATTCCAGTGAGAGCCCGGACGAGGGCCGTCTTGCCATGATCGATATGTCCTGCGGTGCCTACGATGATGTGCGGCATAACAGTTGATACACGAGGGGCAGCGGCAGCCCCATGACATTGAAATAATTTCCCTCGATCTTCGGAATGAACAACCCCGCGTACCCCTGAATGGCGTAGGCGCCGGCTTTATCCATGACATCTTCACGGCGGATGTACTCGCGAATCTGCCGGTCGGTAAGATCATCAAACCACACTTTGGTTTGATCCACGCCTTCCAGCCTGTCACGGTTCGTTTGATTGATGACGCAAACCGCCGTGTAAACGGAGTGGCAACGGCCTGAAAGTTTCTTCAGCATACGAACAGCGTCATCCGCCGTTGCCGGCTTGCCGAGGATCTCGCCGTCGATCGTGACATCCGTATCGGCGGACAAAATAACCGAGTTCGACACGCGCGTTGCTGCATCCGTCGCCTTGTCGCGCGCGACTCGAATGACGTAGTCCTTCGGGTCCTCGCCGGCACTGGGTGTCTCGTCGACTGATGCGTGGATCACAGTAAAAGGAATACCCAACACACCGAGCAGTTCGCGACGGCGGGGTGATTGCGAGGCCAGCACAAGATTCATGACGACGGCGTGCCGTCGGCCGATGCGCTGCGCGGATCGTACGCCCAGTGGAATTCCAGTTCGTAGGCGAGCGAGCGGGCAAGGCCGTCCAGGTCCGGAAACAAAGTGGCTTGAGTAATATTCATCCGGTACAACTCCCGCATACCTTTGTCGCGGAGTTTTTCGACCGGCAGCAAAAACTTGATCAGGGTGTTTTCGGGATTCGTGTAGTTCTGAAGAATATTCTCGATCGGCTGATCGAGCACTCCGGGCACGATGAAGGTTCCGGATTGCGCAATCAACCGGCGATTCATCGCATACGGTTCTCCCATCCAGACCATCGGATTATTGCCGGGCAGGAAGTATTTCCGGAAGTTGCCGGGCTGTTCGGGATCCATTTTGTGGACGCGTCTGAGATTGCTGATCTCGAATGGATTGCACGCCCAGACCGCGCCTTCCTGCGTTGCGTTGTGCAGTGCGAAAAACGCAGCGACGTAGGGTGACCAGGTGAAATCGAGGAGCCGCGTGGGCGCGCCGTGATCCTGCATCAAGGCCAGCCACTGAAGATCGTCATCGCGCTCCGGTGCGTGCGGCAGGAAATGGACGGCCTTACGCTTGAAGATTCTAAGAATGCGCTCTTCCTGATGAGGCCACGCCGCGGGTGCAATCTTGTAAGTCAACAAGTAGCGCGACAGCGCGCTGAACAGCGGACGCGTCGAGTCACGCTGACCTCGAAACGCCCAGTTGCGGTATGGCGAGTCTGTAATCAGGCCAAGGTACTCTTCCCACGAAGACAACCGATGAACTCGATACGGAACGTTCACATTAGGAGTTTAATCAATTGTGATTGCCGATTGGTGACTTGTGATTGCGTAACTGCAGCCATACGCTAATCGATATACGGAATCGGCAATGGTTCTGCAATCGCCGGTCACCAATCGGCAATCACAAATGGTTGGTCCTCTCCGGAATCAGCAACAACGCGAGGAAAGTCAGGAAATAGAATCCGGCGGTGACGTAAAACGCGGCTGCGAACCCGTATTTATCGATCAGGCTGCCGAGTGTAAACGGGGCGATCGCGCTGATCCCCCGTCCGATGTTGTACGAGAAACCTTGCGCGGTGGCTCGGATGTTCGTCGGAAACAGACGGCCTGTCAGGACGCCATATCCTGCAAAGTGACCCGCGCCGAAGAATCCGATGGCGGGCCCGATCAGGAGTAACGCGATCACGTTATGGCTCGCCGCGTAGACAGGAACCAATACCGTCGCCATCGCGACATAAGTGAGGTAAATCTTCTTTCTGCTGAAACGATCGGCGAGCGCGCCGAACGTGAGATAACCCGCGAAGCTCCCCGAATGCATGACGAACAAAAACAGCGGAAACTGTGCCGCGCCCAGACCAGCTCCGCCCTGCGACACGGGCATGGAGAGTCTGGGCGGAATCCACAGAAAAAGTCCCCAGCTCGCGAACATCGCGCAAACGCTGACCAGCGACGAAACGAACACATTCCATCGAATGCTCGGATGTAGCAACGACGTCAGACTGACCGACTCGTGGCTGGACTTCAACCATACTTCCGGCTCCTGCACGTTGCGGCGAATCCAAAACGTAAACAAGGCCGGCAAAACCCCGACGAAGAAAACGGCACGCCAACCCCAGAGCGGGAGGATGATCGCCGTGACGACTGCCGCCAGTGCGTAACCCACGGCGAAACCGCTCTGCATGATTCCGAACGCCTTGCCGCGATGTTTATCCGGCCAGGTTTCCGAAATCAGCGCAGCGCCGGTGCTCCACTCGCCGCCGATGCCAAGGCCGAGCATGAGTCGAAAGACCGCCAGCTGCGTGACCGTTTGCGAGAATCCGCAGAGCGCAGTAAAGATCGAATAGACCAGAATGCTGGCCATCATCGACCGCGTTCGGCCGAATCGATCCGCGAGAATTCCGAACACGACCCCGCCGAGCGCGGACGACATGAGCGTGAGCGAATTGAACAATCCGGCCGTTCGAGCCGAGATCGAAAAGTGCTTGATGATCTCGCCGAGAACGATGGCGAACATCATGAAGTCCATGTTGTCGAGAACCCAACCCAGCGAAGAGGCGATCAAAGCGCGCCTCTGTGGAGCTGAGATTTCCGACCACCAAGTGGCTCCGCTCATGAGGCTATTCCGCAAACCCGTAAATATCGGCGTAATGGTCCAGGCCGGCCACCCGGGACTCACGGCCCACTCCGCTTTGTTTGATGCCCGGAAACTCCAGATGCAGATCCTGAAAGATGCCGTGATTGTTGTGGAACACCGCTCCCGCCTCCAATCGATCGGCGATTGCCGCGGCGTGCACGGGATTCCCGGTCCACACCGACGCACGCAGGCCAAACTCCGCCTGGTTGGCGGCCGTGATCGCTTCGTCTTCATTCGTGAATTTCAGGATGGGAACCACGGGACCGAATTGCTCGCATGAGACGATTTCATCCTCGAATCGAGCTCCAAGTATGATCGACGGCAGAATGAAGTAACCACGATTCCACAGCGCAGGATCGATCGGCTTGCCCTTCGACACAACCGTCATGTCGTTTTCGCGGCAGCGATCGATCAAACCGCTGACCAACTCGAACTGGGGCCGATTGTTGAGCGGGCCCATCGTCGCTGCAGGATTCAAACCGTCACCGACAGCGATGTTATCGAATGATGCGGAGAGTTTTTCGACGAGTTCGTCGTAGCGGGATTCGTGGACGTAGATGCGTTTGATCGCAACGCAGACCTGGCCGGCCGCTCGAAGGATGGCGTTTGTCATGCGTGCGACTGCTGAAGGATCGAGTTCGGCGTCGTGCAGCACGATCGCCGGATCATTCCCACCCAGTTCGAGAAAGACTCTTTTCAGATTTCGAGAGGCGAGTTCCATGATGCGGCGGCCGGTCTCCGTGCTGCCGGTAAATGCAATCGCGCGGATGCGAGAATCCATGGCCAGCCTCTCTCCCACTGTCGCACCGGATCCCGTGACGACATGGATCACACCTGCCGGAAAGTGGTCGTTCATCATGCGGATACATTCCATGACCGTCAACGGGCAGTAAGTGGCCGGTTTGACGATCACAGTGTTGCCGGTTGCCAGCGCGGGGATGAGTCGTTTGAGACTCAGAAGGACCGGGGAGTTCCACGGCGAAATAACAGCCGTCACGCCGCGCGATCGCCGGCGAGCCCAGACGGGCTGCTGCGCATCGTAGAGTTCCGGCGTCCACCAGCGGGGCAATTCTTCCGCGATAAGATCCATCAGCTCGATGGAGCGGCGAATGTCTCGCTCGGCCTCTCGCAGAGGCTTTCCGTTTTCGCGAACGAAGAGCGTCGTCAATTCCGCTAACGCGGCGGTCAGCGCTCCGGCAGCAGCTTTCAGCCGCTCCACTCTCTCGTTGACCGAAGTCCGCGACCAGTCCGGATATGCACGCGCCGCGCTTTCGATGACGCGGTCCACGTCCGCCACGTTCTGCAATTCCACTTGCCCGACGACCTCACTGAACCGGGCCGGATTGACGATGGTGAAAGTATCATTCATGAGTTGACGTTTGCTCACCGACGCGTGGCGTCACTCCTCATCCGAGGCGCACCGATTCCGACTAGTGCGGTTTGTACAATTGTGCACCGCCGTCGGGGCCGGCGAAGATTTTCTTCATCGGGCCGATGGCCTCGGAATCAATCACGATCATCCAGGGCTGACGCGACGCCACCGCCTCGCTGAACGAAGTTCTGAATTCGCCGGCGGATTTGACCCGGCACGAACAGAAGCCGAAGGCCAGAGCGATCTCGACAAAGTCCGGACTCTTCAGATCCACGCCTATCGTGCGGCCGTCGAAGTTGGCATTCTGGATATTTTTCAGGACGCCGTAGCCGTCATCGTCGAAAAGGATCACCACGACCGGAGTCTTCTCATGACTCGCCACCGCCATCTCGCCGATGTTCAGAAGCAGGCCCCCGTCGCCGGCCATGAGCACAACGGTTTTTGAAGGCGCCGCGAGTTGTCCGCCGATGGCCATCGGCAAACCCTGACCGATCCCACCGGCTGAGGCATGAAGCGTCGTTCGTGGATAGTGCCGCTCGATCAGCCGCGCGCCCCAGACTGTCGCCGGAACGGTAACGTCGCGCACTAAAATCGCGTCTTTGGGCATGACGTCACGAATTGCGTCGAGCACGGGCTCCCATGGCCCGAGCGTATCGCGCAAATCGCGGCGCAATTCGTTCCGGAGACTTGCGATCTCTTCGCGATATTCCGGCTTAGGCTTCAGGTGTCGCGCTCGAAGCAACATCAGTAGGGAGGCAAGTGTCGCTTTGGCATCACCGACGAGCCCGAGGCTGTGCGGGAAGTTTCGATTGATGGCTTCGGCATCGGCGTCAATGCCGATGTGATCGGCAGGGGTCGCAATCGTCCAGTTGGACGTTTCGTTGCCGCGAAAGCGGACACCGACGCTGATCAGCAAATCGGCGGTGCCGATCCAGTCTTTCAGTTTCGGGTACGTTGCGAAGTGACCGACCAGTCGGGAATCCGTTTCCGGAACAATTCCACGACCCGATTGAGACGTGACCACTGCCGCATCCAGCAATTCCATGAGTTCGTAAACATCTGCGCTGCAGTTCGACATCATTGCTCCGCTGCCTGCCCAGATTATTGGACGCCGTGCTGCCGCCATCTTGCCGACGGCAGCGTTCAAATCACGTTCCAACGGCACGCGGGGCGGCGTGGCTCCAGTCGCGATTTCAGGCGGACGGATCAGTGCGGCTTGAAAATCGATCGGAATCTCAACGGTCACCGGACCGGGAGGCGGACCGAACGCCTGCTCAATTGCGCGACGGAAGATCGAAGGGGCTTGCTCGGGACGCCGAACGCGGCAGGCTTCCTTGCTGATGCTTTGCAGCATCGCGAACTGTCCTTTGCAGTCGTGGATATAGCCTCGCCCGGTGTCGATATACGGAGAAGCGACCTGTCCCGTCACATGCAGCAGTGGAGCGCCGCCGTTCCACGCTTCAATGAGCGCGCCCGCCGCATTTCCGGCACCTGTGCCGGTGCTGGTCAGCACCACTCCGAGTTTGCCCGATATTCGCGCATAGGCGTCCGCCATGTTGACTGCGGCACCTTCATGACGGGCGCTGACGAGCCGGAACGTGCCGTCGCGTTGCAGCGCGTCAAAGAACGGGATGTTATGAATGCTGATGATGCCGAACAGCGTATCGGCGCCGATGCGCTTCAGTTCGAGAAGCAATGAATCCGCAACTGTGATCTTTTTTTCATTCATAGGCGGTTACCTGGTGCGCCATAAAATCCAGCACAAGCGCATTGAAAATCTCCGGCTGCTCGGCGTAACAAAGATGCCCGGCGTTCGGAATCACTTCGACGCGAGCCGCGCGCGGCCATGAGCTCCACTGGGGTGTGATTTCATCTTCGTCGCCCCAGATCATCAACAAAGGCACCGCACAATTATCCAGAACGCCCCGCAGATCCGCGTTGGCGATCGCGATGGCCGCAAACTCGTATCCCGAACGGCGCACCTCCGACATGATCGCGATGGCCTCGTCCACAAGCTGCCGTGAAGCTCCCTTCGAGAGGAGTTTGGGCGCTCTTGCCCGGGCAAGATCCTGAGGCGACATCGTGCGAATCATCCTGAGCCGGTCCTCGAGACTTCCACTGCGCCCTTGTGTGGTGTCCGCGAGAATCAATGCGTGGACGGCCGCCGGATAAGCACGATAAAACTCCTGCGCGATGAGACCGCCGAGCGAATGACCGATAATGACGGCCGATTCCACATCCAGACGATCGAGAAGAGTTTTCAAGCGATCCGCGAATGCGCGGATGGACGGTTCCTGCTCCGGCAGGTCCTCCGACTTTCCAAACCCGGGCGCGTCCCAGGCAATCACCCGATAACGCGCCGAAAATGCGGCGATCTGACGCCGCCAGGATCTGGAATTTGATCCGATCCCGTGCAGAAGAACAATGGGAAAGCCGCTACCGGCGATCTCGTAATGCACGAAGAAACCGCCGGAGTTCGTTAACGCCACGGTCGGAGTTGGACAGGTGTTCGATGGTGCGAGATTTGAAGCCGCGCTGGGATTCGAGGATCACGCGATCCTGCTCGATGACCTTGAAGTGCTGCCTTTCCCAGAAAGTCCGGTACAGAAATCGCCAGTAAGCGCGCTTCCAACCCTGAAGATTTCGATAGCGCAGAAAATAGACCAGCGAGCTGTTTTCGTCGATCGGAGTGCAGAAGCACAAGATTCGCAGAATCCCTTTCGGACCGAACGGAAGAGGAATATCGAGCCGTACCCACAGCGTGTCGCGGCCGAAGAGTTCCGACCAATCAAAGTTCACGCCGCGCTGTCCTTCGCGCTCGACGATGAATCCGTTGTCGGTGCGGGTGACGCGCATGTCGTCTTCGAGGGCGCCGCGGGAAAGCGTCAGCGATTGGCCATGCAGGAATGGGCCGTGCATGGGATCGGCTAGATTCTCGAGAACGAGAAGCCAGTTCGCGTCCCATGCCGATTCGCAGATGAAGCCGCTCCAGTTCGCGTTCTCCAATTCTTCCGGAATGACCAACTCCGGCACCGGTTCGCCCGGCTCGGCAAAGTATGTCCATACAAGTCCGGCACGTTCCTGCGTTTGAAATGTCGTCAAACACAGTCGGGGAGCCAGTCGCGACTCGGCGGATTTGCTCGTCGGAATGGAGACGCACTGTCCGGCGGCGTCATAGCACCAGCCGTGATAGGCACAGCGCAGCGTATCGTTGACGATCTTCCCAAGACTTAACTTCGCGCCGCGATGCAGACAGCGGTCATCCTGCACATGAATCTGCCTTTTCGAATCGCGCCAAACGACAACGTCCTGGCCGAGGCGTCGAAGGCCGACAGGAACATCCCTGACGAAATCGGAACGGCTAATCGGATACCACATGTTCCGTAGTCCGAGTTTCAAATCGTCTTCGAATTCCACTGTGGGTCGAGTCGTCAATGGAAGACCAGGCCTCCGTCGGCAATGATGAGCTGTCCGGTAATGAATGATGCATCATCCGACAGCAGGAAGGAAACGAGTCCAACGATATCGGACGGCGAACCTTCGCGCGAAATGGCGCGGTTCCCGATGTTCCATTCGCGCTTGGCCTGCGGAACTCCGGCAGTTGCTTCGTTGTCGAGAAGGCCGGGGGCGACGCAGTTGATGCGGACGCCGTCCGCTCCGAGTTCGCGAGCCATGGCCCGCGTAAAAGCTTCGATCGCGCCTTTCGACGTGACGTAGTGCAGCAGTTTGGGGCTGCCCCAGTGCGCGGTATCCGAACTCACAGTCACGATGCTGCCTCGCCTCCGTTTCTGCAAGTGCGGGGCAACCGCTCGGCACGTCAGCCAGGTCCCGCGGACGTTGACGTCCATGATGCGATCCCAGTTTTCGACCGTGATCTCGTTGTAGGCTGCACCACCGACGGAGTTCGCCAGCCCGGCGTTCGCGACGAGTCCGTCGATTTGCCCCCACTTGCGAAGCACGGCGTCCGCCATGGCTTCGGTGGATTCGGCGGAGGACACATCCGTGGGTACGAAGAAGGCTTCATGTCCGGCGCGCTTCAACTCATTCGCCGCATCGTTCCCCGACTCCTCGTGGATCTCGGCGATCGCAATTCGGGCGCCCTCTTCCGCCAGGCGCAACGCGTAGGCTCTTCCCAATCCACGCCCCGCACCCGTAATGATGATGACCCGATCGTGATGCCGAGTCATAAGGATCCAACACAATCAAATCGATGACACAGCCTGGAAGGAAAATTTCGAAATCGAACGAGTTTTGCATTTCCAATCCGAAAGCCGAGATCCGATATTGGACTGCCCTGACTGTGCGTGAGTCCAACTTGAGATTTGTGTTTTCGGATCGGAAATGCAGGACTCGTGCATTTTCTAAATTCCCTCGTCGC
Source organism: uncultured Solibacteraceae bacterium (assembly GCA_964584785.1). Lineage (GTDB taxonomy): Bacteria > Acidobacteriota > Terriglobia > 20CM-2-55-15 > 20CM-2-55-15 > JAHFTY01. The sequence continues at coordinate 48,501 of CAZPBY010000037.1, forward strand.
CCTCATCATTTGCCGCGGGCCTCGGCGAGCGGGCTGCCTTCGGGGTAATCGGGCAGCTGCGGTTTTTGAGCACCCAGTAAGGTGAGAAACGATGTTTCGACCGATCCGTCATTTCTCACTCCGCGCCAGATTCCGGCCGGTATCCAGACCAGGTCGCGCGGACCGAGCGTCCGTTCGACTTCGGTGCTCCCATCCGACCAGATGCAGGTCAACGAGCCTTCGAGGACGAAAAAGATCTCTTCCACATCGGTGTGCAAATGGAGCGGACCTTCATTTCCGGGTGGAAGGATCATCGTGCTCAGGGTGAAATGGCCGGCCTTGATAATGTTCGGATCATCGTGCGCGCCGGTTCCACCGCCGCCCACGTAACGCATCTGAGCGCGGCGGTACTTCTGGTCGACCCTGGCCTGGAAACTCAGAACGTCCCAATCCGCACGCCGGTCCTTTAATCGCGCGATGAATTTGTCGATCTGATCGATCTTCGGTACGTCATTCATTTCATCATGCCCCTGTTCGTTGCCCACCCTGGATCGGGTTCGCCGGCCATCGCCACGCGGACCTCGGGGTTCGGCGGCCCGGCCAGGCCCCATCGGTCGATCGCATCGGGAGATCGCGACCACACCTTCGGTTGATGCGCCGTTTCATTCGCGATGTAATCGATATCGCTGGTGTACTCGGTGATATAGCCGAACGGATCTTTAAAATAACAGAATATGTTGTTTCCCGGACCATGACGGCCGGGTCCCCAGACCGGTTCCATTCCCACTTTTCGCAGGTTGGCCACACCGCGCATGATCTCGTCCACTCCGGAAACGAGATACGCCACGTGGTTGATCGACGCGTGCGGCGCCTGGTTGAACGACAGCGCATGATGCTTGCTGTTGCAGCGGAGAAACACCATCTGATGCTCGCTCCAATCCGACACGCGAAAGCCGAGAACATCGGTATAGAAGCCGGCGGCGCGATCAATGTCCGGGGTGTTCAGGACGACGTGGCAGATCGAGGCCGGTTCGACGCGACGGGCTGTCCAGCCGCTCGTATGAGTCGCGACATCGGATGAAAGTTCGATGCAGCGTCCGTCCGGATCGATGAACTGTAAACCGTAACCTCCACCCGGTTCGTCCAGGGCGAGCGGGCCTTCGATTACTTGTACGCCTGCTTTCTTCAATTCCTGCGCAGCCCGATCGACTTCCGCCGTGTTTCGCATTCCGAAAGCGATGTGATGAATTCCACGCGCTTGCGATCGATGAAGACTGAGCAGATGAAACTCCGGAGAGGATCCTCTGAAGTAGACGCGGTCGTTGTCTTCCGCGACGGTTTGCAGCCCCCAGACGTTCGAATAGAACCGAGCGTGATCGGTGATGTTCGTTGAAAACAAGCCAATGTGGCGAATATGCGTGAGGCCCAACCCCATACCTTCGAAGTACCACTTTTTGCAGTCGGTGGTAAACATCGATTTGGTAGACTCCGGCCACATGGGTTTTTTATGGCCTATTGTCAGCATCATCGTCATCGACCTGGTTTTGAGCGGCGACAACGCGGTTGTGATCGGGATGGCTGCGCATCGGTTGCCGCCTGGCCAGCGAAGAATGGCGATCATGATCGGCGGCGGAGCCGCAATCGTCCTTCGCATCGTCCTGACGTTGATCGCTGCGCTTCTGCTGAGGCTGACGGGTTTGCAACTGATCGGCGGTCTCCTGTTGATCTGGATCGGCTTCAAGCTGCTTGCGGCGGAAGAAGACGAGGCGAAAGGTGTGAAAGTCGCGCACAGCATGAAGGACGCGATCTTCACGATACTTCTGGCGGACTTCATCATGAGTCTGGACAACGTGCTTGGCGTTGCGGCCGCAAGCGAGGGACACTTGGGGCTGCTGACGTTCGGGCTCGTATTCAGCATGGCAATTCTGATGTTCATGGGCAGCCTCGTCGCAAGCATGATCAACAGGTTTGCATGGCTTGCCTATGTGGGGGCCGCGGTCATCATATGGACGGGCTCACATATGATGTTTAAAGACGCACTCGTTCAAAAAGTCGACCTTGGTACCGCGGTCGAATACGCAATCATCGTTTCAGTGACCGCGGGCACGCTGGTGTTCGCACACTGGTTTCATCGAATTCGAGAAAAGGAGTAGGAATGGAATCGCTCAGATCCACGAAATACATCACGCTTGAAGGCGCGAAGAGAATGATGGCGGCGGCGGAAGCCGAAGCCCGCAGGAACAACTGGAACGTGGCGATCGCGATCGTCGATGCCGCGGGAAATCTGCTCATGTTTCAGAAGCTCGACGAGACTCAATCCGGCAGCATCGCCATCTCGATCGGCAAAGCCCGAAGCGCCGCCGCGTTCAAGCGTCCGACCAAGGCGCTCGAGGAAATCATCGCGGGAGGCCGGTCGGTCTTTCTCGCGGTCGCGGATCTGACACCGCTGCAGGGCGGCCTTCCTGTTGTCGTCGACGGCCAGGCGATCGGTGCCGTTGGCGTCAGCGGGGTCTTGTCGTCGCAGGACGAACAAGTCGCCCAGGCCGCCCTGGATGGACTGCAACGATAGATCAGAGAGGGGAATTTCGAAATCGGACGACGGGAAATTCTAATCCGAAATCCGAAATCTCAAATCGGACCGCGTGCCGCCGACAACTCGAGTCCAATTTCGGATTTCGGATTAGAACTTCACTTCGACCGATTTCAAAATTCCCAAAGCCCTACCCGCGGTCCCTAAGTTTGTACATCTCCTTGTGCGCCTTGTGCAGCCGCTTCCATCGCTTGTTCTCCTCCACGCGGGCGAGCACGTCTTGCTTGCGGGCGAGGTAGCTCAGCTCGCGGCGAAGTTTTAGATAGCTCTCGAAGCGATCCGCGTTCAAGCGGCCTTTGTTTATTGCCCCACGCACAGCACAGCCGGGTTCCGAGTCATGCCGGCAGTCGCGAAACCGGCAGCCCTCAGCCAGTGCTTCGATGTCCTCAAACGAGCTGGACAGGCCGGCATCGACATCCCAAAGCTGCAGCTCGCGCATTCCCGGAGTGTCGATCAACATTCCGCCCGACGGCAGAACGAATAGTCGCCGGGCGGTTGTAGTGTGTCGTCCGCGATCATCGTCCTCACGGATGCCCGCGATCTTCTGCACCGGCCGTCCAAGAAGGTGATTGATGAGCGTCGACTTTCCGACACCCGACGACCCGAGCAAGACAATCGTTTCACCCGCTCGCAGATACGACTCGACGTGCTCCAGGCCGCTGCGCGTGATCACGCTGATCGCGTGAATGGGAACGCCGGGCGCAACGCCGGCAACCGCTCCCATAGCGGCGGTCGCGTCGTTGCAGAGGTCCGACTTACTGAGCAGGATCACAGGCTGTGCCCCGCTCTCCCACATGATCGCGAGGTATCGCTCGACCCGGCGTGCGTTCAGATCACCATTCAGCGAAGTCAAAAGGAACGCCGTATCGATATTCGCCGCGACGATCTGCTCGACGGTTTCATCCCCCGCGGCTTTCCGCGAGAACTTACTCTTTCGCGGAAGCACGTGGTGAATCGAGCCATGCGTGTCGATAAGAACCCAATCCCCGATGGCAGGCCAATCTCCGCCTGCGTGCCGAAGGCGTCCGGTCAACTCGGCATGGATTTCTCCGGCGTTACCGGCAACACGATAAGCGGATCTCTGGACTTCGACGACTCGCGCCGGATGCAGTCGTTCATCCGGCGGTACTTGTTGGCTGAAAAACGGACTCCAACCCAATGCGTCTAATCGGGACACGACAATCTCTCCTTATGAAAGGCTGATGAAGTTAGGAAATGTTCAGGCCGCGATTACGCCGGAACGCCGGCGGCAATGGCCCGGAAAGATGTCGAATAGGTCATAGGCACTCCAGTAATTTACAATAGAGAGATTACCGCGATTGCGGTTTTTAGAGGTGGCGAGATGGGGAAATCCAAATCATGGTTGATCGCGGCGGCTACGGCATCATGCCTGGTCCCGGCAACTTTATCCGCGCAGGCGCTAAAGATCGGTGTTGTCGATATGCAGCGCGCAATCGTGCAAACCGTCGAAGGCAAGAAGGCGGAAGCCGCGTTCACGGCTCGACTCGAAGAACATCGAAAGAATATTGAAGGCAGGCAAAAACAGATCGAAGACGCGCAGAATAAACTGAAAACTCAGGACCGGCTCCTGGACGATAAAGTCCGGGCCGAACGCACGAGAGACATCGAGCGGCAAACAACCGATCTCAATCGGATTCAGGAAGACGCCCAACGCGACCTCGAAACCCTTCGTAACGATCTTATGAAGCCAATCGCCGAGGTGGCGGAGAGTGTTGTGAACGCCTACGCCAAGGAGCAAAACTTCTCAATCATCATCGACAGGTCCAACCCGCAAAACGATTCGATTCTCTATGTGAACGAGAACATCGAAATCACCAACATCATCGTCAAACGCATCGACACCGAGTTGGCGAAAGCGGCTCCTAAGAAACCCTGAGGGTTCGAGTTATCGTCACGAAGCCCGTCGCTGCGGGCCTCGTGACGGGCTACTCACTTTCGCCGGTTGGGCATGTCCATAACTTCGTACATTCGCGATACCCACTGAGCATTTACCCCGAGTCCTTGAATTGTCGGGAAGTCTGGCTGGTGTGAAGTCATGTCGACGCGCTTTGCGGCATCCTCTGCCGAGACACCTTGCTGTTTCAGCCGTCCGACCTGCGTCCAGATATCGCGGAGGTAAGACTGATACGCGGTGATTTTTTCTTTCCCGGTGAACGCTTCGCCGTGACCGGGAAGAACGGTGTCGAAATCGAGTTTCTTCAGTTCGTCGAGCGTGTTGACCCACTCATCCGGGAAACCGTCGACCATGTTGGATGTGCCGTTCGTCATCAGGTCGCCGCTGCAAAGAATGCGCTCCGTGGGAAGGAACACGACAACGTCACCGCCGGTGTGCCCGCGGCCGAGATAAAGCAGCTGGATTTCGCGGTTGCCGCGGAAAATCGTCAACTTGTCTTTCAGCGTAACATTCGGCGGCACTGCCTGCACCTCCGCCTGCGACGCTCGATTGGCTTCGGCCGCTTCGAGTTGTGCCTGCAGCTGATCCTTTCGTGCAGAATCGGTCTCGGCCGCCAGCCTCGTCTTCAGAGTCTCGATTCCAGCGGGCAATCCGGCGAGGTAGCTCGAAAAGAGTTTGTTTTCCTTGTCGTGCAGAAGCACGTCGCGCGTGAACTCGTGGCCGATGATCTCGACGCCTTCACCGAAAATCTGGGAGCCATGCGCGTGATCATAGTGGAAGTGCGTGATGATGACGTGACGCACCGGTTTCGGCGTGATCGATTTCAACTCGTCCAGCAAAACCCAGGCAGCGGCCGGCGAGATGTGCGAATCCACCAACGTTACGTCTTTCTCATTGATGATGATCGAGGAGTTCGCACCGACGGTGAGCGCCCCGGTTCCAACGGCATGATAAATGTCGTCGCGGATTTTGTTGAACCGGTATGCCCTGGTCTTCTGAAGAACTCCGGCGGGCTTTGGAGTCCGCATCTGAGCGGCGGCGATACCGAACGCAATTATGAAGGCAGCCAGGAATCCTTTCGATAGTCGCGACATGGGTATCCTCCTCAGGCGCTATACTGAACGGAATGGCGACCAATCAAAATACCGCACACGACCTCGATTACAAAGGTTATCTGCAGCTGGACACTCTACTGGATCTTCAGCGTCCGCTTGCCGATCCCGGCTGTCACGACGAGATGCTTTTCATCGTGATCCACCAGGTCTTCGAGTTATGGTTTCGTCTGATGATCCATGAAATCGACCGTGTCTTTGCGCTGCTGGATGAAGGCGACACGCGGGAAAGCGAGCGGATTGTCCGCCGGCTGACATCGATTGTCCGGCTGTTCATCCCAAAGCTCAGCGTTCTTGAAACGATGATCCCCTCCGACTTCATCAAATTCCGCGATCTGCTCAAACCGGCCAGCGGTTTTCAATCGTTTCAATTCCGCGAAGTCGAGTTCGCGTCCGGGCTGAAGGATGCGCGATACATCGCCATGTTCCAGTCCGACCCGGAAGGAAAGGCGCGGCTGACGAAGCGCCTGAACGAGCCGTCCATGTGGGATCGCCTGATGACGCTGCTGAAACGCAGAGGCTGTGACGTGCAGGATGAGCGCGCGCAGATCGAAACGGTTGTCGGGCTCTATCGCCGGGGCGGAGATCACGACCTGCGGATGCTTTGCGAAGCCCTGATCGAATACGACGAGATGTTTTCGTTATGGCGTGAACATCACGTGCGGATGGCTCAGCGCATGATCGGTGGGAAACCGGGAACCGGGCAGAAGGTTGCGGAACAGGCGTACGGTAAGGCGGGACCGATGGGAACAATGGGCGTCGATTACCTGGCAACGACGCTCAACAAGCGCTTCTTTCCGGTCCTGTGGGCGGCCCGCACCGAGATGTAACCACGAAGCCCGTCGCTGCGCTCCGGGTTCCGAACACTTGGCGTTAGTGGAGAACGTTCAGAACCCGAAGCGCAGCGACGGGCTTCGTGGAACATTGCTAACTTTTCAACGTCCTGTTAAAGAACGCGAGGGTCCGCTGCCACGACAGATCGGCCGAAGCCTTGTCATAGCGGGCGGTCGAATCGTTGTGGAATCCATGCTGCGCACCGGCGTACGTGTAGGACTCGTATTTCACCTTGGCTGCATCCAGCGCTGTCTTGTAATTCGGCCAGTTGCCCGTAATGCGCGTGTCCATTTCGGCGTAATGGAGGCAGAGTTCGGCTTTAATCTTCGCCGCATCTTCGGCGCTGGGCTGCGATCCATAATAAGGAGCCGCAGCGGCCAGGTCCGCGCCCAACCGCACCGCCAGGGTATTGCAAACGCCTCCGCCGTAGCAGAATCCCACGGTTCCGATCTTGCCGGTGCAGTCCGGACGTTTCTTCAGCCACATCGCACCGCTGACCCAATCCTCTGTGAGTTTCTTGCCATCGAGCGAGGACTGCATCTGAGTCGCTTTCTGATCCGCGGTTGTGACTTCATTTGCATCGACCTTGCCTCCGACTGCATAGGATGCCCAGTTCGAAGGATAGCCGCCGAGTGAACTCAGCGCATCCGGCCCGTACGCCATGAAACCGGCGACGGCAAGGCGTCTCACGACATCTTGAACGTAGGGATTCAATCCGCGATTTTCATGGACGACGAGAACACCGGGCAGTTTGCCCGTCCCGCTGGCGGGCCGAACCAAATAGCCTTTGATCTTTCCGGTGCCGTCAGGCGAATCAAACGTCTCCCACGACGCTTTGATGCGTTTGTCGTCGGGAGCAACCTGCTGCGCCAGCGCGTAATTCGGCGTCAGGCTCTCCAGCATCGCCGCGGCGGCAATCGCGCCGACCACTTTCGTGGCGCTGTCCATGAAATCGCGCCGGCCGATATCGCCGTGGATAAACAGGTCGAAGAGGTTCAGTACCTCTTGCGGGAAATCGGATGCTTTCTTTCGCTCCATAAGCTTCACCCCTTATGTTTTTTTGTCGGTCAGAGAAAGATGCAGGGCGACAAGGATATCACTCTTAATGTAGTTTTGGAGCCCGATGCACATGCCCGTAGCCACGCCATCCACTACAAACGACCGGAAAGAAATTTTTGGCTGGATGATGTACGACTGGGCCAATTCCGCGTTTAGCACAACGGTTGCAGGCGCACTGCTGGCGCCGTATGTGACAACGCTGGCGCAAACAGCCGTCGGCGATAACGGTGTGGTCCTCCGCCTGGGAGCTCTCGGGGCCGTCACTGCGAAGTCGTTCTTTCCGTATTGCATCTCGATGTCGGTCTTACTTCAGGTGTTCCTGCTGCCGGTGTTGGGCGCCATCGCGGACTACTCGCACCTGAAGAAGTGGCTCATGGGCGTCTTCTGCTATGCGGGAGCGGCCGCCACATGTCTGATGTTTTTTGTCACGGGACGCTGGTATCTCGCCGGAGGACTGCTATTCATTTTTGCCAATCTGAGCTTCGGCGCGTCGATCGTGCTGTACAACGCGTTCCTGCCTGAGATTTGCACGGATGACCAAAGCGACAAGGTATCGAGCCGCGGCTACGCGCTGGGATATCTGGGTGGCGGACTGCTTCTAGCCTTGAATTTCGCGCTGCTGGTTGGTGCCAACACGCTGGGTATCAGCGCGGGGCTTGCGGTCAGAATCTCTCTGTTGTCTGCAGGAATATGGTGGGGCGCGTTTTCCGTCGTTACGTTCGCAAGGTTGCAGTCACGATCGCCGAAACGATCGTTGCCCACGAGCCAGAACTATCTCACGGTCGGATTCAAGGAATTGCGGTCGACATTTCGCGAGCTGGCGAGATTGCCGCTCACGCTGAGATACTTGATTGGATATTTGTTTTTCAACGACGGCATTCAGACCGTTATCGGTCTTGCCGCTGTCTTTCTTTCGCAGGAGTTGTTCACGCCCGAACAAAGAACTGCCGGCGTCGACCAGACGTTCGTCCTGGAGATTTTCCTGATGGTGCAGTTCGTCGCTTTCTTCGGCGCCATGCTGTTTGAACGCACCGCGTCATGGGTCGGGACCAAAAAGGCGTTGCTGATATCGCTCGTTTTGTGGAGCGCCGTCGTGATCTATGACTATGGCCTTCTGCGGACGACCGGTCAGGCATGGGGCATGGCCGTGGTGGTGGCGCTGATTCTCGGTGGATCCCAGGCGCTGTCGAGGTCGCTGTTCTCGCGCATGATTCCGGCAGGATTCGAGGCGTCGTTCTTCGGACTGTACGAAGTTTCCGAACGCGGAACGTCATGGATCGGACCGGGGTTGTTCGGCCTGGTGGTTGAAATCACGGGTTCGTACCGGCAGGCCATTCTGTCCCTCATCGTTCTGTTTATCGTAGGCACACTCATCCTCGTGTTCACCGACACGGACCGCGCGGTTCGCGAGGCCAACAGCATTTGAGATCCGCGCGGCGCACCGATAGAATTCGGCACAATCATGCGGTCTAAACTTCTTCTGTTGCTCATGCCGGCTCTGGCACTGGCCGGTGTGCAGGCGACATCGGGCAAAAAAACAATCTGGTCGGGCGTGTACACGAAAGCCCAGGCGGCGCGAGGACAGGCCACTTATGAAATGAACTGTGCCCGGTGTCACGGCGCAGACTTGAATTCCAACCCCCAGGCTTCGCTGACCGGATCCGATTTCATGCAGCGCTGGCGCGAAGACAACGTGGAAAGCCTGTTCACCTTTGTGCGAACCAGCATGCCGCCGATGCGTCGCGGCGGACCTCAGCGTGTGCCGTTGAGCGACGCGGAGTATATCGACATCATCTCTTACATCTTTCAGGCAAACCGATTTCCCGAAGGAGACCATGAACTGGCAGCCGCCGACATAGCGTCGATTCAAATCGAAGGCAGGGACGGTCCACAGCCGTTGCCCAACTCCTCGCTGATCGTGACCGTCGGTTGCATGACGAAAATGGGCCCCGATAGCTGGGGACTGACGAACGCCATCGAACCCGTCCGGACACGTGTTGCGGACATCGCAACTTCCGACGAGATTAAAGCCGCACTAGGCAAACCCGCCGGCACGCTCAGTTTCAAACTGCAAAACATCCTGTACCTTGGCCCCGATTTCAAACCGGAAGCGTTGGAAGGTCACCGCATACAGGCGAAAGGCATTCTGATTCGACAGCCGAACGCAGAGCGTATCGACATCCGCTCCGTGGCAGAAGTGTCGTCCACCTGCGGCAAGTAGCGCTCCCTAAAAAGGACGCCTTACTCCTGGGACAATAATCTGCAACTCGGCTCCGTTTTGTTCCAGCGGAATGAATCGGAATTCCAGGTGCTCGTCAAACTGACGCACCGCCGCTCCGGTTTTTTCGATCAGTTCCTTGGAAACCTCATCGCCCTCGCGGATGGGCAAACGCGACATAAGACTGCCTTCCAATTCTCCCGACGAGAACCCGACGAAACGCACCGACTTCAAAACGCGTCCGACCGCCGACTCTGGCTTGGTCGCCGCTGCAATCTTATACTCGCGAGTGATGGCCGCATATTCGGCTTCAAGTTGTTTCCGAGCTTTCATGTCGTCCAGGTCGCGGAATTGTTGTTTCTCGAGTTCGGCATTACCTTCCTTCCATTTGACTAAATCGGTATACGCAATCCTGGCTTCTTCGAGTTGTTTTTCAATTTCCTTTTGCGACGGTTGCGTTTCTGCATTCGACGACAACTCTTTCTTTCGCAGTTCCAATGTGGCCTTCTCTTCCGAGCGGGCCTGCTCCAATTCCCGCCGCTCATTCTGCACCGCCTTTGCATCGAAGGCGACGTGAACGACTCTCGTTGTCTGAGAGGAATCGGAAACGAAATGCCACTGAAGGATGGACTGCAGTACGGCTCGTCTCAATTCCGTAGGACCGCTTAAAACGCGCGCATCGACGACGTTCCCGGCCTTGTCGAGAGTCACTTCAGCGGACACCGAACCTTGAATTCCGTTTGTGATCGCCGCTCGCGGATACTCGATGCCGGTACGATGCACGACATTTGCGGCGCCGAGGTTCACCGCGACTCCTGGAGAGTCCTGGCCGGCAATGGCTGCCATCTTTTTGAGATCCGCACTTAGTTTGGCCTGTTCAATGCTCTGCACCCCAGGTTCCGGCTTCTGCGGTTCGGCGCGAAGCCCGTTCATACTTGCAAGAACGCCGGCCAGCGCGAGGCTGAATACCAATAAACCCGATATTTTGGATGGTCCGTATTCCATGGTTTTTACTCCGATGATTCGTTGAATTCGATAAAACAATCCACTGCCTCCGGCCCCGAGAACCATGCTCGGTTGGAGCACGCGCTCCTTCTCGAGGGCGGTGAGTGCGTGGGCATAACAAAGGGCGTCGCCGCAGCAGTGGATGACCGCGTCGTCGCAGCACAACTCGCGTTCATGACGGATTCGTGACGACGTCCACCACACGGCCGGGTGGTAGAACAACAATGTTTCAATGACGACCTGAAATGCGCTGACGAGGTAATCGAGCCTGCGAACGTGCGCCAGTTCATGCGCGATGACTGCCTCCAGTTGTTCGGGAGTCAGGCCGAGCACGCTGGACGCTGGAAGGAGAACGACTGGACGGAGCCAGCCCACAACGCTTGGCGCATCCGCCATCGAGGACAGCAATAGCCGGACGTTCCGCGCAATCCCCATCCGGTTGACAAGACGAAGAAGGATCATCTCAATGCGCCGGTCCGCCGGCCGGCCCTGGCGTTTCAAGGCGTAGATGTATTTGCATCCCCAGACAATCCGTACCGAAAAAAGGAGCACCCCGACGGACCAGACTGTCAGAGCCCACGATTGGACCCAGGCCAGCCAGGGTGCGTTGGTGGAGTTAAGGAAGACAACACTGGAGGTACTTTGAACAGGCAGAGCCGGCAACCCGGAGTGAACGGAGCCGATTGCAAGCCGTCCTTCATAAACCCACGCGGTCGTGACAACCGGAAGTATCGCCAGAACAGCCAGCGCGAAGCAGCTTGCGGCATATCTGGCGTTCGCCGATCGTTTCCTTAGGGCGAAGAGAGTGATCCAGAGCAGGAGGGCTACAGCAAGCCCTTGCCACAAGAAGTGCAACAGCGCGGCGCTTAATGCATCGGTGAGGGCGGTCATTTCTTTTCTCCTTCTTCGTATCGATCCAGCAGCTTTTCTATCTTGTCGAGGTCTTCCGGCGATGTCCGTTTGGTGGCGAGCGCCTGCATGACAAGCGACTTTACGGAACCGTCGAAAGCTCCTTGAATGAGATCGCGCAGCAGATGGCGCTGCGTTTGCGACTGTGTGAACCGGGCGCGATAAATCTGCGGACGGACGTTTTCATCGCGTTCGACGAGATTCTTCTCCGTCATGATCTGGAGGAGTTTCAAAACAGTCGTGTATCCCGTCGGCCTCGACTGATTCAATTCGGACTGAATCTCTCGAACCGATTTGGGCCCGAGGTTCCACAACACACGCAAAATGGAGAGTTCGGCTTTTGTCGGACGAATCTGCTTGGTAGGCATACCGGCAATATGACGAAGACTTTCGTCATTTGTCAACGAAAACTTTCGTCAACTTGCAATGCGCCGCGATTTGGCGGGAGAATCCAGCAAGCACAATGTGGTCGCTGTTCGTCATCTCACTGCTGCTGTCAATGGCGCAATCACCGGCGCCCTCCGGCGTTCTCGCATACGTTCAAAACAACGAGGTGTGGGTGAAGAGTCTGCCCGGCGGCCACGTGCGTCAGGTTAGCCACGGTGGTGGAAGCTCGCCTAAATTGTCGCATTCGGGAAACTGGCTGGCTTTCGCGCAGGCTTCAAAAACGGTTGTGAGTTCGATTGACGGCGCCATTGTCCTGACTTTTGCCGGCGGTTTCCAATGGTCGCCAATAGAGGACGAAATCGCCCTGACCAATCCGCAGGACGCCGGGATCATGCGAATGGATGATCGCCGGACTCGTACGTTGATGCGCGCCCCCGACGGCAGCGCGTTGGTTACGGCGATCTGGAGTACCGACGGCAAGCGGCTTGCCGTCACCAGCGTCAAGGATCGGCAAACACGGATCTGGTCCGTCGACCGGGATGGTGCCGCGCAGGAAATTATCGTCAAGCGGTTTGCGAAGGAGCGTCTGGTTGTTCTTCGGAACGGTCAGCGTGAAGTGCAATCTCCGCTGTTCGAACTGGGCGACGTGACTCTCGCTGGCTGGACTGCGGATAGCGCGCGACTATTGCTATGGCCGAATCCGGGACACTCGGCATCCATCGCCGCCGACGGCCTGCAGCTGATGGCTGTACCTGCCGCCGGCGGGGTCATCGAACCGGTCATTAAGAATGAATCTGTGTTGCGATATGCCGATTTCATCTCCATATCGGCCGTTCGTAATGAAGTCGTGGTGGCCGCCGGTGACAACCGGGAATCCTGGACAAACAAGCGTTTGTTCATCGTTGATCCGAACACAGGCAAGCTGTCTATCGTCACGGATAACAAATCTGCCGTCGCTTCGCCTTCATGGTCACCCGACGGCCGCCGTATTGCCTACATCTCCGGCCCCGACATCGGGTCCGTTGGCGGCGGGGATAAGGCAAAAGCGGCTTTGGGCGAAAGACGCTTGTGGATCATGGACGCGGATAACCATGAAGCGCGTCAATACACCTTCGAATCGCAGTACCGCGACGAGTTCCCGAGGTGGTCTCGAGACGGGCAATTCGGTTACTACGGCCATGCGGAGTGGGGAGAATCCCTCGCCTTCCGATAGTCTTCATTGGTGATTGGCGATTGGTGATTGGGCGATTGGTGATAGGTGATTGCCGAACTGAGGCCATTGGCTATTACCGATCTCGAATGGCCTATGGCTTCGGTTCGCCAATCACTTCTCACTAATCGGCGATTGGTGATGGGTGATTGCCGAACTGAGGTCATTGGCTATTACCGATCTCGAATGGCCTATGGCTTCGGTTCGCCAATCACTTCTCACTAATCGGCAATCACAAATGAAAGGGAAGTATCGCGTCAATCTTCGCCACGCGCTTGCGGTGCCGGTCTTCGGTCAGTTCGGTGCTCAGCCAGACGCGGACGATGTCTCGCGCCTTATCGATGGGGATCATGCGGCCTCCGAGCGTGAGGACATTGGCGCCGTTGTGTTCGCGGCTGTTCCGTGCGGACGCTTCGTCGTAGCACATAGCGGCGCGAACGCCGGGAACCTTGTTCGCGACCATGCATGATCCGATGCCGGCGCCGTCGATCATAATGCCGAGATCGCACGATCCACGCGCCACCGCCAACGCGACAGCCTGGGCAAAATCCGGATAATCGACGGGACTTGCGGAGTTCGTCCCGAGGTCGGTGATCTCAAATCCAAGTTCGCGGACAAACTTCTTCAGATCCTCCTTCATCTCGAAACCGCCGTGATCGGCGCCGAACGCGATGCGCCGCACGCGACTGCTCTTCGATTCCGGAGGCGGGACAGCGACCCGCTCGATCTTCAGCCGCCGCTCCTGCGCCGTGTCGACCGCCAGCGGCGTCACGAGAGCCTTTGCGTCGATGCGGACGGTCTCGCCCATTGCCAGGACTCGCAAGTCCTCGTCGGTGATGAGTGATTTTGCGGTGAGTTCGATCACGGGGAAATCATAACAGATGGCGAAGACGCGGCAGGAACGCGCCGACTTCACGCTTGTAACGCTCGAATTCACCGCCAAAGGCCTCTCGAAGAATCCGTTCTTCAGACCGAACTCGGACCGATACTCCGAGCCAGAACAAGAGAACGATGAGCGGAATCGCAGGCGGCCGTGTCCAGACAATCGCGGTCGCCAACGTCAAACCGAAGAAGCACGTATAGAGTGGATGACGGACGACGGCGTACGGACCCTCCATCACCAGGCGGTGATCCGCGGTCACGCCCGCCACCAGACTCCATTGCCGGCCCAGGACCTGAAGCGCCACGCGCGAGAACCAAACGGATCCAACCCCCAGGATCGCCGCCATGGGCGGCGCCATGAACGAAACCGGAAAGGGAACGTCGAGTGAGCTGAATATCGCGCGCGGCAAAGCCCACGTCACGCCGACGGCTGCGGCCTGCAACAGAATTCCAAGTTTTGAAAGTGAATCCTGACGTTGCCGTTCGGTGCCCGGGCCGGACTTGCCGAAAAACAACGAGAGATAGACAGGCCAACACAGAATGACCAGCAACGTGGAGAGAACTTGTAACATCTTGGAAACATCCGCAATTTAACATGCCCGGTGGCGTTTCCTGATTCGCGATTTGTGACGGCCGATGTAGCATGGCGCGCGTGAGTTTCGCGAAGGCTCTGACGTGTGCGGCGATTGCATGCGTGGTGATCGGGTTTGCCTGGCACGTGTCACAGCAACCGATGGATTTCCGTGTTTATCACTTTGGAGCGCGCGGAGTGTTTGACGGAACGCGGCCGGTCTACGGCCGATCCAGCGGCCTGGGCTGGCCCATGCACTACCGGTATCCGCCGGTTTTTCTTTTGCTCTTCGCGCCCTTTGCCTGGCTTCCACTCGGGATTTCCGCGGCCTTATGGCTCGTCTTTAAGGCAATGGTGCTCTTGGTCTTGATTCGCTCGATTGCCAAAAGATTCCCGTCACCGGAAAGCGGCACGGACTGGCTCGTTCCGATACTTCTTGCAGGACCTTTTGTGATTCAGGATTTTCGATATGGCAACGCCCAGTTCTTTATCTTCGCCCTCACCGCGTTCGGACTTTTGCTCGCGCGTGAAAACCCGATTGCCGCGGGGAGTTCGCTTGGACTGGCGATTGCGGTGAAGGTCTGGCCGCTGTTTTTTGTTCCATACCTGATCGTTTCGCGCCGTCTGAAGACGGCAGCGTACAGTCTGTTGTTTGCAGCGGTGTTGACGTTGCTGCCTTCCGTTTACTTTGGCGTGCGAGGTAATGCGAGTTTGATCGGCCAATGGTTCCGTCAGGAATTCGCGACACAGACCGGACAGGAAGAAATCTGGTTTCCGAGCCAATCGATCCGCGGAGTCATGATGCGATACCTCACGGCGATCGACTATTCCCAGGTTCCGGATTCAAACTACCCGTCCGTCAATATCGCGCACATTAATCCCGCGGTCGTACGAACGCTCTGGTTCATCGTGGCTGGAACCGCTTACCTTGCGTTCCTCTGGTTTGCCTCGAAGCAGCACGCGATGCCATGGGCAAATGAAGCGCTCGGCTTCTGCCTTGTCGCGCTGTTGCAGCCGTTCACGCAAAAGTATGCGTTGGTCGTCCTGCTTTTTCCGGCGATCGTTGCCGCACGCATAAAACCGGGCATTGCGAGGAATCTCGTCTATTTGAGTATTGCGCTGGTACTGATTCAGCCCATCATTTCAGGTGCAGCGAACCAGCGATTGATGCAGACGCTGGGGCTGGACTTTGCTGCGACGCTACTGCTTGGGTTAGCATTGACGTTTTTGCCGTCGATTGAGCGGAGGACAGCTGAGCCATGAAGATGTATGGAAAGCACCGATTTCCGGGAAAGCTTTTCATCGTTGAAGGTATAGACGGATCGGGCAAGAGCACTCAGATCGCGCTGCTTCAAAAGTGGCTTGAATCGGAAGGCTACGTCACGTTTTTCAGCGAGTGGAACTCGTCGCCGCTGGTGCATGATGTGACGCGTCGCGGAAAGCGCAAACGCGCGTTAACACCGATGACGTTCAGTTTGATCCACGCCACGGATTTCGCGGACCGCACCGAACATCACATCATCCCTCCCTTGAAGGCGGGAGCGCTCGTTCTGGCGGACCGCTACATCTATACGGCCTTTGCCCGCGATGCGGCGCGCGGCGTCGATCCGACCTGGGTTCGAGGACTTTATCAATTCGCGGTCAAACCAACAGTCGGTTTCTACTTCCGCATCTCCCTCGAGGAAGCGATGAAACGGATCCTGGGCGGGCGCGAGGCGATCAAGTATTACGAAGCCGGAATGGACCTGAGACTCAGCGACGATATGGAAGAGAGCTTCAATATCTTTCAGGGCCGCATTATCGCGGAATACGAACGCATGGTTCAGGAGTATGGCTTGATTGCCATCGACGCCGGCCAATCGATCGAAGAGCAACAAGTGCAGATGCGGCAAATCGTCATTCAGGCTTTGGAAGGCGCAAAAAAGACAAGGATTCGTAAATGGGTGGATTTGGGTTCATTGGTCAGACGGGGCTTGCAGGAGTAGATGTTTCCGAACTGAAAGGAAGATTGATCGTCCTCGAAGGCACGGACGGCGTCGGCCGCTCCACGCAGATCGGATTACTTCGGTCGTGGCTGGAAAACAATGGGCACGCCGTTCTCGACACGGGCATGACGCGGTCGGCGCTGGTCGGCGAAGCGCTGAAGTCCGCCAAAGAAGGCACCACTCTGGGACGCCTCACCATGACCCTGTTCTATGCGACGGATTTTATCGACCGCCTCGAAAACGAAATCATCCCTGCGTTGCGAGCGGGTTTCATCGTCCTCACCGATCGTTATATTTACTCGCTTATGGCGCGAGCCATCGTCCGGGGCGCCGATCCGGACTGGATTCGCGATGTTTACGGGATCGCCCTGAAGCCCGACATCATCATTTATCTCCGCGTGAAAATCGAGGATGTCATCACGCGGGTAATCCAGCACACCGGATTCAATTACTGGGAATCGGGAATGGATCTTCACCTTGGCGAGGACATGTACGACAGCTTTCTCGAATATCAAACCCGGCTGCTCGGCGAATTTGCCAAGATGATCGAGCCTTACGATTTTCACGTCGTCGACGCCACCGCCGCGATCGATCAAACCTTCGACGCCATCAAAACAATCGTTGAACCATTGCTTAAATTGACTCATTTGAAAACACGAAGCGTGTAATATAACGCCGTGAGTTCGGAACTAAAGCAAGCAGCGCGAGCACTTTGCGAGCGAATTGCGGCGAGGGGGCGAAACCGGGGGTTTCTGATCGCGTTTGAAGGACCGGACGGATCGGGCAAAACGACGCAACGGAAGCTGTTTCGTGACTGGCTGATCGCGGAGGGTTTCGACGTCGTCACCACAAAATGGAATTCGTCGAAACTGATAAAGCCGATCACGAAGGCGCGCAAAAACATCCGCTCTCTCGACGAGCAGGAATTCTCGCTTTTGCACGCCGCGGATTTTCGTCATCGGATGGAAACGAAAGTGATCCCCGCTCTCGTCGACGGCAAGACGGTAGTCGCCGACAGGTTCCTCTTCACTGCCCTGGCCCGTGACGCCGCACGCGGCCTCGATTTCGATTGGCTGCTCCACGTCTATTCGCCGCTGTATTGGCCCGACGCCGTGTTTTATTTTTCCGTCTCGCCCGAAACCAGCGGAAAACGAATCGCGGCGACGCGTATACCGAAGTATTACGAAGCCGGCCAGGATGTGACGAACATCGAAGATCCGCACGCCAGCTATCAGGAATTCATCAGCAAAGTGATTCATGAATACGATGCGCTGTCGGTGATTTTTAAATTCGTCGTGGTGGACGCCGAGAGGCCGATTTACGATCAACATCTCCAGATTCGCGAACTGTTCACCGAGCTGCGTGGCCGTCCGTGGCCGGAATGGAATGAAGAGGCTATTCGCGAGTGGATTCGGACCGGTGGCGCAAAGATCGGAGCGGCGGCCTATGTTTAGACCGATCATTCCCGGCCAGCTCATCAGCGTGGATGCGGTTCGCGGACGCGATCTCGTCCCGTCCGCCAAGAACCTGCTGCAGACAAAACGCCGGAAGGACGGCTTCAGCACCTGGGACGCATCGGGAATTTTTTTCGAGCTCGAAAGTCAGCGCCGGGCGATTGGAGAGGAGCCGTCGGCGCAAACGCTGGTGCTTCTCTATGCCGCCGATCTGCGATTCCGGCTGCGCTGGGAGATCGAACCGGCGATCGCCGTGGGCCAGACCGTCATCGCCGCGCCCTACCTGGAAACAGGAATCGCCTTTGGCGTAGCGCAAGGGTTGCCGCGAAAATGGCTGATCGAGTTGTTCCGGTTTGTTCCGCGGGCGGCGGTCTCCTATTGGGTCAGCGGAAATCCGCCCAATTCTCCGGCGGCTCAGGCCGGTTTTCTCGAGTTCTCCTCCCATCTTGCATCCAAGGATTTTTACGATCGCTTTGCGTCGCACTTCGACGCGCTGGAACAACGCGGGAAGTGCCGCCCGTTCCAGCTTTAAACTATTGTGTTCATGCCCGGCGAATCATCGCGGCAAATCCGAATCACCCGGCTTCTATCGCCTCACTGGAAGACGTTGTTGCTGTGTTTTGCCGCGGCGGTGTTTTGCAGTTTGACGGATCTTCTTCAGCCCTTGCCCTTGAAGATCGTCATCGACAACGTGCTCGGTTCAAAAAAACTGCCCGCGTGGCTCATCCGGCTTGCTCCGCACATTGCCGCCGATCGGGTCGCGCTTCTGAATGCGACTGCGGTTTCGTTGATTGCGATTGCCGTCGCGGGCGCCATCGGCGGCTATATCCAGAGCGTCCTGACGACGCGGGTCGGGCAATGGGTGATGCACGACCTTCGAACCACGCTGTATCACCACATTCAGAGGCTCTCGCTTTCCTATTACGACAATGCTCAGACCGGCGATCTCATCAGCCGTGTCACGAGCGACATCGATACGATTCAGACCTTCGTCACCTCGACTCTTCTCGATGCCATTTTGGATGTACTGCTGCTCGTCGGAATGATAACGATCATGTCCAGCATCAACGTGCGCTTTACGCTCGTGGCGCTGATGATCGCTCCGTTCCTGTTCGCGGTCGTCTACAAGTACACCCACCGGATCAAACGCGCGTCGCGGGCCGTTCGCAAGAAAGAGAGCGAGCTTCTTTCGAATATTCAGGAGGTTTTTTCATCGATACGCGTGGTAAAGGCGTTCGCTCAGGAGAAATATGAAAAGCGGCGATTCGCCGAAGAAAGTCTGGAAAGCGTCGAACTCACGTTGCGCGCCAAGGCTTTGAAAGCCGGGCTGTCGCCGCTGGTCGATGTGATCGTCGCCCTCGGAGGGGCGGCGGTGCTGTGGTATGGAGCGCGGCTCGTTATAAGCGGCACGATCAACATGGGCAGTATGGTTCTGTTTCTCCAATATCTCGGAAAGCTCTACTCGCCGATCCGCGGGCTCTCCAAGTTGCCGGAAACATTTTCGAAACCATCGATTGCATTCGAACGCATCAAGGAAGTCATGGATCTGGAACTTCAACCGGCGCAGGAATTCAAATTCCGCGTGCCGGAGTTTCAGGGCCTGATTGAGTTCGATCAGGTGAGCTTCGGCTACCGGCCGGATCGGATGATCCTGAAGGAAATCAGCTTCGCCATCCAACCCGGTCAGATTGCCGCGTTCGTTGGTCCGACCGGAGCGGGCAAAACAACAATCGTGAGCCTGCTGCCGCGCTTCTACGATCCAACGGTGGGCACGATTCGCATTGACGGATGGGACACGCGAATGTTGTCGGTCAAATCGTTGCGCAAACAGCTCGGCTTCGTCCTGCAGGAAACGATTCTGTTTCGCGGACCTATCTCGCAGAACATCGGTTACGGCCGGCCGACAGCGACGCGTGAAGAAATCGTCGAGGCCGCCAAGCTGGCGAACGCGCACGAGTTCATCGAAAAGATGCCGGACGGCTATGAAACGATGGTCGGCGAACGCGGGGTCACGCTCTCGGGAGGCCAGCGGCAGCGCATCGGGATCGCCCGCGCGATCATCCGGAACGCGCCGATTCTCATTCTCGATGAACCGACCTCAGGTCTCGACGTGGCGTCCGAAGCGATCGTCTTCGACGCGCTACATCGCTTGATGGTGGGCCGAACCTGCATCGTCATCACCCATCGATTGGCAACGATCCGCAAAGCCGACATCATCTTCGTTCTTCGCGACGGACAAATTGTTGAAGAGGGAAAGCACAGTGATCTCGTCGCGCGCGGCGGCCTCTACGCGACACTGCACGAAACGCAGTTCAAGACCTAATCTGCAAAACTTAAATGGTGAAGCTCGCCACACCGTTCGGCGTGCGTAACTGGCAAGTCGAAGTGTTGGGCAGATCGAAGGGAAGCTGCCCGACGACCTGAGTGGGCGAAACGTATATCAGCGGGACCGGCCGCCCATCCAAAGTCAGGTTTGTACCGAGCAAGGACTCGACCGGCGTTGCTTGCAACGCGCTTTCCTGCATGGACAGATTCCATCCGCGAGCGTAGATCAGAGCCCCCGCCACCGGATCGCCACTGAACGTGACGGCGCGCGAAGCATCCGCGAAAACGGGCTGCGGCGTGATCGTAACGCGATCGATTTCGATTCCGCCGTCATTGATGCTCGTTAGAGTTATCTGTCCGCCCGAAACTTCACTGCGAATGAAATGATTGGAGATTCTTTGTACTGCCGTTTGCGGGAAGTTTGAAGGAAGCGTGTAGAGCGTCGCGCCTCCGCCGCCTGTAGTCAGATAAACCGTGCCGGTGCCATCAGCGACGGTGTTGTCGCCCTTCAACGTATAGGTTCGCTGGTAATTGTGTTCGTGGCCGTTCAAAACGAGCTGCACTCCGTTCGCTTCGAGAATCGGAACGACATACCTGCGGACATCGCCCTCGACGGGGTCGCCGGCATTCAGGCCACCCGCATACGGGGCATGGTGGAAGAACACGATCCTCCAGAATTGACGCGTCGATCGCAGATCGCGATCGAGCCAGCTCAGCATATCGCCCGTACCGTTCAAGGCGCGTCGCAAGGCGCCGCTGCTGCGATCGGAATTCGTGTCGAGCGATACGAAGTGCGCATTTCCCCAATCGAACGAGTAGTATCGTCCACGCTCACCAACCGAGACGGTCTCCGCAGGCAGGGTGTGGAGCGCAAGGTATGGCGCGGCGCTTGCCGATTCATATTCGTGATTGCCAGGCGCCGGAAACAGCGGTGTTCTTGCGAGTATCTGCCGATAAACGTCGAAGTGATTCTTTTGGAACTCATCATAGGATCCGTGGAGATATGCAATGTCGCCGACGTGGAGCACAAAAGCCGCGTCCTCCTGCGTCATTAACGAGGCGACTCGAAACTGTTCCGGCGATCCCATTCCGCTATCGCCAATGGCCAGGAATCGGAACGAGACGGGACCGAACGGGGCGGTCCGAAATCTCGACGTCGCGCCGACGACGTCGGTGTTCACGATGGCCCGATAAAAGTAGCTGGTGTTTGGAGAAAGGCGAGGCATGACGCCGACGTATTGCGTGAATGCCGCCGGAAGACCGGTCTCCGCGGCGGTGTACGTCCGGCTTAGCGCCAGGCGGCGCTGGTAGTTCACGCCGTCCGGCGAGTACTCGATGTAACCCGTGCCGCTGAACTGGGTCGCCCACATGACAGTGGCGCGATCGTTGCGAACGTTCTGGAGGTAGGGCTCCCGGACGGTGACAACAGGTTGATCTAACGACCAATAACGCTTTCGCTGAGCTGCCGCAAAGCCAAACGCAGCGAGGAATTGCCGGCGATTCACGGCGCTATCTTAAACCAAGGGCGCTCGCGATTGCCTGGGGAAAAATTCAGACCTGGCGGGAATTGAAGGACTGGCGCAGGCTGCAGAAGAGGTTGAATCGCAGAATGTACCAAATGGCTAATACGCCGTCCCAAAGAACGATCTTCTTTCCTTCCTCATAAGTGCGGCCGTAATAGCTGATCGGAACCTCGAAAACGATGGCGCCGAGTTTCGAGACCTTGGCGGTGAGTTCGATCTCGATGCCAAAACCTTCAGCCTTCAAGATCATGTCGCGGATGATGTCGCCTCGAAATGCCTTATACCCCGTCTCGACGTCCGTCATGTTCAGGTTCGTCAGCAGATTCGACAGCAGCGTGAGCACGCGGTTCCCGACATAATGGTAAAAATACAAAACACGAGACGCACGTCTCACGAGAAAACGCGATCCATAGACCACGTCCGCTTTACCGCTGACAATGGGCTGGACGACGTGCTCGATTTCCGCGGGGTCGTACTCGAAATCCGCATCCTGAACGATGACTACGTCGCCGCGACTCGCCTCGAAACCGCGACGGAGCGCTGCCGCTTTTCCGGCGTTCGCCTGGTGAAAGACGCGGATGCGAGAATCCTTCGCCGCGAGATCCTCGACGATTTGGCGTGTCCGGTCGGTCGATCCATCGTCAACGACGATCAGTTCCAAATCGAACGGAACTTCGGCAAGCACGCGACTGATCACAGTTCCAACAGTAGCCTCTTCATTGAAAGCAGGCACGATCACTGAAAGTTTCATGAGAGGAAACCGAGCTTACACTATGGGTAGAGCATGAACAACGAAACGTGGTAGATTCGACCACCGTTCACCATCCGGAGCCTCTTTTTTTGAAGCAACACGCGTTACCGATACTTCGATTCCTTGCGAGTGCCGCTTTGATCGCGGTTGCGTTCCTGAACCTGTGGCACTCCAACCGGCTCGCTGAAGGATTGAAACCCAGAAATGAAGACGATGTCGTTGTGATCGAGCAACGAATGACCGGGATACGCAACGCCTTGCTCGGAATTCCGTATCGCAGCGGCGACATCGGCTATATGCCGGCAAGTGTTCTGAATGGGAAGCAACGGACCGAACGAGAGGCGGCGCGTTACGTCCAGACGCGTTATTCGATGATTCCGTGGAATCTCAAAGAAAACACGATGGCGGCACCGTACGTCATTGTCGATTCATCGGCAGCTGCCGACGTGGCCCCGATCCCGGAAGGATTTGCCAAGCTCTATGATTCCGGCGACGGATTGATGCTTCTCCAGAAAACGCGTCCCCAATGAGCGTGGGTGTGTTCTTGCTGGGCCTGCTCTCGCTGATGACCCTCATGCTGTTCGGATTCCTCACGACGTCGCTCCTCGCGCCACCAGGAACCTCGCGAGGCTTGAGATGGGCTTTTGCCCCGGCAGTCGGCGCCGGAATTTGCTCGATCGTGTTTGTGCTGTTCCGGCGGCCGATGTTTACGATCGAACTCGCATTGCTCGCCGGATTAGTCGCTGCGTATTTCTCGGTGCGCAAACCGGCATTGCGTCTGGGTTCATTCTACATATCTCCATTACCGGCGTCGTGGATGTTGCTGGCTGTGGCGTGCGGGATTGCGATCTCTCAGTGGAGCGTCGTGATTGAACGCGAACCGCACGGCGACTGGGATGCGACCGCAATCTGGAACAGCCATTCACGATACTTGTACCGCGATGGCCCCGCGTGGCAGAGCGATATTCGGAACACGTTTCATTCCGATTATCCGCTTCTCGTGCCCGCGTTAGTGGCTCGACTGTGGCGTTACATCGGAAACGATGTCCCAGACGCCGGCGGTGTCTCCGGCGCGATGTTTGTTCTCGCTGCCGTTGCCGTGCTCGCCGGAGTCCTTGCGGAATTGCGCGCCTCGTCTGCAGGTGTGGTTATGGCTTTGGTTCTGCTGGGAACACCGTTTTATATCCATTACGGTGTGGCACAATCCGCGGACGTCCCCCTGTCCTTGTACATTCTCTGCACGGCGGCACTGATCTGTCTTTATCGGATGCGATCATCGGAAAGCCGCGGACTGCTCGTCCTGGCCGGCTTCACCGCGGGATGCGCGGGATGGGTGAAGAACGAAGGCCTGCTTTTTCTTGTGGTCGTCGGGCTGGTCTTACTGCTGCCGGTGCTCTGGGAACCTTCCGTCACGCTTCGGCGTTTTGCAGCATTCGCGTGCGGCGGCTTCCTGCCGCTGCTCGTGATTGTCTGGTTCAAGATGGCAGTCGCTCCGCCAAACGATATCTTTGGGTATCGTCATTACTCCGAGATCATGCAGAAGTTGAGCGATCCGAGCAGGCACCTCACGATTTTCCAGAACTTTTCCCGGACCTTCTGGAGTTTTGGAGAATGGCTCGTCCATCCCGCGGTTTTTGTGCTGCTGTATGTTGCGTTACATGGAATCGACCGGAAGACTGCCCACAATGCGGGCTGGCTGCAAAGCGTTCTGATCTGGGGCCTGGTTGTTGCCGGCTACTATGCGGTATATGTCATCACCCCGATGGATCTTCAATGGCATCTCGACAGTTCGCTTCCGCGGCTGTACCTCCACTTGTGGCCCACCGCGCTGCTGCTGACGGGCCTTGCGGTCAAGCCCGCAAATGCTCCAGTGCGCTGAGCTATCCTTCCGCGAAGCCCGTTTGGGGGCCTCTAGGTACCGACTCTCAGTTGGAGGTTGTCGAAGTACTTGAAATTGACCTTCACGTCTTTCCACGGGTAGCGCTGATCGTTGGAACCGAGGTTCTGCCGAAATCACGTTCCGCTTCGTACTCGAAGACATTGAACACCTCGCCCTCTTTCTTTTTCTTCCCTTGAGCCGAGACGGCTACCTGCGACAGGAGAGTCACAACCAGAACGGCCAAAATGAAGCTACTGGTCGTCTTCATCCTCATCGTCGGGCTCCTCGAGGACAGGCGTCGAGCCACGGTTGACGATCATTTGCTCAAAGAAACTGGCCAGTTCTCCGACAAGTTCGGTCTGTTTTAGAAGGATCGACACTTCGCGGCGAACATCCAGTCCTGGCCTTGAGAGAGATGCGCTTCCAATGACTGCGGTGTCTTCATCGACCAAAACCATCTTGCCGTGCGAAACGAGATCACCCACTTCGCCCCGTCCGAGAATGCGAACATTCACGCCCTCGCGCATTTTCCTGGCGAGGACGAGCAGAATGTCGGGATGGCTCACGCGGTGATCGATAATGCTGATCCTGCTTCTGGCCTGCCCCAGCAGTCCGAGTAAGCAGTTGCGCAATTGGTCCGGTCCGACAATCAAACCGCCTGCGGAATCGGGCGCGGACATGAACGGGTGCGACCAGTCGGATTCGAACAATTTCGCGAGCCCAGTCACCAATCCAGGATTTCGACTGATCAAGAGAAAATCGCAAGTGTCTTCGAAGCACTTGCGCGTCAGATTCATCGAACCGACGAGAGCGATCGTATCGTCTGCGACGATGTATTTCGCGTGATATTTCGACCAGGGCCCGTCGTACTGTTTGACGTCCACGCCCGTGTGCTTCAATAGCGTCACGAGACTGCCCAAGCGTTTGTTCCAACCGCGAGCCCGCGGCGTGATCAGTACTTTCACCTGAACGTTTCGTTTCGCGGTGAATACGATCTCGTCAAGCACGCGAGAATCATCGCACCGGAAAAGCGACAGGATCACGGTCTGCTTCGCCGATGACAGCACATCGAGCACCGTCTGTCTACGTTGGCTCGGCGTGAGTATCAGTTGGTCCATGAATTCTGTCAACGATTCGGTGGCGTAAATCGCTCGGACGCTCCAAGAGGAAAACCGGGTACGTGCGACAGCACACGCTGGTCGCGCGTGAAAAACAGCTCTATTCCAAAAATTGGCACGGTCGAACGAACGAAAATGAAGCCTCCATCCGTCGATCGCGTCGTCGTCTGAGGAATCCACTGGCTGAGCAGCATCGCGGTCTTCGTTCCGGCGGCGAGCGGCATGGACGTTACCTGGCCGATCAACGTACCGCTTGGCGTTATGGCAAAAATATCGACGAACGCGTCGAAATCTGTAGTGTTCGTCAATGCGACGCCCGTCCACCACGGATTCAGATCCGCGATGTGTCCCAAAATCAAATTCGATGACGGCGTCGACAGGCCGGGCGACGCGGCAGTCGCTCCTTTTGTAAGCTCCGCGATGATGGCGACACTCGCTACCGGTTGTTCGGACGTGATACGAACCCATCCGTTATCGAGGTCATTGGTCAGCTGAAACAGAGTCGTTGCAATCTCGCGGACGGTTCCGTTGGGAAGCACGTCGCGGGTGACTTCGACCGGATCTCCGCCGAATTGCGACCTGTAAGAAAGCGTGATCGTTTGAGCCGTCGCCGTGAGGTTCGTTACAGAAACAAGAGTCGAATAGATCAGACCGTTGAGCTGCCCCTGCAACACATGAGGAAAATACCATTCCTTTACAGTGGACGTCGTGCTGACTCCGTTGACCACCGCCAGGGAAGGGCCGGTCACCAGGTTCGAAACGAGAGCGCTTCCCGCACAGCTTACGGTGCACGTGACTTTCGCGTGTGTGGCCTGCGTCAGATCGATCGGCGCGAATATGGATGACGCGCGAGCACGATAATAACCCGATGCTGAAAGAATCTGGATCTGCGGTTCCGTGATCTCCTGTCCTTCCGATCCATACAGCCTGATGAGTATGGTCTGATTGGAGGCGGTCGGATTCACGAGTTCGATCTCGGTTTGTGTCGTCACCACTGGAAGTACGAATTGTGACGCCGACGGCGCCGCCTCAGTCCCATCGGTCGTGTTGACCCAATCTCCACCAAGCCAGAATCCACGCAGGTTCGGCGTCGCGCTGGTCGCCTGAACCCAACCGGTTACGGTCGCGCCGGGAAACAAGTCGCTTCCGACCCTGGCAATCTGTCCGCCCGCCGGTATCGAAACCGGGGCTAAGCCTCGCGCAACGCCCTTTCCATCAAACAGGGTAAAGGTTACTCCCGCATCTGTATAAATGGGAGTCACCACGC
>CAZPBY010000038.1:0-75274 GCA_964584785.1 uncultured Solibacteraceae bacterium
CCGTCGGCTACGGTTTCGGAAGATAAGCGATCGAAGATGTGCTTGTCGGTGTAGGTAGAAGAGGTGAGGAAGGTCCGCGTCACGCGACGGATCCGCGGTCCGCGGTTTCCGACGGGGCCCCAGTCGTAAGTCTCTTCCGTTGTGACGTTGTTGTAGCCGTCGTAGGCATAATCCATTTCATAGAATTGGCTGCCCACCGTTGTCTGGGAAACCGTCACGGCCGGATCTGTCCCCGTTGACCAGGCGCGATCGGTTTGCCGCAGCAACACGTTGCTGCTGGAATACTCCTTCGTCGTTGTCGACAGTCCACCAGAATAGTATTCCGTCTTTTTCTGCCCCATCGGATCGATAACGTCAGTCGAAGTGCCGTTGTAACCGTAGGACCAGGCCCGTTCACCCGCCTGCGTTCCATCTTCGGATACTCTCCGGGACTGCACCTTGAGGATCCCCGAGCCCCCGTAATATGCATATTTGACGTAGGCTCCGGAAGGCAGTGTGAGCTTTTCGAGGTAGCCATTATCGGTGTTGTAGTCGAAATGATAACTGCGGCCGTTGGGCAGTTGAACGTTCTGCACCACGCGAATGCGCCGATCGTCGACGCCTAGATAGTTATAGGCGTCTGGACCGTTTACCACCGTCCATGAGATGGTGTAAGTGGTGCTCTGCCCACTCGAATCATGGAGCGTGATAGTGTCGATGTCGCCATTGCGGGTAAAGCCAATGTCGCGGCCCACGGTGTCGGTCAGCGGCAGGTAGTCCCCCAGGCCGTCGCCGCGAAACGTGTAGCTTTGCGTGTCGCCCACGTCCGCTTTGAGCGTATTGCCGTTCGGTGTTTGCACGCTCCGGCCGGAGATGTTGATAACTGCCCCGCCTTTTGACGTGATGAGCGCGGGCTGAGTGCCTTGCCCGGAGAACTGGTTGCCGGTTTTGAGTTGCAAGAATTCCGATCCAGGCAGATCGATAGTCCAATTGTCATAGATCGTTGCCGGCGGGTTCAGACACGGGTCATAGTTGAGGTAGGCCTGGGCACATTTCTGCGTCACCCGCTTGGTAAACTTATGTTCGGTGCCGTCATTCTTTACCCACGAGAACGTCAGGTCGTAATCCTGGCAATTAAAAGTAGTCTGGCCGAAGATGGGGTCATACCCACTATCGCACCAGCCTTCTATTGGCATCTGCTGCCCGCTGGCGTAGCACCCATGATACTGGCTGAATTGCGGGGTCGATGCGGGGTTACCATACACACAGCCGTAAGCTTTTTTGGATGCAGAGACCTTAAACCCAGCCGCAGTATTTTTGCGCCAGGCGTGATAGTCGTACCAGGATGACCAGTATCCCTCCGGCAAGGTTTGGGTTTGGCGGCGCTCAAATGCCATGCTGTCGTAGGTCACGGCCGCCTGCAGTGGCAACTCTCTGCCGGGTAGGTTGAACAGGGGAATGCTGACGTGCAGGTTCCCGTTGGTCAGCGACACGGAGTCCACGTCCGTGCCAAAGTAGGACCCGAGAACTTTGGTGCCGGTATCCGGGTTGTTATACTCCGCCTGTCCAAAGCCATTACGGACGTAGATCAGCACGACGACAATAAGGATGAGTTTACGCATGCTCGCGACTCCGGTTCATTGCGGATGAAACAACGTATCCGGGAGGTTTTGATTGAGCGTCACGGTTTGCCAGACGACAACAGACTGACTGATACCGCCGGCGATTCCAGTCCACCGTGTAAAGCGAAATGGGACTCTGATCAGACCGACCGTTCGGTAATCGGCGAATTCGATCGTTGTGGGCGTTCGAATGCCCTGGTGCCCCTCGGTCGGCACCGTCGTGGTTGCGCGCAACACGAGCAAGGTCGCTGGATCGATCTCGTAGGTAACATCTTGATCCAGCGGATAGCCCTTGAGGTGACGTTGCTGGGCCGGGTCCGGGAGGTGGAGGTCCAGTCGGTTGATGGCAACGTTCCGAACCTGGAGGGATGGGTTCACGACTTCTCCCAGGAGATCGAGAAATGGCAAAAATATCGGTCGCTGGGCGGCGACGTGTTCGGACATCACGCGAGTCGCTGAAACAGTGATCGTCCATCCGACGCCCTGGTTCAATATCGTGATGACGCGATCCGCACCGTCGCCGGTTTCGTAGCGCATCTTGTCTTTGCCTTTAACGAAGGCGCGCAGTGTCCGCTGCCTTCCGTTGGCGTCGGTTACCGTGCCCGTTAGCGTGACATCGCGCACCGACGCGATTACTCCGTAGGCCTGTAGCACAGCCGCGGGCAGGTTTTGCTGCGCCGACGTCGTCGCGAATGGCAAAGCGGCAAGCAGGATGCAGAAAAGCAAGCGAGAGCGCACGTTCCCTCCGATCTTACGGCAGTAGCTTGTATACAATGAAGTTGTCGACACCCCAGCCACCATCGCATTCATCCGGACACAGCGACGTCGCTCCAATCCAGTTGTGCGGGTTGTTGATTCTGCTGCTGTCCGTTTCGGTATAGTCGACCGCCAACGCTGTTCCTACGTACACGCGAATGTGGCCGGTGGTGTTGTCTGCCTCGACGGTCAGTATGTCTCTGTTGGGAGTAGATGCTGGAACTGCACCGCTAGCTAACGTCAAGCCGCTGTAAGACAATATGAAGCTGCCGGAGTACCCCCGTCCGTCACTACCTGGTATCGTCCGTTGTTGCTGTCCCAGAAGGATATGCCAGCCCATCCGAAGGTTGACACCGTCGCCCGGATGCGACCTGGGGGCGCGATGGTCCAGCTTTCAGTGCAGTGTGGGTTGTCGTTGCCTCCGGCCCAGCACATGGCTTTGCCGCTCTGGATCCAAAAGCCGCTTGGAAGGTGTTGATCAGGCACACTGAAGTCGTTGCGATACAGCAACTGCAGAATCTGGAAGTCCGGCGTCGGGTTCGAGATGTTGCCGGCATTATCAACAGCTTTGATAGTGTATACATGGCTTAGTTCAGCAAGCGCAGTATCGTCGTACGTGGTGGTCGCGATCGGTGTAGTTCCCGAAATGAGTGTTCCATCGCTATAGACCTTGTACCCTGCGACTCCTGAGCCGCCGGTATCGGTTGATGCGTTCCATTGCAAGTGCAGCGCGTTGTACGAAGTCGCCCAACCCTGGAGATTTAACGGCGTTGACGGCGGCTCGGTCTCGCCGTACCACGCTGCTGCGGTTGTGACGGATGACGAGTTGCTAGCCGACGAGTGGTTTTGGGCGTTATCGTACGCACGGACGGTATAGGTATAAGAGGTTGAGGCCTGCAGTGGTTCATCGACAAAGGTCGTCGTTGAGGCGTTGAGCGTCCCCACGGGGATGCTGGCGCCGCTGCCGCGCTGACGGTATACCTTGTACCCCGCCAGACCGGAGTTGCCCGAATCCGTTGATCCGGTCCAGGTGAGTCGCACCGAGGTGGCCGTGACGTTGCTCGTACCAAGGTTTGTGGGTGTCGTGGGCGCCGTGGTGTCCGATGGGATAGGCGTCACCACAGCGATCTCTTTGCCGCCCGCTCCGGCATAAATGTGATCCTTCGTCCACGAAATGGATTGCTGACCCGCCTCCGAGACAGGAACTGCAGTCAGCAAAACAGCCAAAACGCACCGCAACGACCGCATAACATCCTCCGTAGCCGAACGTGTTTGCAGAACTGCGCGGAGTATACAAAGGATGTTTCGGCGGTGCATTCAACTACACGAAGTCCGGACTTCAACCAGTTGAAGTCCCGGCTTCGTGCAGACGAATTCCGAATAAGACCAGGATGAGGTTTCGGCGTTACGAAGATCGCCTTGCTTGCGCGGTGTGCAGAATCAGGTGGCCGTTGCTGTACGTGATTGCGCGCGGCCTTCGGGCAAGAAGCGTACTGAGATGCTGAGGGCTCGTCGCGGCGAGTTGTGCGAGTTCCTTTTTGCGGAGCGGCAACCGTATACGTCCATCCGCGTCCCGCTCTCCGGCCAACTTGGATTCAAGCTTTCGCAGGATATTTTCGAGTCGCCCTTCGGCATCGTCAGATGCGAAATGGGCCAGGCTCTCGGACTGTTCCAGAATCTCCATGCTGTGAGATTGAAACACCCGCATCATAAAGTCCGTGTCCGATCGAAGCAGCCGCTGAAATCGATCGCTCGCGATCCGTTCGAGTTTCGCTTTGCAAAGCGTGATCGCCGTCGACGCGCATGGTGCCTGCGCGAGACAGGCGGCGACACCGATGAAATCGCCGTTCCCACGCAGACCGATGATCGTCTCGCGACCCGATTCCGCGGTGTAGACAAGCTTCACCAGACCCTGGTGAACGAGATATACATTCGCGGCGTGATCGTCCTGCCACAGCAACTGCGCGGCCGTTGGGTAGTTCAACACGTGTCCATACTTGCCGATGGAAACGACGTCATGTATGCCACTGCCGCGATTCGAAGTCTGCCAGACGTTTTCGAGTTGTGATTGAAGCCGTCTTCGCTCCATCCGGCGTTTTGAACATCCTTTATAAACGTGAAATCAATCTATTGGCGAATCCGGTCAATTGCAAGAATTACATTTATGTTAAATGTTTGTGCGGGCCTCAGTATTTGACGAACTTTACGAGTTCGGCTAATAGGGTGCTAGCAATGGAGACGTGATGAAAAATCCTCACAAGATGACACGACGGCAGATGATCTCATCCACAACCGCGCTCGTATCGGCTGGGACCTTATTAGAAAGTTGTACGACGACTCAAACTCCGGCTCCCCCGGCAATCACGGCGGCTATCGATCCGCTGCGAAAAATGATGGACGATACGGCGGCGCCGCTCGACGTTAAGGCCATCGGACAAAGTTTGGTTCTGGAACCGTCGCCGGAATTTCGTCTGGCGCGCGATGAGCGACGGACCGTTACTCCGACAGCGCCGGCGGCACCGCAAACGAACAAGAAGATCGATAAGTCGGACCTTGGGTTCGCGACGATCTCGGACGTTGCGCGCATGATCAAAGCCAAAGAGATTTCGCCGGTCGAAGTCGTCGAGGCTTGTTTCAAACGGATGGACGCAGCGAAGGATCTCGGCGCTTATGTCGCACCGACTCCCGATCGCGCCATGGACGCCGCGCGGCGCGCCGAAAAGGAAATCATGCAGAAAGGTCCGATCGGTCTGCTGCATGGAATCCCGATCGGTCACAAAGACAACTACGACACCGCCGATGTCCCCACCACCGCCGGCTCTGCCGTTTTTGCCGGCCGCATCCCCAAAGAGGACGCCACCGCCGTTGCGAAGCTTGCTGCCGCAGGCGCCATCACGGTTGGGAAACTGGCGATGCCGGCGCTGGCGTTCGGCAGTGTCGGAAAGAATCCGTGGGACACCAAACGCGATCCCGCGGGATCGAGCAGCGGAACGGGAATAGCGGTGGCCGCCGGTCTTTGTTATGGAGGGACCGGTACAGATACCGGAGGTTCGATTCGCTTGCCGGCGTCATGGAACGGCTGTGTGGGCCTGAAGCCGACCTATGGACGCGTATCGCGCTTCGGCGTGATCCCGCATGCGTTCACGCTCGATCACTGTGGACCGCTCGCGCGCACCGTCGCCGACGCGGCCATTCTGCTCGAGGCGATGTCCGGATACGATTCCAAAGACCCGTCCAGCGCACACGAACCGGTCCCCAACTTCCGCAACGCGGCGTATGCCCGGGATCTTCATGGCGTGCGCGTAGCCATTGCGCCCAAATACTCATTCGTGCGCGCGACGCCCGAAGTGCGTGAAACGGGTGAAGCCGCGGTAAACCGATTGAAGAATCTGGGAGCGGATGTTGCGGAGGTGGAATTGGCGCATGTCGACATCACCATACCCGCGCTCATGGTTATCCTTGCGTGCGAGTTCGCAGCGGCCTTCACGGAATCGTGGAAGCGCCTGGGGCCCGAGCCGTTCTCGCAAATCACTCGGACGGAGATCGAATTCGCGCTGTCCGTGAGTGCACCGAAGCTGGTTGCGGCACAGCAGGCGCGACGTCTGGTGCAGGCCGCATATGCGGAAGGGCTCTCGAAAGCGGACGTCCTGGTCACCGCAACGAGTGCGATGACGGCCACTCCCTCCGGAGAGACACCATACCAACTCGCTGGGTTTCCAAACTGGCTCGAGAATGCGTTGTTCTATACCGGGCCGTCGAATCTGACGGGCCTGCCCGCGCTGTCGCTACCGGTCGGTTTCGATAAGGCGGGCTTGCCGACTGCGATTCAACTGATCGCGAAACCATTTGAGGAAGCCACACTGTTCCGCGTCGCGTCCGCACTCGAAGCCGATCTCGGCCTGACGGATCGCCATCCAAAACTCGGCGGGTGAAAAACTAACCTGAGCAGCGAGCAACTCCCCTCCTAAATCTAGGAGGGGCAGACTGCGAGGGCGTTTCAGCCCGAGCAGTCGGGGTGGTTTTCAAAGACCGCGAAGCGCTCCTTTCAAATCGGTTGCGCTCCGCGCGACATCTATAAGGAGGCTTCGCATCGTTTAAACCACCCCCCTCTGCACCTGCGGTGCAGACGTCCCCTCCTAACTTAGGAGAGGACTGGCTGCCGCACCAATCAAAGGTTCCGCACGAGCCATGGGCCACAATCTTAGAGGAGCCGAACTTGGCGCCTCACAAAGCGTATTTGCCGCGGTCGGTCAGGAATTCTGCGATTCTCTGACGGGCTTTCACTGTATTGACGGGGGACCAGCGGAGCAATCGGCGAAGGGCCGAGAGTTGAGTGCGCAGTGTGTCTCCGTCGGCGACGGCGGCCAATGCCTGTTTGCCGGACGACTCGATGCGCATCATCGCGTCATTAATAAATGTACGGGCGGCGTCGGCGTGAATGTCGGTGGAGTTTTTCTTCGACAGACGGTGCACGGCGGTATCGATCGCGTAGGCTTCCATCACCATATTGCTGACGTGCATCAGGATCTCCTGCTCGTCCTTGATCGCGTCCATGTATCTCTGCAGCGCGGCGCCGGCGACGAACAGCGTTGCTTTTTTCGCCTGGGCGACGGCGGCGATTTCGGCGCCGAACTTCCCGGACGGTTCCGAGGGAATCGACGCCGACATCACTTCGTCGACGACCTTCTTCGTTGCGGCGGCCAGCGGCAGGCGTCCTGAAGTGGCGCGCTTCAACAGCATTCCTGGAATGAGCAGCCGGTTGATTTCGTTGGTTCCTTCGAAGATGCGATTCACGCGCGAATCCCGGTAGTAGCGCTCGACGGGATATTCGGCGCTGTAGCCATATCCTCCGTACGTTTGAACCGCCTCGTCGACGACGAAGTCCAGCGCTTCGGTTCCGAACACTTTCAGAATCGACGACTCGATGGCGTACTCCTCGATCGACTTCAGGATTTGCTGCGCGTCGTCCATATCGATCGTCTCGAGCGCGCGATCCATCATGCCGGCCGTGCGATAGACCATGCCTTCGGTCACCCAGATGCGGATGGCCATCTCGGCCAGCTTGTGTTTGATCGCCCCAAAGCTGGCGATGGGTTTAGTGAAAGCGATGCGCTGTTTGGCGTAAGCGATCGCGTCGTTGAGCGCAGTCTTCGCGCCGCCGACGGCACCGGCCCCGAGTTTTGCGCGTCCGGTGTTGAGAATGTTGAACGCGACGTGATGGCCTTTGCCGATTTCACCGACCACGTTCTCGATGGGAACTCTAGCGCCGTCGAGCACCAGCGTTCGTGTTGACGAACCGCGGAGACCCATCTTGTGTTCTTCAGCTCCTGTGGATACACCCGGATAGTTCCTTTCAATGATGAAGCAGCTGAACTGCGTGCCGTCGACCTTGGCGAATGTGACGAACACGTCGGCGAATGCGGCGTTGGTGATCCACATTTTCTCGCCGTTCATGATCCAGTGCGTGCCGTCCGGACTGCGTGTGGCGCTTGTCTTTGCGGCGAGGGCGTCCGAGCCGCTGCCCGCTTCCGACAAGGCGTAGGCTGAAATCATGTCGGCCTTACAGAGCGCAGGGAGATATTTGCGTTTTTGTTCTTCCTTGCCGAAGTAAACGATCGGAAGCGTTCCGATTCCGCTGTGGCCGCCGTACGAAACCGCAAACGATGCCACACGCCCCAGTTTCTCGGCGACGATCATGGCGGAGACTTTGTCGAGATCCTCGCCGCCGTATTTTTCGGGCACTTCGATGCCGAGCAGCCCCAATTCTCCGCAGCGTTTCAACAGGCCGGTCGTGACGTTCCAATCCTTCTGTTCGATCTTCTCGACCTGCGGCACGACTTCGTCTTCCACAAACTGCTCGGTCATATCGCGGATCATCGAATGTTCTTCGGTGAAATCCTCGGGAGTGAAGACATCGCCGGTGGCGGATTCGCTGATCAGGAAACTTCCGCCCCTGGTCAAAGCGCTGACTTCTGTCGTCATAGTTTTCAGATCCTTTCGAATATGGCTGCTGCGCCCATGCCGCCGCCGACGCACATCGTCACTATGCCGTAGCGTGAACCGCGGCGTTGCATTTCGTGCAGCAGTGTGGCGGTCAGTTTCGCGCCGGTGCATCCCAGCGGATGGCCAAGCGCGATCGCACCGCCATTGACGTTGACTTTCGTGCGGTCGATGCCGAGCTGCCGGATCACGGCGAGCGACTGCACGGCAAACGCCTCGTTCAGTTCGATCAGGTCGATATGGTTCAATGTGAGACCGGCTCGCTGTAACACTTTCGGTATCGCTTCGACCGGGCCGATCCCCATGATTTCCGGCCGGACCCCTGCAGTGGCAAACGCCACAAATCGAGCCAGAGGTTTTAAACCCAGCGCGGCAGCTTTATTTTCGGACATGACGATGGCTGCGGCGGCCCCGTCGCTCATTTGCGACGAGTTGCCGGCCGTGACGCTGCCGTCGGCTTTGAAGGCCGGCCTGAGGCGGTGAAGCGCGTCCATCGACGTGTCTTCGCGCGGTCCTTCATCGGTTTCAAAGATCGTCGATTGCTTGTGACGCTTCGAGTTTTCGAGAACCGTGTGTTCGATGGATAACGGAACGATTTCATCTCTGAAACGGCCGTTCTTAATCGCCTCGAGAGCCTTTTTGTGGCTCTCCAAAGCAAACGCGTCTTGTTCTTCGCGCGGGATCTTGAATTCGGATGCAAGGTTTTCCGCGGTCAGGCCCATGCTGAGATAGGTGTCGGGATTGGTGTCGACCAGTGTCGGGTTGGGCGAAATTTTGTTTCCGCCCATCGGAATCATGCTCATGGATTCGGTTCCGCCCGCCAGGATGCAATCCGCGGATCCGCCGGCAATACGATCCGCCGCGAACGCGATCGACTGAAGGCCGGAAGCGCAGAACCGGTTCAGCGTCATCGCGGGAACGGTGTAGGGAAGACCCGCACGGAATGCCGCGACACGCGCGACGTTCATGCCTTGTTCGGCCTCGGGCATCGCGCAACCCATAAGGATGTCGTCGATCTGATCGGGCGCCAGACCGGGAGCGCGCTCGATCGCGGCCTTCATCGCGGCAGCGGCGAGATCGTCGGGCCGGGTGGCGGAGAGGGTCCCTTTGGGCGCTTTACCGACGGCGGTTCGAACTGCGGAGACAATGAATGCTGAAGGCATAATAATCTTCGCACGCCGGAGGCGTGTCAGGAATTTAGCCGGGGGTAAGCGAGCGCCAGCGAGTCCACCCCCGGTTGCTTACAACCCAAACCAATCCGCACCCCAGCGGGGTGCGAGGAATCCCAGCACCCTTCCAGGGTGCGGTTCGGTGGCTGAGTAGTCCGGGGGTACGCGCACAAAAAACGTGCGCTTACCCCCCGGCTAAATTCCTGACACGCCTCCGGCGTGCAACCCCTCCTTGAAACTTAGTTCCTCAATACCTTTCCTCTCTTCAACAAATGTTCCATACGGGCCAACGTGTTCGGCTGGCCGCACAGCGAAACGAATGCTTCGCGCTCGAGGTCCAGGAAATACTGTTCCGGCGCGGTTGTTGGCCGCGTCACGTCGCCGCCGCACAGGATGAACACGAGTTTGCGGGCGATCAGAGACTCGTACTCGGTGATATGACCGCCCTTTTGCATCAGATGAATCCCCAGTTTGAGCTCCGCCGCCGCCGGCTCACCCAGCACGGGCAAATCCACCGGAACAGGCGGATGATAGCCGGTGGACACCATTTCGAGAACAGCCTGTTTCGCGTCGTGTATCAGGCGATCGGAATTCATCGTTATCCCGTCCGCCGGGCGTAGATACAACAGTCGCCGTGCATCCTCCCCGCTCGACGACACTTTCGCCAGGCCGATGTTCCGAAAGACATCGCGAAGCTGAGTGTGGCCGCGGCCAAGCATCTCAGTAGTGCCGCCGCCCGCCGGAATCAATCCTGCCCCCACCTCCACCAGGCCGATATACGTTTCCGCCGCGGCTTGCACGCGCGCGGCGGAGATAGCAAATTCGCATCCGCCGCCGAGCGTCAAGCCGAACGGAGCGGCGACAACGGGCTTCGGGTTGTATTTGATCGCCCGAGTCGCGCGCTGGAACGTCCGGACCATAATATCGATTTCCTCCCAGTTGCCTTCCACAGCCTCCATCAGCACCAGCATGATGTTGGCGCCAGCCGAAAAGTGCGGCCCCTGGTTTCCGATGACGAGCCCCTGGAAGTTGGCGTTCACTTCATCCAACGCGGTGTGCAGCATTGCGATGATATCGCCGCCGATCGTGTTCATTTTCGAGTGAAACTCGAGACAAGCCACGCCGTCGCCAAGATCGCGGAGCGTCGCGCCGGCATTGCTCCCGATCGTGCGTTGATTCTTTAAGACGACAAACCCGGCGGGAAGAGACGCCGCGGTCGCCCGGAGCGCCTCGACGACGGGCTGGGGCGCCTGGTGAATCGCGTCCCACAACTCGAACGGGCCCATTTCCCACGCAAAGCCCCACTGCATCGCACGATCGACGGCGGCGTGGCTGTCGGAGATCTCCGGAATTCGCGCCGCCGCGTACTCGAATGTCGACAGCAGGAGTGTCCTGATGAATTCGCCGCTGCGATCGCGCACCTGAAACAGTTGAGCGATCCGATCCGGCAGAGCTTCGACGTTCGATACCATGTCGAGAGCCGGAAATGCCGCCCGGCGCTGCGGCCGGTACTCGAGCGTTTGTGGATCGACCGCCAGGATCTCGTCGCCGGTTTTCTTGTAGAAGCCGCAGCCGGTTTTCGCTCCCAGCATCTTCCGCTCGATCATGCGCGCGATGAATTCCGGCAACCGGAACGCCTCGCGCTCGGGATCATGCCCGGCATTCTCGTAGATGTTTTTCGCGACGTGGGCGAATATGTCGAGGCCGACCATGTCCATGGTGCGGAACGTCGCGGTTTTGGGACGTCCGATGAGCGGGCCGGTCAGGCGATCCACCTCCTCGATCGTGAACCCGAACTCCTGCATCAGAGCGATCGTGCGAAGCGCGGCATAGAGGCCAATGCGATTGGCAATGAAGTTGGGCGTGTCGTTCGCTCGTACGATGCCTTTTCCGAGCATCACGGTGGCGAAGTGCTCGAAGTCGCGCAACGCGACAGGGTCGGTATCGGGAGTCGCGATGACCTCGAGCAGTTTCATGTATCGCGGCGGATTGAAGAAGTGCGTGCCGAACCAGTGCCGCCGAAAATCCTCCGAACGGTCCTTCGCCAGACCGGCGACGCTGAGGCCTGAGGTATTCGTCGTCATGAATGACCCGGGCTTTCGTACGGCGTCAACACGTTCGAGCAGCGATCTCTTGATCGACGCATCCTCGACCACCGCTTCGATCGTCCAGTCGGAGTCCGCAAGCATCGATAGCTGGCCGTCGAATGTGCCCGTCTCGATTTGACGGATGAGTTCGGGAACGAAGAGCGGCGCCGGTGACGCCTTCTCGAGCCCGCGCAAACCGCGATCCGCAAGCTCTTTCGTCACGTCGAGCAGCAGCACCGGGAATCCGCTGTTCGCCAGATGCGCCGCGATTTGCGCGCCCATGGTGCCCGCTCCGAGCACTGCTGTTTTTCGAATGATCCTCATAAATGCCGTTCGTCGCCCATTTTTTGTAGTTCGTCCGATGCCGGTTTGCGTGAAGTCAGGCGGTCCCTAAAGTTAGATCATCACATATTTGAGGAGGGATAGAAGAAATGACGAAATGGTTTTGGGTTTTTTTGCTGCCGCTGACGCTGGCCGTGGTGACTTCAACCGCTACCACTCAGGACGCGAATTCGCTGGCGATCAAGGGCCACTCGACCTTTGTCGAAGTCCTCGGAGGCGATGAAGCGAAACTCGGCGACGCGATCAAGCTGATGGAGGAGGCGCGGGAGCTGGACCCGGCAAACACGTCGAACCTCTATAACCTCGGCCGGGTCTACTTCTATGACTCGGTGACGAAGGGAAACAGGGAATCGGCCGTCAAAGCCGAGCGCATCATCGCGAAGCTACAGGAACTCAAGCCGGCCGACACACGAGCGTTGTCCTTCCACGGGTCGGTGCTGACGTTCCTCAGTGGCGGATCGGATATCGGCATGTTCATGAAAGGCGCCCAGGAAATGAAGTCGGCAATCGAGAAGGATCCGAAGAATATCAACAACCGTATCGTGCTGGCGCTGACGTCCACGAATTTCCCCCCGCAGGCGCTGGCCGCCATGGGGAACTACGACAATCTCCAGGACCTGGAATTCGTTCGAGACGCCTTCAACGGCCAGAACTTTTATTACGCTCCGCATGCGGACGTGATGATGAAGGCGTTTGTCGGGGAAGCGTATCGCCGGAAGGGCGACCTGGCGAAGGCCCGCGAAAATTACTCTGCCGCCCTGGCGGTGGCGCAGCCCACGAAGGCAGGGGACAAGGCCGGGCGGGAAATCATCGATGCCGCGATTCGGCTGAGTATGAATGGCGGAGAGAAGCCGCTTGCGAGCGGGGCTTTGTCCGGGTGTCATTCATGTCATCTGAATGCACCGGAGAAGCTGCTGCGATAGAATCGCGCGAGAAGACCATTGCAATTGGGGATTGAAGTTTGTGCATTGAAAATCGGCAATGAGAATTTTCAATGCACAAATTTTTTCTGTATGACGCTGCATCAGGCACATCTCATTGCCTTCGCCGCGGGCTCCGTCATTCACGGCGTCCAGTCTATCCTTGTCTTAAAACTGAGAGGCCAGCGGACGATACCGGGACGGGAAGTCCAGGAGGGAATCGCGATTTGCGGGCTGGCGTTCTTCTGGCAGTTCGGCAATCTCTGGCGCGAACTGGCGTTGACTTTCCACTATTCGAATGGTTCCGCACTCTATGAGATCGGCAACGTCACGCGTGCGACCGTGCTGCTGGGCTTTCCGCTGCTCTTCAGTTACACCATCGCGAGCATTCCCAGCGAGTCCAGAATCGCGCGCGCTCTCATCAAAACCGGAGGGTGGCTGCGGTATCCGTTGATGGCATTTCTCGCGATCTCCCTGGTTTCGATAGCGGCGATTTATGTCAAGCGCGTACCGCCGATCGATCCTGACAACGCCGAACTGGCCACTCTCAACATCATGCTCTTCTATTTCATGCTGTTCGTCGCGGTCGGCTGGATCAATACGAGACTCGCCGCCGCTTTAGGGAGACGCCGCGCGACGCGTGCGAACCGCGCCGGGACGATCGCCGCGGTTGTGGCCTTTGGCGCATTTGTCCTGATGCTGACGGGAGGAATCAGCCGCAATCGCGGATGGATCGATCTGGCCGCGATGATGACGTCCGTTCCATTCACGGTTTCGGCGGCGTACCGCTACTACCAGTTTCCGTTCATGGATGGTTTTCTGCGCGACGTGATCACCGGCACCGTGATGTTGACCATCTTTTGCGCGGGTCTCAGCTTGGGTTTCAGATCTTCGGACATGCTGCCTTTGTGGACGGCGACGCTTGCGTTGTCCTTGGCGTTTGCGAAAGCTCCGATTTCCAGATGGGTGGATCGTCGTTTTCTGGGATACACCGAGTCCGTTGAAGAACAGGAAGAGCGAATCGCCAATGCCATCCGCGGGCTCAGCCAGCTATCCGAGTTCGGGGCGCGGGTGTCCGAGATTTTGAGGAACGAACTCGAAGCGGACTGGGTTTCGATCGACGAACAGCCCAGGCCCGACGTGGTGTCCGAGTTTCCGATTCCCGGCTCGCCTTCGATGCGGCTTTCGCTCGGACCGAGACGAGGCGCGCGATCGTATATGAGCCGCCAGCTTCAGTTGGCAAGGCGAGCGGTCTTCGAGCTGACCGCGCAACGCCATCTTCTGCGCGAACACGAGCTGCGCGAAAGTACGGCGCGCGCGCAGATGCAGGCGCTGCAGGCCCAGATCAATCCTCATTTTTTATTCAACACGTTGAACGTGCTGGCGAACCTCATCCATACGAATCCGGAGAAGGCGGAGCACGTCACCGAGGACCTCGCCGAGATTTTTCGATATGCGCTCGAGTCGACGCAGCGGGATCGGGTTCGGCTCGATGATGAGCTGCGATTTCTCGAGGCGTACCTGGAAATCGAACGAACACGATTCGAGAATCGACTGTCGTACAGCTTCGATATTCAACCCTCACTTCGATCGCTGCGCATTCCTCCGATGATTCTGCAGCCGCTGGTCGAGAATGCGGTTCGTCACGGAATCAGTCCAAAACGTGAAGGCGGCAATGTGCGCATCATTGCGAGCTCGGTCGCGGAACGAGTGATCGTCAGCATCGAGGACACCGGCGCGGGGATCGGAAGCCCGTCCGCCGGAAGCGATAAAACCCACCGCGGCAGCGGAATCGGCCTCGCGAATGTGCGCCAGCGACTGGCGCACGTTTACGGAGACACGGCCACGATTGAGCTCGAATCGCTCTCGGCCGGCGGAACCCGCGCGGTCCTCAGACTTCCGCAGCACGCCGGAGTGCCCGCGTGAAGCGCCGGGCATTGGTGGTCGACGACGAACGAGAAGCGCGCCGGCGCCTGATTCGCTTGCTCGGCGAGCATGCGGATCGAATCGAAGTCGCCGGTGAGGCCGAAGATGGTGCATACGCTGTCGAGCAGATCGAAAAGCTCGAACCCGACATCGTCTTTCTCGACATCGAGATGCCCGGCCTGGACGGATTCGGCGTGCTCGATTCACTCAGCGAGGACGACTGGCCCACCGTCATTTTCACAACCGCCTATGGACACTACGCGACGCGCGCTTTCGATGTGCATGCGCTCGATTATCTGTTGAAGCCGATCAACCGGAAACGTCTCGCGGAATGCCTCGAGCGGATCGACCAGACAAGCGCGCCGGCCCATCGCAAGCAACTGGAGGGCGCGCGTCGTGACGGCCGCCGCCTCGATCGATTGCTCGCGCGTTCGGGTCAGAAGATGATCGTGATCCAGGTGATGGATGTGATCGCGT
Organism: uncultured Solibacteraceae bacterium; assembly: GCA_964584785.1. Taxonomy (GTDB): domain Bacteria; phylum Acidobacteriota; class Terriglobia; order 20CM-2-55-15; family 20CM-2-55-15; genus JAHFTY01. The sequence goes on from CAZPBY010000038.1 coordinate 15,279, forward strand.
TCGAGTCGGAGGACCGGCTGGTGTTTGCGCGCACCGCTGCAGGACGGCCCGTCTTGAACATCACGATGAAGGAGCTGGAGGATCGTCTCGATCCCGCGGTTTTCTGCCGCGTCCACAAACAAGCGATCGTGCAGCTGTCTTATGCCCGGGAAATCCATTCACTCGCCGGCGGTCACTATCTGCTGCGTCTTTCCGACGGATCCGAAGTCCAGATCGGCCGCAACTATGCTCGAGAGTTCCGGTCACGATTTGGTTGAGAGTCGCATCACGAAGCGAATTCCCCTCCTTCGTTAAGGAGGAGTGGACGCGACCACCAATAAAACGTCGCGAAGCCACCTTTGAAGGGAGCGGACGGGGTGGTTGGTTCAGCCACCGATTATCGGATGTTGAACGAACCACCCCGTCTGCGCACCGCTGAGGATGCTGCGCGGCATTTCATTAATGTGCGCAGACACCCCTCCTTAGCCAAGGAGGGGAATTTCGCTTCTTCGACGTTTCTGTCCGAATTTCAAACTGAGACACTACCCCTTCTTGCAACATTTGCCTCGTGAGGAACCATAAAGCCGGCGGTCACAGACCGCCGCTACAGCAGACGTAGTACCCAGTTATCACCCTTTTTGTGCAAAAGCCGTGAGGATGTAACGAGGATGCGCCGGATTCGGCCTAAGTAAATCTTAATATCGTCTTTGACTTCCTTACGCTCCGCTGCGTATCTTGGCAGGTTGAGCCTTGTTCATGTTCAAAAGGGGGTCGGGATTGCCCGGCGAGCAGCGGAATAGCGCAACCAAGGTGGTGGTTGCGAGCACCGTGATGCTCTCTTTCATTTCTTTCTGGCGAGCGTCCGCGATCGTTCTCAATGATCTCGGCTCGACCGTCTATTACGTCGGCGGCATCGGCGAGCAGGCCATTGGCCGCAGCGCTCCGTGGTTCATTCTCGGGGTCATGCTGTTCAGCTTCGCGGTGCGATCCATCTACATGGAAAGCAGCAGCATGTTTGTGCGCGGCGGTGTGTACGTGGTGGTCCGCGACGCGATGGGGCCGTCGATCGCCCGGCTTTCCGTGTCGGCGCTGCTTTTCGATTACGTTCTCACCGGACCGATCAGCAGCGTCAGCGCCGGCCAGTACCTCGGACGGCTGATCAACGAGACGAGCGAGCTTCTGCACTTGAGCGCGCGCGTGTCACCGAATCTGTTTGCGGTCGGGTTCGCGATCCTCGTGACGATTTACTTCTGGTGGTACAACATCAAGGGTCTTCACGAGTCGAGCACGAAGGCTCTTCGGATCATGCAGATCACGACCGTGATGATCGTGATCTTCCTCGTCTGGTGTTCCATCACGCTCGCCATTCGCGGCCCTGCCCAGATTCCGCCGCCGCCGACACCGTCGCATCTGGAGTTCACGCCGGAGAGTCTGGGCTGGTTCGAGGGGACGATCTGGCCGAGCTTCGCGTTCGTCGCGTTGACGATCGCGTTCGGGCACACGCTGCTTTCGATGAGCGGTTTCGAAACGCTCGCCCAGGTCTACCGGGAAATTGCCGCGCCGAAGCTTCGAAACCTGTACATCACCGGAAACATCGTTTGCGTCTACGCGACGGTTTCAACGGGTGTCATCACGCTGCTGGCCGCGATGATCATTCCGGACGGGACCCGGAAGCTCTATGTGGAAAATCTGCTCGGCGGCCTGGCGATGCACCTTGCCGGGCCCGAACTCGTTCGGTTGGTTTTCCACGCGTTCGTCGTGCTCGTCGGCGTCTTGATTCTTTCCGGAGCAGTCAATACGTCGATCATCGGCGCGAACGGCGTGGTGAATCGTGTCGCGGAAGACGGCGTGTTGCCGCCATGGTTTCAACGGCCTCACCGCAAGTTCGGCACAACGTTTCGCATCATCAACATCATCACGATTCTGCAGATCATTACCGTCGTTGCGAGCCAGGGACAGACGTATCTGCTCGGCGAAGCTTACGCGTTTGGTGTGGTGTGGAGCTTCTTTCTGAAATCGCTCAGCGTGCTGGTGCTGCGCTATCAGCGGCACGACCAGGAATACAAGTTTCCGTTCAACATACAACTCGCCGGACGCGAAATTCCGGTCGGCCTTGGGTTGACGGCCGGTGTTCTGTTTCTCGTTGCGATCGCCAATCTCTTTTCAAAGCGCGTCGCCACGATCTCGGGCGTGTCGTTCATGATGTTTTTGTTTATCGTGTTTACGATTTCGGAGCGAACCGGTCACAAGAACAAAGGAAAAGGATTGGAGCAATTCAATCTGGATGTCCGGCCCGAAATATCCACGCAGACGATCGAGGTGCGGCCGGGTGGCATCCTGGTGGCGGTGCGCGACTACAACCGGCTGACGCATCTGCAGTCGGTGCTGCAGAAGACGAATACGCGGCGTCACGATATTGTCGTGATGACCGTGCGAGGCGTCTCGACGGCGGGAAGCGGCGAATACGAGCTCGGACCGAATCAGTTGTTCACGGAATACGAACGGGTATTGTTCACTCGCGTCGTGTCGCTGGCCGAGAAAGAAGGGAAGACCGTCGATCTGCTTACCGTGCCCGCCGTAAATCCGTTCGACGCGATGGTGCAGACGGCGGCGACGCTCCAGGCTTCACGGTTGGTGACGGGTGTATCGGCCCGCATGGAACCCGAGGAGCTGGCTCGACGAATCGGCCGTGCGTGGGAACGGCTGCCGGAGCCGCGGCATGCGTTTTCCCTGGAGATTGTTTCGCCCGGCCGGCCGTCCATTTTCGTGAACCTCGGTCCGCATCCGCCGCGTTTGTGGCCCGAAGACATCGATCTGGTTCACGATCTCTGGCTTCGGCTGAGCGAGCGATTCGGGGCGAAGCTGCATCATCGCGATGTGGTCGGCGTCGCGTTGCGACGCATGGACCGCGAGCTTCGTTCGGCAAAATCCGGGGACGTCATAACGGATGTAACCGCCGAACTTCGGCGTCACAACGGGGATAAGTAAGGAGAGAATCCGGCTGTTTGCATTTGACGTTGGACGCTGGACATCCCAACGTTTGAGATATTCAGAAGCTGCGTCCGAAATATCTCAAACGTCGGGATGTCCAATCTCCAACGTGATATGCAAGTAGCCGGATTCTTTTTCCGGTGATCGCGGCTTCCTGAAACAGCCCCGACCGTCTTTCCGTTCGGCCTCGAAGAGAACGTCCCGAAATCCGGTCATCTGCATATCACGTTGGAGATGGGACATCCCGACATTTGAGATATTTCCGGATACGTCCGAGATAGACGTCCGTTTGTCCGATGGACTACTGGCTTGCTCCTAACTTCCGGAGCAATTCCTCGGCGGGTTTGGAACCGCCTTGAATCTGGCCGCCGCGGCCTCCGCGCGGAAGGGTCATCGACAGCGGCGTCTGTCCTTGCCTGTTCTTGACGTTGACTATTGCGCCGCGATCGACGAGAAGCTGAATGACGCTGGTCATTCCGGCTCCTGCCGCAGCATGAATCGCGGCGTCGCCCGCGTCGTTGACGCCGTTCACATCGGCGCCCGCATCGGCGAGAACGCGTATCGCTTCGAATACAGCGGCTTCGGGACGCGGAATGGGCGGAGTATCGGAGTCGGGGACGCTGTAGCGAGTGAGATCGGACGGCCGCGCAAGCTTCTCGAACGCGGTTCCGGCAGCCGCGAGCAGCGGCGTTGTTCCGCCGTTTTCAATACCCAGTGTCGGATTGGCGCCGGCGTCTATCAATGCCTTCACGATGTCCACTTCCAGGTACGCCGCGGCGACAAACAGAGGTGTGGCGCCGGACATCGTGACGGGAAGAGCCCACTGCGAACCGAATCGGCGGACCGGACTTCCCTTCGTGAGTCGAGCATTGGGATTCGCGCCCTTTGCCAGAAGCGCCTTCACGGTTTCGAGATCGCCTCTCAACGCCGCAGTGTGCAGTGCGGTGTATCCCGCGCCATTCGCGTTCGGATCGGCACCGGCTTCGAGCAGAAGCCGCGCCACCGGACCGTTTCCATTGAAGGCAGCGAGAACGAGCGCCGAATTGCCGTCTGCTTCCGTGTCTTTGGCGTTTGCTCCGGCGGCGATCAGGAGTTTCGCGGACTCGACATCGCCGCTCTGCGCCGCAAACAGCAAGGCGGTGTTTCCGCCGACGTCGATCGATACCGCCCCGTCTTTCGATGCTTTGATTCTTGGTGCGCTGGAATACACAACCGTGGCGTTTCGCACGATGGCCTTTGCCTGGACGTCGGCACCATGTTCGAGCAGCAATTTCACGACGTCAGGATGCTTTTGTGCGGCTGCCCACATCAACGCAGTTTGCTGCCGGTCGGTTTCTTTGGCGTCGACGCGGGCTTCGTGGGCGAGAAGAGCGCGAACGGCGCCCGCGCTGCCGGTGCGGGCGGCTTCCATAAGAGGAGTCACTCCGGTTTCAGATGCGGCGTCCGGGTATGCGCCGGCTTTCAGCAGCCGTTCAACGATCGCGGCGTTACCGTTGGCGCCGGCGATATAAAGAGGCGTGATCTTGAGATCGTTGGCCGCGTTGACTTTTGCACCGGCGCCCAGCAGCAGCTCGACCATGGGAAGATCGTCGCGGTAAACCGCCCAGTGGAGAGCGGTTGCGCCGTCGCCTTCGGTGGCATTGACGTCGACACGTTTTTGAAGCAGGGAGCGGACGGCCGCCGCATCCTTCTGCTTCACCGCGTCGATCAGCGGAACATCGGAAAGCAGGCCGGCCAGCGATAACAACAGGAAGATCCCGTTCATTCTTCGAACTCAGTCGATGTTCAGCGCGCCGGTGCTGTTGCCGTGACTCTCCACCGGTACGCCGAGTTTGTTCATGAGGCTGACGTGCAAATTGGCCAAAGGCGTTCCGGCCGGCGCTTTGATGTGACGTCCGCCCTTGATCTGGCCTGACGCTCCGCCGAGCACGAGGATCGGCAGGTTCAGCGGCACGTGGCCGTTGCCTTCGCTCATTCCCGCGCCGTACATGATTGCCGAATGATCCAGCAGCGATCCGTCGCCGTCCGCTGTGTTCTTCATCTTTTCGACGAAGGTTGAAAACAACGACACGTGGTACTGGTTGATCTTCGACAGTTTCTCCATCCTCACCGGATCCCTCTGATGATGCGATATCGGATGATGGGCATCCGGCACGCCGATCTCGGGGTACGTTCGGCCGCTGAATTCTCGTCCAATCATGAACGTCGAAACGCGGGTCACGTCGCCCTGGTATGCGAGCAGTTGGATATCGAACATCAGCCTGGCGTGATCCGCGAACGCTTCAGGGATGCCCGCGGGCCGGTTGACAAGAGGCATCTCCGCGCTGTGTTCGATCGCTTTTTGAATACGGCGTTCGACATCGCGAACACTTTCCAAATAGCCTGAAATTTTCGAGCGATCGTCCGGCCCGACTTTTTTCTGCAGACCGGCGACTTCTTCCAGCAGTGAATCGAGAATGCTTCCTTTCTGTTGCATCCGCTGACGGCGCGCGGCGCCGTCGGTAGTGGTGCTGTCGCCGAAAAGGCGTTCGAAGGCGGCGCCTGGAGACTGCTCCATCGGCAGCGGAGAAGTCGGGCCGGACCACGAGATCGTCCCGGTGTAGACGCAACTTCGGCCAAAGTCACAGGTGGTGCCGGAATCCACGGACTCCAGCGCGATCTCGATGGAGGGAAGCGCCGTTTCTTCGGCCCACGCTTTTGCCAGAACCTGATCGACCGAAACGCCCGCGCGAAGGATGTGACTCGGCGTCGTGTCCGTGAGGAATCGTGTGCTTGCATCGGCGTGGTTGTTGTACTGGCGCTCGCCCGGAGGTGGCGGCGGGACGCTGTCCAGTCCGCTCAACACCAGCATCTGATCGCGGAATGGTTCGAGGGGTTGCAGCGTGCGTGAGAATTCGAATCCCGCTCCTTCGCTCGCCGGAAACCAATTCCCGGGGATGACGCCGTTCGGAATGTAGATCGCACCAAATCGCGTCACGGGTTTCGCGGGTGATTTACCCAGTGCCGTCAGCGCCGGCATCATGGCGTCAAGGAACGGCAACGCCACAGTAGCGCCAAGGCCTCGGAGCACGGTACGACGCGAAATACCCTTTTTGGTGATGATCATGATGCGGATCTCCTGTTTTGAAATGGCATGCTCTTCACGATTCCCAGAATGATCGATGACCACCGGTAGTCGTTTGCAGCAGCCTGGCGGACGATGTTGCGGATCGACGGATTGTCGTAGTATTCGACGCTTCGCCCGAGTGCGTATGTCAGCAGCTTCGCCGTGAATGTTTCGATGTAATCGTCCTGATGGCTCAGCACGAACTTGCGAAGCCCTTGAACGCCATTGATCGGCGTGCCATCCGCGAAGACAGCTGAGGCATCGATCGGGACACCGTCGCTTGCCGTCCGCCACCTGCCGATGGCATCGAAGTTTTCGAGGGCGAAACCCAGTGGATCCATACGCACATGGCAAGTGGCGCAGGCCGGGTTTTGACGGTGAATCTCCATTTGCTCACGCAGCGTTCGTTTCTTGCCATCCCTGTTCACGGCCGCAAGATCGGGAACGTTGGGCGGAGGCGGCGGAGGCGGCACTCCCAGCAGGTTTTCGAGAACCCAGAATCCGCGCACCACGGGTGCGGTGCGATCCGGATAAGACGTCACCATCAGCACGCCGCCCTGGCCCAGCAGGCCGCCTCGAATACCGTCCGTGAAAGTGACGCGCTGAAAACGTTCACCGTAGATGTTGGGAATTCCGTAATGCTTTGCGAGCCGCTGGTTCACGAACGAATAGTTCGCGCGGATCAGATCCACGACGCTGCGATCTTCGCGAAGCTGGCTGTCGAGAAAGAGTTCCGTTTCTTTGATGAAAGCGTCGCGGAGGTTCTCGTCCCAATCATTGAAGAGGATCAGGTCCGGCTGCCATGTATTCAGTTTTCGAACCGTCAGCCATTGGCTTGCAAAACCATCCACGAGCGCTCTCGACCTGGGATCGCGCAGCATCCGGCGGGCCTGTTGTTCGAGGACCGCGGAGTCTTTGAGTTTGCCGCGAACGGCGATGTCGAGCAGCTGGTCGTCGGGGATGCTGTTCCATAGAAAAAACGATAAGCGTGAGGCGAGATCGACATCGCTCAAACGGTAAATGTCGCCCGTCGCGGTTTTGGGCGGATCGGCCTCAATGCGGAAGATGAAATTGAAACTGACCAGCAGTCGTTCTAAAGCGGACTCAATGCCGCCCTCAAATCCACCGTTCTTTTTCCCGGATTTGTAGAACCCAACGAGCGTCTGGATTTCGCCCTCGGTGACCGGCCGCCGATAGGCGCGACGCGCAAGCGTGGAAAGAATCTTCCGGGCGCATGGATCTTCGTCAGCGGGTCCTTTGGGCCGGCAAACGAAGATCATCCGGCGGCTCGCGGTTTCGCCGGGCAAGCCCGGCTGGAACGGACCGCGGATGGCGACGGCGTCGACCGCGGCGTAGCCGTCATAGTATTCGTCGGAACCTCGGCCGAAGTCGGCCTGACGCGGCTGCTCGATACCTTCATGCTCCCAGGGGCTGTCGACGAAAGCCACGGTGACCTTGCGTGTTCCGGCCTGAACGGGCACGCGAGCGACGAGTGCCGCATCCGCTGCGTGCATGTACAACTCGTACTCAGTGTCCCCGACAATCTCGCCGTTCCACGACAACGGGCCGAGAATGCCTTTGGCTTCGCCGCCGACCTTGAAACGCTGGCTGAGCTTTCCGTCGATGCGCACATCCAACAGCTGCGGTGTTCCCATGCCGATGATGTAGTCGTAAACCTGGCGCCGGAGCCGTACTTTGAATTCGTATTCTCCGTCGAGCGGGAAGCTGTGGCGGACGACCAGACCGCCCCTCGATCCGAACGGAAGATCCTCGCTGGTGCGAATGTCCTGCTCCAAAAGCTTGCGAACCGGGTACAAAACTGACGTCGGTGCGGCGCCAAGACCGGGATCGCCCACCGCGCGGCGGCTGATTTCGCGCGCCGCCGAGAGATAACGTTCCAGGTGCGACGGGGACAGCGCGAGGCTCGCAGCAATGTTGTCAAAACCTTCGTCTGCTTCATCGGGCAGGAGCATCGCTTTTGTGTCGACGTCCAGCGCCAGCAGGTCGCGGATCGCGTTCGCATACTCCGTTCGGTTCAGGCGGTGTGCGCCTACGCGCCCCGGATTCGGATTTGCGTCAGCGGCGCGGTCGAGCGCGGTTTCGAGCCGTGCCACCATCGCTTTCGATTCGGAGGGGTCCGGCCGCGGACGGCTTGCGGGAGGCATCTGGCCGGTGCGGATCTTGTGGAGAACCTTCTCAAACAGCTCGGCGTGCTTGCCGGGCTTATCAATCTCATTGCCGGTCAGGCTAAGTCCGGCTGTTCTGGCAGTGTCGTTATGGCATGCGGTGCAGTTTTTATTGAGGAAGTTGCGTTGCGGGGAAGTGGAGGGAGCCGGCGTCTGGCCTGCCGTGACGGTACCGATCACGCCGATCGCGAGAATCACTCCCAGAACGAACCTTCTCAAAAGACAAACCACCCCCAACGGATTTGGCGCTCATGATATATCAAGGTGCTCGCAGCACGAAGTGATGCCGGTTTATTTCCGGCCGACGTTTTCGTACCACCGGATGGCGCCGCCATTCCCCGTGCAAACCAAATCGATTCGCCCGTCGCCGTTGATATCCGCCGCGACACAGCTGTTCATGGCGAGTTTGTCTTCGATTCGTTGATAGACCCATTCTCCGGTGGCGGCGTTTTCAGGCGCGTAGAAGACGTGGATACCGCCGCCGGTGCGGCTGTTGTCGTTCGCGATAACGTCATCGCGGCCGTCACCGTTGAGGTCCGCGACGGCGATTTCATGTCCGCCGGCGATCTTGTCGAAGATGACGCGGCGGGCCCACTTGCCGGCGTTGTCCGTGTAAACCACGACTTCATTCCCATGCCACGGTTCGACCGACGCAAAGAAACGCTTGCCGTCCTGACGGCCGACTCCGACATCGCTCGAGCCAAGCCGCGGCGCCTTGTCGTTAATGTGGCCGGATGAGAGGACTTGCTTTTCGAACTTCATCGCCTCGCCCATGCCGGTTGCGCGATAAAGCACGATGCCTTCAAAACTCGCGACGAGAAACTGCTCGCGCTTGTTGCCATCCCACTGGACCGGGCGAACGCGATGAATAATGCCGGGGATGTCTTCCGTCACGATGTGGCGCTTCCAGTCGGTTGGGCTGTACCAGAAAACCGACGCCTTATCCTGATCGTAAGTGGGGCCGAGACTCCTGGCGCCGATCAGAGGGGCGTTAAGGAGTTCCTTTTTACCGTCACCGTCAAGGTCCGCCCAGGCAATGTGGTGGGATGTGGGGAACTTGTCGATCTTTTCGACTTTCCATGGTTGCGACGGGTTTCCCTGGTGACGCGCAATCCAGACAATGCCTTCGCTGTTCGCGGCCTGCATGGCAAACGAACTCTCGAATGCGATTTCCGGAATACCGTCGCCGTCGATGTCGGCCATCGCCTGATTCACAATCTGCGGCGTCTCCGAAACCACAACGTGACGCTGCCACGTCGGGTTTTCGTACCATGCCACTTCCTGCACCTGAAGCGAGTTCGCAATGACATCCGGTTTGCCGTCCTTGTTGAAGTCCGCTGTCGCCACAGCGTAACCGCCGCGGAAATTCGTATCGATGTCGTGTGCCTGGAACTCAACCGGACCGGCAACTGGACTCGCCATCATTGTTAGAGCGATGGCTGCGATGATCAAGACGAACAGGGAAGCGAAAGGTTTGATTGGCATGCACGACGTTATACACCCGGAGGACGCAAGTCAGAAATGCTCGAATCCGCCGGGCCGGAGTTGCAGTCGGGATGAATCGCCATGAGACAGCGGCGTGCAATTTCCCGGAATTGATCCAGCGTGATGCCCGAATCACCGGCGTTCGAGATGAGTATTGCAGCGATGTCGTCGAGAGTGTTGCGGCCATCGATTGCCGATAGAACGATGTGTTCCGCCGGATCTTCGGTTTGAAACGTCGACTGTCCCGGGAAGGCCGGAACCGGGATATGTGTGAAGAGCAACCAGGACGGACACGATCCGGCAGTCAGTTCGCTTTCCGGAGGCCTTTCGAGCCGTGTTGCGCCAAACGCCAAAACCCGTTCCACTTTGCCGCGGCCGTTCAGTTTGGAAACCAGGTAAGGCATGGATTCGGCTTTCCAATTGTCCATGCGGAGTCCGGCGCGACCGGCGAGATCGAAGACTTCCTCGCGCGTGAATCGTCGCGTGATCGGCACGTCCTGCCGATACAGCAAAGGCCCGATGTTGATCCATCGCCCCTTCGGTTTCAAAAGCCGGTATACCTCGCTCATGAAGTTTCGAAGATCGGGCGGAATAAGGTCGATGAACCAGGGCGTCACGACAGTGTCGAATGACGCTGAGGCCACCGGTGGTTCGAGACCATCGGCCAGCATGAAGTGGAAACTTTCGTCGGTGATCGGACCATGAGGAGCCTGGAGCACCCATTTCTTGACGACGTTTTCGGCTTCATGGACCTCCGCGTTGACTTCGCGCATGGTCAAGGACTCTCCGCGAATCACACGGTGAGCCGCCACGAACAAAAATGGATCGATATCGACGACGATTGTTTCGGCTTGCGCGTCGAGCCGGTGCAGATCGTAAGCGAGGCGGCACGCCCCGGCGCCAACGACTAACATTCGTTGGGGCGTGTGGCCATCCAACACCGATCGCACTGACGCGAGAACACGTTCGTTTTCTCCGTCCGGATCGGCAGGCCAACCCCAGTCCCGATATAGATAATGGATGTACTGAAGAGGCGCGGGAGATTCGCCGGATACCGGATCAGCAGCATCTTCACCGGCCAACTGTCGAAGGATTTCGCAAATGTCCGCGGTTTGATCGCGAACTGCTTCCATGATCCGCCGGCAACGCATTCTTGTGAGCGGCAACAGGTCGCGCATCTCCAATTGCCGGCCGATGGACTGAATCGTCCGCTGTGCGTGCTGCTCCACCAGCGCGAGTTGCCGACGGCATGATTGAAGATATGCCTGCGGATCTCGCAGCAACACCGGTATGCCGCCGATCCTCGGAAAGGCCGATCCGCAGTTGGAGCAGACGATGTTCACCGCTCTGACATCGAGCGGCGCCGCACAGCGCGGACAGCGAACCGTCTGGAGAATCGATGAAGTCACCGGGCCAGTATAGGTGACTCGATGTGACATTTATGGAGATAGTCCGTCTGATACTTTATTCATACGGCTGCTCCTGGCCAGGAGTCACACATGCGTCGTTGGGTTCTTGCAACTCTATTGATCTGTGCGCCGCTGATCTCCGCCCACGCATGCGATGGAAGTGTTGAAGCGCTAAAGATCCGCAATTGAAACGTAGCGTCACGAAGCCCGTCGCTGCGCTCCGGGTTCCCGCACACCTTGCCAAATCAGGGACAGAGTGCAGAACCCGGAGCGCAGCGACGGGCTTCATGACGTCCGCGTTCAGTTCAAAAACTGTACTTCACATTGAGCTGTGCCGTTCGCGTCGGACCGCCGTTCAAAATTGTCCTCAAGATCAAAAACGTATCCGGAGTGCGGCGATCGCTGCTGGGCGTGCTGAAGTTAGCGCGATTCGTCACGTTGAACACGTCGATGTGTGCCTGTAGATAACGGCTCTCCGACAGATTGAAACGCCAACCCGCGCGCATGTTCAGCAACGCATAGTTGGGTCCGCGAGCACCCCGGACGCCGCCCTTGTAATCCACGGTGTACGCATTGGCCCCCGCTCCGGTGTAGTTCCCGGCGGATAAAGGTTCCTGGAACGATCCATTGCGATCCGGGTCCGTACTGCTATCGGTCAGCGTGAATGGTGTTCCGCTGGTGAACTGATAGACGCCGCTCAGCATCAGACCGTGAGTGTGCGGAATCATAAACGACCCGTCCACCGAGAGGATGTGCGGACGATCTTCGCCGGTGCGACCCAGATTCTGATCCAGGTTCAGCTGATCCAGAACCTGTGTACTGATCGTTTCGATGTTCCCGGGTGATGCGGTGTTGCCGTAACTCTTCGCCAACGTATAGGAGACTCGATAACTGTGGTTGTGACTGAAGCGCTTGTTCAAGCTCACTTGCAGGGAATCGTAGTCGGCCCACCCTCCATTGATGATCTCATTCACGGATGCGGTGAACCTCGGATCGATGCGGACAAGCGTTGCGGTCCGGCTGGTGCTTGTCCTCAGGCCGGGATTGAGATCCTTCTGCAGATACATCTTCCGCATATTGATGTGCACATAGTCGCCGCTCAGCGATGCGTTCCGGCCCAGCTGCCGTTCGTAACCGATTGTCGCCTGCCGGGAGTACGGCAGTTCGCGATCCGGGTTATCGAAATTGACGGTCCCGACATTTTTCTGAACAGTTCCCTTCGGGAACATCTGATCGAGAAGTGCTCGATTGACGACGGGTCCGTTCACAAGGAAAGGATCCGTTGGAAGCCTTCCCGCTGACGGTCCCGGATCGACGTTGTTCGGGGGGAAATTGACCGTGAACGACGGCGAGTAAACCGCGCCGGTCACGAAGCTGTTGAAGACGGAGTAAGGTGTTTTCTGGTAGTAGAGACCCCATCCTCCGCGGATCACCGCGCCGTCACTCAACTTCAACGAGGCACCAAGCCGGGGCGAGAAGTTGTTCTTGTCGAGCGGATACTTCGAAGGATCCGAAAACAGGTAGTTATCCTTCAAGTAGGTCGGCACATTTTCCAAGTCGTATCGAAGGCCGATGCTCGCCGTCAGACGATTGTTGACCTTCCATTTGTCTTGTGTGAAGAAACCGATTTGCTTTCCCTTCACACGGAAATCGGAAACGCCCGGCACTCGGATGGTCAATCGATCCGGGTAGGTTCGAGGATTGGCGGGGTTGAAGTCGAGGTCACTGGCGGAGAAGCGGAACGATCCATTCTGTGAACCCGCATCGAAGGTGTGCAGCGGAAGGTAGTAGTATGACGCTCCAAACTTGAGATCGTGGTCGCCAAGCCTGTCGGGCAGGAACCATGCGAACGTTTCATCGGCCTGGTACGCCGGATCCATTCGTCGATTCGCTCGAGTGCTGATGCCGTCCGTGAAACTCTGGTGCACGAGTTCCGGGGCCAGCGAAGCCTGGTCGCCCCTGGCGAAGTAAGCGGGATTTCCAAAGAACACATCCTCATGGGTATAGGACAGCTTGAGCGTGTTTACCTTGGTGTGTCCGATGACGGAATTCCAGGTTCCTACCATTGTCCAATCCACATCGTTTTCCTGCTCGAGGCGAGGCTTCGTGAACGTCGTCGATGTGTACTGATCCGTCTGAGGCGATGACTCGCGCAGCCAGCGTACGGCCCAGGTGTTGTATGCATTGATCTGGTGGTCCACGCGCGCCATCCAATTCCAGACGTCGTCGTGTGTGGCCGCCGTGAAGTTCAGTTCCGGACGCGCGAGGATATTGATGGTCCGGCCGCGGTTCTGCGAGATCCGTTCGAGGTTTCCAAAGAAATGCAGCTTGTCCTTGATGATCGGGCCGCCGAGGTTTCCTCCAAACTGCAGTTGCCGCGCGTTGGGTTTATCCAGGTTTTGTTGCGCCGCGAAGTAGTCGCGGACGGTCATGGACTGATTCTGGAAGAACGTAAACGCGGTTCCATGAAGCTGATTCGTCCCCGACTTCGATACGGCGTTCACGACACCACCAGCCATGCCGAATTCGGCATCGAACTGGCTTGTCAACAGCTGGAACTCCTGCACGGCTTCGACGGGGACACGGGCCTGAGAGCCGCCGTTTCCATTGTTGAAGTTGTCGTTGTTGCCCGCGCCATCGAGCGCGTAGCTGACGTTCCGAACATTCTGCCCGTTGACACGAACGGAGTCTGCGCCGAAGGAGTCGGTCGAGATCGTCGCCGTCACGCCGGGCAGCAGGCTGAGATAGGACGTGAAATTCCGGTTCAGCGACGGCACGTCCGTCAGTTCCTGGGCGTTGACAGTTCCCCCAAGCTCCTTCGAAGTCGTATCGACCAGTGCGGCTTCAGCGGTAACCGTCATCGCTTCCTCGATCGCGCCGACTTCAAGCTGAACCTCAATGTCCTGCGTTTTGCCGACTTCCACGCGAACGCCGCTGCGTTGATATTTCTTGAATCCGGGAAGCTCCGCGTTGACCTGATAGACGCCCGGTGTCAGAGAGCTCATGAAAAACGAACCATCCTCTCCGCTGATCAGTTCGCGGAACATTCCGGACGCTTCGTTCCGGGAGACGATAGACACACCTGGAAGCACAGCGTGTTGCTGATCGATGACATGGCCGCGCAGGGCCCCGGTTCCCTGCTGTGCCAGTGACGGTGCCGCCAGGGCAAGACACACGAGGGCGGCGTCGAAAAAGCGAGTAGTGGCTCGCATTGTCGTTCCTCCTTAACCTCACCAACATATTTTCGCGACCAGGATGCCGATGCGCGTCGTACTCCCGATCGTCGTCGCTTAAGATTTTGAAAAGTTGGTGCGAAGTTATAGCGGTGGATTGAAAACGTCAACAACGAATGTGGCAGCTCGGTGCCACGTTTCCTTCGTAGCGAATCGGGATGTCTGACGAAATTCGGCCGTTTATCGCACCTGCCGCTGGTTTTCGAACGCGCGGATTTGTTCTTCGTGTTTCAGGATATAGCCCAACTCGTCGACTCCTTCGAGAAGGCAGGCTTTCGAGAAGGAGTCGATCGCGAAGCGGATGGCATTCAACCCGGCGGCTGAAATCGTTTGAGATGGAAGGGCGATTGTCAGGATGGCCGTTGCGGGAAGTTCGAGCAAACGGGCATGCTGAGCGGAATCCAGCGTGATCGGTAAGAGTCCATTCTTGAGAGCATTCTGCCGGAAGATATCGCTGAACCCCGTCGCGATGACTGCGCGAAAGCCCCGATCCATCAATGCCCACACCGCGTGCTCGCGCGAACTGCCGCAGCCGAAATTGTCACCGGCGATGAGAATCTGCGCGTCCTTTTCAAGTTCCGGGGCCCAATCCTCAAACAAATGCGTTCCCAAACCAGAGCGTTCGGTCACCTTCAGGAATCGCGCGGGTATGATCTGATCGGTATCGATGTTTGCTCTCAGCAGTCGCGCGGCGCGCGATGTCAGAGTCTCGAATTTCATCTTCCGTTTCCCAGGAACTCGCGTGCATCGGCGATTCGGCCCGCAACCGCGGATGCTGCTGCGGTAAGCGGCGATGCCAGAAACGTTCGTCCGCCGCGGCCTTGCCGTCCTTCGAAATTTCGATTGCTTGTGCTGACCGCAGCCTGGCCGGGCTGCAGCTGATCTCCATTCATCGCGATGCACATGCTGCATCCCGCCTCACGCCATTCGGCTCCGGCGTCGAGAAACACGCGGTGCAGTCCTTCAGCCTCAGCCTGGCGTTTCACCTGCTGGGAACCGGGCACAACGAGCACACGCATGCCGGGGCTCACGTGACGTCCACGCATCACTTTTGCGGCAGCTCGAAGATCCTGCAGGCGCGAGTTCGTGCAGCTGCCGATGAAAACCACGTCGATCGGATAACCGAGAAGTTGCTGATGAGGTTGGAGGCGCATGTATTCGAGTGATCGTTGAAGCTGCGACTTCGTAGCGCTGTCCGTGCATTCCGCCGGGTCGGGGACAACGCCGTTGATGGCAACGCTCATCGCCGGATTTGTGCCGAACGTGATCATTGGTTCGATTCTCGAGGCGTCAATCGTGACCGTTTTGTCAAAGCGAGCATGTTCGTCGCTTCTCAGATGGCGCCAACCTTTTACAGCGATCTCCCAGTCGTGGCCTTTGGGCGCTTGTTCACGGCCCGCCAGGTACTGGAACGTGACGTCATCCGGGGCTATCAGACCCGCCCGCGCACCAGCCTCGATGGACATGTTGCAGACGGTCATTCGTCCTTCCATATCCAGGTTGCGAATGGCGCTCCCCATGTACTCTAACACGCAGCCGACTCCGCCTCCGGTACCGGCCTCGCGGATAAATGCGAGGATCATGTCCTTTGCAGTGACGCCGCGGTTCAAAGTGCCATCAAAGCGAACTGCAAAGTTGCGAGACTTGCGGGCAAGCAGGCACTGAGTGGCGAGGACCTGCTCCACCTCTGTCGTGCCGATACCGAAAGCCAGGGCGCCAAAAGCGCCGTGAGTGGATGTATGACTGTCGCCGCAGACCACGACGCGGCCCGGTTGGGTGAGACCAAGCTCCGGTCCGATGACGTGGACGATGCCTTGATTCGGGTGCTCGAGCCCCAGCAGACGGATTTCGTGTTCGGCACAGTTTGCTTCCAGCCGGCGTACCTGCGCTGCAGCTTCGGAGTCGACGGCATCGAGCGATCGCGAGATCGTCGGCGTGGAATGATCGGTCGTGGCGATCGTCAAATCCGGACGCCGAACGCGGAGGCCGCGGCTCTGGAGTCCCGTGAACGCTTGCGGGGACGTCACCTCATGCACGAGGTGCAGGTCGACGTAAAGGATGGCCGGCGCTTCGCTCTCCGGAGTGACGAGATGGGATTCCCAGATTTTATCGTAAAGAGTTTTCATTCGCTGCGACGTCACATGGCGTCGGGTGTGCGCAGGAAATCGCAAACCAGTTCGCCCATCTCCTTCGTTGAAACGCGCCGGTCGCTGGCGGTCGCTTTTCCGGTTCTGCTTTTCAGATCGGGCGTTCGATAACCGCGGTTCAACACGCGCTGGACGGCTCGATCGAGTTTGGTTGCTTCCCGAGTCAAACCCAGGCCGTGTTCCAGCAGCATGGCGACGGAAAGAATCGCGCCGATCGGATTTGCAGCACCGGTGCCGGCAATGTCGGGTGCGGATCCATGAATCGGCTCAAATATTCCGACGGCGCCGCCGATGCTGGCGGACGGCAGCAACCCGAGGCTTCCCGCCAGCATCGCGGCTTCGTCGCTCAGGATATCGCCAAACATGTTCGAGGTTACGATGACGTCGAACTGCTGCGGCTTGGCGATCAATTGCATCGCGCAGTTATCGACGTACATGCTGCGGAACGCGATGTCCGAATTCTGTTCGGCGACCTCGGCACAGACTTCACGCCACAAAGCGGAACTTTCCAGAACGTTGGCTTTGTCTACAGACACCACATTGCGGCGCCGGTTTTTGGCCAACGCAAACGCCGTGTTCGCGATGCGGCGGACTTCTTCGCGGCTATACGACTCCGTGTTGTAAGCGCGGCCGTTTTCCGTTCCGCGGGGCGTGCCGAAATAAATTCCGCCGAGCAGTTCACGAACGATCATCAAATCGACGCCGCGAACACACTCGCGGCGAAGCGGCGACGCGTCGAGTATTCCTTCGGAAACAGAAACAGGCCGGAGGTTGGCGTAATTGCCGAGCGCGGTTCTTAAATCGAGAAGCCCGCGCTCCGGACGCTTCGACGGCGGAAGGTGATCGTGTTTGGGGTGTCCGACTGCCCCAAGCAGAACTGCCTGTGAGCGAATACAGAGGTTTCGTGTTGCCTCGGGGAATGGCGCGCCGTGACGATCGATGGCGATGCTGCCGATGTCGCCCTCGACGATTTCGAAAGTGTGATTGTATTCGTTGGCGATCACGTCCACTGTGCGGCGTGCTTCGCGGATCACTTCGGGCCCGATTCCATCGCCTGGAAGTAGCGCGATGAGGGCTTTCATACCGTGTGCGCGTCCTGAACAATGGACAGAAGATCGTCGTCGAACACTTCCTTCTGCCTGGCGGCGATCTCGAGAAAATCGATGTAGGCGCGATCGAGCTCCGCGGAGCTTAGTGAAATGCCCAGAGAACGAAATCGCGCGTCGAGTGCGTGTCTGCCGGAATGCCGGCCTAATACAAGACGGCTTTCCGAAATGCCGACGCTTTCCGGGGACATGATTTCGTAGGTCACCGGTGCCTTCATCACACCATGCTGATGGATGCCGGCTTCATGCGCGAAAGCGTTTCGGCCGACGATCGCTTTATTGGCCTGGACGCTTGCGCCCGTTACTTCCGCAAGCAACTGGCTGGTCCGATAGATCTCCCGTGTGTTGACGCCGGTTTCGACCTTCATATACCGCTTGCGAACGTTAATGGCCATCACAGTCTCTTCAAGAGAGGCATTGCCGGCGCGCTCGCCGATTCCGTTGATGGTGCATTCCACCTGGCGAGCTCCGTTGAGGACACCGCTCAGACTGTTCGCAACAGCCAGGCCAAGATCGTTGTGACAGTGCGTGCTGATCGTCGCCTTCTCGATGTTTTGTACGCGTTCACGAATTGTCCGGATGAGCCACCCGTATTCATCGGGCATCGCGTAGCCAACGGTGTCGGGAACATTAATAACAGTCGCGCCCGCATCAATCACGCATTCAAAAACCGAACACAGATAGCTGACGTCCGATCGGGCGGCGTCTTCGGCGGAGAATTCAACCTCGTCGCAATACCGGCGAGCCAGTTCCACCGCTTCGACGGCCATGATGAGCGCTTCGTCGCGGTGCTTTCCGAGCTTGTGTTTCAAATGAATGTCGCTGGTCGCGAGGAATGTATGGATGCGGGGACGCCGAGCGTTTTCGATGGCCCGCCAGCAGCGTTCGATATCCTGAGGTAACGTTCGCGCCAGACCGGCGATCGCCGGTTCGCGCAGCTCGCGCGCGATCAGGCGCACGGCTTCGAAATCGGAATCGGACGCGATCGGGAATCCCGCTTCGATCACGTCTACTCCCAATGCTTCAAGCTGATGAGCCATCCGCAGCTTCTCGCGCTTGTTCATGCTGAAGCCCGGTGCCTGTTCTCCATCCCGCAACGTGGTATCGAAAATGGCTACTCTATCCATGAGCGATAGCGTAAGCAAAGCCGCCGCGTCAGGTCACATCAATAGAATTTATCAGCCGATCAGGTTGTGGGTAATATGACAGGTGGAGTTCACGAGTACCTGTCCAAATCCCGCGATTCTCAATGATATGATCCGCCCCAACATAAGGAGACCCTGCCATGATGCGTAGAGCTGCCGTTCTGACCGCCATACTCACTTCAGTGCTATTTGCGTTTGCGCAGACGCTTCCGCAAGGCGTGCAAAAAATGTCGTCGATGGGAGGCATCACGCAGTACGACTTTGCGAACGGACTTCGAGTATTGCTGTATCCGGATGCAGCTCAGCCGAAAATCACGGTCAACGTAACCTACCTCGTCGGGTCGCGGCACGAAGGTTACGGCGAGACGGGGATGGCGCATCTGCTCGAGCACATGAATTTCATCGAGACCACCAATGGCAGGAAGGTCAAAGACGAACTCGTCGCGCACGGAGCGAATTGGAATGGAACAACGTCCGACGATCGCACAAATTATTACGAGACCTTTACCGCAAGCGACGAAAACCTGCGCTGGGCGCTGAGTTTGGAGACCGATCGGATGGTGAACGTTCGGTTCACGAAGCAAATCCTCGACACCGAAATGACTGTCGTTCGAAACGAGTTTGAACGCGGCGAAAATAATCCGGCGTCGATACTGAGTGAGCGCGTGGCGTCGACGGCTTACCTCTGGCACAACTACGGAAAATCGACGATCGGTTCGAAGGACGACATCGAGAAAGTTCCAGTCAACCGTCTGGAGGCGTTCTACAAAAAATATTATCAGCCGGATGATGCCGTGCTTGTGATCACCGGTCGAATCGACGAAGCCAAAACGTTACAGATGGTCGCGGAAACGATGGGCAAGCTCCCGCGTCCGGCTCGAGGGTTGGATCAGACTTACACCGTTGAACCGGCGCAGGATGGTGAGCGGTTCGTCACTCTGCGGCGGGTCGGTGAAGGGCAGAATGTGATCGTTGCATTTCATGCCGTCGCGGCGAGCCATCCGGATGCCCCTGCGCTCCAGGTATTGTCCGCGATTATGAACGGCGGCGGAGGCGGTGGACGCGGCGGTCGAGGCGGCGGAGGCGGCGGCAACGAAGGGCGCCTGGCAAAGGCGCTCGTGGATACGAAGCTTGCGCAATCGGCCAACATGAACTTCCGGCAGCTGCACGATCCCGGTCTCATGCAGGTGTCCGCGTCGCTGAACAAAGATCAGTCGCTCGACGCAGCACGAGACGCCATTATCAAAGCACTCGAAGACGTGGTGAAGAATCCGCCCGCCGCTCAGGAAGTCGAGCGGGCCCGCAGCCAGCTGTTGCGCGGCCTCGAGAACAATTTGTCGGATCCCCAATCGATCGCTACCGGCGCCTTGAACACGGCGATCTCACAAGGCGACTGGCGCCTCATGTTTCTTCAGCACGATTTGCTGTCGGACGTTTCCGCGGCCGACGTTGTGCGCGTCGCGAAATCGTACCTCAAGCCGTCCAACCGCACGGTGGGCTATTTCATACCCGACATGGATCCGGACCGGACCGTCGTTCCTCCGGCGCCGGACCTCGACAAGACTCTCAACAACTACAAGAGCAATGTCACGGTAGCGCGCGCCGAATTGTTCGATCCGACTATTCAGAACATCGAGAGCCGCGTCGTGCGCTCGCGGCTGAACAATGGGATGCGCGTGGCGGTGCTTTCAAAGAAAACAGCCAACAATATTGTGACCGCGACGATCGATCTGCGTTTCGGGGATTCGACCAGCCTGGCGAATCAGAGACAGGCCGCTTCTTTTGCGGGAGGTCTGCTGATGTCGGGCACGAAGAGCCACACGCGGCAACAGCTGCAGGAAGAGTTTCGAAAGCTGAACGCTCAAGTCAATGTCAGTGGAGGCGGAGGCGGTGGCGGTGGTCAACGCGGAGGCGGAGGCGGATTTGGCGGCGGTGGCTCGATATCCAGCGCAACAGCCAGCATTACCGCTCCTGCTGAGAATTTTCCGGCGGCTCTTCGGCTCGCGGTCGAGATCCTGAAGGAGCCTTCGTATCCGCAGGATGAATTCGACCGCGTCAAGACTCAGCGGCTGAAAGCGCTCGAAGCCGCGCCGACGGAGCCGAACCAGGTCGCATCGGAGCGGTTGAATCGTTATCTGAGTCCGTTCGCCAAAACGGACACACAGTATTCGCCGACGCGCGAAGAGCAGACTCCTGAAATCCAGAAGACCACAGTGGATGACGCCAGGAAGTTTCACGATCAGTTCTACGGCGCAAATTTTGGGGTATTCGCCGTCGTCGGACCCGTAGACGCCGCTGATGTACAAAAGGCTGCCGCCGAGCTGTTGGGTTCCTGGAACACTACGAAGGTTTACAAACCTCTGATCACGCCCTTCAAAACAATGTCCGCGATCAACGAAAAGATTGAGACACCGGACAAAGCAAACGCGCAGTTCCTGGCGGGCGAGCGATTCCAAATGTCGCAGAACGATCCCGACTATCCGGCGATTGTATTGGCGAGCTACATGTTCGGAGAGCCGATCACGTCGCATATTTCCGATCGGATTCGCAATCGTGAAGGTCTCAGTTATGGCGCGAATGCCCGGATCACGGTGCCGGCGGAAGGCGATTCCGCGATGCTTACGGGCACTGTCAGTTTGAATCCTGCGGTTGGACCGAAGGTGGAGTTCAGCTTTGTCGACGAACTGAAGAAGGTTTACCGCGACGGCTTCTCCGCGGCGGAGTTGACGGAAGCAAAAAAGGCGTATCTGGATTCGCGTGTGATCGGCAGAGCGAGCGACTCGGCGCTGCTCAACCTGATCGCGTCGCACGAACAAATCGACAGGCCCTTCTCATGGGACATCAACCTTGAAGAAAAGATCCGCGCGATGACGCTCGATCAAGTCAACGCCGCGTTCCGCAAACACATCGATCCCAACAGTCTTTCGATCGTGAAAGCCGGCGACTTCAAAGCCGCCGGTGTTTTCCAGTAAGGCCGCTTTCGACCAGTAGTTGCATTGATTTGACGACCGCCTCCGCGTAGCATGGCTACCAGCAATGGGCGGCGTGAAAAAGAAAGCAACCGGGAAGCGTGTGAGTACCGAACGTGTTCGCAATGATATCCAGGATGCTCAGGAACTACTCCGGGAAGCCCACTCCAGGTTGTCATTTCACGTCGAGAACACGCCGCTCGGTGTCATCGAGTGGGACAGGGATTTCCGCGTCTCCCGATGGTCACGCTCCGCGGAGTTGATCTTTGGATGGAAGGCCCACGAAGTTGTTGGTAAGCACATCAGCGATTGGCGATTCGTTTTAGAGGATGATCTGGAGAAAGTCCAGGAACTGACGTCGAGGCAGCGCACCGGCGGCGAGCAGCAGGGCATTTCGCGAAATCGAAACTATTCAAAAGACGGAACGGTGCTGTACTGCGAGTGGTACAACTCCGTGCTGCGCGATCGTTCCGGAAAGCTGGAGTCCGTGTTGTCGCTGGTCCTCGACGTCTCTGCCCAAAGACACGCCGAGGAAGAGCGCGCGAAGTTTCTTGCGAGGGAACAGGCGGCACGCCGTGAGGCGGAAGAAGCGAATCGGATTAAGGATGATTTTCTGGCGACGCTTTCCCACGAACTCCGGACTCCGCTGACCGCGATCGTTGGCTGGGCTCACCTGCTGGTTACCGGCGCCGTTGACGCCGCGACGCACCAGCAGGCTTTCGAAACCATTCTTCGCAACGCCAAATCCCAGGGCCAGCTGATCGATGATTTGCTGGATGTTTCCCGTATCATCACCGGAAAGCTCCGGCTCGATGCCCGTCCAGTCGACATCAGCGCTGTGATTCAGGCAGCGGTCGGCAGTGTGCGTCTGGCGGCTCAAGCCAAAGGGATACGTCTGGAATTGGTGCTTGCCTCGCACCCGAGCCAGGTTTCCGGTGATCCGGATCGTCTGCAACAGGTTGTTTGGAACCTTCTGTCGAATGCCATCAAGTTCACGCCGAGCGGTGGACGAGTTCAGGTTGAGGCCGATCGTGTGGAATCGTCGGTGACGATCAAGGTCAGCGACACCGGGCTCGGAATCCGTTCGGAGTTTCTTCCCTTCGTCTTCGATCGCTTCCGTCAGGCCGAAGGAGGCAGCTCGAGGCAGCATCGCGGACTTGGACTTGGATTGGCAATCGTGCGGCATCTGGTCGAGTTGCATGGCGGCACCGTTCAGGCAGCAAGTGAAGGCGTGAATCTCGGATCCACATTTGTCGTGACGTTGCCGCTCTTCACTTCAAGTGAGCCGGCGGTGGTCCCGGTGGATCCCGCTCGAAGCCACGTTAATATCGAACACCTGGAGGTCCCTGAAGGCGCGCCGCGGCTGGACGGTTTGCGCGTGCTTGTCGTCGATGATGATGCGGACACTCGTCAGATTGTGACTGTCATGTTGCGGCGGAGCGGAGCGGAGACGATGGCCGCGGGCTCGGTCAGTCAGGCCATTGAAATCTGGCACAGCTGGCGGCCTGACATATTGGTGGCCGACATCGGGATGCCCGCAGAGGACGGTTACTCGCTGATCCGTCGAGTCAGGTTGCGCTCGCCGCACGAAGGCGGCCAGGTGCCGGCGGTGGCATTGACAGCGCATGTCCGGTCGGAGGATCGATTGCGAATCCTTTCGGCAGGCTATCAAATGCATGTCGCCAAGCCTATCGAACCCATGGAGTTGATAACCGCGGTAGCGAGCCTCGCCAAATCGAAGGAGGGTTTCACTCCACCTACAGCCATTCCCTGAACATCGTGCCGTGTTAGCCTATCTTTCATGGCAGGAAAAGCGCAAAAGCGATCCATAGACGTTGCGATGCTGGCGCACGCATTGCGCAGTGTGAGCGAATGCGTCGTCGTAACAGATATGACGGACAGGATCCTGTTCGTGAATGATGCTTTCCTTCGAACCTATGGCTACACCGAGGATGAACTGATCGGCGGCTCGATTGACATTGTCCGGTCGCCAAACAATCCGCGAGAGATCACTGAAAGTATTCGGCCTGCGACCTTCGACGGAGGATGGTCCGGCGAGGTCCTCAACCGACGTCAAAATGGCGAGGAGTTCCCGGTATCGCTCTCGACCAGCGTCGTTCGCGATGAGAATCAACGGCCCATCGCTCTCATCGGCGTCGCCTGCGATATCACCGAGCGCAAACGAAATGAACGCGAGCTTGTGCAGGCTCGAGAGGCGGCGGAGTCCGCGGACCGCGCGAAGTCTCAGTTCCTCGCAGCGATGAGTCATGAAATCCGAACGCCGATGAACGCCGTCATCGGGATGACGGACCTTTTACTCCACACCGCGCTCACACCGGATCAGCGGGATTACGTGCACACCATTCATAAGAGCGGCGAGAGTCTGATGACCATCCTGAACGACATCCTCGATTTTTCGAAAATCGAATCGGGGATGTTCGGCCTGGAAAACCGGCCGTTCGAAATAAGGACAGCGGTCGATGAACTCATCAAACTTCTCTTGCCTAAAGCGATCGAAAAAGGGCTGGCCCTGCGCTACCAAATCGACGCCGACGTTCCCGCCATCATCGAAGGAGACGTTACCCGGTTCAAACAAGTGCTCATCAATCTGATCGGCAACGGAATCAAATTCACGGAAATCGGTAACGTCACCCTCCGATTCTCGGCGAGGCCGGGCGCTGGCGGCGGCGTCGAAGTCATCTGTGAAGTGAGGGACACCGGAATTGGAATTCCACGGAACAAGCTCGACAAATTGTTCAAACCGTTTTCGCAGGTCGATGCGTCCACGACGCGGCGCTTTGGCGGCACTGGCCTTGGCCTGGTTATTTCCAAGCGTATCGTGGAGTTGATGGGGGGGACCATCACGGCGGAGAGCATCCCCGATCGCGGTTCGACGTTTCGATTCTCGATTCACACCAAGACCGCGACACCGAAACCGGCGGCAACAAATCAGGCGCCGGCGCCCGAAACGAACCTTGCGAGCCAATATCCGGCGAAAGTGCTCGTTGTCGAAGACAACCAGGTGAATCAACGGTTGGTGGTGATCATCCTGAATCAGATGGGATATGAACCGGACGTCGTCGACAACGGAACCCACGCGGTGATCGCGGCGCAAAGACGGAATTACGACATCATCTT
The DNA here is from genome assembly GCA_964584785.1 of uncultured Solibacteraceae bacterium. Lineage (GTDB taxonomy): Bacteria > Acidobacteriota > Terriglobia > 20CM-2-55-15 > 20CM-2-55-15 > JAHFTY01. The sequence goes on from CAZPBY010000038.1 coordinate 40,173, forward strand.
TATGGATCTGCACATGCCGGATATGGACGGCCTGGAAGTCACGGAGCGCATTCGAGACATGACGGATATCCGAATGCCGTGGATCATCGCCCTGACGGCGGACGTGCTCGCGAGCGATCGTGAGAAATGCCTGAACGCGGGCATGAACGACTACATCGGAAAACCTATTCGGAGGGACGAAGTCTACGCGGCCATCCACCGCTGGGCGCAGAACTCGGTTTAGCCGGCGTCCCCAAGACGCCTGTGCGTGAACTTCCGGGCATTTTCGCCCGTGTAGGTTGCGACGATGTGGCCATTGCCGATCAGTTGATATTTGTAAATCAACAGACCTTCGACGCCCACCGGGCCGCGAGCATGTGTCTTGTTCGTGCTGATTCCAACTTCGGCGCCAAATCCGTAACGGAATCCGTCGGCAAAGCGCGTGGAGGCGTTCCAGAACACACCCGCGGAATCGATTTCGTTCAAGAATCGCTGAGCCGTGTCCGCATTTTCCGTGACGATCGTTTCGGTATGACCCGAACCGTACCGGTGAATGTGCTCAATGGCCTCGTCCACACTGTTCACCGTGTGTACGGACATCTTGAGATCGAGGAATTCCAGTCCGAAATCTTCTTCGATATGCAATTCAACGCCGGCGTTCTGGAGAGCGGCCAGGACTCTCTTGGACTCTTTAAAATTGCGATGAATCAAAATCGTCTCGGCGGCATTGCACACTGCGGGATACTGCGTCTTCGAATCGACGGCGATGCGTATGGCTTTTTCGACGTCGGCTGCTTCGTCGATATAGACGTGGCAGATTCCGTCCGCGTGGCCCAGCACCGGAATTTTAGTGCGCTGCTGGATGCTGCGTACCATTTCGTTCGAGCCTCGAGGGATGACGAGGCTGACCAGGTCGTCCATCTCGAGTAGTTCCGAAACCTGGTCGCGCGTGGACACGAGTTGAACGGCGTCCGCAACGCCGTAGTCGGCGAGAACGTTCCGAATGATGTCGACGAGCGATCGATTGGAATTCGCAGCTTCTCGTCCGCCCTTGAGGAGCACGGCATTGCCGGTGCGAATGGCAAGTGACGCAATCTGGGGAACCGCGTCCGGCCGCGATTCGAAAATCATGGCGATCACGCCGATCGGTACCTGAACTTTGTGCAGGATCAGTCCGTCGTCCAGTTCGGTGGAAGCAATGACGCGTCCGACAGGATCGTGCATCGCCGCGACCTGCCGGATGCCCTCGACTACCTCCTGGAGTTTCGATTCGTTCAGCGTAAGCCGCCTAAACAAGGGCGGAGCGATTGCGTCTTTCGCGGCGGCAAGATCTTGCCGGTTGGCGTCGAAAATTTCCGGCGAGCGCGCCTGCAGCGATCCCGCGATATCTTTCAAAATCGCCGTTCGATCCGTTTTCGAGGAAAGCTTCAGGAAAGCGGTTCGAGCGCGTTCGGCTTGTTGACGTGTTTCCGGCATGGCTATTCGTTGAGGAAGGCCATGTTGTCGCGCGTGATGAACGCGTCGTAATTCCTGGTGGACGCCAGGCGAGCGATCTCGTCGGAGTGTTTGCCGACAAGTCTTGCGGCGTCGACGCTCGAATAGTTCACGATGCCGCGCGCGATTTCCTGACCGGAAGGGCCGATGATGGACACCACGTCGCCGTGATCGAATTCGTTTTCGACACTGGTGATTCCCGCGTAAAGCAGGCTCGCGTTCTTTTTCGTTATGGCGTCGAGCGCTCCCTGGTTGATGTGGATCCGTCCCGACACGGACGACGCGAATGCAATCCATCGTCGTTTGCTCGAAAGTGTTTCCGATTTTCCGATGAACAGCGTGCCCTCGGCCTCGCCGGAAAGAATCCGTTTGAGGACGCCTGCGGCCGCCCCATTCGCAATGATGGCCATACCTCCCGAGTTCATTGCAATTCGCGCGGCCTGCAGCTTTGTCGTCATGCCGCCGCGCCCTTTGGCGGACTTGCCGGAAGCTGCGGATTCGATTTCGGCGGTGATCTCGTGCACTTCCGGTATCCACTTCGCCTCGCGATTCGCGTGGGGATTATCCGTGAAGAGGCCGGCCACATCGGAGAGAAGAATCAGGACCTGCGCTTCGAGTTTGCTCATGACGAGGGCGCTCAGTTTGTCGTTGTCGCCGAAACTCGGACTGCGATCGATCATTTCGAGTTCGTCCGTCGAGACCGTGTCATTTTCGTTGATGATCGGTACGACGCCCATTTCCAGAAGCGTCAGCAGCGTGTTGCGCAGGTTGAGGTAGCGCGTTCGGTTTGAGAAATCCTCTTCCGTCAGCAGCACCTGAGCGGCGGTCAGACCGAACTTCGCGAAACCCTCCTCGTAAAGATTCATCAGACGGCTCTGTCCGATCGCGGCGAACGCCTGTTTTTGAACGAGCAGAGCGGTCGACGATTTCATCTTGAGCGCATTCGCGCCCAGCGCTACTGCGCCCGAGGATACGACAATCATCTGGCGGCCGCTCAACCGCGCCTCTGCGATGTCTTCGATAAACGAGAAAATGCGCCCGAGCGCCACGTTGCCCGACGTGTTGAAGAAAAGACTCGAACCCAGTTTGATGACGACGCGCCTGGCGTCTTTGACACGGTCCCGCATGGCCCATTCGATTTCGCGGGAATTTGCGTTTCCCACGTTACCCACTTCCTAATTCATCATCGCCTGAATCTGCCGCAACTCTTTCAACTGTGCGGCGACTCTCTTGCGATCTTCCTCATTCGAGGTTGTTCGAACGTAGTGCTCGAGGTCGCGAGCGGCGGATTCATACTGCCGCAACTGGATCTTCAGCAGTCCGCGATCGCAATACTGTTCAAGATCATCCGGGTGCACGATCAAGATCATGTCGACGACGCCGAGACCTTTATCGAATGCACGCGAGTCGATGTAAATCTTTTTCAGGTTGTTCAGCATGCGCGAAAGGATCTGCCGGTGCGTCACGCGGGCCAGAAGGCGCTCGGAGAATTCCACCGAATTGCCGTAATGCGATTGGACCCACTGGCGGCAATCGTCGACTGTCAGGATCGAGCCGTTGTGAAAAGGGTCCAGGAAAATCTCCTGGTTTCGATCGGCATACTTCACGATGAAGTGGCCGGGCATGCCGACGCCGAACATCGGGAAATTCAGGCGCCGCGCGACTTCCAGGTAAACGATTGAAAGAGTGATGGGGATTCCAAGCCGCCGGTCGAGGACGTCGTTAAAGAAACTGTTTCGGGGATCGTAATAGTCGTTGCTGTTTCCACGAAATCCGAAGTACTCGAACAGAACGGTGTTGATTGCGGATAAAGTCTCCATCGGTGCCGCCCCATCCGGAGCGTCGCGCCTCACCATGCCGGCGATTTCATCGAGCTGGTCGACGTAAGGTCGGACTTCGAGTTGAGGATATTCCTCGCAAGCCATCAACAACGCCGCCTCGGCAAGCGGGATAGCCGGATCCGGCAAAGTGACGAGTTGCTGGAATGTGCGGCGGGAGCGCTCGCTCATAGGGCTAGACTACCACACGTGTAGAATGGCCTCATGTACGACGTTGTTGTGGTTGGCGGCGGTGTTATCGGTCTGTCGATTGCCCGCGAACTACGCGCATCGAGTTCGGTTCTGATCATCGAACGCGATCTCACCGGACAAGGCACATCCTGGGCCGCGGCGGGAATGTTGAGTCCGCAAAGTGAAGCGGACGCCGACGATCCGTTTTTTCAACTCTGCATGCGCAGCCTCGGAATGTTTTCGGCCTGGGCCGATGAAATTCGCGCGTCGAGTCAGGTCGATCCGGAATGCGACAAGACCGGACTCCTCGTTCTCGCCTCTTCGGAGGCGGACGTCGCCATCCTTCGCGCCCGTTATGACTGGCAGCACGCCGCCGGCTTTCCCGTGCAGATGCTCGAACCGTGGGAAGTGAGGCAGCGGGAACCGCTGATCACAGTGGATGTGCACGGAGCGCTGTTCCTGCCTTCCGATTATCAGGTAGCTCCGCGGCCTCTTGTGGAGGCGCTTCGAGTGGATTGTCTCGATCAGAACGTTGAGGTGCGAACGCATACGATCGTGGAGGCCGTTGTGAGTGAAAACGGCCGGGCAACGGGCGTTCGCATTGGAGACGAGACCATTGAAGCGCGATCCATCGTGATTGCCGGCGGCGTCTGGAGCGCGAGCATTCATGGTTTGTCGCCGCGCATTCCGCTGTCGCCCCGCAAAGGGCAGATTCTTTCGCTGACCGCGCCTTCCGGGGCGTTCAGTCACATGATCCGTTGGTCGCATTCCTATTTCGTTCCCCGCCGGGACGGCGAACTCATTGTCGGCGCCACGAACGAGAACGCTGGCTTTGATCGAACGCTGACGCCGGCAGGAGTCGGCCGGCTGCTGACCGAAGCGCAGCAGATTTCCTCGCACGTGGGATCGTATCCGATTCGCGAGACCTGGACCGGATTGCGTCCGGCGACGCCGGATGGATGGCCGGTGATTGGACCGTCCGACATCGAGGGCCTCTTCTACGCCACGGGTCATTACCGCAACGGCATTCTGCTCGCGCCCATCACCGCGGCGATCGTCGCGTCGCTGATCCGCGGCGAGCCTTCTCCCGTGCCGATCGCCGCCTTCGCGCCGGGCCGGTTCAATGTATAATTCGAGGTCGATATGTCCACGATGAACGTCATTGCGGAGAAGGTCTACCGGAACGAAAGACTCACGTTTGATGATGGCGTCGAACTGTTTCGTTCGAACGATATTGTGGCGATCGGCAGGCTCGCCAACCTCATTCGAGAACGGTTGAACGGCAATCGCACTTATTACAATGTCAACCGTCACATTAATTACACGAACGTTTGTGTCATCGATTGTCAGCTTTGTCAGGGAGCTTATGCGAGGAAGCCCGGTGAAGACGGCGGATACACGATGCTGCTCGACGATGTGTTTCGGTTCGCCGAACAGGAATATACCGATTCGTTGACCGAGTTTCACATCGTCGGCGGACTCAATCCGGCGTTGCCTTTCGACTATTACACGGACTTGCTTCGAGGACTTCGCGAACGTTTTCCAACGGTCCATTTGAAAGCGTTCACGATGGTTGAACTCGACTTTTTCGTGAAGATCACCAGGAAGCCGCTCGAGTGGATCATTCGTGAACTCATGGACGCCGGTCTGGGAAGCTGTCCCGGCGGTGGCGCGGAGATCTTTGCGGAGCGCGCCCGTCCGTTGATCGCGGGCCACAAGATTTCCGCTGCGCGATGGCTCGAATGCGCGCGAGCGGTTCATCGGATGGGACTGCGATCGAACGCCACGATGCTTTACGGGCACATTGAGACGATGGCAGAGCGCGTGGATCATCTCGTCCGGCTACGTGAACTACAGGATGAGACGGGCGGTTTTAACTGTTTCATTCCGCTGGCCTTCCACCCCGAACACACGGTCTACGCGCACCTTCCCACGACCACTGGAATGGATGACCTTAAAGTGATCGCCGTATCGCGACTGATGCTCGACAATTTTCCGCACATCAAAGCATATTGGGTCACGCTCACTCCGGCGCTCGCGCAGATCGCGCTGAAGTTCGGAGCCGACGATCTGGACGGAACCATCGTCGAAGAACGGATCATTCATGGTGCTGGCACGCCGACGAGCAAGGGAATGACCCGAAGTCAGATTGAACAACTCATACGCGATGCCGGTCGCGAACCGATCGAACGCGATACGCTTTACAAGCCCGTCCAGGCAACATCCACGGTAGCCTGAGCACGATGCTGAATGCTCGGGTCCGCCGTGCGGCCGACCGGCTTCTACCCAACTCGCTACGTCGCGCGCTCGATCCTTTCGAGTCCGCTGTTCACGATCAGCTTTCACAGTTCGCCGCGGAGTTGCCCGCAAATGCGCTGGTCCTTGACGCGGGAGCAGGCGAGTGCCAGCATGCGCCGCTGTTCAGACGCCAGCGATACGTTAGTTTGGATAACACGCTCGGCGACGAGGACTGGGACTATTCGAAACTCGATTTCATCGGCGATCTGGAATCGATTCCGTTCGACCATGAGGCCTTTGACGCGGTCATCAGCGTCGTGGTTCTCGAACATACCCGAGAGCCGAAACGGGTCGTGACGGAAATGGGAAGAGTGACGCGGAAATCCGGACGCATCTTTCTGGTCGTGCCCAACCAGTGGGAAGTCCACCAGGCGCCGAACGATTTCTTCAGATTCACGCGTCACGGCGTGGAGTACATCATGAATGCCGCTGGCTTTCGCGTCGAACGAATCCAGCCGGTGGGAGGATTCGGGTGGCTGATGGCCCGGAGATCGGTCAACGCGCTCACGTTTTTCCAAGGCGGCGTCCGATGGTTGGTGTTCATCGCGCTCGCGCCCTTCCTGGGTTTGATTCTGCCTCTCGTCCTGTACTGGGCCGACCGATTCGATCGGCACCGCGACTTTACTTTGGGCTATATTTGCGTGGGTGAGAAAATATAGTTTTGTGACGTCGACGAACTGTAAGATGCCGTCACGAAGCCCGTCGCTGCGCTCCGGGTTCTGTAGGTTAGGGCGAAGACTGTCAGAACCCGGAGCGCAGCGACGGGCTTCGTGACACAAGCGGAGGTTAAGTTTGGATCTGGCGTTCGTAAGGCCGATCGCGTCGCGCAACTGGTACATCAATAATGTGCCGTTGAACTATTTGCACCTCTCTGCCTACCTGCGCGAGAACGGCCACCGTCCGCACATCCTCGACATGGTTACCGGGTGGCGTCCCAATCAGATCGACGACTACATTCGGAAGCACAACATCAAGGCCGTTGGAATCGGATGCATGACGTGTGAATTTCCCGATGCCGTCAACACGGGTCGCGCCCTGAAAGCGGCGCATCCTGGAATCAAGATTATTTTTGGCGGCGCGCATCCGTCGGGAGCGCCGGAGGAATGTCTGGAGAGCGGCGTTGTGGATTACGTCGTTGTCGGCGAAGGTGAAATCGCGCTGACCAAACTTCTCGACGTTCTCGAGCGCGGTGGGAATGCGGAATCGATTCCAGGTGTGTGGTCCATAAGCGACGGCGCGATGAAGACCAATCGTCCGGCCGAGGTTCCGAACATCGAACTCCTGCCGCCGCCGGCTTACGATATGGTCGATCTCGAAAAATATTTCCTGCTCGATTCTCCTTGGCATTTTCCGAAGTCGCCCAAGGCGGTGCAGTTCATTTCGAGCCGAGGTTGTCCCTACCAGTGTTCGTACTGTCACACCATTCACGGAAAGCGTTACCGCGGGCTGACGGCGTCAAAGGTCGTCGATCAGATGGAAGCCCTCGTGAAGAAGCACGGCGTCGAGGAATTCATGATGGTGGACGACATCTTCAATTTCGACCTCGAGCGCGCCAAGGACATCTGTCGCGGAGTGATGGAACGCGGTTTGAAAGTTCATCTCCAGTTTCCCAACGGCGTACGAGGCGACCGTTTCGACGAGGAACTCGTCGCGGCCATGAAGGATGCCGGAACGCACTTCATGGCGATCGCAATCGAAACGACGTCGAAGGAGTATCAGCGGCTCATTCGCAAGAACCTGAAGATCGATAGGGCCCAGGAGACGATCGTTTGGGCGCGCAAGTACGGAATCGAAGTGTCGGGCTTCTTCATGATCGGGTTTCCCGGCGAGACCCTCGAACAAATTCACGACACCGTCGACTTCGCCGTCAAGGCACCACTCGACGCCATTTTCATTTCCCTCGTCAGCCCGTTCAAGGGAACGGTGCTGCGCAACGACATGCTGAACGGACGTTTCGGCAACATGGACTCCGACACCATCGATGCCCTGGATCAACTGTTCCCGACCGCCGTCAGCAAGACCGTTTCACTCGACCAGTTGAAGCGCATCCAGCGCAACGCCTACTTTCGCTTCTACAGCAAACCGCGATCGATCCTGCATCTCAGCCGGAAGCTCACGAATCGCCGGAATGTGAAGAAGATCGTACGTGCCGTCGTCCGGCGAGTGCGAAACGCGGAAATCGAGAGTCTGAATTGATGAAAACGAAGCTCGGCAATCGAATGCGCATCGGCGCCCAGTATTTCATGCACAAGACCGTGCTGAAGGGCGGTCCGCTCGAGATCGCCTTGGAAAGCACCGCCAAGTGCAACCTCTACTGCCCGATGTGTCCACGAGCGATTTACACCTTCGACAACGAGAACATGGACCTGGAGCTGTATCGGAAGATCATCAAGGACTGCAGGGAACACGTCGAATTCGTTTGGCCGTACGGAATCGGCGAACCCATGATCCATCCGAACATTTTCGAGATGATCCGCATCACTCGCGACGCCGGCGTGCGGACCGGCATGTCGACGAACGCGACCTTAATGGATGACAAGCGCGCGGACATGCTGCTCGATTGCGGTCTCGATTACGTCATTCTTGCTTTCGATGGCGCCACGAAGGAGACCTACGAGAAATACAGGACGGGCGCCACGTTTGAAAAGACGCGAGCCAACATCCTGACGCTTTTGAAAAAGAAGATCGAACGCAAGGCGCCGCTTTACGTCGTTCTTCAAATGGTGTTGTTGAAGGACAACATTCCGGAGATTTCTGCCTATCGAAAGTTATGGTCGATCCCCGGCGTCGACGAGATTCGATTCAAACGCGACGAGATTCAGATTGAAGGTTCGGCCAGTCCTCAGAGTCACCTCACCGGTCAGCGCCGTAATCCTTGTCATCTCCTGTGGCGCGGTCCTCTTTATGTGCGTTATGACGGCCTGGCATATCCTTGCTGTTACATGTGGGAGGAGCCGCCAGTCGGCGACCTCAAAACGCAAGGCCTGATGCAGGTCTGGAATTCGGACAGCATGGTCAAGCTGCGAGAGGCTCACATTTCCGGGGATCTCAGCGCATATCCGGTATGCCAGACGTGTCAGGCGGCACGCCCAAGTCTTCCGGCTTTTTATGGCAGTCTTGCGCTGAATAGTCTGACTGTCAGGAAGGCCGTCCCCGCCATGGAAAAACTCGCCCGCTTTTACGGCATCGGCGTGTTTGAAAAATCCTGAAATGACCGAACTGATTTCCCGGCGTGAAATCCTGAAGCGTCTCGGAAGAGCAACGGCAGGCCTTGCGTTGACAGGGGGAGTGATTCGGGGGCAGGGAGCGGACATTATCGTCGCCGGCAAGCCTGTCGAGATCGCAATTGCTTCGCTCAGCCCGGCGACGGTGCGGATCACGGTCCTGCCAATTGAAGGCGGAAAGCCTGCGACGACATCGGACACCGGAACGATCGTGGCCGATGGTGTGGGCCGTTCGATAGCTCGGGGTCGCAGGAGTGGATCGCTGCGCTCGATCAAAGCCGGTAACCTCGTCGTGACGTTCAGTTCGAATCCGCCGACGCTTCGGATCGACTCCGCTTCCGGTCAGCCTGTGCAGAAATTGACGTTCGATGCTGCCGCACCGGGAGTTTCGTTTCTCCTTCCAAGAGGTCCAGTGCTTGGCCTGGGTGAAGGCGGCCCGCAGTTCGATCGAAAAGGCCAGACCTTTGCGAATCGCAGCGGACAAGGCGGCTATCAACTGGCGACGCATGGCGGCCGCGTGCCCATTCAGTGGGTAATCGGGACGGACGGCTGGGCGATCTTTGTCCATCGGCCTCTGGGCGGGTTCGATCTCACGGGAGCCGAAGGCAAACTTCAACCCACGACGGAACCGCTCCCTATCGACCTGTTCGCTACCAGTTCGCGCGAACCGGCGGCGATCATGATGGAGTTCGCGCGAATCACGGGCCACCCGGAGATGACGGCGCTTTGGACTTTGGGTTACCAGCAGTCGCATCGCACGCTCAACGGTTTTGAGAGTGTCCGATCAGTGGCTCGACAGTTCCGCGAAAAGAAGCTGCCGTGCGACGCGCTCATCTATCTGGGTACGGGTTTTACGCCGTCAGGTTGGAACCAGCAACAATCGACGACTGGATTCTCGGCAGGAAACTCCGAATTCATTTTTCACCCGACAAACTTTCCGAATCCGAAGTCGCATATCGACGAACTGCATTCGATGCACTTCAAGGTTGTTTTGCATGTGGTGATCGAATCGGACAATCGCCAGTTCGCGGGAGGCGTGAAGGATCCATGTCCCGCAACGCCGGCGCCGGGCGTGCTGCCCGTCAGTTGTTACTGGCCTTACCACAAAGGTGTCTTCGATCTTGGTATAGATGGATGGTGGCCCGATCAGGGTGACGGTTTCAACGAGCCTTCGCGGCGTCTTCGGCATCGCATGTACTGGGAAGGATCGCAACTCTGGCGGCCGAATGAGCGCCCGTATGCGCTGCATCGAAACGGAGCGGCGGGGATGGCGCGATACGGCGCGTTCCTGTGGTCCGGAGATGTTCAGGACCGGTGGGAGACGCTGAAGAATCACGTTCCGAGCGGGATCAACAGCGGCCTTTCGGGACTTCCGTATTGGGGCTTCGACATCGGTGGCTTCATTCCCACGCCGGAATTTACGGGCGAGCTGTTCGTCCGCTGGTTTCAGTTCGGCGCGTTCTGCCCGCTTTTCCGGTCGCACGGCCGCAACTGGTACCTGCACCTTCCGTGGGGATGGAACACCGGCGATCCCGGACCTCAGGAGACCGCGAACTACACCACCGATCCGAATGAACTCCGCAATCCTGAAGTGGAACCGATCTGTAAAAAGTATCTCGAACTTCGATATCGCATGTTGCCGTACATCTACACCGCGATGCGTCAGACGCATGAAACAGGCCTGCCGATGATGCGAGCGCTGTGGCTGCAATACCCAGACGATCCCCTTGCGGTCGCTCGCAGCGATGAGTACTTGTGGGGCCGCGATGTGCTCGTCGCACCGGTAACCGAGAAGGGGGCCGCCTCGCGCAAACTCTATCTTCCGCGCGGCAACTGGTATGACTTCTGGACGGAGGAAAAGCTGGAAGGTGGCCGTGAGATCGATCGCAAGGTAGATCTCTCGACAATCCCGCTGTACGTCCGCGCCGGAGCAGTTCTGCCATTAGGACCCGTGAAGCAATACTCGGATGAACCGGTCGACGGTCCGCTCACGTTGGTCGCCTACCCGGGAATCAATGGTGTGACGACTCTTTACGAAGACGATGGAAAGAGCTTCAACTATCGCACCGGCGAGTTCATGAAGGTTGAAATGAACTGGTCCGATGCGAATCGTCGATTGAATCTGCGGCTCGCTTCCGGCCGCATGCTCTCACCGGCGAAGCGCGCTCTTGAAGTGCGCATCGCCGGTGAAACGTCCATCCGCCGCGCAACGTTCGAAGGCCGCCCACTCGCCGTTTAGTATTTTCCACTGTGCCACAGTCGCTTCGGGCCTGTTACAGCCCCGTTAGCCTGTCCGTCGAAGTGACCGCTCAGCTGCGAGGAATGGAGCAGTTACGGCGAGAGCGCCACAGACGGCAGCGAGGCCGAGGTATTCGGTGAGCTCGAACGGCCCGATGGCGTTCACGATCCAGTCGTACCTCATGGCCGACACAAGCGCGATCGTGTTGCCGACGAGCAGCGTCCACCATGCCCAGCGATCGCCACGACGGAAGGCTGTCACTGCGATGGCACTCCCCATCAGTCCGAATAGCATGCAGTAGATGCCGTACAGCCGGAACAGCATGATCATGTACCTGGCGGTCATCGGTGACGTCCGCAGAAGCTCCGGCCAGGCCTGCCCGGAGTAGCCCTCGTAGCCGGCGGGCAGAATCGCCTTGCCGCCTGGTCCGAGCAGGCCGTCGGGCATCACAGCCGCCGTCGCGCCCCACAGGACATATCCAACGTCGACGATGAGGATGAGGAACCAGGCGATCTGACGTCGTTTCATTGGGTCAACCCGCCTCCGTTCAGTCGAGAAAGGCGTCTTCGTGTCGGAGTTGTCGTCATCATTGCGAAATTCCCAACGCGTCGGCCTGCCGGGCCGACGCGCAGATCGTTTCGATGTCCTGGGCGGATAGACGCGCTTCGGGATGCACCAGCGTCCACGGGCCGGGCATCCTGCCCGTGGTTGCGTCGCTACAGGACGCGGCCAACAGCGTTCGCCGCTGGTTCGGCGAATAAGCGCCCCACTCCGAGAAGTTGACGGCCTTTCGGCCTTCCGCGACACCGCGGGCCATCACCCAAGAGAGCGGCGCCACTTGTGCGTACCACGGCCACACGGTTCCGTTCGAATGACAGTCGCGGCATGAGCGATCCAGAATCGCGACCAGTCCAGTCGCCGTCCCGACGTGCGCCTGAATCGTGCGGCTTGCATCAATCGGTGGGTTCGCGCGGTCGGGACGCACGAGTTGAGCCGCGGCGAAGACAACGAAGATGACAAGGGCAGCCTGCTTCAGCCGTCTCCTCATGTTTTCTCCACGAAGGCGCTGGAAAACCGCGACGCGATCGCTGCGGATGGTTCCAGCCCCTGAACGAAGTGAAACCACTTGAACCCGACGCCGTGTACTTTGAACAAATCGAGCAGCGGCTGCGATGCGTCTCCATACACAGTCATGAAGTGATTGTCGGCATAGTCCTTGAACAGTTTGTTACGAGCTTCGAGGATATGACTGTTGTGCTCGATCAGCCCTTCCGGGCCTGTGTACGCCTCATGAACTTCACATTCCTTGCCATCGCTTGTGAGGAACCAGTCATAGCGCAGTGTTCGTGTGTCCTTTTCTTTCGTGACCTGAATGCACTCCGCCGCTTGTTTTTTGAAGCCCGCCAGTTGTCCCGGTCGAACTGTCAGGTGTGCAAAGACCTCTAGAGCCATAAGCCCTCCTTCAGACGTGCGATCCCTCGACGATAATGAATTAATCTCTAACGCGCCTGCCCGTCGGCAACTCTCATCACGTGCACGAAAAGGTCCCATTGAGCACAGCTACCCTCGAGCAAGGATCTTCTTGAGCGACATGCAAGTACGTGAGACCGGCAATCCTGAGAAAACTGCTGCCTCGACAAAATGACCGGGGAGAGCGAGAAATGCCGAACCCATGCGGACAACGTGGCGCAACGCGACGCCAAATTGATGTGGAGGTAGTGCGCTGAATTTGAGATGTGAGTTATGAGTGAGGTTTCAGAATGCAGGAGGTCCCTGTTCGATTCGCTGCATCAAATCCTTTTCCTTCAACGACCACATTTCTTCGAGCCACCAGGTGGCGCCTGCATTGGCGAGCGACTTCACGTGGGGTAGAACGGATTCGGGATTCTTCCTGGGTGTGCGGCCTCCGGTAACGATATCGAACGGGTTTGAAGAATTACGGTTCTTCTCGATGAACTCGCGGATGGCTTCGATGTCCTCCGGCTTCTCCTTCTGGCCGGGTTGGCCCTTGTACTTCTGTACGACCATGCCGTCCCATCGAAGAACTCGATTCATCGATTTTGGCTTGGGCCAGACGCCGACGACCCAGGTCAGAATGCGGGGCTTTTGCAGTGGAGGCGGAACCATGGTCATTCCGTCGACATGATAATGTTTGCCGGTAAAGCTGAACGATTTGCCGCTCCACAAACCATCGACGATCGCAAGACATTCATCCATTAATTCCGCGCGAGTCTTAAGGTCCGTCGGTTCGCCAACCTTAGAGAACCCTCCGTCATCGGGAGCGGCGCCTAAGCCCGCAGCGAGAATCAGGCGGCCATTGGAAAGGTGATCGAGGGTACCTGTCTCGCGTGCAAGCTTCCAGGGACGTCGGCGCGGCACCGCTGCAATGAGGGGGCCCAGCCGAACGCGCTTGGTCTTTACGGCGATGGCCGCCAGCATCACCCATGGGTCGAACAACGCCATCGCCTTGCCGGAGAAGTCCTGTATCGCAATACCATCCGGCACGAATACTCCATTCCAGCCCGCCGCCTCTGCGGCTTGCGCCATCTCGCATTGCGCCGCCGGTTCTCCAGTTGGAATGACAATCCCGTATTGCATGTGCTTCTACTTGCAAACGAAGTTGGCCGCGTTATCGATGCTGCCGCTGCCCTTGTATGCGATTTGCGGGTACGGGCAGAGCGGGCCTGAGCGATCCACCTTTCCGTTGCTGGAGTGAGTTGCCTGGTCCGGCGCCTTGCCCTTTTCCACCCATTGTTCGAGCGCCGACATTTTGTCGAAACTATTCGGACCTTCACCGCCGCTGAGCAACGACAGACGCATCATTTTTTATTCTCCTTTATCACAAAAACCGGTTGCGTCCACGCTTGAAGTCCGTTGCTGTCATCGACGCGGGCGCGGACGTAGCCTTCATCGCCTTTGAAATTGTACGTCGCCGGATTTTCGTTGGCGGTCATGAGCACACGGCCGTTTTTCCCGATGAAGCTTGTGCGGTATCGAGGCCTGTCTGCGGGTTGGAGTCCAGCCGGTGGTTTCACCTCCACCTTCAGAGAATCCTTCGCGGTTTGGATGTCTTTGAGCTCGACGCCTGTCGAGGCGTAGAAATCGCCATTCTCGATACCGGACATGATAGCTTCGCGCGTGATCGCATTCGCGCGAACGACGATCCAGGCTCGACCGGGACTTGCATTCTCGCGAGAATTCTTCCCGACAGTTATGCGCATCGTCGCAACTTTGAGGGGTTCGAAATCCGGCCTGCAGTTATGATGGTCGGATGCTCAAAGGGTTTGGTGTGGACTTCGGTACGACGAACAGTGCGGTCGCCTGTGCCTGCGAGGGCCGGGTTCAGACGACTCCGGTCCATCGCTCCATCCTTTACTTCGAGCCCAGGAAACCGACCGAGGCGGGAAATACTGCCATCGATCGCTACCTAGTCGCCGACGAAAAGGGACGCCTGATGCAGTCGCTCAAGTCGTTTCTGGCGAGCCGGCGGTTCACCGGCACGAATGTCTATGGCCGCCAATATTCCATCGAGGACTTGCTGGCGATTTTCTTGCGGGACCTGCGAAAGACGGCCGAGCAACAGTTCGGAGCGCTCGACGGTCCGATCGTCGTCGGCCGCCCGGTTCGTTATTCCGGCGCTGATAATGACGAAGACAACGAGTTCGCACTAACCAGGATCCGCGGCGCGCTTGAGAAGGCGGACATCGGTCCGGTTGAGTTCGAGTACGAGCCGGTGGCTGCGGCGTACTTCTATGCGAGCACCCTCGACCACGACGAACTCATCGTCATCGGCGATTTCGGCGGCGGCACCAGCGATTTCTCGCTGCTGAGAGTCGGTCCGCGCTACCGGCGCATTCTCGGCACCGAAGGCGTCGCGCTTGCCGGCGACGCGTTCGATTCGCGAATGATTCGTCATGTCGTGTCGCCGATGCTGGGGCTTGGATCCCAGTATCGTTCGCACGACAAGGTTCTTCCGATGCCCGTCTGGGTGTATTCCGATCTCGAACGCTGGCATTACCTTTCGCTGCTGAAATCCTCCGCGACCATCAACATGCTGCGCAGCATCCGCTATCATTCCTTTGAATCCGAAAAACTGAACGCGCTGATTCACGTCGTTGAGAACGACTTGGGTTTTTACCTTCATCGCTCCGTTCAAGCCGCGAAAACCAAGCTGTCCTCCGAGCACGAGAGCTTGTTTCATTTCATCGACGGCGACGTCCATGTTGAAGCACGAGTCACGCGCGCCGCGTTTGAGGCCTGGATTGCGGAGGAACTGCAGAGGATTCGCGACTGCGTGGATCGACTGCTATCCACGGCCGGCGTATCCGCATCGGACATCGATCATGTCTTCCTGACCGGAGGATCGTCTCTTGTTCCCGCGGTCCGGCGGATCTTCGCATCGGTCTTCGGCGAGGCAAAGCTTACCGGCGGCAGCGAGTTTACTTCAGTGGCACAAGGGCTCGCATTGAAGGCACAAGAGCTATCTACGTAAGTACTGTCACCTCGACGGCGTTGAAGTGAAGACATCGGGGTGCTAGGCTGGCGCGGCAAAACACCTACACTTTACGAACTAGAATCGGTTACAGGAGGTAATTCCATGCCATCCGCGTTTCGCCGTCTTTTCCCGCGCTCCAACGATCTTTTGGACGCGTGTCTGGTTGTTGGTCTGCTGTTATCGTTGCTGGTTTTGCCCGGCGCGAATTCCCCTGTTGTCACAGCAAAAGAACTCCCTGCGTCGTTAGTGTTGCCGACGCAGTCGAGTACGATTGCGCTCGCCGGAAACGGCAACATGTTGGTGTCGGTCAATCCGGACGCGAATTCCGTCAGTGTCTTTCTGCTCGTGCCTCCCGGAATCCGAAAGCAGTTTGAGATTCCCGTTGGTCGTGACCCCAGCAGCATCGCAACGGATCCGAGAAACCAAACAGCGTATGTTGCAAATGCATTTGACGGGACCATATCGATACTCAACATCCCATCCAAACACGTCCATGGAACGTTGAACGTCGGTGTCGAGCCCCGAGCGGTGGTGCTTTCACCGAATGGCACTCGACTGTACGTGGCGAATTCGGCTTCCGACACTCTCAGTGTGATCGATACCGCGAAGGAACGCGTCCTCACGACCATTGATTTAAGCCCTTTCGGGACGGCGCCCCGTTCGATTGCAGTCACCAACAATGGCAACAAGAGTGATGACGACGAAACGGTTTATGTTGGGATGTTCTTCTCGCAGCTTCGAGCGGGCAAGACTGCCGTTCAGGAGGGACAGGACGACCAGCGGGAAGGCCGCGTTGTTGCCATTGATGCCGCAACCAACACACCCTTGGGGAGCACGAACCCGGTGCTGCTTGGTCCGATGGCGAATACCGGCTTCAACGCGAACGGGCGTTTGGCGCCGGGCCCCGGGCTGGTTCCGAACGTGGCATCGACCAACCCTCAGACCTTCACGACTCCGACTGGCGCGTTTCCGAACCAGCTGATGTCGATCGCGATTCATCCCCGCCTCTCGAAGGCATACGTGATCAGCACGGGCGCGTCGCCGAACGGCCCGTTGCGTTTCAATTCGATGAATCAGGGTCTGATTTCGGTGTTCGATACATTGACCCGTTCCGAGCTAACGGCCGCGCAGACCGACCCGAGCGTTCGCAGGACGGCTCCGCTCAACATGAATCAGGGAGTCAATCTGGCGACGACTCCGGCGCCGCGATTTTTTGCGACGAATCCTGTAGCGATGGCGTGGCGTCCCGATGGTTCGGACGCGTGGGTAGCGATCCAGAACTCGGACGCCGTTTACCGCGTGACCGTCGATAATGGGGGAATTCCCACGGTCGGCGCCCCGCTCGTCGCAGGACCCTCCGAGATCGTGCGGGTTGACCTGCAAGCGGTGACTGGAGATCAGATTCCGGGAAAGGCGCCTCGTGGCCTGGTGATTGATCCCTCGGGTGAGCGCATGTATGTGTCGAACTTCGTCAGCCGATCGGTATCCGTCGTCGATATTTCCAATCCGACGGCTCCGAAGATCGTGGACACCGCGCGTTCAACGGCTGTTCCTGAAACCGGCACGCCTGAAGCAACAGCCCTGCTTGGCGCTGAGTTTTTCTACACCGGACGTGACCGGATGTCGCTCGATTCCTGGGGCGGATGCATCACGTGCCATCCAAACGGTCTCGCCGACGGGGTCACCTGGATGTTCGATGCGGGTCCGCGGCAGACGATCCCGCTCGACGGCATGTTCAGCAAGAACGGTCCGCACGATCAGCGCATCCTCAACTGGAGCGCTGTCCGCGACGAGAACCAGGATTTCGAGCTCAACACACGCGGCGTGTTCGGAGGGCGCGGCTTGATTGACGACGACCGTCTCTTCCTCGCCGTAGGAGGGGCCGATGGTGTGGACAGCTCCGCCATCGAACAGTTTCACAATTTCACCGGCGCTGTGACAGGAACCAATGACCTCGCCGGGAACGCCGCACTGCCTGCGCTTCTCGGCGCGCGGCGCGATTTTGCGATGGCCACGACCGACAACGATCGCATTTACATCCTCGGCGGTCGCGAAGGCACCGGTCAGGGCAACCTGATAACAGGAGCCAACGCGGTGCTCGAGTTCGATCCGCGAACCAACGCCCTGACACCAAAGGCTACGATTGGTTTCACACCGCGACACTCTTTCGGGGCCGCTGCAGTGCGCACGGCTTTGGGCACGCGAATTTATGCGTTCGGCGGATACTCTGCTACATCGCCCACCGCCCCACCGGTGGGGACCGTGGAAGAATACAACCCTTCGACAAATACATGGCGGGCTGTCGCGTCCTTAGCTTTTCCGGTCGCTCAGTTCGGGATTACGGTCGCCGGTGGAGTGAATGCGGCTGAGCCATTTCAGCTCATCCATGTCGTGGCTGGAAACGCTTCATCCGAAGGTGCGCCATCACCGGTCAGCTTAGGGCAGCGCTTCCAAGCGGACCCGTCGGGTGCGGGAAGCTGGTTGCTCTTCACTCTGCCAATAACTCCGCGCCGCAATCTCGGTGCGGCGACTGTTTTTAGGGGAGTCGCTTCGCGGGTGTTTGTTATCGGCGGCCAGGATCCGTCGGGCACAGTCGTGACGTCGGTGGACGAGTACCTGGCGCAAAGTTTGGCGTTCGTGGGAAGTCCGCACACGCCGTTGCCGGCACCGCGCGCGAAATTTGGAATCGGGAGCACGCTAACCTCCAACCAGATTTATGTGATGGGTGGAATCGACGGCAGTGGAGCGGATCAGACTTCGATACTGGAGCTCACCGTTCCGACCAACGGACCGACTCCAGGTCCAGCCGGTACGCCGAGCGGCGCCTGGGTCACGCGCGGCAACCTGGCAAGCGCCCGGCAGGGCCTGCAGGTTTCGAGTCCTCCCGGTGTGAACAACTTCCTGCCCGCTCGCAGCAGTGGACGCGATGCGCGCCAGGATGCGATTGCCACCTGGATCGAAACCGCTGTCCGCTCGAGTCGCGCGCCCCTGACAGCCACGGACACAGGTGTCCAGGCAGGACGCGCATTGTTCGGTCAGACCGGTCTTGTCGTGGCCGGCTTCAGCTGTGCGACGTGTCACGGCGGAGCCAAATGGACAAGATCCACAGTCGACTACGCGCCACCTCCGGCTCCGACGGCTATTATCGGAGCGGAATTGCGCGTGACCGCCACACAACCCAGCGTGCTCTTTAACGTGGGCACGTTTACACTCAGCGGCGGCCGGGAAAACGAAATTCGATCCAATCTTGCGGACATCGGTCAGGCGGTTGCCCCGCTGGGCGCGAATGGCTTCAACATTCCGTCGCTGTTGAGCGCTCATGAAACCGCGCCGTATTTCTACAGCGGCCTCGCTCGAACGCTCGAAGAGGTGCTGAACGGATCGCAGGATACCTTCGGAGGTGTACGCCACCATTTTGTGACTAATCCGGCGGATCGCGCGCATCTGAGCGCTTTCATCAGGTCGATCGATCAAACAACACCGACCTTCCCGTAAGGCAGGTGAATCCGACATTGGAGGTCCTCTGCGGCCTCTGTGGCTCTGCGGTGAAATGATTTTGATTCACCACAGAGACACAGAGTTCGCAGAGGATCGAATCGGGTTATTTCTTCAGCCTGGCTCCTGCCAACTGGCCGATGGCAGCCAGCGTGGTTTGGGCGGCATTCAATCCGAGACGAAAATCCTTGTCGTAGTAGGTCGTGAAAACGTCCGTCGGTTGATGATGTTGCGGGTCCCAGCCCGCGCCGATCTGCGCGCCTCGCTCATTTTCACGCAAGCTGATCGTGGCGACGAGGTCTTTGAACGGGTCCGAGTCGGTGTTCGTCATGTGACTGCCGACCGCCGCCGGATAGTCGGTGGCGTACCTTTCGTTCGCGGCCTCGAAAGCCCAGGCCAGAGTTTCGGAAGACGCTGCGATTTTCGAATTCACCTGGAACTCGATATTGACGTCGGCCTCGGGACGCTGCTCGCGGCTCATCGTGCCGTCGGCGCGAGGCATGCCGTGGTCGAACATCATCATGTCATGCTGGACCATGCCGAGCCATTTCGGTTCCGGATATTGTCCCGATCCCGGAGGATTTTCCTTACCCTGCAAGCCCTGTCGTTGATCGACGTATGCGCGCGCCCCGTTAAGTCCGGTTTCCTCGTTGTTCCAAAGGATGAATCGAATGGATCGATCCGTCTCGACATCGGGACTGCTGAAGACGCGAGCCAATTCCATGACGACGGCCGATCCCGAAGCGTCATCATTTGTGGCCTCGCCCCAGCCGATACCGTCCATATGCCCGCCGACGATATACATCTCGTCCGGATGCGTTTTGCCGATTTTCGTGCAATACACCTCTTCGCGACGTCCCGGCTGCGAGGGCTCCATGTTCAGTTCACGCAATCGCTGATCCGGTTGTTTGTTGGGATCGTTGTTCACACCTTCCGGAATGCGATTGCCGCGGATGCGGGCGCCGCTCGGACCGAAAGGACTCGGACCGCGCTGACCTCCACCGCCTCCACCACCACCACCCGCTCCAGCGTTTGGGTTCGGCGGCGGCGGATTGTATTCATAAATGATTCGAGCGGTGTTCGTGCAGCCGTAGCTTTTGAGTTGGGCTTCAATCCAGTCGATCGCCTTCCGATTGCGTTCGGTTCCCTGGCGTCTGTCGCCGAACTGGGTCAGCCCTTTGATCGTGGCTTTGTATTTTTCCAACTCCAGGCGGTCGACCATGATCTTGATCGGATCGTCGGGTCCCGGCAGAGACGGAGCCGCCGCGCCGCGTTGCTGCGCAAAGGTTGGTGTTATTCCAGCGAGACACACAAGAGCGGTGATGATGAATGCATTCCAGCGCACGTCCATTTTCCTCCGCGCACAATATAAAGCGATTTGCTTCAGATTTCGAATCCGTTGCCTGCAGCGATTCGCCTGCACGCGAACTTCTACTTCAAGCCGCGTATCATGGCCGCATTGAGAATCCATTTGCCGCGAATGAAGGCGACGCTTTTTCCGTCCGGTGTTATTGCAAAGGATGAGACTTCGTCCTCGCCCAGGTCGGCGACGAAATGCGCATTCTCCTCGTTGAGGAATTGCCGCCAAAGCGCGTTCCGTCTGCCGTCGGGGAGAACATAGTAAACGCTGTTGTTGTCGGCTCCCCAGGCCGTGGCCCAGGCGATTCCTGGTGGCTGGGGGCGATTCTCACCGAGGCGGAAAATCTTCGTGGTTTTTCCATTTGCGACAGACATCACGGCGAGTCTTAGCGTTTGATAGCCTTCCTCACCGAACACAATGCACGCAATGGATTTGCCGTCCGGCGAAAACGACGGCTCGCGGACTTTTCCCTCGAAGACCCGGGATTCCGTTCCGCCATCGCTTGGAACTCGCCACAGTGTTTGCTGAGGTCCCGAATCAAAATAAACCCATTTGCCGTCGGGCGACACGAAACGCGGGTAACCGCCTTCGGTTTTCGATATCTGAACGGGATTCGTTCCATCGTTATTTATTCGCCAGACCTGGTTGGCTCCGCTTCGATTGGAAGTGAAGAAAATATGGCCGTCAGGTGACGCGAAGGGCATAAAGTCCTTCGAAGAATTATTGGTGAGTTGCCGCTGCTCGCCCCCATCCCGGCCGATCGTCCAGATGTCGCCGTCATTTCCCTCGTACACAATTTTTTGGCCATCGGCTGTGAACGAAAAGCCGGTCCGCGCAACGGCAAGACTCCTGGGATTGCTCAGGTCGTCGAGCCTGGCGGTATATAGATGGAACGTATTGGTAACGTATTTCGCGACGATCTTATCGGCGGCCTGGTCCAGACTGAGGCTGATGTAATCCGTTGCGTCTTTAGTCAATGGCTGGGCGGTTCGGGTGGCAGCGGAGACGTGCCAGATTCTGGATCGTCCGTCGAGACTTTCTTTCGCGGTGACGAGCAATCCGCTCTGGTCCGGCAGCCATTTCAGGCTGCTGACCTCGAAGAAGGTTCGGCCGGAGATCTCACTAACGGCGCCGCTCGCCAGATCCAGTTGTTTTAAACGAAAATCACTGCTGCCGCTTTCCGACTGACCCACTGCGAAGGCGATCGATTTTCCGTCGGGCGAGAATTGGTTATCACTGATGCGAACGGGCCGTGTTAGCGTCAGCAGCCTTCGTTCGTTTTGTCCATCGTAATCCGCGACGTGTAAAGAGCAGAAGTCGTTGTCCTCGTGGCGGCAACGGACGAAGGAGATGTGGCGGTCGTCCGGCGAGACGCTGACCCAGCCCTGAATCTCATCCGCAATCCTCACCGGAATTCCACCAAAGGTCGTTACGCGATATAGCGTCGTGACATACGAGTTACTACGAATCCTTCTGACGTAGTACAACGAATTGCCGTCGTGCGAGGCGGTCAATCCCAGGTAGTCCCCGTCCGCTGGAGGCACGATCTGGATGTTTTCCGCAGTCGCCAGTTGACGAAGCCAGAGACTATGCTTACCGCCACTTTCGCTGGTGTAGGCGACGTATTTGCCGTCCGGCGTAATGACGGAGTAGACGCTCCCGCCACTGGAGAAAACTTCGGATTCGAACGGGCTGGACAGAATCGGCGCAGCCCGGGTTGATGCCGTCAGCCTGCCCCGGCCGATCCAGGCAACGGTAAGAACTGCCAGGAGAGCGAGTATAGAGATCGCCGTTACGGACAGATAAGATCTCTTCGGCGTGGCCGGCTGAAAGTCGTGAGGATTTTCGTTCACTGGCCTCTCGGCGGTAACGCCAGGGAAAACCTCTTGGACCTCGGCAATGAAACGATATCCGCGGCCTCGGACGGTTTCGATAAAACGCGGCTGATTGGGGTCGTCCTTCAAAGCACGCCGTAATACTTTGATGTTGAAGGAGAGGTTGCTCTCTTCGACAAAACGGTCCTGCCAGATGGCCTGCATCAGTTCGTCTTTTTCGAGCAGACGTCCAGGGTGTTCGACCAGGAAGTGCAACGTGTCAAAGACTTTTGGCGTGAGCGCGATAGGTTGGTCGTTGCAGAACAACATCTTCGCCCCAGGGTCCAGGCGGAAACTTTCAAATCTGTAGAAACGTCCTGTTTCTGTCTGCATTGAGCTGCTCACCCATATTCACCGGCTCTGGCCGGGAATCGCGGCGGATTTTACCACGTATTGACCTTCTCACGGAGTTCTCAACAAATTCTCATCGCATTCTCAAGACGGTAGCTGACACGAATCCTTAAGCTCAGGGTCCTCGAGAGATCGATGGGGAAACAATTGAGGGCCGTTCTCGCTTTGCTCAGCCTGGCGCTGCCGGCGGCGTGTCAAACCGCGGCGTTGATGCCGGAACTCTCGGCCGGCGTTTTGGCCGAAGAGTATGAGAAGGCGAGCAACAGTATCCGCAGCAAGTATGACGGCAAGGAGATCCGCGTCGCGGGCTTCACTCCCGTCGCCCCAACCATGCCTCAAGACGCTGCCGACCAGGGTTTTGTTCTGCTGCGAGCAGAGAAACAGAACACCGCTGGGCCCGTTACCTGTTGGTTCACCCTGGCGCAGTCCGGCGAATTCTCGAGAATCACCGGCGGGCAATACCTGACAGTCAAAGGAGTCTTCAATGGGGAGGGCGGCGCCGCATTGAGATTCTGCAAGGTGATCAAGATTAGTCGAACAGGAGGAACACGATGAAGTCCGGAAACGACGCCGGGTGGGCAGTAAAGTTGGCCCGAACTATCAGGCAATGGCATAGGCGGCGGCAACAGCGCCACGTGCATCAGCCGTCGAAGTCGAAGTTTCTCCTTGAGGCGATGGAGCCGCGACTGTTGCTTAATGCCGCCGATCTGCTGATGTACGCCACGCCGGTTACTGGCCCGGGCGAGCAAGCCTTTAGTGCTCCCGCCGCATTCCAACAGCTGGAACCGTCGACCACGAGTGGGCAACTCTTTTATCTCAATTTCGATGGTGCTTCCGCCGCGAGTTACAACGGGCCGGTCCCTATTCAGAACATCAATGTCGCGCCGTTTGAATTTCCGGCGGACGTAGCCGAAGCCCGGTCCGGTTTCATAGAAGGCGTCGTCGCGTCGTTGAACGAACGCATGGCTCCTCTTGGCGTGACGTTTACCGCAACTCTTCCTGTGGAGGCAGTGCCGGACCATTCCACTATCTTCATCGGCGACGAAGCTGCCGATTTTTCGCAGTACGGTTCATTCCTAGGCCTGGCCGAAGAAGTCGACACCGGCAACCTCAACCACCACGACAACGCTTTCGTTTTCAGCGACCGAATTTTTCAGTCGGGTATGAACTCGGCCGGTTATGAGTCCGCCTTAGTGGAAGTCATCGAGCATGAGGCGCTTCATCTGTTGGGCTATGCCCATGCCGATGGGGAGACGAAGGGGTGGAGTGCCGTCGCGGATACACCTGCGCCGCCGCCGATTGGCGCAACGATTACCGTCAACAGCAACCTCGATAACGATGACCCGAGTGACGGCAAGATCACGCTGCGCGAAGCCATCTCGATCGCCAACGGCGATCGTCAGCCCGGCGGATCGGAGAAAGGCCTGATCAGCGGAAGTCCCGGTTCCGGCAAGCTGGACACCATTGTTTTCGCCATTTCCCACACCACGATCACCCTGGGTGCGATCGCGCTGCCGGTTATCACGAACCCGGTGAGGATTCTTGGCGACACGTCGTCCGGTAATGGAAAGGTTCTACCGGGTATCCAGATCGACGCGACCGCCGTGGTCCCACCAAAGGGCGATTTCGTCGATCACTTGGGTTCGGGGCTGGAGCTCGCCACCAACAATAGCGAGATTAAGGGTTTGAGCATTGTCGGAGCGCCGGGATTTGGAATCTTCATCAACAATATCCCGCCGAATACCAACGTTGGCGGAAACCTCATCGAAGGGAATTGGATTGGTCTGGATGGCACGGGCACCAAGAGCGCGGGTAACAAATCCGGCGGCATCCTGCTTGAAGGCACCGCGAACAACCAAATAGTGAACAACATCATTTCCGGAAACGGTGGCGCAGGTGTCCTTATCGGCAGTTCCGACCACAATACAGTCAAAGGTAACTTCATCGGCACCGATGCCGCGGGTCAAAACGCGGTGCCCAATATAGGACTTGGGATCATAGTCACAGGCCCCACTGCGTCCCACAACATCATTGGAGGTACCGCGAGCGGGGATTTCAACGTGATCTCCGGAAATGACCATTGGGGTATTGAAGTTTTCGCAGGCGACAACAACCAGATCATCGGCAACCGGATCGGCACCAATGCCGACGGCGACGCCGCCCTCCCAAATATCGCCACCGGTAAGTTCGGAAACGCCGGTGGAATATTCATTACGGCTGGTGCACGGAGCACGACAATCCAGGAAAACACGATATCGGGTAATCAGTGGCACGGAGTAGCGGTCGCCAATACCGGAACAGATGGAACGGTGGTTCAGTTCAACTTTATCGGCTCGGACATCACTCAACAGTTACCGGTCCCTAATGGAGGCGATGGTATTTTCCTCGGCCAGGAGGTGTTCCCCCAGGGCGTCACTCCATTCATACCGACTGTCACACACCTCATAAATGTGCCAACTGTCGGGACACCATCGAACACGATCATCGCCTTTAATCTCATCTCGGCCAACGGGCGAGACGGTGTGCGGATCCAGGACGGAGCGAAGAACAACTTCGTGGAGGGCAACTTCATCGGGCAGAACGCCGACAACCCCAACCTCGGGAACACCGGCGACGGCGTATCCATCATCGATTCGCCGGACAACATTATCGGGGCCCGGAAGGATGCCGACGGCAATCTGATCTATGCCCAGAATGTCATTGCCAGCAATAAGCAGAACGGCATTCACATCACAAATTTGCTGTCACCTCCAGTCGCCCCGGATGGCACACCAATCATTCCGAATGGCACACGAGTCGTGGGGAACATCATCGGTCTGGGCCGCGGCGATGATGCAACAGAGTTGGGAAACAAGAACGGAATTCTGATCGAAAAGGGTTCTTCGAACAACATCATCGGCGGAGCAGCCAATGAGGACGTCAACACGATCTCGGGAAATTTCGAGGTCGGTGTTGTGGTATTGGGGGATCGAAACACCATCCAAAGGAACTTCATTGGAACCGACAACACGGGCACTCTCTCCAAAGGAAACAAACTAGGAGGAGTCTTAGTCCAGGGAAGCAATAACACTATCGGCGATGCTACTGGGCTGGGAAACATCATTTCCGGTAACACGACTGGATTTGGTGTAGAGATCTTGAATCCGGGCACGGGCAACACGATCCTGGGAAACTTCATCGGACTTGACGGGGTGGGTCAAGTTTTCAATAAGGATGGAATCATTGTCCTCAATGCCCAGGGCAATACAATAGGCGGAGCGAACCCTGTCGAGAGTACGGGACCGGGGAATGTCATCTCGGGCAACAGCCGCCACGGCGTATTCATCAGCGGCACCGACGCCAGCGGCAATCGAATAATCGGTAACATCATCGGGTTGGGTATTGATGGGCTTCCGACGGATACCGCAAATGCATCGACCGGTAATGGTGGAAACGGTATTCGTATCGAGCAGGGTCACGACAACTTTATCGGTGGTTTATCGCAACGCGACGCGAATGTCATCTCTAACAATGTCCAGTCCGGAATCGCGATCGACAAGGCTTCTTCCAACTTCGTCTTGAACAATTTTATTGGCACCGACGTGTCCGGTCAGGCCGGCACGTCAGGTCCAACCGGCAACAAGGACGCGGGAGTCTCCATCACGGACGGATCGTCGAATTTCATCGGTAGTACCAAAAGCTCGAATATTATTTCCGGAAACAAAGTCGGCATCGTCATCAGCGGTCAGGCTTCTGTCAACAATTTCGTCCTGGGCAATCGAATCGGCACCGACTCCACGGGAAAGGTTGCATTGCCGAACACGGAACATGGAGTCGCGATTGTTTCATCGGCATCCCACAACGTTATCGGAGGCAACGTACAAGGCGCTGGAAATTTCATTTGCGGCAATAAGAAGAACGGAATATTCATCTCCGGAGGGGCGAATGACAATGCCGTCTTTGGCAATTCGATCGGCCGTGCTTTTGACGGCGGCGCCTTGGGTAATGGAGAGAACGGCATCTTTATCGAGAACTCCGATCGGAATGTGATCGGCGATTTCTTCGGCGATCCTGGCGGTCAGTCCAACGAAATCGCTTTTAACGGATCGCGGCTTCAGAACTTGAACCAGGGACACGGTGTGGAAGTGGCGTCGGGCACCGGCAACAGTATTTTGAGAAACTCCATCCACTCCAATACCGGCCGCGGCATCGACCTGAACAACAATTCCTTCGACTTGAATGATTTTCGTGATGAGGATCGTGGCGCCAACAACTCGCAAAACTATCCCTTCGTGACGCAGGTCCTCCCGCTATCCGATGGAGGCAAGGTCATTCAATGGACACTGGACAGCACGCCCAATACGCATTTCAGGATCGACTTCTATTCGAACGACAAAGCCGATCCGTCCGGATTTGGTGAGGGTAAGAACTTCCTTGGCGCGCAATTCATAACCACGGATGCTACGGGATTCGCTTCGTTTTTCAAGACTTTCAAATCGACCGATAAGTTGATCTCCGCAACAGCAACAGACGGCTTCGGCAACACTTCCGAATTCTCCATGGTCGACAGTGACGGCGACGGGCTTGCCGATGCGTGGGAGGACCCGTCCATTGCGGGTTTTATCGACATCAACGAAGACGAAACGGCGGATTTGAACTTTTTCGCAAGCAACCGATTCATCAATAGCGCGGGTTTGGGACTTGATCCGTTACGCAAAGACATTCTTGTCGAGGTCGATGCCATGCGTGGCTTCGGTCCCGCGCCCGGTGCGCTGGAAGCCGTCGAAAATGCCTTCGCCAATAACGGCATCGCACTACACGCAATCCTGGACGAAACAACCATCGCCCCTTTCAAGTTTCTATCGACGTCACCCGATGCCGGCACCTGGCCGGAGTTCGACATCGTTAAGCGCGAACATTTCGGTACTCTTGGCGACAGTCCGGAAACAATCGCGGCGAGGAAACTGATATTCCGATACGCGCTGTTCGCCCAGTCCATTTCCCCCGCGGGTAACGTCGGGATTGCTGAGAACGCCGTCAAGCAATTCGGCGACCAATTCCTGGGCCTCGGTGGCGACGATTTCATTGTCAGCATGCCGAACCGGACATTCCTCGAACAAGCCGCCGTATTCATGCACGAACTCGGCCACACGCTGGGTTTGTTCCATGGCGGCGACCAGGCGGACGACACGTTCAACTTCAAGCCGAACTACCACAGTGTGATGAACTACCTGTGGTCATTGCCGAGTGCGTGGATGTCCGAAGACACCAACGGGAACGGAGTACAGGATGGAGTTGAGCAGGATATCAACCGCAACGGCCTTTTCGGCGACAGCACGTGGCGTCTCGACTTCTCGAATTCCAAATTCAACGACCTCGACGAAAATGCTCTGAACGAACTTCTCGGCATCGGCGGCCACAGCGGTGATTGGGTTTTCACCCGTGGCCGGCTTGTGCTGGAGTCCGGACCGGTGGACTTTAACGGCGACGGCAGCATCAACGTCGAAACCGTTACCGCGAACCTGAATGGGAATCTCCTGAATCTCAACAGTGGCCTTCAGCTGCTGACGGGTTACGACGACTGGTCTCATCTGCAGTACTACTTCCGGGAACTGCCGAACTCTCGCGACGGTTTCCACGGCACCGGCCTCGGTCCCGGCGCCGGAAACATATCTCCGTTCGAGATGACGGTCGCGGAATCTGAAGCACTGAATAGCCTCGGAGAAGGACCGGGCTTCTTTTACTTCAGCAGTACGAATAGCACGGAATTCGACGAATCCGGCGGGGTTGCCACCATCATTGTCGCGCGCGCCGGCGGTACTCAGGGTTCAGCAACAGTGGATTTCTCCACTTCGGACGGCTCCGCGTTAGCCGGTGTAGATTACACGGCTACAACCGGAACACTGAGTTTCGCTGATGGAGAATTTCTTAAATCGTTCACCGTTCCGATCCTGAATGATTCCGTTTTCGAGCCGACGAAGACGTTCCACGTCACGCTTACCAACCCAACGGGCGGCGCCACTCTGGGCCAGCAGATCACCTCAACCTGGAACATTCTCGATGACGATGGCGTTGGCAACTTCCAGTTCAGTCAGGCCTCATACGTGGCGAAGGAAACAGATCACATGGCGACAATTACCGTCGTTCGTACCGGTGGAACGAAGGGCGCGGCGTCTGTGCACTTTGCCACGGCGAATGCGCTGGCAACAGCAGGCCAGGATTACGTCGCGACTTCCGGCACGCTCAATTTTGCCAACGGCGAGTCCAGCAAAACGTTCACCATCACTTTGCTGGACGACGCCATTGTCGAAGGCATTGAAGATCTGAAGATCATCCTAAGTAACCCCACCGGCGGGGCCGGACTCGGCACGCAAAGCGAAGGGATTCTCATCATCCAGGACGTTGAGCCCGGCATTCTCCAGTTCAGCGATGCGACTTATCAAATCGGTGAAGGCGGCGGGACGGCGATCGTTACCTTGACGCGTACCAACGGCGTGGATGGAACCGTTTCGGTAAACTTCGCGACATCGAACGGCACAGCGACGGCGGGATCGGACTACACCGCAACTTCCGGAACGCTGACCTTCCTCGATGGCGAAGCGGCGAAGACCTTCACGATTTCGATCAATAATGATGCACTCGCCGAAACTACAGAGACCATCAATCTGACACTCAGTGCTCCGTCGGGTGGGGCGGTTTTGGGAACACAGAAAACGGCCCAATTAGGAATTCTCGACGACGATCCAGCTACCTTGCTGTTCAGCGTGCCGTCTCTCGACGTCAATGAGAACACTGGGACCGCGACGATTCAGGTCATCCGAATCGGAACGCTCGATACACCCGCTTCGGCGACCATCAGCACAGCAGATGGCAGCGCACACGCCGGCCTCGATTATGTGGCAACGACAGGCACGATCAGTTTCACCGTTGGACAGGCGAGCCAGACTTTCAGCGTGCCCGTCATCGACGACAGTCTTGGCGAAGGAACGAAATCGTTCCAGGTCCTGCTGAGTAATCCGGGCGCCGGAACGCTGTTGGGAACGCCCACGACCGCGACGCTGCGGATTCTTGATGACGAAACCGCAAACGCCGCCACCTTTGTCGTCACCAATACGAACGACAGCGGCGCCGGTTCTTTGCGTCAGGCGATTCTCGATGCCAACGCGCGGTCAGGAACGGACTTCATCACCTTCAATATTGCAGGCGCCGGTGTCAAAACGATTCAGGTACTCGGCACCCTGCCGGTCATCACGAGTCCCGTGACCATCGACGGATACAGCCAGCCGGGCGCTCACGCGAATACGCTTTCCACAGGCGACAATGCGGTTCTCCTTATTCAGGTGGATGGCTTTTTCATTTTGGCCGGCAACAGCATCATCCGCGGATTGATCATTCCGTCGTTTGTGTCGATGACCAACGGCGGTGGAAACCTGATCGCCGGGAACTTCATCGGAACCGATGCGGCCGGCATGTCGGGAGTCGGCAACGGTGGTGGTATATCGATCGGTTCCACAGGCGGCGCGTTCTCCTCGAACAACATGATCGGCGGAGCGGCGCCGGAGCTGCGGAATATCGTTTTCGGCAACATTGGTATATTCAGCTCCCCCACTCAGTCGGACGCTAGTCATTCGCGCGGGAATGCGGTCCTGGGAAACTACGTCGGTGTTGCCGCCGATGGAGTGACGACGCTCAGCGCTGTTAACAATCAAGGCCTCGTTAAGAATGGCGGCGGTATCACCATCGATACTGGAGATCACGGACTTCCAGGTCCTGCGGGAAACACCATCGGCGGGACGGACCCGGGCGCCGGAAATACCATCGCCTTCAACGATGATGGTGGTGTGCACGTTTTGTCGGGTTATGGAAACAGCATTCGCGGCAATTCCATTTACGCTGCTGCGCCGCAACCCACGACCAACGTGAACAACTCCCGCGGTCTTGGCATTTCGCTGAATAACGCGGACAAGGACCTCAGTAATCTCGCCTTCAACATTTCTGCCTTACATAGCGGCGACCGAGTGGTCCTGGTCAACGGCGGGGGCATTCTATTTCCAGGAGGGAATCAAGGCCAGAATTTCCCGATGCTCGAGTCAGCCCTCGTGTCGAATGGCGCGATCACCATCTCGGGTCGATTGGACAGCCATTTTGATACGACCTACCAGATCGACTTTTACGGCAACGAACACATGGATCCGACCGGATTTGGCGAAGGTAAATACTATCTTGGCAGCGTCTCGGTCACGGCCGACCACAGCGGCCATGCGGACTTTACGGCAGTGTTCAGCTTCTCTAACGCTAATCTCCGGTTCATCACGGCGACGGCCACGGATCCTGGCAATAACACGTCTGAGATCTCGGCGCGCGTGACGGTTGGCGAAGTGTTGGGCAGCGTGTTCGTCGTCAACACCACCGCGGATCATGACGACGGCGTCGCCGATGCAGCGGATACGACGCTCCGCGAAGCGATTCTCGCGGCCAACAACCATCCAGGCCCCGACACCATCCAATTCAATATTCCCGGCTCAGGCGTGAAAACTATCACGCTGACCTATGCGTTGCCGCCGATCATGGACGACGAACTGACAATCGACGGCTTCACGCAGCCAGGAGCAAAGCCCAATTCCCTGGCTGTCGGGTTCGACGGTGTGTTGTTGATTCAGATCACGATAGCGCCGACCATCAGTATGCCGTCGGCTCTCGTCATCTCCGGACACAACACCACGGTAAAGGGGTTGATTATCAATCGAGCCGCTCTGTTTATCACCGCCGGCGGCACTAACCATATCCAGGGAAACATCATTGGTCTCGATCCCGCGGGTAATCTGCTTGGTGGTTCAGTCCAGATCACCCACTCCGGGGGCAACGCTATTGGTGGAAGCGATCCGGCGTCCCGCAACCTGTTAGCCGAAGTTCGCTTCGAAAATGGCGCCAACAGCAACGGCGTAACTAACAGCTACATCGGAGTGACCAAGGACGGATTGAGCAGTTTGCCGGGAGCCAACGGCGGCAGTGTTCGCATCTCTAATTCATCCGATAACGTGATCGGCAGTCGCAATGTCGCCAGTGTCGTTTTCGAAGGCAACGTGATTTCCGGCGCAATCTCGATTGAGGGCGAGATCCTTGATGACGAACCTTTCGATTTCTTCGAATTTGACAGCGCCACCGGCAATAACGTATTGCGGAACTTCATTGGTGTCGGGGCGGACGGGGTCACGCCGCTTTTCCCCGGGGGAGGTGTGGTTATTACCGGAAACGCCGTCGGCAATGTTATTGGCCGTACGGCGCCGGGTGCCGGCAATGTCATTCGCGGTAGAGGGGTCTTTCTTGAGGACGGTGGTAGTTCGCTTACAGGAGTTGTCTTCGAACCCGTCGGCAACCCGATTCGGGGCAATTCCATTTACCAAAGTAACAAGTTGGGTATATCTCTCGGTTTCGGTCTCGATGAGGACCTGTACAGCTTCGGTTCTTTCTCGACTTCCAATTCCTCGGAAGGTGAGGTCACGCGCAACGATAACAATGACAGGCCGATCGGCCCGAACCGTTTGCAAAATTATCCAGTGCTATCGTCGGCAATCGTCGCGAATGGAAACATCACCATTCAAGGCCGCCTGAACAGCGCCGCGAATAGCACTTTCCTGCTGGATTTTTATGCCAACAACCAAATCAACGCGAGCGGATATGGGGAAGGGCGAACCTATATCGGGACCGCGGCCGTCACGACCGACGCCACCGGGCACGTCAACTTCACGGCGGTTCTGCCATTTGGAATCGGCAATCAACCCTTCATCACCGCAACAGCCACAAGTTCTTCGGACGATACTTCCGAGTTCTCGGCGCGCATCGCTACCGGCGACGTGCTGGGCAATGTCTACACGGTCAATACCACCGATGACCACGACGACGGCGTGGCCGACGCGGCAGACACCACGCTGCGCGAGGCGATCCTCGCGGCCGACAATCATCCCGGTCCGGATATCATTCGCTTCAACATTCCAGGAAGCGGCGTCAAGACGCTCTTCTTAAGGGACATTCTTCCGCCGGTAACCGATCCGGTGACGATCGACGGCTACACCCAACCCGGCGCCAGCCCGAACACCTTAGCGGACGGTGATGATGCCGTGCTCCTGATCGAGATCACCGGGAGCGCGGGTAAAATAGGCCCGCCCGCGCTCGACATTCGAGCCGGCGATTCGATTGTTCGCGGTCTGGTGTTCAACAAGTTCGGCACTATTTTCTTGGCCGAAAATGGCGGCAACGTTATTGAAGGTAACTTCCTGGGCACCGATCCCACGGGCACCGTGGCCGTGGGCGGCACCTCGATCGAGATCTTCGCATCTTCCAACAACCGGATCGGCGGGACGACGCCTGCGGCGCGAAACGTCCTGTCGGGCGGTAACCTCCTAATTCATGGCGGGCACGCCTTCACGTCCATTACCAGTCTGGCCTTCTATCAGCCTTCCGGAAATGTCGTGCAGGGCAATTACATCGGCACGGATCGCGACGGTACGAAGGCGCTGGACACAAGCACGGCAGTGGTCGTCAACGCCGCTTCGAACAACCTCATCGGCGGTACGACGCCGGAAGCACGCAATGTGATCGTGGGCGCCGTCGACATCGGCGGCAATGGACTCACAGCCACTCCGGAAAATGGCATACCTGCAAACAATGTGCTGCAGGGCAACTACATCGGAACCGATCGCACCGGCAAAGTGGCTCTTGGTGGTTCCGGTGTGACTGTTGGTTTTGGCGTCGGCAATACCGTCGGAGGGCCGGCGCCCGGAGCCGGCAACCTCATTTCCGGCTCTGCATCTTATGGAATAGAAATCGTCGAAGGTGACCAGTTCCTGAATGGCGGTCACATCATTCAGAACAATCGCATCGGCACAGATGTTGACGGAACTCATGCTCTCCCCAATCGCCTGGACGGCATCATCATTAACAGCGACGGCAACCTGATCAGCGGAAATGTGATTTCGGGGAATGCCGGAAGCGGGATTGAAGTGACCGGTTTCCAGATTCTGGGAGGCCACCATGCGCCGACCGGCAACCGCATTGTAGGAAACTTTATCGGCACGCAGGCCGACGGCGTGACTCCGCTGCCGAATCTCGGCGATGGAATTCTCATATCGCCGGAGCTCGGTACTGTCGGGAATAACGTCGTTATCGTCGGGCCTGGCGCGACGGACGACACCATCGGTGGAACCGCCGCGGGCGCTGGTAACGTCATCGCCTATAACGCAGGGAACGGCGTCAACCTCAATGGTGGAACAGGAAACGCCGGATTCAGGATCGCGATTCTCGGCAACTCCATTTACTCGAACGGCAAACTTGGAATCGATCTGAAGGGTAATGGTGTAACTCCGAACGACACGGGTGACACGGACTTTGGCGACAACAACCTGCAGAACTTCCCTGTCCTGACGTCGGTCACCAATACCGGCACGAGCGTCACCATCCAGGGGGCACTCAACAGCGCGCCGAACGCGACGTACCGTTTGGAATTCTTCGACAACATCGCATTCGATTCCTCCAACTTTGGTGAAGGCCAACGCTTCATCGGCACGGCGAATGTCGTTACGGACGGTAGTGGAAATGTCACTTTCACGCAAACCTTCCAGGTAGCGGTCCCACTCACTCACGTCATCACCATGACGGCGACGGACTCGTTCGGCAATACTTCCGAGTTCTCCGGACGCCCGCCGAATGGAAGCTTTGGCGAAACGGCGAATCTGTCGGTGATTAAAACCGATGCGCCCGATCCAATTCTGGCGGGACAGCTGCTGACATACTCGATCACGGTGACCAACAACGGACCCAACGCAGCGACCAATATCATCGTCTTTGATACGCTGCCGTCCGGCTTCAGTTTGCGACCCGGTAGTCCGGGTGTTCTGGGCCTTGTGGGTGACAACACGGTTCTGGCCACCATTCCCAGCCTGGCGACCGGCGCTTCGTCGACGATTCATATCGTCGTGGTGCCGGCGACTACGGGGGTGCTGACGAACACAGTGAGGGTGTCGAGCGATCAGTTCGATCCGGACACCGCGAACAACACCGCGAGCACAAGTACCACGATCAATCCGGCTGCGGACCTGGCAGTGGCGATGTCCACCACGAGCAACGGCCACGTCCTCAATACGACACTGCCTGTGGGGAACCAGGTGGGATTTGGCGTCACCGTCACCAACCAGGGAGCGACCACAGCGGAGTCCGTTCGTCTGACAGTCACGTTGCCGCAGTCATTGACCTTCCAGTTTTTCTCCCTGGGTCCTGCCGGAACCCAGTCGGGCGGCACAATCGTTTGG
>CAZPBY010000039.1:0-10458 GCA_964584785.1 uncultured Solibacteraceae bacterium
TAAGATGATTCCAGGTCCGCCCTGAATTTCTAAAAGGCAAGAAATTCAGGGCAGACCTGATTTTTGCGCGCTATGGAAGTCCGACCTCGAATTTCTAACGGACGTTACTTTACCTTTTTCGCTTCAATCTCCTGCGGTCCGCGGCCACCTGCGGTGGTGAATTTGATCGAATCGGCACTGACGGTACCGGTGTAGGTAATGGTGACCGGATCGCCACCGCCCCGACCTGCCTGGCTGACTTCGAACGTCAGCTTACCGCCTTCGAGCTTGCCGTTCTTGATCTCGGTAGCCTGCCCCTGACCACGGGTCATCGTTCCCGATACTTTTCCGCCGGCGTTCTTGAATTCGAACGTCGTCACTACCTCTCCCCGTTGGGTCGTTTGCTTGGCTTCCCATTTCCCGTCAACAGCTTGCGCTAAAACCGCCACGGCTAACGCGAAAATCAGGAACGCAGCCAAGGCAACATTTACTTTCATAGCACTCTCCTCCAGATGGTTGCTTAAGTTAGCGATTGAAAAACCCCTACGAAAATCCCTTACGTCCGGGATGACACGGAGGTTACGTCAGAACAGCGAGTTCGTTTGCGGGCGGTAAGAAATCCCCAGGTGCTCGTACGCCAGACGACTGGCGACGCGTCCCCGAGGCGTCCGCTGGAGGAAACCGATTTGAAGAAGATATGGTTCATAAATGTCTTCAATTGCATCAACTTCCTCGCTCAAAACAGCCGCAATCGTATTCACGCCGACCGGACCGCCGTCGAACCTTTCGATAATCGCTCGAAGCAACTTCCGGTCGATTTCGTCGAAACCATGCTCGTCGATGTCCAGCATTCCGAGAGCGTCACGCGCAATCGACGCCGTGATCCGGCCATCGGCTTTCACATCCGCATAGTCTCGAATTCTTTTTAATAAACGGTTCGCTACACGTGGAGTCCCTCGGCAGCGCCGGGCAATTTCGCGGCAGCCCTCATCGTTGATCGCAGCACCGAGGATTTCCGCGGAACGTCGAATGATGAATTCGAGTTCTTCGGTCGTGTAGAAGTCGAGCCGGTGAACAATTCCGAAACGCGATCGTAAAGGAGCCGTGATCAATCCGGCGCGAGTCGTGGCGCCGATCAATGTAAAGCGGCGCAAGTCCAGACGATGAGTTCGGGCGCTGGGTCCCTGACCGATGATGATATCGAGTTTGAAATCCTCCATCGCGGGATAGAGGATTTCTTCGATATTCGGCTGAAGACGATGGATCTCGTCGATGAAGAGCACGTCACCGAAATCCAGGTTCGTGAGAATCGCCGTCAGGTCGCCTTTCAACTGAATCAGCGGGCCCGCCGTCGCCCGAAAATGGGCGCCCATTTCATTGGAGATGACAGAAGCCAGAGTGGTTTTGCCCAAACCGGGCGGCCCGTACAGAAGGATGTGATCGAGAGGCTCACCCCGCTTACGGGCTGCGGCAATCGCCACTTCCAGGTTCTGCTTCACGTTCTTCTGACCGATGTACTCCTGAAGAAGGCGCGGCCGAAGCGAAAGTTCAAACTGTCCTTCTTCAGGAAGAGGAACGCCCGCAATTACACGCTTGGTCGTACGCGCCCCCCTTTCAAATTGGCATCACGAAGCCCGTCGCTGCGCTCCGGGTTCCGTACGATTCGTCGCATACGCACAATGTTCAGAACTTGGAGCGATAGCGACGGGCTTCGTGACATCATCTTTATCCCTTCGTCAAAATCTGCAGCGACCGTTTAAACAAGACGTCAAATGCGATGTCTCGCTCGCCGTTCATGGCCCGGCGGATGGCGCTTTCGCCGAGGGCCCGGTTGTACCCGAGGTTTTCCAATGCGGACAAGACATCCATCTCCACCGCCGATTTGTCGGGTGCCGCCGCTACGAAATCCTGGAGCTTGTCTTTCAACTCGACGACGATGCGTTCGGCGGTTTTCTTGCCGACTCCGGGAATCGCCGTCAATCGCGCGAGATCGCCGCGCTTGATGGCGCTGACGAGATCTTCGACGGAACCGCCCGAAAGAATGGTGACGGCGAGTTTGGGACCGATCCCGGAGATCGTCATCAGCTTTTCGAAAATGGTCCGCTCGCGCCGGGAGGAAAAACCATACAGCGCAATGATGTCTTCGCGAACATGAGTGTGGATGTCGATCGAGACCTCGCTGCCGCGGTCGGGCAGAACTGAAAACGTAGTCAGCGGCACGAACACTTCGTAGCCGACTCCGTTCACATCAACAACGACACGCGATGGGTCCTTCTCCACCAATCTGCCGCGGAGGTGAGCGATCACACCAGCTCCACCAGATCGATGACTCCCACCACCGCCGCATCGATTGGCGACTCCGTATGACCGACCGAGGTCATCGCTGAAAAACCCTCCTGCACCGCGAGCACCCGATCGCCAACGCCGGCATCGACTGCATCCAGCGCCACGATGACGTCACCTGACGGTTGCCCCTGGAGGTCCAACGGCTGAACCAGAAGGATCTTTTTCCCCTGATGATCCGCGTGCTTCTGAGTGGCGATCACATTGCCGACAACGCGAGCGATGATCATCTAATCCGTGTCCTTCTCCACTCGATCGACAATCGCGACGATGGTGGCTTCGGTCGGAACTTCCCTGGGCTTGAAAGCGAATGCCGCTTCGCGTCCACGGCACACGTAAACGGTTTCACCGGCACCCGCGCCAACCGCGTCGACCGCGACCACGGCGGGACCATTCGGCAAACGCCGGACGAGCAGCAGCGTCCGTTCGTTGAGCGTCTCATCTTTAACGCTGCAAACCACGCGACCGATGACTTTACCGAGGTACATACATTTAATTAATGGCTGTGCCCTGTCGGGCCTGCATTCGCTCCGCTCATGTTTAATCTTGTGAAACCGCGTCGACAATGCCAACGATGGCGGCATCCACCGGTGTGTCCTTGCAGCCCGACGCCATTCGCGCCGAGCTGCCTTGAACGATCAGCACTTTTTCGCGATATCCGGCGTGAACCGTATCGACGGCGACGATGTAGCCTTTGTCGTCATTGCCATCAGGATCGACTGGACGACAGACAAGCAGCTTCCTGCCCTCCAGCCGGGGATCTTTCCGCGTGGCGACGACGGTTCCGATGATGCGCGCCAGAATCACCGCGAGCTCTTGCCGATCGGCAGGACGTCTTCGAGATTCGAATGCGGTCTCGGGATGACGTGCACGCTGATCAGCTCTCCGACGCGGCGAGCCGCAGCCGCGCCGGCGTCCGTAGCGGCTTTGACCGCGGCGACATCGCCTCGAACGATTGCCGTGACGTAGCCGGACCCGATCTTTTCCCAACCGACAAGATTGACTTTCGCCGCCTTCACCATTGCGTCCGCTGCTTCAATCATCGCAACAAGTCCGCGTGTCTCGATCATGCCAAGGGCCTCGCCCATGGCGGTATCTCCCTCACGTGCCATTTCGTCTCCTTAAAGGTTCCGCAAAAACTATTTCAGACTCGAGACAACTCTCTCGATCAAGTCGATCAATTCCGTTCGAGTGAGAGAGATTGTCTCCGATACTCCGCCGGTTAAAGGACACATCGGGTCCTTCGGTTTTGCTTCGGATTCGTCGAGTCCGAAGTACTTTTGCCGTTGAACCCACAGTTTTTCAACGTCGTCGGGCGAGAGCAAACGCTCGCGTCCGAGGATCCTGGTATAAATCGAAATCTTCGCGAAGTGCTCCACCGTATCCATGAGGTTGAAAGCATCTTCGAGCGTTTTTCCGTACGTCACGACACCATGATTCGACATCAACAGAGCGTCGTGCATGCTGATGAAGGGCCGCAGTTCGTCTGTCAGTTCCGGCGTGCCGGGAGTGCCATACTGCGCCAGAGGAATACATCCGACGGCGAGCACCACCTCCGAAATCAGCGCCTTGTTCAACGGAATTCCGGCTGCTGCAAACGCAGTGGCGCAAGCCGGATGCGCGTGCACGACGGCCTGGATTTCCGGACGCATCTGGTAAATCAACAGATGCATCGCCATCTCGCTGGACTGTTTGCGTTCGCCTCGAACCTTCTCGCCTTTGAGGTCGATCACGACCAGGTCGGAAGGCTTCACGAAACCCTTGTTGCACCGCGTCGGCGTGCACATGATGGTTCCGTCCGGCAGACGCATGCTGACGTTGCCATCCGTCGATGCGACGTATCCCTTCTGATAAATGAGGTGGCAGATGCCGGTGATTTCCTGCCGGAATTTCTCCTCAGACACGGACGGCAATTCTACACAACTATTAACTGTTTCGCCCTATCGATGCCTTAATCGACTCCTGGAGAATCCGTAGAGGAAGTACACCACCAATCCCACCAGGAGCCAGTAACCGAAGCGCTTCCAGGTGATCAACGGAAGGAAATACATCAGGATGACGCACGAAACAATTCCGAGGATCGGTATCACGGGAAACAGCGGAACCTTGAAAGCTCGCGGCCGTTCGGGTTCTTTGATTCGCAGAATGATGATACCGAGACAGACGAGAACGAATGCAAATAACGTTCCGATATTCGTGAGATCGACCATCTCGTCAATGCTGACGAACATCGCGCAGACGCCCACGGCAACGCCGGTCAGAATCGTCGTAACGTGAGGCGTCCTGAACCGCGGATGCACTCTGGCGAACACCGGGGGAAGCAAACCGTCGCGCGCCATCGAGAAAAAAATTCTCGGCTGGCCCATTTGGAACACGAGCAGCACCGCCGTATGTGCCACGACCGAACCGAAGGCCACTAAACCCACAAAGACGTTCGCCCAGCGCCCGATGTTCGCGTACTGGAGCGCCATGGTCAGCGGTTCGGCCTGCTCGGTCGCCAGTTTTTGCCTCAGAACGTCGAATGGAATGATTCCGGTGAATACCGCCGCCACCGCAACGTAAATGATCGTGCTGATCACGAGCGAACCGATGATGCCGATCGGCAGGTCTCGTTTCGGGTTCCTCGTTTCTTCAGCGACGGTCGAAACCGCGTCAAAGCCGATGTACGCGAAAAACACGATGGCAGCGCCGGCGCCCACGCCGGACCAGCCGTTCGGCATGAATGGATGAAAGTTCGCCCCCTTGACGTAGCCGTAACCGACAGCGACAAAAAATCCCAACACAATGAGCTTGAGGATCACCATCGTCGTGTTCATGTTTGCGCTCTCTTTGATCCCGATCACCAGCACGATGGTGATGATGGTGACGATTCCGATAGCGAGCGCATTGACGACGATGGGAACACCGAAAATGTGAGGAGCGCTTGCAAAAAGACCGGGGATTTTCGCGGCCGTGCGGTAATCCGTCGAAAGCCAGTCGGGAATGTTGATTCCAAAACCGCCGACCAGCGTCCTGAAGTAGTTTCCCCAGCTGATCGCAACCGCGACGTTGCCTACCGCATATTCAATGATGAGATCCCAGCCGATGATCCAGGCCACGAGTTCACCGAGCGTCGCGTACGCGTACGTGTATGCGCTGCCCGAGATGGGAATCATCGCCGCGAATTCCGCATAGCACAAGGCGGCGAAACCGCAGGCAATCGCGGTCACGACGAATGAGAGAATGAGAGCCGGACCGGCTCCTGGCCGCGAAGGATCGCCGGCAGCCGCTGTTCCGATTGTCGCGAAGATGCCCGCTCCGATGATGGCGCCGATACCCAGGGCCGTGACGTCGATCGGCCCCAGCGCCTTTTTCAGCCGGGTTCCTTCCTCGGCCTCGCCGGATAACTGGTCCACACTTTTTGTGCGAAGTAGTTCCCTGAGCATATGGCGGCGAATGTTACCACGGGCGGGGGCGTCACGAAGCCCGTCGCTGCGCTCCGGGTTCTGCACATTGAGGCTCGCACGAAGAACTGCCAGAACCCGGAGCGCAGCGACGGGCTACGTGACGTCCCGCGTGAATCATGTGCTCACACGAATCGAATTCAGAATTTCCTTATGAAGGTCGGCACTGGCCGCGCTGAGTATGCTCGTCCGCCAGGCAATGTTTTTGCGGACCCCGTTCAGATCCGTGATGACACCGCCCGCTTCTTCCACACACGGAACCAGGGCAGCAATGTCCCACGGATGCATGACGCTGTCGATGGCAGCATCGATGCGGCCCTGCGCCACCAGCGCATGCTGAACACAGTCGGTGATGCACCGCGACTTGCGCGCTTTCGAAAACAATGCCTGGAGGTTGTGCCGCCGATCGAAGCCCATCGTCGACACGAAAGCTCGATGAAGGTCCTTCACGCCGGAAACGACGCACGGTTTTGATTCCTGGCCGCGCAAACGGGACCAACAGCCGGCGCCCCTGGCCGCGTAGATGGTTTCGCTCATGGCGGGAAGGTGGATGACGCCGAGCTGAGGCTCGCCGTGATCGACGAATCCGATCAATGTGCCGAAGATCGGCAGGCCCAACGCGAACGAAGCCGTACCGTCGATCGGATCGAGCATCCATAACGGCTCGTTCGTCGGTTCTGCCGGGCCGCCATGTTCCTCGCCAAGAACGGCGTGGGTTGGAAAATGCCGCGCGATGACTTCGCGCATCACGTCTTCAGCCCGGCGGTCCGCATCGGTGACCTCCGATCCATCCGGCTTCCAGTTCACCGCACAGTTCCTGAACCGCGGCATGATCTCCGCTTCCGCGGAGTCGGCAAGCATGAGAGCAAATTCCAGCAACTCATTTTTCATGTCGGAAATAGTACTAAACGGGCTCGCCCTAATCGGAAATCGCGAATCGGAAATCGCAAAATCGCCGGCAGACTTCGTGGCGACCGGGAGAATTTTGTGCGAACCGCGCAAAATTCTCCCGGCTCGAAACTTTTTGGGCAGCGGTCGCGGGAAGTTTGTTAAGCCGTCGCGAAGTTTTCCCGGCGCCGGCCCTCTTTTGCGCAACTGGCGCGAAGTTTGTTCGGACGGTGCAAACTTCAGCAAGCCGCTGCCCTCTTTTGCGCCGGTTCCGCGGATTTCTCTGGCTCGATTCTGACGTTTTTTAAGCGGATCAGAAGGCCTGATGCAGTCGTTGCAGAAGCCCCTGCACAACCTGAAGCTCGGCTATCAGTTTCTGACTTTTGGCCGCGTCAAACTGATGTTCATTTCTGGCGAAGGCTTCCAACTCCGGATTGAGGCGGCGGAGAGCGGACAGAAGTTCGAGAACCGCATCCGTCGGCGTCGCCCAGGGAGGGGAATTCTGTTTCGGCAGCTTGGTTTTCTTGCCGCCCAGGTATTCGATGATGTGCGGGATTCTTTTCTGTAATTCCTCGGACCTTTTCACGATGTCTTTCATCGCCGCCGCGGTAGGCGCTTCGCTGCCGACCGGTATCACCGCCAAAGCCCGCCGGAAGGCGATGATTTTGTTTGTCCCGTCAATGAAAGCTTCGCGCTGAATAATCGCCAACTTTCGCATGGAGGCATCCCTGGCCAACCGGTCCGCTTCCATCTCACGAAGAGTGTCCATCGCATTTGGGAAAATTGGCTTTGTATTCGTGTTCGGCGCGCTTCTGTTCGTGTTCGTATCGGCCGGCGGATCCGGCGCCGCGTTTGTCGCCGGTGCAGGTGCCGGCGCGGGCGGGGTTGGTGGCGTCGCTGGAGCCGGAGGAGGCGTGGGCGGATCCTGAGCCTGCCCGGCAATCGCCAGGACAAGAACGAAGATAGCCACCACCGGACTTTTTCGAATGACCTTCAGAACACTCCGCATAACGGATCTTTGCGCCAGTTTAAGCCCGATAGGTCGTTGCAGACAAATCGCATCGAATACAGTATTTTTATCGTCAATCCTATGACGGATACCGACCAGGCCGTGTTGCGACTGGTTCGCGACGCCAAAAAGAAATTCGGCAAGCGCGTGATGCCTTCGAATGATCCGGAGTTCCTGGCGTTCGTGTACGCAGGCCGGGCCCGATTTCTCAGACGGGAACCGATTCCAGTGACGCAGCAAATCCGCGACTTCGTGAAAGAGCGTCTCAGCCGGTGCGGACTCGAAAAAGTGTCAGCGGATCTGCCTTCGGTTTGGGAGCTCTGGGATATCTTCGACGACTATGAATTTCAGGTGATGATGGGCCGCATCCCCTAGAACGTTTCTATGTCGTATCGGGCCACGTTTATCGCTTCGCCTGCGGCTGACTCCGTTTTTCTGCTCGGCATCCCGCTTATCACACTCGGAGGCGTGCTCCTCCTGCTTCACTTCAATGTCGTGACGCTCGCGGCATTCGTAGGGTTGACGGCCGTCTTCACCGGTGCTCATCACCTGCCGGGCTTCCTGCGAGCCTACGGCACTCGCGAGATTTTCGAGACCAACCGCGCGCGGTTGATCCTTGCCCCGGTGTTGATTTTTTCGCTCGTCCTGTTTTTCGAATCCAGAGGCCTGCGGGCATACATCGTGGTGTTGTGGTTTTTCAACTGGTGGCATACCGCGATGCAGAACTACGGACTTCTGCGCGTTTACGACCGCAAGGCGATACCGCACGC
Source organism: uncultured Solibacteraceae bacterium (assembly GCA_964584785.1). GTDB lineage: Bacteria > Acidobacteriota > Terriglobia > 20CM-2-55-15 > 20CM-2-55-15 > JAHFTY01. The sequence goes on from CAZPBY010000039.1 coordinate 8,433, forward strand.
GGCCTATTCGGCGAGGCTGGACCTTGTCTCGATCATCGTTTGGCACTTCACGTTGAGCGAACTCATTTCGGGCGACATGCGCTTCGAACTTGCCCGTCATCTTTACGATCTCAACGTGACCAACGCGGCGGTGGTGTCGACGGCGCTGTGGATTTTGCGCTGGGGCGGAATTGTCGCGTCGATCGTTTTGCTCGTGCTTTACGTCAAAAACTCGATCGCGCAATTCCGGGTGAACGCGACGGTCGCGATCAATAAACAGATTTTTCTCGTCGTGACTTACGGCGTCTACTTCTTCATGTTCCAGCACTTCACGGAAGACATCGCGACGAGCGTCGAATCCTTCTACCACAACACGCAGTACATCTTCTTCGCCTGGATCATGCAGCGCCGGCTTGCCGAACGGGATGCGCCGTTCAACTGGGCCGGCTCCGTGTTTTCGCTGAAAAGCACGGCTGTCGCGGGACTCAGCTATGTCGCGCTGGTGGCGGGCTGGGGTTACCTGATGGGAGGATCGATCAAACCCCGCATCCATACGGAGAATGTGGTTCCGCTCTTCAACGCTTTCTACACGACCGCAGCTTTTCTGCACTATTACACCGACAGTTTCATCTGGAAAGCCCGCAGTCGCGAAATGAGTTCGGTTCTGGGCCTGAAAGGCGCCGGAATCGAGCTGTCGCGTCGATCGTTTGGCTTCTCCCTGGCTGAAGTTTCGGCGTGGATTCTGGTTCCCGTGATACTCACAACGGCGGTGACAAACCCTCAAAACAAGGCACACGCTGAAGTTCGAGAGAACGCGGGTCTGGCGGCATTCACTGAGACTCTGCTCCGCGACACATCGCGATGGTCCGATGCATCGGTCGCAGCGGCAAGCGTCGGAGACTTTCTCGCGGCTGGAATAAACCCTGAAAAATCGATCGAATGGTATGAGCGCGCCGCAGCCGCGCGGCCGGATTACGCCGATGCGTATCAGGCATTGGGCCATGTTTACTCGGAGCAAGGCCGGTTCTCGGATGCGGCGGCGGCCTACGAAAAAGCCGTGGCCCTCGATCCGAGTTACAAAGCCAGCTTCAACAACCTCGGCAATGCTTACAACATGCTCGGCGATTTCGAAAAAGCCCGGAACGCCTATCAGCGGGCCATTGCGTTGGATGGCGGGTTTGCGGACGCGTATCTCAACCTCGCGAATCTTCAAGCCACGCATGGCGAGGTTTCGGCCGCCCGCGTGAGTTACGACAGAGTGTTGGCGTTGCAACCGAAATCCACTGAAGCCTTGCGGTCGCTGGGCCAAATCGCAGGCCAGGAAGGACACTTCGATGAGGCGGCAAAATACTTCCAGCGCGCCATCGAGATTTCGCCGGAGGAAGCTCAAAACTACACGCTGCTGGCGAAGACCTACCTTTCCCGAGGCAGTCTTCCCGACGCGGAGGCCAACCTGGATATTGCCTTATCGAAGGATGCAAAACTGACGGAAGCGCGGTTCCTGAAGTCGCAATTGCTGATGGATTCCGGCAAGTCCGCCGACGCGGCCGCCGTTCTGGAGGAAGCGGTCCGTTTCGAGCCGGACAATCCGGAGGCTCACGCGAATCTCGGATCGGTTTATGCCAAACTCGGACGCGCCGGCGATGCTGTTCAGCAATTGCAGGAAGCCGTTCGGCTCGATCCGAATTTCTCCGATGCGTACGTCGAGCTTGCGCAGATTTGGGAAAAACGCGGTGATCGCCGGATCGCAATCATGTATCTCAATCAAAGGGAAACCAGGAGGCTGCAAAGCGGCTTCAGGAGTTGATTAAGTAGGGCCATGCCGTCGGCTGAATTTGTGATGGCTGATTGGTGAGATGTGATTGCTTAACCGAAGCCATAGGCCAATTCCACATATGGGATGGCATATGGCCTCAGTTCGGCAATCACGTCTCACCAATCAGCCATCACAAATTCAGCTGACGGCATTGCCTAAGTTAGCTCTCTTCTCGAAGCTTGCGCAGATTTGGGAAAAACGCGGTGATCGCCGGATCGCAATCATGTATCT
>CAZPBY010000039.1:10558-72800 GCA_964584785.1 uncultured Solibacteraceae bacterium
ATCAGCCATCACAAATTCAGCTGACGGCATTGCCTAAGTTAGCTCTCTTCTCGAATAACCCCGATTGACGCCAACAGAGCCTTACCCTACAATCGAAACACCCTGCGAAGAGTCGTGTTGGTTCTTAACTAAAATTTGAACCAATGCTTATTTGATAGGGAGCCTGACGACCGCGTGGTGTGTGGGTCTTTTGCCCGTCAAAAGGTACTTAGATCCCCTAAAGCGTGGCTTGGGAGCCCACCTGTGTTATGCAGGTTCAAATAGGTATGAACCACACGCCCGAGCGGGGCTTTTCCTTTTATGGATTCTTTTTGAGAAGACACTTTATGAGACGGCAAGCCACCTGTCGCGGCGCAGTCGCCGCGGTCCTCCTCTTTGTTCTTCACAGCGCGGCTATCGCGCAAAAACCCGCATCAAACCCGATATCGCTCGCCCTCGAGGATGAGTCGAGACGCGCCATGGATGTCCTCAAGCAGAAAGGCAGCCCTGGGCCTTATTTCATCAATTACGAAGTGAACGACATTCAAAGCATCGAAGCTGAGGCGTCGTTAGGAGCTCTGCGGCGATCGAATAGCGAACATACGCGTTTTCTCGATATTGATGTCCGAGTCGGCGATTACCAGTACGACAACACGCATCAAATTCGCGGTCAGCGTGGCGGCTTCGGCGGCGGGAACTTCAGCTATCCGGTGGCAATGCCCGTTGACGACGACCTCGACGCGCTTAAGAGCGTGATATGGCTGGAAACCGACCGCCGGTACAAAGCAGCCGTCGAAAGGCTGATTCAGGTTCGCGCGAACCGCACCATCAAAGTCGACGAAGAGGATACGTCCGCCGATTTTTCGCGTGAAAAGGCGCAAGTGGCTGCCCTCGGGACGGCGTCGGCCGCCATCAACGTCACCGACTGGGAGAAGCGCGTTAAGACGTATTCGGCGATGTTCAAACAGTATCCCGAGATATACGACGGCACGGTCTCCATCTCGTCGACGGCGAACAACCAATATGTCGTCAATACGGAGGGGACGTCCGTTCAGCACGGAACTGTGCAAGTTCGTCTCAGCGTTTACGCAAGAACCAAGGCGGACGATGGAATGGATTTGAATCGTTTCGAGGCTTTTGACGCGCACAGCCTGAGTGGTTTGCCCTCGGAAACGGTTATCCGTCAAACGATCGATAAGATGGTTTCGGATTTGAAGGCGCTGCGGGCCGCTCCCGTCATCGAACCGTTCACGGGACCCGCCATCCTTTCCGGGCGGGCCAGCGGCGTTTTCTTCCACGAGATCTTCGGTCATCGAATCGAGGGGCAGCGGCAGAAGAACGATAACGAGGGGCAAACGTTCGCGAAGAAGGTGAATCAATCGGTTTTACCCGAATTCATTTCCGTCTACGACGATCCGACGCTGAGACAAGTCGGCGGCGTCGATCTGAACGGCACCTACTCGTTCGACGACGACGGTGTGGCGGCGCAACGCGTTACCGTGGTCGACAAGGGAATTCTGAAAAACTTCCTGCTGTCGCGCTCGCCCGTCGCCGGATTTGAACAGTCTAACGGGCATGGAAGGAAAGCACCGGGCTACGGAAGCGTCGGCCGTCAAGGCAATCTGATTGTCGAGACATCGAAGGGCGTCAACGAGTCCACGCTGCGTCAAATGCTGATCGATGAAGCAAAGAAGCAGGGCAAACAATTCGGACTTCTCTTCAAGGACATCTCCGGCGGCTTCACGACCACAACGCGAACGAGCCCGCAGGCATTTCAGGTGACGCCGATCATGGTCTATCGCATTTACGTCGACGGCCGGCCGGATGAATTGGTTCGCGGTGTCGACTTGATCGGTACTCCGCTGACGTCCTTCAGCAAGATCGTTGCTGCCGGTGATAAACAGGAAGTGTTCAATGGATTCTGCGGCGCCGAATCGGGCTATGTGCCCGTGTCTGCGGTCGCACCAAGCATCCTGACCACTCAAATCGAGGTTCAGAAGAAAGCCAAATCGTCCGAGCGGCCGCCCATTCTGCCGCCACCTCCGGGAGGACAGAATTAAAATGCGACGCTCTTATCTGATTTTGCTTTTGATGTTCGGGGCGATGGTTGCTTCGGCGCCCGCACAAACGATCTCCGCGCCTTCCGATCCCGTGATGCGAGCCATGCGCGATGAGCTGAAGCGGTCGGTTGAGGAACTGCAGTTCAAGGATCTCGAAAAACCGTACTTCATCCAGTACACGGTTCTGGATGAAGACGAGTACTCCGGCGAGGCGACGTTCGGGGCGATCACATCATCCAGCCGCAATCGGGATCGCGTGCTTGGCGTGCAGGTTCGCGTCGGCGGCTACGATTTCGACAACTCGGAATTCGTGGCGGCCGGCCCGCTGGGCGGCGGCGCCGCGCCCAACGGAATACTTCAGGTCACCGTGATCGACGATGACTATGCGGCTATTCGTCACGCGCTCTGGCTTGCAACGGACAATGCTTACAAACAGTCCGTCGAACAACTGGCGCGAAAGAAGGCATTCGTCCAGAACAAGGTTCAGGACGACAAGATTGCGGATTTCTCGAAGGAGTCTCCAACCAGCGCTGTCGGCGCGAAGCGCCGCCTCGAGTTCGATCAGACGAAGTGGGAAAAGAATCTTCGCGAGTGGTCTGCGCTGTTCCGGGATTATCCGGACATTCAACAGTCGGGCGTCAGTTTCAGCGCACGCGTGCTTCATCGCTACATTGTCAACAGCGAAGGCACACAAACGATGCAGCCCTCTCTCATCGTTTCGCTGCAGGCGGGAGCCACCGTCCAGGCTGCGGACGGCATGGTTCTGAGCCATTCCGTGCCTTTCAATGCGACAAGCTTCGACCAGCTGCCACCGTCGAACACGATCGCCTCGGCGATTCGCCAGCTGGCGACGGATCTCACATCACTCCGAAGTGCGCCGCTTCTCGACGCGGATTACTCCGGCCCGGTCTTGCTGGTCGGCCAGGCGTCCGCCGAGATGTTCGCGAGGGTGCTTGCGCCGAACCTTTCCGGGCAGCGTCAGCCGCTTTCGGATCGGGATCAGGGCAACGTCCGGAGCGAATTGAGCGATCGCATGAATCGGCCGGTGTTGCCGCGTTTCCTGACGGTGGTCGACGATCCAACCGAGAAATGGTCGGGCGATAAGGAACTGATCGGATCGTATCAGGTCGACGATCAAGGCGTGCCGGCCCGCAAAGTCACGCTCGTGCAGGATGGCATTCTGAAGGATTTCCTGATGTCCAGGCGGCCGTCCAAGGATCGGCCGCAATCCAATGGGCACGGACGCTCGGGTTTGCCGGGCCGCGAATCCGCGCAGATCGGCAATCTCTTTATCAGGGCGAGTGACGGCAAAAGCTACGATGAACTGAAGAAGTCTCTGATCGAGATGTGCAAGACGGAAAACCTGAACTACGGAATCCTGATCAAGGTTATCGATCCCGACGGCCGGGGCCCGCTGGGGGCGCCGGTTCTGACCTACAAAGTGTATGTCGCGGACGGTCGCGAAGAGCTTGTTCGCGGCGCGACGGCGAACACGTTGTCGGTTCGATCATTGAGGCAAATCGAAGCTGTGGGCAACGACAGTTTCGTGGCGAATCGATTGACGGGAGCGCAGAGCGCCGCTACCCCGGTGAGCGTCGTGGCGCCGTCGGTCCTGTTGGAAGAAGTCGAATTGAAACGTCCGTCATTCGCGCAGCAGAAGCCCGCCCTGCTCACGAATCCCTTTTTCAAACCGTAGCCCATGGTTTGTCAAACACCCTGCGCTCGGCGCACGCGCCCATGAAGATCCTCTTCATCGGCGATACGGTCGGCAGCGCGGGCCGCGCGATTGTGAAACACCACCTGCGGAATCTGCAGGAACATTACAAGGTCGAGCTCACCATCCTGAATTGCGAAAATGCGGCCGCCGGTTTCGGAATCACGCCGAAAATCGCGGACGAACTTTTCGACTGGGGCATCGACGTCCTGACTTCCGGCAATCACATCTGGGACAAGAAAGAAATCGTTCCATACCTGAATCAGAACACTCGAATCCTCCGGCCCGCCAACTATCCCGCCGGAAATCCCGGCCGCGGCATGGCGATCGTCAAGTCACGAACGGGCGAAGAAGCAGCCGTGCTGAATCTCCAGGGCCGTGTCTTTATGGTCCCGATCGATGACCCATTCCGCACCGCTGACGCGGAGCTGGAGAAGGTGCCGCCCCACGTCAAGGTGATTTTCGTGGACATGCACGCCGAAGCCACGTCGGAGAAAGTCGCGATGGGCTGGTATCTCGACGGGCGAGTTTCGGCCGTTATCGGCTCGCACACCCACATCCCCACGGCCGATGAGACGATTCTCCCGAAAGGCACGGCATATCAAACGGACGCCGGGATGTCCGGTCCGTTCGACTCGGTTGTGGGTGTGATGCGCGATGACGTGATCCGGCGATACCTCACGCAAATCCCCGTGAAATTCGAAGCGGCCTCACTGGACGCGCGGCTGAACGCTGTTCTGGTGGATGTGGATTCCGAAACGGGAAAGGCACGCAAGATTGAAAGAATCCAAAAAAGATAACTGGTACTTCGAAGCCGGTCGCTGCGCTCCGGGTTCTGCACGATTTGGCGGGCGGAGCTGATGTCACAGCTGTCAGAACCCGAAGCGCAGCGACGGGCTTCATGCGAAGACGTTTTGGTATGCTGGATGGAATCTTATGTTTGAAACGCTATCCGACAAATTGCAACGTATTTTCAAGAACCTTCGCGGCGAAGGCCGGCTCAGCGAACAGCACATTGAAGAAGCGCTGAAGGAAATCCGCATCGCCCTGCTCGAAGCGGACGTCAATTTCAAGGTCGTCAAGCAGTTCACGGAGACCGTGAGGACGAAATCGCTGGGTCAGGAAGTCCTGCAAAGCCTCAGTCCGGGTCAGCAGGTGGTTAAGATCGTTCGCGACGAGCTCGTTGAAATCCTCGGGGGCGAGAATGTGCGCGTCAACTTTGCGTCGCAGCCTCCAACGGTGCTCATGCTGGTCGGCCTGCAGGGTTCCGGAAAAACCACGTCTGCCGGGAAACTCGCGAAGTGGACGCAAAAGAACGGTCACCGACCGATGCTGGTCTCGGTCGATGTTTACCGTCCGGCGGCGCGCGATCAGCTGAAAATCATCGCAAGGGATATCGGCGTCAAGGTTTGGGACGGAGCCGCCGGGGATATGCCGCTCCGGCTTTGCGAGGACGCGCTGCGCGAGGCGCGAAACACAGGCCACGACGTTCTGATCATCGATACCGCGGGACGGTTGCACATCGATGAAGCTCTGATGACCGAACTCAGCGAGCTGAAAGACAAAATCAAACCCCACGAAATTCTTTTCGTCGCAGACGCGATGCTCGGTCAGGACGCCGTCAAGAGCGCCCAGCAGTTTCACGAGCAGCTCGGCTTCAACGGATTCGTGCTGACGAAGATGGACGGCGACGCGCGGGGCGGCGCGGCGCTATCGATCAAGCAAGTCACCGGTCAACCGGTGAAATTCGTCGGAACGGGTGAAAAGTACGACGCCCTGGAGCTCTTCCATCCCGATCGTCTGGTCTCACGCATCATGGGCATGGGTGATGTGCTCTCCCTTATCGAAAAAGCCGAGGAAACCATCGATCGGAAAACAGCGATGGAATCGCTGGAGAAAATTCGCACCGACAGCTTCACCCTCGAGGACTTCCGCGATCAGCTGCGGCAGGTCCGCAAGCTCGGGGCGCTGGATCAGATTCTCGGCATGCTGCCGAGCATCGGACCGTTCAAGGAACTTCAGAAGGTCAAGGTCGATGAGAAAGAGTTCACGAGGATTGAAGCCATCATCAACTCGATGACTCCGAGAGAACGGCGGAACCATCAGATCATCAACGGCAGCCGTCGGAAGCGCATCGCCAAAGGCAGTGGAACGTCCGTACAGGAAGTGAATCAACTTCTGAAACAGTACGCGCAGAGCCAGAAGATGATGAAGAGTATGAAGAACTCGCTGTTTGGAAGGAAACTGCCGAAGGGCATGAAGATGCCGCAAATGCCGTTTTAAGTTTCCGCGGATTGCTCATCCGAAGAAAATCACCGATAGAATAGCCGCAATGTCCGACATCATCACTCAACTTCGCGAACGCGCGGCTCGAACGCCGCGCCGAATCGTCTTTCCGGAATCGACCGATCCTCGAATTCTTCAGGCCGTTTCTTCGATGCTCCGCTCAAAAATGGCAAAGCCGATACTTGTCGGACCGCCCGCCGCGACTGAAGAAAAGGCGAAAGCGTTGGGAGTTTCGCTGTCGCACGTCGAGGTCGTGGATAACCAATCGTCTTCGAAGATCGATCGTTATTCGAAGATTCTGCTTCCGGATTGGCGCTCGAGAGGCATCACGGAGGTCGAAGCACAACGCCGGCTTGAGAACCCGATGTACCTCGCCGCTGCCATGGTCCGGGCAGGCGACGCGGACGGCTTCGTCGGCGGAGCCGCCACGACCACTGCCGAAACGGTTCGCGCGGCGATTCACTGCATCGGTCTGAGTGCGCAGTCGTCCATTGTGTCGAGCTTCTTCTTAATGGCTTTGCGCGACAAACAATTCGGGACGAATGGCGCGATGATCTTCGCCGACTGCGCCGTTGTGCCGTCGCCGACGGTGCCGCAACTCGCCGATATCGCGCTGGACGCAGCCGCGAATGCGAAAACCTTCCTCGAGTCCGAACCGCGCGTCGCCTTTCTTTCTTTTTCAACCAAAGGGAGCGCGAACCATTCCTCGATTGATCGAATTCGCGAAGCGGTTGCGACCGTCAAGGCGCGGAAGCCGGATTTGAACGTCGATGGTGAACTGCAGGCGGATGCGGCTCTCGTTCCCGCAATCGCCGCCTCGAAAGCTCCCACGAGCCCGCTTCAAGGCAAAGCCAACGTGTTCATATTTCCGGATCTGCAGTCCGGCAATATCGCTTACAAGCTCACAGAGAGACTGGCCGGGGCGCGAGCGGTCGGACCGATCCTGCAGGGACTGGCAAAGCCGGCGAACGATTTGTCGCGGGGATGCTCGGTAGACGACGTGATCGATGTGACGGCGATCACGTCGCTTCAGGTGATTTAATCTTCGGGTACTCGACGAACTTTCTTGCGGCTCCTCTTTCGGGCAAGGGCCTGCTTAATCCGTTTCTTTTCGCCGGGTTTCAGGTAGAAGGAGTGTTTCTTGACTTCCTTAATGATGTCTTCCTGTTGAACTTTTCGCTTAAAGCGCCTCAACGCGTTTTCAATCGATTCGCCATCCTGAATTCGAACTTCCGCCAAAGAATAACACCCCCAATCCGGCTCGGATCTGATGCCCATTATACCAATCGGCGATCACAATCGTTATACTTCGCTCTCTTATGGCCACATGTCCTCTCTGTTCCGAGCGCTCTGCGAAGCGCTTCTGCCCCGCCAAAGCCGAAAGGATTTGCGCGATATGCTGCGGCGCCAAGCGTGAGGTCGAAATCTATTGTCCGAGCGACTGTGTTTACCTGCGAGCCGGCCGCGATTATGAGTCGGAAAAGCGCGCGCCGGACACGGAGTTACAAGCTCGATCGAAGGACTTTACGGACGAATGGCTCTATCGCTTTTCCCCGGTTCTGGACATGATCAGCCGGGCCGTTGTTGCTGAGCGCCAGGAGTCGCACTGGCTTGTCGATAACGACGTGATCGAAGTGTTCAAATCGCTGACAGCCACTCTGAGAACGCTCTCAAGCGGTATCTACTACGAATCGTTACCGGACGGACCCGTGCGGCAATCCCTCTTTCGCAGGGTCAAGCCGGTTCTGGACGAATTGATGGCGCCCCAGGAAGGTGTTGGGGAAAACGCATTAAAGGTCCAAGAAGCTGTGGATGTGATGGATTTCCTGACGTTTGCCGCTCAAATGAATTCTAGTACCCGACCCAAGAGCCGGCGCTACCTGGATTGGATCGGGGAGATGGTGCCCGCTTCGTCGATGACACAGGAGTCCCCGAGCGGCCTCATTCTTCCGTGAAACGGATTCTGGCAATCCGTTTCGCGAGGCTCGGCGACGTGATTCTTCTTTTGCCCGCCCTTTCCGCGATCAAGTCGTCCATGCCCGAGGCAAAACTGACTGTCCTGACCGGGCATCGATGCGCCCCGATCGCCGAAATGTGTCCGTCGATTGATGACGTCCTATCGGTCGATCGCGTCGCCATGCGCGACGGCCCGCCCTGGCGAGCGCTTCACGACATGAAACAACTCGTTTGGGATATTCGCAGCCGTGAGTTCGATGCCGTTATCGACTTTCACAGTTTCCGCGAAACGAACCTCCTGACCTGGTTTTCGCGAGCGCCGTTCCGCATGGGGATGCGACGTCACGACGCGGCCTATCTCGGCTTTTGCTTCAACCGTCCACCCGTCGACGAAGACAAGAGTCTGCACGTCTCTGAAATGTTTGTCCGCGTCGCCCAATCCTTCGCGAGTTTTTCTTCCGTCCCAAATCTCTCCTTGCGGGTGCCGGAGGATGCAATGCGGTGGGTGGGCGAGAGGCTGCCGGCTGGCCCGCGCATTGTTTTCTACGTCGATGCCCCGGTGGATGATCGGCGCTGGCCCGCGGAACGCTTCGCCGCGGCTGCGGATGACTCGGCAGATCGGTGGGGAGCCCATCCGGTCATCGTCACCGGAGGCTCAGGCAAACCCTTAGCGGATCTCGTCCTCGGAGCAAGCCGCGCCCAATCGCGGTTGACGGCGTTCAGCGATCTTTCCCTGCAGCAACTGGCCGCCGCCATTAGTTCGGCCGGTTTGTTGGTCAGTAACGATACCGGCCCGATGCATTTGGGGCCGGCGCTGGGCGTTCCCACATTGGGTCTGTTCAGCGTCGGACTCCCGGAACATTTCAAACCTATCGGGCCGCACAATCGGTTTTTAAGGCGCAGCCGGATCGAGGACATTGCAGTAGAAGATGTGATTCGGGAAATCGATCGAATGTGGACTAAGGATGGTCGAGATCTTCGACGCTGATCTTCAGGGATCGGAGGAATTTGAGATCCTGAGCAGTGACCTTGAGCTTCATGTCTCCGCTCTTGAGACCATTGGCTGTGGCTTCTTCACCGCTCTCATTCTTCGACCGGCGGTTGAATCCGATGGTCGCCTCGAGGACTAGATAAACGTCGTAACCGGCGTTCCGAACGTTTTGAATGGCCTCACTTATTTCTTCGGAATCGGAAAGAGCGTCGTTGATTGCAGCGCCGAGTTCCTTCATGAGTTGTTTCAGATTGTCATCCAACTGCAAAATGCCTCCCTGCCGGCGACAACAACATTAAGTCTCATGGTACGGCAAGGTCACATCGTACGCACGTTCTGCAAAGCCGGTCAATTCACAAATTTCTTTGCACGCGTGAGACCGCAAGGTAATCGGTGCTAACATGTCGTTCCTTCCCGTATGCCCGGCAAACTCAAACAAGCCTTTGGCGATCTTCTGCGAACGGCTAGAAGGCTCTGGCTGGAAATGATGGGTGCGTTGTTTCTTGCGCTTGCCGTGATGTTCTTCCTAAATACTTTTTCGGAGTACCGAAAGACGACGGAACCGATCTCCAGTTGGGATTGGCACACAACGTTCTCAGTTTTTGGATCCGGAGCATTCGCTATGTTGACGCTGTTTTTTTCGCTGCAGTCTTTCTGGAAATCCAGGAAACTCCCATAAGTGATTTCAGCTAAATACAAGGAATACGACGACGTACAACTTGTATCTCTTTGCCTGCGAGGCGACGCCGAGGCATGGGAAGTCCTGATCATGAGGTACCGTCGTCTGGTCTATTCGATTCCGGTTCGGTTCGGTTTTCAATCGTCAGATGCTGCCGATGTATTCCAGACGGTTTGCGTGAAACTGCTGGAACACCTGCCACAACTGAAAGACGAGTCGAGGTTGAGCGGTTGGCTGGTCACCACGACAACCCGTCAATGCCTGCTGGTCCGCACGCAGCGTTCGCGCGAAGTATTGAGAGAGGAAGACGAAGAGGACCCGATGGATCCGGCCGAAAGTCTGGAAACCATTAAAACTCAGGCCGAAGAGCAGCAAACCGTGCGCGATTCGGTTGCGCAACTCCCTCAACGTTGCCGCCAGTTGATCGAACTGTTATATTTTGATACGCGCTCCCCTAGTTACGACGATGTGAGCCGTATCCTGGAGATTCCTATTGCCAGCATCGGTCCCACTCGTGGACGGTGTCTGGACAAGCTACGGACGGTTCTTCGCCGCCGCGGAATTAAATAATTTAGCGGAAGCGTGTATTTTTTCTAGGTTCGGTCGCTCAATAGTAGTTGTGGGAGAAATTTGTAAACGAACGTAGAGCCAGAGGTGAAGGATGGGACACTTAAATGTTGAAGAACTGGTGAGTTACGTCGAGGGACAAGCTCGAATTGACGCGAAACCAGTTATTGAGAAACATCTCAACGCTTGTACCGATTGCACGGAAGTCAGCCGGGAAATTCGGAATTTGTTAACCCGCTTGCAGCAGGATGCCGCTTACGAGCCTCCGGTTCAGCTCCTTCAGCAAAGCATTGACGTGTTCCAACCTGTGATGCAGACGCCGTCGGGAAGTAAGTTGCGGAAAATCATCGGTATCCTGGTGTTCGATACATACGAACAGCCCGCCCTCGCCGGTATGCGCCACGTCGGCGCACCGCCCCGGCAGCTGTTGTTCCGAGCCGGAGCCGTGGACGTGGACGTGAAGATCGAATCCATGGAAGCCAATGACAGGATTACACTTGTCGGACAGGTTTTGTCGGACGGCGCAAAATTCTTCGACAACACTCCGGTAAAGCTGGAATCTCACGGCGTTGTGCGGTACAAAACTAGAACGAATGTGGTGGGAGAGTTTACGTTCGATGAAGTTCCGAAAGATACGTATCACCTGACCGTGGACCTTCCCGAGGGGCAAATTACTCTGTTTTGCGTTCACCGGACTAGGGCCTAAGTACCATGGGCCGGTTGACGGACCGAGCGGCCGATAATAGGACGCAGGTCACATCCAGCAGGAAGCGCAGGCACTGTGGCTTACACTGCCGAGCAGTATCTTGTTTCGCTCTCTCAGATCAGGGATGCAACCCGGCAACGGGCGTTCATCTCCGATAACGCCCCACCGTCCCCTCAAGACTTCTTAGAACTCCTGACCAATCGCGTGCGCGAACTGCTGCCACGCGATCTGGATCTGGCTGAGGCCCTCGCCGAATCGAGCCTCTTCGTCGCTTCGCTGATCAACACTCCACTGGCGATCGCTTACGCGACCCGAGCCAAGGCCCAGGTTCTGTACACACGAAAGAAGTGCGCGGACGCTCAACCGCTTTTCGAGCGCGCCGTTGACCTGTTCAGTTCGGCGGGCGTCGACAGTGAAGTGGGCCGGACACTCGTCGTCCAGATGGACAACATGTCGTATCTCAGCATGTACGAAGAAGCCGTGCGTCTGGAACCTCGCGCTCGCGATGCGCTCGAAAAAGCGGGCGATGTCCGCTATCTCTGCAATCTCAAAATCGCTCTCGGCAATTTCTACTATCGCTTAAACCGCTTCGCGGAATCTCTCGACTACTACGACCGCGCGCGCCGCATGACCGACAATCCTTTTCAGATCGCCGCTATCGGTCTGGGCAGAGCAAACGCGCTGACCGACATGAATCGCTTTGACGAGGCGCTTCAGAGTTTTGAAGAAACCAAGCGATATTGCGAACAGCACGGGTTGAATCTGTGGGTGGATATTGCGGAGCGCGAGCTTGCCCAAATGCACTTCTCGCGCGGCAATTATTCGACGGCCCTGCGAATTCTTGAGCAGGTTCGGTCCAAACACGATCAGACCGGCGACACCCGACGTGTGGCGCTCTGCGATCGGGATCGCGCCGAAATCTACCTTCAACTGAATCTCTTTGAAGACGCTGCGCGTTTGTCCGAAAGCGCGTTCGGACTCTTCGCGTCCCTGGAAAACAAGTACGAAGCCGCGATGTGTCTCGCCTACCAGGCGATCGCCGAATTCAAATTAATGCGCGACAAGGAAGCCGAAGAGGCATTTCTCGAAGCGCGTCAGATTTTCGAATCGGAGAAGAATGAGACCTGGGTTGCTTTGGTCGATCTGTGGCGCGCTCAACTGTTGATCCGCCGCCAACAATTCCAGGCTGCGCAGGACCTGGCTTCGAAATCAGCCGAGGTGTTCAGGAAGCAACAGATTCCGGTGCGCGCCGCGAACGCGCGCGTGTTGTCCGCGCAAAGCTGGCAGGAGATGGACAGGCCGGGCTTCGCGCTTGAAGAGGCCGAGCGCGCGCTCGAAGAATTAAAAGGCCTTCACGCTCCCTGGGTTTCGTATCAGTGCCACAACACGCTCGGGCGTTTGAAGGAGCTGCAGGGCGCCACGGATGCAGCGGAAGAGCTTTACCTGAAGGCTGTCTCGGAAATGGAGTCGTTGCGCGGAAGCATCCGTCTTGACGAATTGCAGATGTCGTTCGGCAAAGACAAGTACCAGGTCTACGAAAACCTGGTGAATTTGCAGCTGAAGAAAGGCGACCACCGGAACGCGTTCGCTTTCGTCGAGAAGTCGAAATCACGCACTCTGATTGATCTGCTCGAACGCAATCTCGAAACCGTCTGGGACGCCGGAACCGAAGAGTCGCCGCGGCTTCAGCGCGTTCGAAAGATCCGCGAAGAACTCAACATGCTTTACAGCCGCCTGAATCAGGTCGGCGCTTCCGCGGCAGCGGTGGTTGGAGATCCCGAAGCGAAAGACGCGATTTCGCAGCGCGAGCGCGAACTGGTCGAGTTGCTGCGCGGCGCCGGATCGGAGAAGTCCGGCTGGGCGACGCTGCACAACATGGAATTGGCGTCCGTCGAAGACGTCCAGAGGATGCTCAGTCCCAAGGAAGCTTTGATCGAGTATTACAGCGTCGGCGACAAGTTTCAGGCGTTTGTCGTCACCCGGTCCGGTTTTCATGTCGAACGCGATCTGGCCGAATTGAAGGATGTTCGAGCCGCGCTGAAGGGGCTCAATTTTCAGCTCAGCAAGTTCCACCTGAGGCCGGCCTATCTCGAAAAATACGGTCCAATGCTGTTAAAGGCCGTTCAGTTCCATCTTCGCGAACTGTACGAACAGATCCTGCAACCGATCGATTCATTCCTGGCAGGAAAGAGTCTGGTCATTATTCCGCACAACGTCCTTCACTATGTGCCGTTCCATGCGCTTTTCGACGGAATGGATTACTTGATCGACCGTCATGACGTGACATACGGCGCGAGCGCGTCCGTGATTCGGATATGTCGCGACAAGAGCTCGCCGAGGCGGACGGAAGATCTGGTGCTCGCAGTTGCAGACGAGTTGACGCCGCACATCAATGACGAAGTCCAGGCGCTTCGCGAACTATTGCCCAACGCGCGATTCTTTGTCGGCAATGATGCCCGCGAGGACAAGCTGAAGCAGTATGGTCCGTCCGCCGGCAAGATCCATATTGCCGCTCACGGGATTTTCCGCAGCGACAATCCGATGTTCTCGTCCCTCAAACTCGGCGAAAGCTGGTTAAACCTGTTCGATATTTTCAATCTGCAACTGGGCGCGGAGATCACCACGCTCAGCGCCTGCGAAACCGGCATGAGCGCTGTTTGGGCGGGCGATGAACTGTTGGGACTCGCGCGAGGATTTCTGTACGCAGGAACGCCGTCACTGGTGGTGAGTCTGTGGACGGTCAATGACAGGTCGACAGCACAATTGATGAGACGCTTCTACCAGGGATTGAACTCCGGACTGAGCAAGTCGCACGCTCTGCGGGAAGCCATTCTCGAAGTAAAGTCCGAATTCCCTCATCCGTTCTATTGGGCGCCATTTGTTTTGATGGGCAAATCGTAAGACAGCGCGGCGCCATTGTGACGGGCATCACGAAGCCGTTACTTGCATTCTCCCTGTGCTAATCTAGCCACCATGGCGCAGTTCGAGACCGACTCCGGCATCGAGATCGAGCGTTGTTACACGCACCGCAACGGTCATGACGCCGACCCCGGCATGCCTGGCGAATTCCCGTATACCCGCGGCATTCAGCAGACGATGTATCGGGGCAAGCTCTGGACCATGCGTCAGTACGCAGGATTCGGTTCTGCGGCAGAAACCAACACTCGCTTCAAATACCTTCTCGAAAACGGCCAGACCGGACTGTCCGTTGCGTTCGATCTTCCGACACAGATCGGCCTCGATTCCGATCATGTGCTATCTGCAGGTGAGGTTGGAAAGGTCGGTGTCGCCATCGACACACTGCACGACATGGAAGTTCTGTTTAACGGCATCCCGCTCGATCGTGTCTCCACTTCCATGACGATCAATGCAACCGCCGCCATCTTGCTGGCGATGTACGTCGCCGTTGCCAAAAAACAGGGCGTGTCTCCAGCGGCGATCAACGGCACGGTGCAGAACGACATTCTGAAGGAATACATCGCGCGCGGAACATACATCTATCCTCCAGGGTTTTCCCTGAGGTTGATCACCGATGTTTTCGCTTACTGCCAGTCCGATGTTCCGAACTGGAACACGATTTCGATCAGTGGATACCACATTCGCGAAGCCGGATCGACCGCAGTCCAGGAACTGGCATTCACATTCGGAAATGCGATCGCTTACGTTGATGCCGCGGTCGAACGCGGAATGCACATCGATTCGTTCGGCCCGCGGCTTTCGTTTTTTTTCAACGCTCACAACGATTTTCTCGAGGAGATTGCCAAGTTCCGCGCGGCGCGGTCGATCTGGGCAAGAATCGCGAAGGATCGTTTTGGAGCGGAGAATCCGCGCTCGATGATGCTGCGATTTCACGCGCAAACAGCCGGCTCTGCGCTGACGGCGCAGCAACCGGACAACAACGTCGTTCGCGTCACGCTCCAGGCCCTGGCGGCCATACTCGGCGGAGCACAATCGCTGCACACGAATTCCAAAGACGAGGCGCTTTCGCTTCCAACGGCGGCCGCGGCTCGGCTCGCACTGCGAACGCAGCAGATCATCGCCCATGAATCCGGTGTGACGAAGACTGTCGATCCGCTTGGCGGGTCATTCGCCATCGAGGCGTTAACGGCACAACTGGAAACCAAGGCTTTCGAATATCTGCAGAAAATCGACGACCTGGGCGGAATGCTGGCCGCGATCGAGTCCGGTTGGGTTCAAAAGGAAATACAGGAAGCGGCGTACCGATATCAGCGGGCGATTGAAAGCAAGGACCGTATCCTTGTTGGAGTGAACGAATTCCGCACGGACGACGATATCGGCATTCCCATTCATATCGTCGATCCGGTTCTGGAAAAGGCGCAGGTTCAGTCGCTTCATCGGATGCGATCCAGGCGCAATGCTTCGGCCGTTCGATCGAGTCTTGAACGTTTGACGACAGCCGCGGAGTCTGAAGAGAATCTGATGCCATTCATACTCGATGCGGTGGAAGCCTACGCCTCGATTGGTGAGATCTCTGACGTCTTTCGTCGAGTTCATGGCGAATTCAGGGAGGCAGTCGCTCTTTGAACGTCCTCGATGTCCGAAATCTGAAAACCTATTTCTTCACGGATGCCGGAATTGTCAAAGCAGTCGACGATGTCTCGTTCAGTGTCGGCAAAGGAAAGACGCTGGGTCTCGTCGGCGAGAGCGGATGCGGGAAAAGCGTCACAGCGATGTCGATCTCGCGGCTGATCAGTTCTCCCGGCAAAATCGTCTCCGGACAAATTATTCTCAATGGCCGGGATCTGGTCAGTCTGAGCGAGCGTGAGATGCGCGCCGTCCGAGGAGCGCAGGTCGCGATGATTTTTCAGGAGCCGATGACGGCTTTGAATCCGGTTATGGAAGTCGGATTTCAAATCGCCGAGGCGGTGCTGGCGCACGAGAAAGTATCCAAATCGGAAGCGTGGTTTCGCGCCGTCGAAGCCATGCGCGCCGTCGCGATTCCCGACGCCGAGAAGCGCGCGAAGGATTATCCGCATCAACTTTCGGGAGGCATGCGGCAGCGCATCATGATTGCGATGGGTCTGGTATGCAACCCGACTCTGCTGATCGCCGACGAGCCGACAACCGCGCTGGATGTGACCATTCAGGCGCAGATCCTCGAACTCCTCGATAGTCTTCGGGAACGATATGACCTTTCGATGATTTTGATTTCTCACGATCTCGGAGTTATTGCGGAAGTCGCGGAAACTGTTGTTGTGATGTATGCAGGAAAGATTGTGGAAAAGGGCCCGGCCATGGAGGTGTTCCACAATCCGAAACACCCGTACACCCAGGGACTGCTGCGTTCTGTTCCGAAACTCGGTTCAAGCCGACAACGAAAAGACCGGCTCGAAGTTATCGAAGGGATGGTACCCGACCTCCTCCACTTGCCTTCCGGATGCTCATTCGCATCGCGATGCCACAAGCGAACCGAAGAATGCGAACAGCGCGAGATCGCGCTCGACCGGATCGCCGCCGATCATGAGGTCCGTTGCATCCATGTCTGAGATCATGAGCGGAGCGAATGCAAGCCCGACAAGGCGCAGCCATCAATCCATAGACCCACTGCTAAGCGTCCGCAATCTGAAAAAATACTTTCCTATCCGGCGCGGTGTTTTCTCTCGCGTTGTGGCGCACGTCAAAGCGGTCGACGACATCAGCTTCGATATTTTCAAAGGTGAAACGTTCGGACTGGTTGGCGAATCCGGCTGCGGCAAGACAACCGCGGGACGGGCGATTCTCCGGCTCATCGAACCCGATGCCGGCGATCTTCGCTTCGACGGCGTGGATCTGCTGAAGCTCGATTCCGGCGCTCTGCGAAAGAAGCGCCGCGACATGCAGATTATTTTTCAGGATCCGTACGCGTCACTGAACCCGCGGATGACGATCCGAACGATAGTCGGCGAGCCGTTCGCTATCCATGGTCTCGCCAGCGGATCCGAACGCGAGCAGCGTGTTGCAGCGCTGCTCAGGACGGTCGGGTTGGATCCGAGCGTGATGCGCCGTTACCCCCACGAGTTCAGCGGCGGTCAGCGTCAACGGATCGGGATCGCGCGCGCGCTTGCGCTCAAACCGAAACTGATCGTCGCGGATGAGCCCGTGTCCGCGCTGGACGTCTCGATTCAGGCACAGATCATCAACCTTCTTGCCGATCTTCAGGAACAGTTTCAGCTGACATATTTGTTCATTTCTCACGGCATCCCGGTGATCGAGCACATTTCGGATCGGATCGGTGTGATGTACCTCGGCAAACTTGTCGAGGTGGGAACCAGCGAACAAATCTGTCTCGCGCCCAAGCATCCTTACACGCAGGCCCTGTTGAGCGCGGTTCCGATTCCGGATCCGGCCGCGAAAAAACAGCGCATTGTTTTGAAGGGTGATGTGCCGACGCCGATCAATCCGCCGGCGGGCTGCCGCTTTCACACGCGCTGTCCGATCGCCGTCGATCGCTGCAAAGTCGAAGAACCGCCTCTGCGGCCCCTTGAGGATGGACGCCTCGCCGCCTGCCACCTCGCGGAGTAATACATTACCCGAGCGTAACGTCACGAAGCCCGTCGCTGCGCTCTGGGTTCTGAACGTTGTTTGCGTCGGGTATCGTGTACGCAACCTGGAGCGCAGCGACGGGCTTCGTGACGCCATCCTGAGTTAAACTGCGCTGGACCAACTATGAAACACATCGAACGGCGTACGTTATTAAAAGCGGGCCTGGGATTTACTCTCATCCAAAACAGCGCAGCTTCGAGTCGTCCCAAGGCAGGTGATTTTCTTGTCAAAGCGTCCGATTCCGCTTTGAAACCTATCGCGCCCGATGATCTCCCGATCGGCGGACCGCCGGTGTTTGCCTGGGCGATGGATCCCGAAGATAAAACCGTTCGCAACGGCTCACGCTTCAACCAGGTCCTGCTGGTGCGATTGGACGCGACACATTTCAGCCCGGAAACGGCGGCTCGTGCGGCGGAGGGCGTCGTTGCTTACAGCGGCATTTGTACACACGAGGGATGCGACGTCGACGACTGGTTGAAGGATCAGCAACTCCTGCACTGCGGTTGTCATTTTTCGAAGTTTGATCCCACAGACGGTGCGAACGTCGTTGACGGTCCCGCGCCCAGGAGACTTCCCGCTTTGCCGCTGAAGATCGAGAATGGAAAACTAATCGTCGCCGAACCATTCACTGCACGCGTCGGCTGATTCAAGGAGGCATGAGATGCTTCTGCTGAGAGTTCTCTTCGTCACGTTGCTCGCCGGAACAATGACATCGACCGGACAACAACGACCAGCGCCCCCGGCGGCGCCGCTGCCTGCGATTCTGCAGAACTACAAATCCGTTACGGCCGAACGGCTCAAGCAACCCGAACCGGGTGACTGGCTGATGGTTCGCGGCAAATATGAAGGATGGGGCTACAGCCCTCTGGATCAAATCACGCCTTCAAATGTGAACCGTCTGCAGCCGGTCTGGATATTCTCGACAGGAGTCGCCAACGGCCATGAGGCTGCTCCCTTAGTCAACAGCGGCGTGATGTTCATCGCCACACCGCATCATCAGGTGATCGCAATCGATGCGAAGAGCGGCGGTCCGTTGTGGCGATATACCAGGGAAGTGGCCGAAGACGCTGTGGTGCTGCATCCAACCAGCCGCGGCGTTGCGCTGTACGGCGACAAGGTATTCTTCGCCGCAAACGATTGCGTGTTGGTCGCACTGAACGCGCGAACAGGAAAAGAAGTTTGGACCGCGAAGGTTGAAGAGAACAAGAACGGCTATTACATGACGCTGGCGCCGCTGGTCGCCGGCGGCAAAGTCCTGGTCGGCGCTTCGGGCGGAGAACTCGGCGTGCGCGGTTTCGTTGCCGCATATGACCCGGAGACCGGCAAAGAAGCGTGGAGAGTGTACACGGTGCCGGCGCCGGGAGAACCGGGAAGCGAGACCTGGCCCAAGGGCGATCAGTGGAAGAATGGAGGCGCGTCCGTCTGGGTCACCGGTAACTATGATCCCGCGACGAATCTGGCGTTCTGGGGAACAGGCAATGGCGGACCATGGATGGGCGATCAACGGCCGGGTGACAATCTCTTTACGTCGTCGACCGTGGCGATCGATGTCGCTGCGGGCCGCATCAAGGGATATCATCAGTATCACCCCAACGACTCGTGGGACTGGGACGAAGTATCGCCGCCGGTCCTCGTCGACTACCAACGCAATGGCCGAACGATCAAAGGCCTGATCGACGTCGCTCGCGACGGATACCTGTGGTTTCTTGAACGGACGGACGGCAAGATCAACTTCATCGAAGGCAAACCGTACGTCAAACAGAATGTCTTCACGGGTCTCGATCCGGAAACCGGCCGTCCGGCGATCGATCCTGCCCGCAAACCGGGAACGGGCAAGCTTGCGGATCATTGTCCATCGTTATGGGGAGGCAAGAACTGGCCCCCCATCGCGTTCAGTCCGAAGACCCGGATGATCTACATTCCGGCCAACGAGAACCTTTGTGGCACATCGATCGGTCGAGCGATTTCATATGATCCGGGTCGCTCGTTCACGGGTGCGACAACGACGTTTTACATCGCACCCGGATGGGATCACATCGGCGAAGTTCAAGCATGGAACGTGGACACGGGAAAGAGAGTTTGGATGCACCCGTACGCGAAGTCACAGAACTGGGGGCCGATGCTGGCAACCGCCGGAGGAGTCGTGTTCACCGGCGGAACCAATGATCGGATGTTCCATGCATTCGACGCGGCGACTGGAAAGCTGCTTTGGGAGTTTCCGACGAACTCCGGAGTCACGGGACAGCCGTCATCTTTTATGATCGACGGCAAGCAATACATCGCGGTGATGTCGGGATGGGGCGTCGACGCCGCAGCCATGCAAGCTCGCTTGAATGCGGCATCCCCCGGCAATTTTCCGGAAGTGCCTGAGGGCGGCGCCGTTTGGGTCTTCGCCGTCAAATAGCCTCGGTTCGCTGGGACGCGGGCAGCAGTCCGCCCAGGGCCCATCCGATCGCGCCGAGGATCGCTCCAATGATGCAATTGAAAATAAAAGTGATGGTGCGGGAAATCATAGCGGCGCCAAAAGCGACCGCCGGCAGTTGAGGTTGATTGAGTGCCTCGGGAAAGTTGAATAAAGTGTTCATGCCGGCAAGGTAGGACACTGCTGTTCCGGCAAATATCAGTACCTGCGACACAAACACCGCAATCACGACGGCCGCCACGGACCCGCCGACTCCGTATCCCCGATATCGACGTCCCACCGCGCCCCAAAGGATTCCGACATGCGCCTGGAGAATAACCATTGAGAATATTCGGTTCGCCAGATCATACGATTGCTTGCTGACGCCCAATGCCGATCCCAGGGCAAACCTTCCAATAAAAAACAGCACGAACAAAACGATGGGCAGTTTCGCAAAATCCAATTTCTCTTTCATAAGGTCTCCTGACGAGAAAGGCTACGGTTTGTACCAATAGGGAGCATTCCTGCTGAATAGGGATTTCGGAATCATTCCATAAACGACTTGAACAATATTGACCGCCTCGGCTATCCGAAAGTCGACGCCGATGCTGGCTAGAGAATACGCCTCTTCGGTGCTCAATCCTTTTTCCTGCATGAGGAACTTTACCGTCTCCTGCACGGCGCCTCTCAGCGCGAGATTCAGATCCTGATCCATCCCGATGCTGATGTAATGCGTGGCGGTTTCCGCGCGAGGCGCGGCATCCCTGCCCTTTCCTTTGTGAATCTGGAACTGCAATGTCGGTTGAAGCGATATTTCTATCGCTGTGCCGTCGACTTCACCGTCGCCTTGAGCTGCGTGCGAATCCCCGGTGAAAAACAAAGCCCCAGGGTTGAAGACGGGCAGATAAAGAGTGGCGCCTTTCGTGAGCTGCCTGAGGTCGAGGTTTCCGCCGAACATGTTCGGCGGACGCGAACTCACAACGTTTGAACCTGGCGCCGGCGCCACTGCTATGATTCCCATGAATGGCGCCAGCGGCACTTCAATTCCGGACTTAAACAAGGCGACACCGCGTTTCGTATCGAGGCGGATGATGCGCGCCATTGGCTCGGAAAGAAGATCCGGAAGCACGCCGGTTCCCTTATTCGACGCGTTAACACCATACGGGACGCGATAGTCAATGTTGATGATCCGCACTTCGAGAAGATCGCCGGGCTCCGCACCTTCGATGTAAATCGGTCCGGTCAAAACGTGAGGTCCGAGGTTTGGCGGCAGCGTGACCTTTTCGGCAACATCGACGGCGTCCTGCAGAACGTCTTCGCGCTGGATTCCCGCTTTCCCGAAGAATGCAACCGGACCTTCCGGCGCATTCACACCCTGATGCGAGAGCGCATCAATCACGACGTCTTGTCCAGGTTTCACGCGTAGCACAGGCGGAGTGTTGGACGGAATGTTTCCGCGAACAACGGTCTGCGGAGTCGACCGCAAACGGACGGTTTGCTGCGAATAAGCGGTTGAGAGCGAAATGGCCGTGACACCAGCGACGAACAAAAAGCTTCTCAATGGATGAATTCACCTCCGTGATCAGCAACGTATCTTAGCCGCGGAAAGATTAGCAAGGAAAGCACGGCGGACCAGTACCATTCCGTCCCGTTTGGGCGACGTAAGATATAGTCACAATCCCAATGAGATTTGAGCTGCTCGATCAAGATCCGCGGACACGGGCACGGCGTGGGCGACTGCATCTTGCGCACGGTGTCGTGGAAACGCCGGTCTTCATGCCTGTCGGGACACAAGCCACCGTCAAGGCAATGACGTCGAATCAGCTTCAGGATCTGAATGTCGAGATTCTGCTCTGCAACTCGTATCACCTGCTGCTGCGTCCGGGCCACGAGGTGATTGGCCGGCAGGGCGGCCTCCACAAGTTCATGGCCTGGGATCGACCCATCCTGACAGATAGCGGCGGTTATCAGGTATTCAGTCTGGCAAGCCTGAGAAAGATTACGGACGACGGCGTGACGTTTCAATCGCATCTCGACGGGTCGACTTATTTTCTCGGGCCGGAGAGCGCAATAGATATTCAGCGCGCGCTCGGTTCGGACATCATGATGTGCCTGGATGATTGCCTGGCCTATCCCGCGACGCACTTCGAATCCGACAAGTCCATGAAGCGATCGATGGCATGGGCTGAGCGTTGCAAAACGCAGCATCTTCAGAACAAGGAGCTGAGCGACGGGCTTCCTCAAACACTCTTTGGGATAGTGCAGGGAGGGATTTATCACGATCTTCGGAAGGAAAGTGCAGAGCGTCTCATTTCAACGGATTTTCCCGGCTATGCCATCGGCGGTTTGGCCGTCGGCGAACCGAAACCGTTGATGTATGAAGTGATCGAACAAGTCGAGACACATCTTCCGGCCGACAAACCTCGCTATCTGATGGGCGTCGGCACACCGTCAGATCTGGTCGAGGCGGTGGCGCTCGGCGTGGACATGATGGACTGCGTGATGCCGACGCGGCATGCCCGCAATGGATGGCTGTTCACTCGAACCGGGCATATCGTCATCAGACATGCTAAATATAAGGAAGACCCGGAGCCGATCGATCCGGCCTGCGGCTGTCCGGTTTGCCGGACTTATTCGCGGGCTTATTTAAGGCATTTGTTTATTGCAGGCGAGATCTTGTCGTCGGTTCTGAACACGATTCACAACGTCTTTTTCTACCTTGACACGATTCGGAGAATCAGGCAGTTTATCGTGTCCCATCGCTATGACGAACTTCTCGCAGAGGTGAGACAGGAGCTCTAACGGTCCTCCGGTCCACAAACCACGATGTTTCTTCAACAAAGTCCAGACCCTGCCAGTTCACTGAACATCATCGTATTTCCGCTGATCCTGGCGATTTTCTATTTGATCGTTTTCCTGCCGGCGAGGCGCCGCCAAAAGAAAGTCGACGAAATGATTGCGGGCCTGAAATCGGGGGACAAAGTCATTACAAATGGTGGAATTTACGGTACGATTGTTGGTTTCAAGGGCGACCGTATCCAACTCCGAATAGCAGAAAACGTCAAGATCGAAATGTCCCGCAATGCCGTCGCGGCATTGCAGAAGCCTGAAGAAGAAGCATAAGCCTATGAGTAAGAGAATCCGCACCCGACTACTGATCATTGCAGGCGTCACCGCCTTGTCGATTTACCTGTTTGCCGGATTTCCCCCGAGCCTCGCCAAAATGCGCGACCGGATTCACCTCGGCCTGGACTTGAAGGGCGGCACGCATCTGGTCCTTCAGGTGGTCACGGACGATGCAATCCGGGCGGAAACCGATCAGGCGGTCGAGACGGTCCGTCAAAATCTGCAAAAGGACAACGTCCTGTACCGTCAACTGGCGCGATTGGTCAATAACCAGTTTCAGGCAGTCGGTGTCGATCCCAACAAGGACTCCGACTTCAGGCGCACGATCACCGACCGCCTGCCCGATTGGGATATCGTCTCCACGGCCGGTGATGTCCCCAATACTTACACCATTCAACTGAAGTCCGCGCGGGAACAGGAGTATCGAAATCAGGCGGTCGATCAGGCGATCAATACGATCCGCAACCGCGTCGATCAGTTGGGCGTGGGCGAAATCAATATTCAGAAGCACGTCGGCGCGGACGAAATCGTTGTGCAGCTGCCCGGCGTGAGCGATCCCGCTCGAGTTAAAGGAATCATGCAATCGACGGCCTTGCTGGAGTTCAAGCTGGTGGACTCCGGTCCGTTTACGACCCAGGCCGCCGCGACGCAGCAGTACGGCGGAATGGTTCCGTCGAACCTGATGGTGTTGCCATCTCGGGAACGCGGCGCCGGCGATACGGGCGATTCGTATTACGTCGTTCAGCGGAGCAACGCCATCACGGGACGCGATCTTAAGAGCGCCTATCCTTCACGCGATTCAAGCGGCCGGCCTGCCATCGGGTTCAACTTGACCGTCGACGGCTCGGCACGATTTGCGAAAGTCACCGAAGAAAACATCAACAAGAAACTCGCCATCGTCCTGGATAATCGCATTCAGTCCGCGCCCAACATTAACAATCGTATTGCCGATTCGGGGATTATCGAAGGTGGAGCCGGGGGCTTCCAGCCTCAGGAAGCGCAGGATCTGGTATTGATTTTGCGGTCAGGCGCTCTGCCGGCGTCGATCCGATATCTGGACGAAGAAGTCGTGGGACCGACGCTGGGACAGGACTCCATCAACGCCGGCCTTCTGTCCGCCGTCATCGCGCTTGCGGCCGTTGTCGTGTTCATGCTGATCTACTATCGCTTGTCCGGAGTCAACGCCACGGTGGCGATGGTTCTGAATCTTCTCATCCTCTTCGGAGCTCTGGCCTATTTCGGCGCCGCCTTGACGCTTCCCGGCATCGCCGGCGTGATTCTTACAATCGGCGTGGGTATCGACTCGAACGTCCTGATCTTCGAACGTATCCGTGAAGAAATGCGCGCCGGTAAGACGCCGACATCGGCGGTGACGACCGGCTTTCAACGGGTGTTCATTACGTTGGTCGACACACACCTCGCGGCCCTGATCTCCGCAGTTTTCCTGTTCCTGTTCGGCACGGGCCCCGTAAAAGGCTTTGCGGTGACGCTCGTGATTGGTCTGGCTTCGAATATGTTCACAGCCGTGTTTGTGTCGCGCACATTGTTCGAAATGGTGCTGGCACGCAAAGAACGGGCGGAAGCGCTCAGCATCTAAGAGGACGTTCTGATGATCCATTTATTTGAAAATGTTCGCGTTGACTGGCTGGCAAAGAGAAAGCTGTTTTTCGGTTTTACCTTCATCCTTATTTTGATCGGCGGCCTTTCTCTCCTCTCCAAAGGACGCTTCCGGTATGGAGTCGACTTTAAGGGTGGGACCGTGGCTCGTGTCCTGTTTTCGGAGAAGACCGACATCGGGAAAGTTCGTCAGGCCGTGCCGGACGCGGAAATTCAGGAACTCGTGTCGGGTCAAACCGGAAAGAGTGCGTTCCTCATCGATTACCAGGCCAAGGGGGACGCTCTCGCCGCGGATGCCAGCGAAGGCCGCGCGGCTATAACCAGGGCGCTGGAAAAGGGTTTTGCCGGCAGGTACGAAATCCTCGGCGTTCAGTCGGTGGGACCGAAAGTGGGCCAGGATTTGCAGCGTCAGGCTGTTCTGGCCACGCTCTACGCGCTGGGCGGAATGCTCGTTTATATCGCTTTTCGATTTGAATGGATTTATGGAGCAGCGGCGGTTTTCGCCGCATTGCACGACACCTTGATCACGCTCGGATTGTTTTCCCTGTTCAACCGCGAGATTAACCTCACCGTCATCGCTGCTCTTCTGACACTGGTCGGTTACTCCATGAACGACACCATCGTCGTATTCGACCGCATTCGTGAAAACTTGAAATTTCGTCGCCGAGACAACCTCGAAACGATCATGAACGACAGCATCAATCAAACGTTGAGCCGGACAATTTTGACTTCGGGACTCACATTCATGACGGTTCTGGCACTGTTCGTCTTTGGTGGGGAAATCATCAACCACTTTGCCTTCGCGATGGTGATCGGGATCGTCATTGGCACTTATTCATCCATAGCGATTGCTGCGCCCCTCGTTCTGGTTTACTCGAATTTCCGGGGAACATTTGCCCGTCAGGCGGTGTCTACAGCCAAGGTCCCGAAACCTGTGAAAGCCAAATCGAGCGGGGGCGAAGCAAACGCGAGCTCGACAGGCCGAAGCCGGTAAAGCCGTTTAATACGTTTGCAAACTCGGCAGAGTGAAGGCTTCCCAGACGGGTCCGAATCGCAGTTGACAGTGTGAGTAAGGCGTTATATAAGTCTCGATCCTGTTACATCGAATGCCTTCCTTGCAAAACAACTAAGACAAACGAGACGGCATTTTATGAATTCTTCCAAGCCGGCGGGTTTGACCGGGTATGTAGGGGGAGTTCCAGTAATCAGGCTTTAAAGGGTTTTTAGAGAGTTCCGAAAGGGAGGTAGTAAACGGTATGTTTGAGGATTCTTTAATCGAATCCAGCGGGCAGATCAAGTCGAAAAAGGGAGCAACGGTAATTGTTTCGGCCGTGGTGCACGTTGTCCTGATTGTCGTTTTGATTTTGATTCCGCTCCTTTCAATTGATGCCGCGCTGCCCACTCAAACGCTGATGACGTTCCTGGTAGCGCCGCCGCCACCGCCGCCGCCACCGCCGCCGCCAGCCGAAGTGGCACCGCAGCCGGTAGTTATTAAACAGGTTCAGATCGATCCCGGCACGATGGTTGCGCCGACGGAGATTCCGAAGGACATCAAGATTGTCGTTGACGAAGGTCCGCCACCGTCCACCGTGGGTGTCGTGGGTGGAACTGCTCGTTCCGGCGTCCTGTCGGGTGTGTTGGGCGGAGTTTTGAAAGCGAACGAAGACGCCGCCGCACCGCCGCCGCCGCCACCGCCGCCGCCACCGCCACCGCCGCCGCAGAGAATTCGCCAGGGCGGGAACGTCATGCAGGCGAGTTTGATCAACCAGGTTAAACCGGTCTATCCCCCGTTAGCCAGACAGGCGCGCGTCTCGGGAGTTGTGATTCTCGAGGCGGTCATCGGCAAAGATGGTTCGATCGCTGAAGTCAAAGTCATCAGCGGCCACCCATTGTTGCAGCAAGCCGCGATCGACGCGGTGAGTCAGTGGAAGTACAAACCGACTTTGCTGAATAACGAGCCTGTGGAAGTTCAGACCACAGTGACCGTTACGTTCAGTCTGGGTCAATAAGTCAACGGCCCCGGGCAACAGCTGCGGGGCCATCGAATTTGAATTCATTCACAACCTGCTGAAACAGGATTAGGAGGACTTTAGTCACCATGTATCAATTGAACTTTCTTGGAATGATGCTCCTTCAGGAAGTCGGTTTCGACCTCCGTTCGATGTGGGCTCAGATGGGATTCGCCGCAAAGACAGTCGTCGTTATTCTCGCCGTTCTTTCCGCCTGGTCCATCGGCGTTATGATCGACCGCTACATTGCTTACAGCTCCGCCCGCAAGCAATCCCGTGAATTTGCTCCCGCGGTTGCCGGCTGCCTGAAGGAAGGCAAAATCGAGGAAGCCATCAGCGTTGCCGAACAGAACAAGAAGAGTCATCTTGCAAAAGTAGTGGAAGCCGGTCTTCAGGAATTCCGCGCCCATGGCGTTTCTCAGGAATTGGCTGGTGAACAGATCGAGTCTTCTCGCCGCGCATGCGAGCGCGCGGAAGCGATCGTCAATGCCGAGCTGAAACGAGGCCTTTCGGGTCTGGCGACGATCGGTGCGACCGCCCCGTTTGTGGGATTATTCGGAACCACGGTCGGCATCATCAACGCGTTCAAAGGTATGTCGTCTGAAAAGACGGCCGGTCTGTCCGCAGTTGCCGGCGGTATTTCAGAAGCTCTCGTCACAACCGCTTTCGGTCTTTTCGTGGCTGTGCCAGCGGTATGGGCTTACAACTATTTCACGAACAAAGTTGAAGCGTTCGCCATCGAGATGACCAACTCTTCGTCCGAGTTGATCGACTATTTCATCAAACAGCACAGCACGAAGGGCGGAAAGAGGTAACACCATGGGAATGGGATCAGGCGGCGGACGGGGTGAAGTCACCTCCGATATCAACGTCACGCCGATGGCGGATGTAATGCTCGTCCTTCTCATCATTTTCATGGTCGTTACGCCGATGTTGCAGAAGGGCACCAGCGTCGAACTCGCCAAGACGCGCAATCCAGTCAACATGCCTGACGCCGATCACGACGACGCCGTGCTCATCGCGGTCACTCGTGACGGTAAGTACTGGCTAAACCAGGACAAGATCAGCCTTGACGAGCTTTCCGTGAAGGTCAACGATCTGCTCGCCACCAAAATCGACAAAACCGTATTCGTCCGAAGCGATGCGCGAGCCAAGTATGGCGACGTCGTCCACGTCGTCGATACCATCCGAAACGCCGGTGTCGACAAGGTCGGTCTCCTGACCGAGCGTATCGACGATACGGTTCGGCAGTAAGGAGGGCCGACCCATGAGCAGGAAGAGGAAAAAAATCGGTCCCAAAGGGGATATCAACGTCACACCGTTTATCGACATTCTGCTGGTGCTGCTCGTTATCTTTATGACGATCACTCCGCTCACGCCGAAAGGTCTGGACGCTGCCATCCCGCAACCGCCCCCGCCGGGCACACCTCCGCCACCTCCCGATGAGTTGAACAAGACGATCGTGGTGACGCGCGAGAAGACCGGCATCATCAAAGTCAACCAGGACGAAGTCGAACTTCGCGGGCTCGGGAACAAGTTGAATGAGATCTTCAAGACTCGCAACGACCGAACGATGTTCGTGAATGGCGATCCCGAAAATATCTTCAGCGATATTGTCGAAATCATCGATATCGCGAAGGGCGCGGGCGTCGACAAAGTCGGCTTGATGACCGAGCAGATCAAGGCTCAGTAAGGTTGAGGAGGCAAGAAAACATGAAGAGATTATTCAGATTTGCCTTCGTGGCATTGCTGGCGGTCGGTCTGGTGAGTTGCGCGAAACTGCAGGCTCGCGACGAGCTGATTAAAGGTCAACAAGCCTTTAAGAACGCCAAGTACGATGTCGCGATCGACCACTTCAAGAACTCCATGCAACTGGACCCGAATTTGACTGTTGCCGAGCTTTATCTGGCGACGGCCTATTCGCAGCAGTTCATTCCTGGGGCGCAGTCCGCCGCCAATCAGCAGATGGCGGACAAAGCCGTCGAGACGTTTGAAAACATCATGAAAAAGGATCCAAACAACGTCAGCGCGATCGCCGGCCTCGCGTTCATTTATCAAAACACGCTCCAACTGCAAAAGGCGCACGAGTACTACCTCAAGGAGACTCAACTGGAGTCTTCGAATCCGGTCCCGTTTTACGCGGTCGCGTCCATCGACTGGATCATCGTTCACGACAAGAACAACCCTCCTCCGGTGGACGAACAGAACAAACTCGTTGACGAGGGAATTTCAAACGCCGACAAGGCGATTGCCCTCAATCCGGACTACGACGAAGCCATGAGCTACCGAAACCTTCTGCTCCGCGAAAAAGCACGGCTCGCTGAAACCGAAGAGGCCAAAGCGAAATTGGTTTCGGACGCGGATACCTGGTTCGAAAAGGCAATCGAAACCCGTAAGAAGAATCAGGACAAGAAGAATAAGATCCAGCAAGGTATCGTCATGGAGAAGAAGAAGTAAAGCCGTATTGTCTTCGATCCACGGGCCGCGACGGATTTACCGATCGCGGCCCTTTTTATTTCTACCCGGATGAGATCCGAATTCACGGCGGCGAAGCCGCTATAATGAGCACTTCATGATTCGTCTGGAGGACATACTCGCCAGGGTCGCGAAACACCATCCCGCCGACAATCTCGACTTGATTCGTCGCGCCTACATATTCTCCGCCAAAGAGCACAAGGGTCAGGTGCGAGCCTCCGGTGAGCCCTATCTGACGCACCCGCTGGAAGTTGCGAATCTGCTGGCCGAGATGAAGATGGATGGGACGACGGTGAGCGTGGGCCTGCTTCATGATGTCGTCGAGGACACGCTGGTGTCGCTCGATGACGTCGAAACGATGTTCGGCGCCGAAGTCGCGCACATCGTCGATGGCGTGACGAAAATCAGCCAGATTCAGTTCACATCAAAAGAAGAGAAGCAGGCAGAAAACTTCCGCAAAATGCTGCTGGCCATGACGGACGATATTCGCGTCATCATGGTGAAATTCGCGGATCGCCTCCACAACATGCGCACGCTGCAGCACCTTCCGCTGGAACGCCGCGAGGCGATCGCCCGTGAAACCATGGACATTTACGCTCCGCTCGCGAATCGGCTGGGGATGGGGAAAATCCGCGGCGAATTCGAAGACCTGGCATTCAGCTATCTCGATCCGAAAGCGTACGACGAATTGAAAGAGCAGGTGGAATTGAAGCGGCGTCAGCATGAGGCTTTCCTTGCCGAGGTGACCAAAATCGTCGAAGAGAAGATGCGCGAACATGGAATTCCATGCTACACGGAGTCGCGGATCAAGCGATTGTATTCGATTTACCAGAAGTTGAAGAAGCAGCGCATTACGATCGATCGCGTGTATGACCTCCTCGCGCTTCGAATCATCACGGACAACGTGAAGAACTGCTATGCGGCGTTGGGCGTGATTCAGAATACCTGGCGTCCGGTCCCGGGGCGAATCAAGGATTTCATCGCCATGCCGCGCCAAAACATGTACCAGTCCCTGCACACTTCCGTGATCGCCGGCGGCCAGGCTTTTGAAGTGCAGATTCGAACGTCCGAGATGCATCGCATCGCCGAAGAAGGCATCGCCGCGCACTGGAAATACAAGGATGGTAAGCTCGTGGCCGATAAAGGCGAGGACGAACGGATCATCTGGCTGCGCCATCTTGTCGAGTGGCAGCAGGAGATGAAGGATCCCGCGGACTTCCTCAGCACGCTCAAAGTCGATCTTTACCCGGATGAGGTTTATATCTTCACTCCCAAAGGACAGGTCATCACTCTGCCACGCGACGCAACTCCGGTCGATTTCGCATACGCGATTCATACGGAAGTCGGTACGACGTGCGTCGGCGCGAAAATCAACGGCCGTATGGTGCCGTTGAAGTCCAAGTTGAAGAACGGAGACATCGTCGAAATCATTACGCAGCCGGGACACACGCCGAGTCGCGACTGGTTGATGTCGGTCAAGACATCACGGGCGCGCAACAAGATTCGACACTGGCTCAACGTCCAAGAGAGTGAGAAGGCGATCGAATTGGGAAAGAAAATGCTCGAGAAGGAAGCGCGTAAGTACAAAACGAATCTCCGCGACGTTCTCGAGAACGACAAACTCAAGGCGCTGCTTCCGGACTACGGCGCGAGCAAAACGGAAGATCTGCTTTCCCAGATCGGCTACGGCAAGTTGTCGGCGAAACAACTCCTTTCGCGAATCGCGCCGGATGGCGCGAAGGAGGCGGCGCCGGAGGAAGAGTCACGGTTGACGTCGGCCGTTAAACGCGTGCTTGGCTTTGGAACCGACGCGAAACTGAAAGTGAAAGGGTTTGACGATCTGCTTGTTTATCGCGCGAAATGCTGTAATCCCATCCGCGGTGAAGAAGTGATCGGATACATAACACGCGGCAAAGGCGTTGCTGTTCATTCCAAGAATTGCCCGAACGTTCAGAATCTGCTCTATGACGCTGACCGCAAGATTGACGTCGAATGGGCGACCGCAGCGGCCTCAGTCGAAGCGTACGCCGTGCCGCTGACCATACTGACCGAAGACCGGCCCGGCATGCTTGCTGAGATAGCGGCTGTGATCTCGGACGTGAAATCCAACATTCTGAACGTTGAGGCGCGCACGGCGGACCAGCGGGGAATGATCGATATCACCGTCGAAATCCCCGACATGAAGCACCTCGAGCGTGTTATCGCGTCCATCAAGAAGCTCGATGGCGTTTATGATGTCACTCGATCCACACGAACCGTCAACTCGTCCAACAAAATCGGGAAAACCACATGAAAAAAGAAGTCATTCGAACGCCTCTCGGACCAGGCGCGATCGGTCCTTACTCTCCTGCCATCAAAGTAGGCCAGTTGGTTTTTGTGTCCGGACAGGTTCCTTTGGACCCGGCTACCGGAAACGTTATTGATGATAAGAACATCAAGGCGCAAACACGCCGGGCATTGATGAATCTTCAGGGCATTCTCACTGCCTCGGGCGCGTCGATCGCGAACGTCGTCCGCACGACTGTGTATCTGACGGACCTGAAACAGTTCGCGGACATGAACTCGGTCTACGCCGAGTTCTTTCACACATCCCCGCCGGCGAGGTCGACTGTAGAGGTGTCGCGGTTGCCGAAGGACGTCGCCATCGAGATCGACTGTATTGCCGTCATCGACTGACGGAGTTCACTTCAAGCGTTTGCGGAATTTCACATCGAGACTGTACTCGCCCGTTTCATCCTTGGTGGCGAGTATCGACGTGTTCCTCGTGACGAAATACTCGATTTGGACAATCTGCTGCTGGGAAGACGACAGGTCCTGAGAGTACGTGATCGTCATGTCTTTGGTGACTTGTTGTTCGACCGTGAGCCTGAGCTTCGTTTGATTCTGCGCGCTGATCAGCGACGGATCCGGACCGATCCTCACGCGGCTGATGCCGAGACGTTCGATCGTGCTGCCCGCGATTCTTTCCGTCAGCATGTCGGATAGGATCGACGCGGCACCGCCCTTCGCGATTTCCTCGCTGGTGACCGGAGCGGTCCTTCGGGAACTCGCAGAACTCGAATTTCCCAGATACGTCTCATTGAGTTCCTGTTGCGTTTTGCCGCCGGCAATCAGATTGAAGATTTCGACTTGCGATAGCGGCGGATCCGATCGCATATCCAGATGAAGGTTCTCCGCACGCCCGGTGATCGTCAAGATGATCCGATAATCTCTCAGTTCGCTCTCGGCCTGGATGTCGACGACCGGTTCGATGCGCAATGGATCCACGAAATCCACGTTGCCGCGCGTAATCGTGTAGCGTTTTCCCTGGAATGAGAGGCTGCCGCCACTCGCCTCGACATGTCCGGTCAGCGCCGGATCGTCGACCGTTCCTTTGATATCGAGGTCGACGCGTGCTTCCACAGTAGCCAGTTGATTCTGGATCGTAATATTGCGACCACCCTCGACATGCAGCGCCAGACGCGTTGGGCCGAACATCGATGAGGGCGGCCTCGCGCCGCTTACGGATGTCGAAAAGAGGGCGAGAAAATCGTCGAAGCTGCTGTTGTAGTTCGAACTTTCGATTTTGAGGTTTCCTTCGAGCAGGGGAGCATCCAGCGATCCGCGCAGAATGAGTGAGCCATCAAGGACCGTCCGTAATCCCTGCGGGTACCGGATCCGGATATCGTTGGCTTCGATCCGGACGTTCATCGATCGAACTTGTCTCAGTTCGAACAGAGCATTACCTTGCAGTTGAATCGTTCCCCCGCCGACCGTGCCCCTCACGTCATTCAATGTGATTCGGTTCTGATCGAAGAACAAATCTCCATTCAGCGCGGAGAGGCTCGTAAAGAATCCTCGCCTGCTAAACCCCGCATTGGCCAGATGCGCGATGCCCCGCAGATCGGGATTCTGCGGTGTTCCGGTGATGCGGCCGTTCGTCACTTCAATCGTGCCCCCGGCCACCCAATCCGCGTCGGCACCGGCAAGCAAAGCGAGATCGATCTTGCCGTTGATGTTCAAGTCGAGGGCCGCGCGTTCCGTCAAACCGATCGTGCCGGACATTGAAAGCTGCGTTGCCGTGCCCGTGAGATTGACTTGAGAAAGCGCCAGACGTTCGGGAGTGAAGTCAAACGTAAAGGGTCGCGTCGTACGAATAACCTGCCCTTGAATGGACGCTTCCGCCGAATCGATGCGGCCTTGACCTTTGAACGTGCCGGAGTCCGTGAGCAAACCGGTGAGAGTCGCGGTTCCCGTCGCCGACAGCGTTCCTTCAGCAAGTCCGGCGAGTTGCTCCAACGAATATTGTGTGAACGTCGCCTGCCCCGTAAACGGATAGCCCGCTGCCGCGGTGTCGATCTGCGCGGTTAAAACCAGGTTTTGCGCCGCGGTGATCGCGGCGTTCAACCGGGAACCGTTCGACACGAGGTCGAGTCGGACAAGAGGGAAGACCTGACTCTTGAAGGACAGATTTTGAACGACGGCGTTGCCTTTGACATTCGGTTGCTTCAGCGTGCCGTCGCCGTCCAGGTCTGCCTGACGGACTGTTCCGTTGAGCACTTCAGGCAGGCCCGCCCAACGCAGCGTGTTGAAATCGACGTTGGTGATGTGAGTCGAAAACTTCAATGCTTCGCTGGTCTGATTGAACGCAACATTGCCGGTGAGGCTTGAGCCGTTTCTGGTGATCGATAACGACTCCAGCTCAACGACCGGTTCAGAGTAGCGCACATGAGATCGGGTGTTTCCCACCGGTCGATCATCAATTTCCAGGTCGGCCGCCCGGAGGTCCCCTTCCACCTTCATTGGACTAAACGATGTGAGATGGACACTACCCGTAATGATCCCGCCAAGCTTGCGGTCCACGTAAGGCCGCAGGTCTTCACCAAAAACGCGAACCGCTTCAATCGCAAGATCCGCGGGTGCTCCGTCCAATTCGGTTGTACCGGTAACCGCGATTTCGGATCGACCCTGTTTGATGTGAACGCCCTTCAGGACCGCAACTCCGGTGGCGGTATCCAGCCGAACATGTCCCGCGGCGTTTTGGATTGTCCACTTGTGTTGATAGATGTGGTTGTTCAGAATGGCGTCGCCCTCGAGGACCGGCGTTTTGATCGGACCTGAGAGCGTGCCCGTGAAGGTTCCCGCGCCGTTGGCATCATCGTAGATGAAATACGCGTCGTGAAGATCGGTTGAATCGAGGGTCACTTGCAGATCCGAATTCTTCTCCCGGATCAGTCCCGCGGCATTGATGTGAGTGGATCCGAGACGAATGTCCGCATTTGCGACGCGGACCTGACCAGGTTGAGCGTCGTAATCGGTACGGCCATCGATCGGCAGCGGAACGATACCCGCGGAGGCCGCCGGTTTATACGCTTTGAAAATCGCATCCCCCGCGAATTGGAATCGGTCGAATTTGCCTTCGAACCATCCCTGGGTCGTTCCGGAAAGTTTTGAATGAATCCGGTACTGCGGATCCCACGGATATGTTCGCGCCAGCATGGCCGCGTCCACGCCGGCGTAGTCCATATCGAGGACCACACGAGATGGCCCTGGAATGTTTTCGATCACGGCGTTTCCCGATGCGGCGCCGCCCACGACATTTGCGGAGAGTTTACGGAACGCCGCACGCTTCTCCGGAAAGTGATAGCTGTAGTCGGATTGAAATTTCGCAGCTTGCCATACGTCGTATTCGACCTTGTCTCCCGACGCATGGCCGCTGGTAAAGAAATACCCCTTCGAGAACTCCAGAAACCCGGCAACCTCAGCGGTCCCGGCAAATTTTTCTTTCGGAAAGAAGTAAGTCAGGAAAGGGATTTCAACGTTGCCGGTGTA
Source organism: uncultured Solibacteraceae bacterium (assembly GCA_964584785.1). Classification (GTDB taxonomy): domain Bacteria; phylum Acidobacteriota; class Terriglobia; order 20CM-2-55-15; family 20CM-2-55-15; genus JAHFTY01. Next base: position 45,479 of record CAZPBY010000039.1, read on the forward strand.
TTCGAGCCGGCCAGCAATGCGTGTCAGAACGTCATTGATGCGGCCCTGCAGGTTGAGCGCCGTCTTACCGTTCCGAATTTGAATTTGGTGGGCGATCAACGTATCACTCGAGTAGTCCAGGTTTCCGTCGAACGTGTATGGAATGTTCAAGCCGCCGGGACGCTCGAGGTGTCCGTCGTATTGGAGATGGATACCCAGTATTCCCGTCGTGCTGTGAAAGCTCAGTTCCGAAGCAAGATTCGCCAGCTTCAGATCGGTATCGATTTGTCTTTCGTTCACAAAAGTCGTGCTCTGCACAATTTGAAAGTTCTCGATGCTGATCTCGAAATCAAACGACTTGCGCGGGCCGCCGGGAGGAGGACTCGGAAAGTTGGTCTTGCCGTTGGCATCGACGAAGATGTGCAGCTGGGGATGATCGATCGCCAGCTCGAACAGATTCAGCTTCCGCTGCATCAAACTGCGAAGATTCACGCCGGCTTCAATGCGCTGAATCGATGCCAGCGGAGGCCCGGAGCGTGGTTCAAGTCCTCTGAATATGAGTTGGTTCAGTTGGAAACGCTGCCGCGACAAATCCCAGTCGAGCCGGCCCAACGTCACGCTGGCCCCCGTGCTGGTCTCGATTTGACGGATGACGTAGAGGCGCGCTTGTTCTTTGAATGCGGCGGAGTTGACGTAAAGGATGAGTCCGCCCGCGATCGCAATCAGGACGGCGACAAAGGCGACCAGTAGTGCAAGGACGCGCCTCCTAGTCAAAAATCTCAATGTCGCTCCTTCGTCGCGATGCTTCGAGCCAGTTGTCCACGTCGCGCATCAACTTTTCCTGAATGATGTTGTTGCGAATTTGTGCGGTGACCGCCTCGACCGGCGGAATGGGATTCAAGCCGCGGCTCGTGGCTTCCGGTACAAACTTGGTTTCGTAATACTGACGGATCTCGTCGTCCGTGGCCTGAAGAAACTGCCGAAACCGCTTTTCGAAAAAGTCCGTGGCTCGGAGCCTTCTGGCGATGGCCTCGCGCACCAGCTCGGGCCGGAGGCCCAGCAGATCGGTCAGCCGATTCATTTGTTCCTGAATCTGCTGGTCGTCAATTTCGATGCCCGGGAACTGTGCGACCTGGTCGTCAATGATCTGCCGGTCCACCAGATCCCTGACGATCGCTTTGTCATCGACAGGAGCGTTATCCCCGAACACGAGCCGAAGCTGGCGTTCGACTCTGACGTCGCTGAGCGTGATGACGTGCCTGTTTACCACCGCCACCATGCGGTCAATCAGTTCCGCTCGCGCGGTGATCGTCGCCAGAACAAGAAAGGAGAGTAGTGCGCGCTTCATCGTCAGAACGTGTGGCCCAGTGTGAAAAAAAAGTGCAGACGCTTGTCTTCCTGATCGACGAGCGGCGAAGGATGCAAGCGGTAGCCGGTATCGAATCGGATGGGGCCGACCGGAGTTTGATAGCGAATACCAGCACCAACCGTGTGGCTGAAGTTCTGAACCTCGAGGTTCGGCACCTTCGCGAATATGTTTCCCGCATCGTAGAAAAGGACACCTCCGATATTCTTGATCGGCAGGAAAGTCAGCGAACGTCTGTATTCAAGATTGCCGATCACCATAGCGTCCCCGCCGCCCTCGCGTCCTGCCTTGTCCTGGCCAAAACCTCGGAGCGTGGTGGATCCTCCCGCAAAATACCTCTCCGTAATTGGCAGCTCGTCTGTTCTGCCATAGGGTTTGTTCCAGGCCAGCCGCAGAGACGTCGCGACAACAGCATTGCGCAGAGGCCAATAGAAGATGGATTGATTGAAAACGGAACCAAAATTCACTTCGGAGCCGTATGCTCTGCTGGCCAGCTGGACCGTCGTTGTGTGAAACGTCCCTGTCCGCGTGTTGATGGGATCGTTTCGGTGATCGCGAATGTACGACACGCCGATACGCGCGATTTGGATAACGCCGACCTCGTCCGCAAACTGCCTGGCGCGAGGATTCACGCGGATATCCTGCAAATTCACATTCTGATAGCTGGCCGTGAACAGAAGATTCTGAGCCGCTGAAACGTTTCTGAGCACCTGAAGCGAAAAATCCGTACGACTCGCGTCGTATGCCGTCTGGTGTGAGCGCTCCACGAAAATCGATCCAATGGCGTCGAAGTTGTGGTTGCCCAATTTCGGTTCCCGATAACTCAGCTGAATTCGAAGCTCGCGGTTGGAGCTCGGTGACGGCGTCAAAAAGGTCGCACGGAGACGCAGATTGATCGATCGCTCCTGCCCGAACAGATTGCTATGCGATATATCCAAAGTGCCGCGAGCTCCGGACGATCCCTGATAACCGACGCTTGGCGTGACGAGTATGGGTCGCGCATCCTCGACCTGAATCAAGACGTTTCGAACTCCCGGCAAACCCTCCTCGACGGGGACGACATCCACACGACTGAAGAGGCCCGTCGAATAGAGTCGGCGCTGCGAATCGAGGATCGCTTCAGGATTGAATGGTGTGTCTGGATACAGATTGGCGTGTCGTCGAACTATCTTCTCTTCCGTTATCGAGTTTCCCGCGACGGTGACTTTTCGAATTTGATAGGACGCGCCTTCCGTAATCCGGAAACTAACGGTAACGCCGCTCGTCTCGGGCTTTTCGACGCGTTGTTCAATGCGCACATCCGGAAAACCCTTCGCGTAATACATGGATGTGAGTGCATTGCGAGCCGTGTCGACGGCGGCCGGCGTGTACACCTGACCTTCACGAAGGCCGCTGCGTTCAAGAAGCTCGGCCTCCGGCACTTCCAGGTTTCCTTCGAAGGACAGGCGGTTGATCAATAGTTGCCGGCCTTCCTGAATCGAAATCACGATGTCGACCGCATGATCCGTTTCCGGAGAATCGCTGGTGACCTTTGCCTCTTCGAAGCCGGCGTTACGGTACATCGCCCCAATCGCCCGGACATCCTGCTCGAGAATGTCGGGACTGAACACGCCGCGGCCCAACATCCCCGGCCCGCGAACTTTCGTGCGGGCGGTAATTTCGTCGGTTGTGAAATGCTCGTTTCCCTGAATTCGAACGCTGCGGACCTCATGCTGCCGGCCGGTATCAACCCGGTAGTTGATCTGAACCGCATTATCGAGAGGGGCATCGATGCGTTCCCTCTCCACCGTCGCTTCGAAGTATCCTCGCTGCTGCATGAATGAAAGGATCTGGCTGCGACCCTCTTCGATGAGATCGTCGTCGACCGCACCTTCTTCGTAGATCGGGACGAGCTGCTTCAACCGGCTTTGGGAAATCAATTCTTTGGGAATGACCTCGACCAGCGTGAATACGCCCGGCTGGATGGCGACAATCAAATCAACCGTGTTGGTCTCGGAATGGTAATCCTTCTTCACGTCGATCCGAGTATTCAGGAATGCGCCGAACTTGAGATCGACGAACTTCTCACGAACCTTGCGGACGGCATTGTCCAGAATGTCCGAGTGGTATTTCGACCCCTGACGGATCCCAAACGCGTCGAAAAGCTGCGTTCTATCGGGAAATGTGTCTTCACCGCCCGTAATGGTGATCTTCCCTACCTCCGCCTTCACCCCGTTCTCTACCGTCAACGTCACGGTGGCAAGTCGCGACGCCACGTCAAATTGGACATTCGGCTTTACGGAAGCATCGAAGTACCCTTCGGTGTGAAGGAGGTCCGCCGTGTCGGAAGTGATGCGGTCCACCGCGGATTGAGAGAACTTTTCACCGTAGGGGAGACGAAACAAACCCGATAGCGGACGGTCCAGAAGGTTCTCGGGTTCGAGTCGTATGGTGCTGAAGAAAAAATAAGGCCGAACGCGAAATTCAAGGAGTGTGCCGGCCGGCTCGGTGACGGCGTCGACTTCGATGTAACTATAACGGCCCGTGTCGTAAAGGGCTTGAATGGACGTCCGCAGATTATCGATGGTTATGACGTCGCCGCTGCGGATAGGAACGAGTTGGAGATCGGAGGGATCAGATACGCCCGTCAAGCTCAGGGTGCTCACCCGAGTGCCGTAATACTGCTGTTCACCCAAGAGAACCGCCGGGAACAACAACAGGAATATCAGGCGCCGCACCGTCATAGATTGAGTGGTCCGGGGCTTTGACGACCGTTGCCGGCCGAACGTTAGGCTTTAGTGATGCGACCGGACCGGATGCAGTTGGTGCAAACGCGCATCCTTTTGTGGGTTTTTCCCTCGATAACTCGTACTCGTTGCAGGTTGGGATTCCACCGACGCTTCGTCAGATTGTGAGCGTGGCTCACACGATGACCGTAAATCGGACCTTTATTGCAGATTTCGCAGCGCTGCGCCATGTATGAAAAACTCCTTGTGACAAAGGCAAAGTATAGCATGGTGAGGCAGGCAAGGCGCCGTTTTGACACTGGGTTGCCCCTCACCCAGGCTGTTCCTTGCCTGTGCTACAATGGCCGTCATTCTTAACAACATAGGAGTCCTTCCGTGAAATCAATATATACCGTGGTTGCGCTTACGGCCCTCCTCATGACGGCGTCCTGCGGTTCCGAATCGAAAGCGTCCGGTGACATCGTCGCGCGAGTCAACGGCAAGGAAATCACGATGGCCGAACTCGAGAAGCAGTTTCAAATGCGGACAAGCGCAGATCAGGCCCCGTCTCAGGAAGAGATGCAAAACCTCAAGCTTCAGCTTCTTAATCAAATCATCAACGATCACATCCTCCTGGAAATGGCGTCACAGACCGGCCTCACTGCGACGGATGCAGAAGTCGATGTGAAACTGAACGAACTGAAGACGCAGGGAACGGAAGAACAGTTCCAGCAGATGCTGAAACAGCAGAAGATGTCGCTCGACGATCTGAAGGCCGAGTACCGCAAGCAGATCACGCTCGACAAGCTTGTGAATAAGGAGATCACGTCCAAGATTTCGGTTTCGGAGAGCGAAATCAAGGCCTTCTACGAAAAGAATAGAGACAGCTTCAATCTTCCGGAGGGGTTCCGCATCGCGCACATTCTTGTCGATCCCGTCCCGACGCCGGAAGTCAACAACACCCACAAAGATGACGCCAAAACTCCCGAAGAAGCAGCTCAAAAGGCAGCCCGGCTGTTGAAAGACATTCAAACCGGCCAGGATTTCGCGACAGTGGCTCGAGGCTATTCGGAAGATCCTTCAACAGCTCCGCTCGGCGGCGACATGAACTTTCAACCGATCGAGAACATAACGAACATCGATCCGAGCCTTGCCGCGGCAGTGAAAAAACTCAAGGTTGGCGAAACGTCGCCGGTCATTCAAAGCCGATTCGGCTTTCACATCATCAAGCTGCTGGAAAAGGATCCAGGAGGTCAGAAGGATCTGTCCGATCCGCGAGTGCAGGCGCAGGTTCGGCAGGTGATTTTTAATCGCAAGGACGAACTTTACAAGAATGCGTTCTCGGAGAACGCGAGAAACAGCGCGAAGATCAACAACTATTTCGCACAACGAGTTCTGGAAAATGCCGGGAAGGAGCAACCCGCCACGCCGGCACCAGCAGCGCCGGTGTCGGCACCGGCGGAAAAAAAGTAAATCAGTCGTCAGGACTTTATTCCACGGATGCCAGGACGTCGCCTGAATTCACGGCCACGCCTTCGCGGACGGCAAGCCGCTTCACGATTCCCTTCTTCGGCGACTTGATCTCGTTCTGCATCTTCATGGCTTCCATCACCAGAATGCCCTGATTCGCGTGGACCTCTGCGCCCTCGGCAAGCAGAACCCTGACGATCTTTCCCGGCATCGGCGCTTTGATTTCGACCAGCCCGGCGTGCCCGTGTTGGGCGGCTTTCTTGAGCGCCGTTTTCGCGTCGAGGATTTCGATGGCGAGATGACGGCCACCGATCGCTACGGTGTAGCCATCCACGCCCGGCGTGACGGCCACTTCGATGGATCGATTGTTCCATGTAAACCAATAAATCCCCGGTTCCACGGCATTCGCTTCGAGCGTGTAGAAGCGATCGCCGACCCGTGCCTTGAGGGTTTTGCCGCTGCCCGCCGGTTCGAATTCAATATCGACTTGTTGCCCGTCAAGGGTCGCCGTGTACTTCATCGGCTTCGCATGGCCCCGAGGCGGCCGGCAGTTTTCCACGGATTGGTGTCCCCCCGGCCGGGTCGTTCGGATACTCCGTTCCGATTCGAATGGTGCAGAGCCGCGGCAAGCAAAGCGAAATCACGATCCGCTTGTGAAGCCGTCCGAGTGGCGGTCCGCGTTTGAAGCCAGCGATCAATGAAGCCGGTATCGATATCGGCCTTCAAAAAATCGGGGTGCTGGAGGATCTCCTGAAAGAACGCAATGTTCGTCTTAATCCCCTGAACCTGGTACTCCTGAAGTGCGCGCCGCATTCTCTCGATCGCTTCATGACGAGTCGATCCCCACGCGACAAGCTTCGAAATCAGAGGATCGTAATCGATCGGAACCGTCCAGCCCTCGTAAACGCCGCCGTCGTCGCGGATGCCCGGTCCGGATGGAGTACGCAGCAGATCGATCCTGCCGGGTGACGGAAAGAAGTTGTTGTCGGGATCCTCGGCATAGACGCGGCACTCGATGGCGGAGCCGCGCATCACGATATCCTCCTGCCGGATGTCCAGCTTTTCGCCGAACGCAACTCGCAGCTGCTGTTTCACGAGATCCACGCCTGTGACCATTTCGGTTATCGGATGCTCAACCTGAAGCCGCGTGTTCATCTCGAGAAAATAAAACTGCTGGTTCTTGTCGACCAGAAACTCAACCGTGCCGGCATTGTAGTAATTTGCGGCGCGCACAACTCTCAGAGCCGCTTCACCCATGCGAGCGCGCAGGGCGGGTGTGACGATGGCGGACGGACTCTCTTCAATCACCTTTTGATGGCGCCGCTGAATCGTGCATTCGCGTTCGCCAAGGAAGATCGCGTTGCCGTGTTGATCCGCCAGCACTTGAATCTCAATATGGCGTGGCTTTTCGACGAATTTTTCGATGTAGACGGATGCGTCACCGAAAGCGGCAAGCGCTTCGGACTGGGTGTTCCGAAGAGCACTCTCCATTTCTCCTTCATCGCGAACGAACCGGAGTCCTTTGCCGCCGCCACCTGCCGAGGCCTTGAGCATGATGGGATAACCGACCGATTGAGCCACTCGTTTGGCCTCTGATTCGGATGCAACGGGATCGAGGGTCCCCGGAACCATCGGGACCTCGTAACGAGAAACCGCGCGACGCGACTCGATTTTCGATCCCATCAACGCAATCGATTCCGCTGACGGGCCGATGAACACAATGCCGGCATCCGGACATGCTCTTGCGAACGCGGCGTTCTCCGCCAGAAAACCGTAGCCCGGGTGGATGGCTTCCGCGCCGGACCGCTTGGCCACCTCGATAATCCGTGGGATGACCAGATAACTCTCGCGCGAGGCAGAAGGACCGATATGGAACGCCTCGTCCGCCATTCGGGCGTGGAGCGCGCCTCGATCGGCGTCGGAGTAGACAGCGACGGTTTGAATCCCCATTTCGCGGCAGGCGCGGATGACACGTACGGCGATTTCACCGCGATTGGCAATGAGAACCTTCTTAAACACGGCCCAAATCATACAAGGTGTGAGCACCTGGACACCAGTCAGCCATCCCGCGCTGCACTCCAACCATCCCTGGAGCGCGAAGGGACAGTCCGTCAAGAGTTTAAGTACAACCAATTTGCTTTCTTCTCGGTGGGGAAGGCGTCAAAATGCTCACTGCCTACCGGAGGGCTCCATGAAACGCCTGGCGTTTGCTGTTCTTATCGCGTTAGCCGCCACTGCAGTCTGGGCACAACTGAAGGTCGATGTCGCGCTCGTGAACGTGGTCGCGACCGTTACGGACGACAAGGGATACTACGTGCCTGACCTCACTGCCGAGGACTTCGTCCTTGAGGAAGATGGTCAAACTCAAACAATCTCGCACCTCACGCAATCGACGGATTTGCCCGTCAGTGTGGGCGTGACTCTCGATACAAGCGGATCCATGGAACGTAAGATCGCTACCGCGACAGGCGCTGTCGAACGATTCATCCGGTCGATCCGCGAGGATGACGACATCTTCCTGATGACCTTTTCAGACCGGCCCGTCCTGCGCCAGGATTTCACCTCCGACCGGAACAAACTGGCCGGCGCACTCAAGCGAGTCACCGTAGGCGGAGGTACCGCGCTCTATGACGCGTTGGATGACAGCCTGCGCAAAATCAAGGCGGGAGAGCACGAAAAAAAGGCGATCCTGCTCATCACGGACGGTGTGGATACTTCGAGTTTTGTCAGCTTCGATCAGGCCCAGCTTTCCGTTCGTGAATCTGAGATTCTCGTTTACTGCGTGGGGATCTCCCCCGCCAATGGGCCGTTGACCGAACGTAATCCCCAGACGATCCCATATCCGCAAGGCCCGGACCCGACGCGTCCCGGTGGCGGCGGCACCGGGCGCCGATCGCCGACCGGAACCGGAGGCCGCGGAGGCGGCACCATCGGCATACCGCTTCCCGGCGGCGGGACTTTTCCGATTCCTCTTCCCGGCCGGCGTCCATTTGCTCAGATCGGCCAACAGCAACGTCGTGGTCCTGTCAATCCGGACAGCATCGATATGGAAGTCCTCAATGCATTCGCGGATGCCAGCGGTGGAAAGGCGTGGCTGCTATCGGGCGCCTGGACGGACGGCCGCGGAAACCAGGTCGAGAAAATCCTCGATGAAATTGCCAATGAGCTCCGAAGTCAATACAGCATCGGATACTACCCGACCCATGAACTGAAAGACGGGAAATGGCATCGAATCACCATCCGCGCGAAGAACCCTCGCTACCACGTGCGGGCTCGCAAAGAGTATTTCGGAAAATAGCTTCAAATCGGTAAGGAGCGTCGGGCGTTTCCGGCGCCTACAACGACACTTCGCGTAACAGGCGCTGCTCAATCACCCGAACACGTTCGAGCTGGCCTTTGGCGGGAAAGCGCTCGTAAAAACCTTCGCTGCGGAATTCGTCTTTTAAGTCCGCCCAACGCGAAATCAAGCGCTCAAATGCTTTCGGCGAAGGATGCTCCCGCCAGTTCTCGACAACGGCATACTGATCGATAATGTCGCTAAAGGCGCGGATCAGCGCCTTCAACGTAACACTGGTCGTAAATTTGTACTTGTCGTTGGAGCCCCAGATCTTCTCCATCACCGAGCGAACCGCCTTCAAGTAATCGGCGATCAACTCGAACGCGCGTTCGGGTTTGCCCCGCAATTCTTTCATGAACAGTTTCTCGTGTTGTTCAACGAGCTTCTTGATCTCGTTGAACAGTTCCGCCTGCAGGATCCATTTCTCCTGACGGCTGCGTCCTCCGAGCCGATTGATTTTGTACTGAAGCGGCGACGACGCCTGCTCATACAGATTGCGGACGATTCCCGCGGCCAGACGGGTTTTCTCGTCGTACCGGCTGATGCGGTCGAGAAGATCGACCAGGTGAGACTTGTTGATTCGTGTCTGACTCGAATTGATGATGACAAACATCTCAGCCGCGAAGTCCGCGGTCTTGCCGTCGAAAATGACGCAGGGAACTTCAATGTGATCGAGAAGACCGGGATTTCGTTCACCGTAGAAATGGAGTCCGGCCAGTCGATGCTGGCCATCGATAATCAGGAATCCGGATTTCGGATCTTCAAGATCGCCGACCGATTGATACTGTCCAAGCGGACGAAACCTCAAAACGTCTTCCGAAAAAAGAAGGACACTCCCCGGAATGGCCGGCTGGGTTTCCGCAGACTCATAAAAATTGACGATCTCTCGAACCTTGCGCCGGCTGAGCAAACGCTGAAAGGCTTTCTCGCTCCGTTCGACGGAGCCGATAAACCTGGCAATGGGATCGTCGGCTTCCGCTTCGGCCTCGATGGTTTCACCTTCGAAGTAAAACCGGCTCGTAAATCGAACCCGGCTCAGGACGTCCGGCGCTTTGAAGGACACAAAATAGAAGATTCCGTCTTTCTGGCGAATTCGCGTCGCAAGCATAATTACCTAACACGATACTACGGCTGAAAAGCGGTTGTCGATCCGTTCGCGACGGCCTCCCGTTCAAAGGCGTGCGCGATACGCAGGACCGTCATTTCGTCAAAAGGACGGCCGGCAATTTGCATCCCGATGGGCAAACCCTCCGAACTGGCGCCGCATGGCACGGAGATCGCCGGCGATCCCGTGATGTTGAAATGCCGGGAACATCGTGTCAGCGCAATGCCGATGGGTTCTCTAACAGAACCCCGTTGAACGCTGGCCTGGTCAATCCGCGGCGGAGTGATGGGAACAGAGGGGGTGACAATGACGTCGACGGATTGGAGAACCCCGGCGCATTCCTGTTGCATGAGAGTCCTGGCGCGTTGCGCCCGAATGTAATCGATGGACAGCAGCAGACGTCCGGCTTCCAGTCTCGTTCGGACGTCGGGTCCGTAATCTTCGCCTCGGGAGTTGAGGAACGTCTCGTGATACGAATAGGCTTCGGGCGAAGCAATCTGGCTCCAAATGCCTCGCTGAAGCGGCGCCATCGGCAAGTCGACGTCCGTGACGATCGCCCCGAGTCGTTCAAACGTGTTCAATGCCGCTCGCATCGCGGTCTCGACTTCGGGCTGGAGATTCTCGAAAAAATACGAACGCGGAATGCCGATTCGCAATCCTTTAACCACACCGGTTAGATTTTCGGTGTACCGCGGGACCGGCTTGTCCTGGCTCAGGGGGTCGTGAGGATCGTGTCCGGCGAGAGTCTCCAGCAAAAGAGCGGCGTCCTCGACGGTTCGCGTCATAGGCCCGGCATGATCCAGCGACCAGGAAAGCGGAACTGCCCCGCGAAGCGAGCATCGGCCGTACGTCGGCTTCAACCCGACAATGCCGCACAAGGAAGCCGGAACGCGAATGGATCCGCCGGTATCCGAACCGACGGACGCCAGACCCATGGACATCGCAACGGCGCTCGCCGATCCGCCGCTGGAACCACCGGTAATGTAGTCGGGGTTCCAGGGATTGCGCGCCGTACCGTAATGAGGATTGATCGTCGTGATCCCGTATGCCGCCTCATGCATATTCGTCTTGCCGACAATAACCGCACCGGCCTGTCGTACCCTCTGGACGATCGCGGCGTCTTCCGTTGGAACGCGGTCGTGAAAGACCTTCATTCCGGCGGTCGTTCGAACTCCCTTCGTGTCGTACAGGTCCTTCACCGAAATGGGTAAGCCATGCAACGCTCCAAGATTCTCACCACGCGACAGTGCCCGTTCCGCCGCGCGCGCTGCGTCCATCGCCTGGTCGGCAGTCACGGTAATGAAAGCGCGCATCCCGGCGTCGAACTGGTCGATTTGTCTCAGCACGGCGGCGGTCAACTCCACGGGGCTGAGTTCCAAGGTTCGGACCAGACGGGCGGCGCCGGCAAGCGTAAGTTTTTTAAGGTCTTCGTCTTTCATTTGTGTGCAGTATATGCCGATTTGAGGATTTCCAATTTAAGTGAACCGAAGGCCCCCTTGACACTGTCATTCATTACGGACAACGATGGCCGGGTGAAAACCGCAGCCGTGAGGGCAGGGGAAGATATCGACTTCGAATCGGCCGCACGTGAATGCCGTTCCTACCTGCTCCAGATCGCGGTGGCATCCACACGGAATCCGGAAGATGCCGAAGATGTTGTACAGGAAGCGCTTATGCGCGGCTATCGCGGTATCCACCGGTTTCGCGGGGATTGTCCGCTGCGAATCTGGCTGTCGAGGATTGTCGTTCGCGTCGCCATCAACCATCATCGGAGCGTCGCACGACGGCTGAAACGGTGGGTGTTCTTTGGGGATATGGAGATCCCGAATGAGGATGGAACCGTACGCGAATACGATCCCGCCGACCCCCTTCGAGAGTTTGACCGCGAACGGATGATGGACGTGCGCAAACAGGTGAACCGGCTTCCGGACGAATTCCGAATGCCGTTAATGATGCTGGCCATCGATGGCATGACGATTCCCGAAATCGCAGGCGTTCTGGAGATACCCGAGGGCACAGTGAAATCGAGAATCTTTTATGCCCGAAAGAGGCTGAACGAGGCGCTTCAGCCGAGAAAGTCTGCGCGTGGTGCGTTATCGCGCGAAAAGAGAACAAAATGAACGTGGATTGCCGTTGGATGGAAGAAAAGCTGGAGCCTTTTTTCTGCGATCGGTTGACCGCAGACGAAAACCGCGCGGCGCACGCGCATCTGGAAAGCTGCAGCGATTGCCGCGCCACAATTCAGGAATTCACCGCCCTTGATCCCCTGATCAAGAAGGTCTTTCAGCAGAACCTGGCCATTTCTCGAATGCCGCGACAGCGACGGTCTCCGTTGACGATCAGCGCGTTTGCGGCCGCCATCGCATTCGTGATTCTGCTGCTCGTGTGGATGCCCTCTCGCCAATCTTCAAACGTCCAAACCGCGCACTCGCCAACACCGACAGTCGCAGCCACGCCCCTGGACACGGCCTCGGTTCCCAAGATTAACGAGCCCGCTCCGCCCGAGCGCGCTAAACCGGAAGCGGTCATCCCGGATCGGCCGGCCACCGTCGCACCGCAAGCGGTGAACTCGGAGCGGGCCGGCAAGGCGGTGCCAGACTTCCTCATCACCGATTTTGCCGGCTACTCCCGAAGCATCGGCGACTATCGCGGATCCGTTTTGATTTTCGGTGTCCTCGGTGCAGATCAGCCTCAAGCAGTTTCGAATCTGCAGAAGGTGTACGAGACTTTCGGCAAAAACACCAAACTCCGCATTGTAGGCGTGCTGAATCAGCGAGGAACGGCACCTGCCGGCGCAACATTCACGATGGCGTATAACGAGGGCTCCGCGCTTTTAGGGGCCACCGCTTCGGATGTCGTGATCGTTGACGAGACCGGAACCGTTCGATTTCGCGGATCGCTGCTGGAGTCTTCGACAGGCGTGCTGAATTCCGTCCGCACAACACTTCGGCAGCTGAACATCCAGAATTGACGCAGCCCGTCGCTACTCCTCCAGTCGAATCAAATCGTCATACGTTTCGCGACGCCGAATAACGGAGAACCGTTCGCCATCCACCAACACCTCCGCCGCCCGCGGTCGAGAGTTGTAGTTTGAAGCGAGACTGAATCCGTAAGCGCCGGCACTCATGACGGCGAGAAGATCGTCGGCCTCGAGGTTCGGCAGTTCGCGGTCCTGAGCAATGAAATCCGCGGACTCGCACACCGGTCCAACGACGTCCGCGATCTCGTCAGTACGGGATTCGCGAACCGGCCACAGCTGGTGATGCGATCCATACAGAGCGGGCCGTATAAGGTCATTCATCGCGGCGTCCACAACGACGAACCTCTTGGCGCCCTGACTCTTTTTGAGAAGCACTCGCGTCAGCAGAAGGCCGGCGTTTCCGGTGATCACGCGGCCGGGTTCCAGCACGATCGTCAAGCCCAGGTCTTTGGTTGCACCCACGACTGCGGACGCATACGCGGCTGGAGACGGCGGCTCCTCGCCACCGTAAGCGATTCCCAAACCTCCGCCAAAGTCCAGATACCGCAGCCGGACGCCGGTCGACATCAGCGCTTGTGTAAATTCCCGAATGCTCCGTAATGCCTGATTGAACGGTTCAATGTCCGTGATCTGCGATCCAATGTGGCACGTGACACCGACGATCTCGATTTCCGGCATATCGCGCATGCGAGCGTAAAGCGACGTCGCTTCTTCCAGCCCGACACCGAATTTGTGTTTCTTCATGCCCGTCGAAATATACGGATGAGTGCGCGGATCAACGTCAGGGTTCGTTCGGATCGATACTCGCGCTCGCAGTCCGAGCGCGGCCGCAACCTCTCGAATCCGTTCGACCTCCGGAGCCGATTCGGCGTTGAAAAAAAGAATGCCGGACTCCAGGGCATAACGGATCTCTGAGACCGTTTTGCCCACGCCGGAAAAGATGGTCTTCTGCAATAGACCGCCGGCACGCTGGACTCGAAATAGTTCGCCTCCGGAAACAATCTCGAATCCTGTGCCCGATTCGGAAAACAGACGCAGGATACTGAGGTTGGAATTCGCCTTAACGGCGTAACAGATCAGATGGTCAATTGGAGCAAATGCTTCGTTGAAAACACGGATATGACGCAGCAGCGTTCGTCGACTGTAGATGTAAACCGGCGTGCCGACCTCATCTGCGATGCGGCGCAGGGGAACTTCCTCGCAGTACAACTCGGTATCGCGATAGCAGAAACAATGCACGGCGGCATTATATGCGTCACAAAGCCCGTCGCTGCGCTCCGGGTTCTGCACATGACGGCAAAAACTGTCAGAACCCGGAGTGCAGCGACGGGCTATGTGAAGTGTCTTGCAGTTACTGTTGCTGCTGCTTCTTCAGAGCATCGAGGAACAGCTTTTTCTGATCAGCGTTCAGAACCTTGACGACCTTCAGCATGGTGCCGTTTGTCAAAGCGCTTAGCTTAGCAGCATCCGGCTTTTCCTGAGACTCACGCATGAGCTGTCGTCTTTGCTGATCCTCTTCAGTGTAAAAACCTTGAATCTGCGTTTCCTGATCCGGAGTCAGCGCGGCACCCGATTCCTGCAGGATCAGCTTTAACGCGCCGAATCCGCCGGCCTTTTTAATTTGATCGTTCTGATACTTCTTGAAAGCGGTCTGCTGATCCGGTTTGAGGGCACCGATGACCTTGCCTTGCAGCTCCGAATTAATACGATTCATCTCGGCCAGCAGCGGGCTGTTCGGAGGAAGTCCCGGGCCACCAGGTCCACGTCCGCCGCCTCGCCCTTGAGGATCGCCGCCGCGTCGATCGCCACCGCCGGCGCCGCCACGCCCCCGTGAATCATTCGCGGCCCTGGCCTGAGCGACTTCCTGCGGATACTTCTTCTCCAGTTCATCGGTGTACTTCTTGATGTCGGTTTCGAGCATCTTGCTGATGGAGCCTTCCTGGTCTTTCGTCAGCGGACTGTTCGAATCTGCAAGGATTTTTCGAAGCTGAACCAGGCGATCCGGTGGAGGCGCATTGCTGCCACGAGGAGCATCGCCCATTCCGAATAGACCGCCGAAACCAATATCGCCGCCCTCCTGGGCAAAGAGCGGCACCGCCACGAAGATCAGCGCGACCAGCAAAGCAAATCGCTTCATTTGTTGGTTACCCCTCAAATCAACGTTCCAGGCTAGAAATTGAATCGCAGACCCAGGTTAACCGAACGTCCATTCGCGTACCGCGTCGGTTTACCGAAGATCGTGCTGACCGGATTGTTGATGTCGTTCGATCCAAGAACACCACTGTAGTTCTGCGGTTGCGCGTGATTCAACAGGTTGTTCACACTTGCGGTGAACGTCACCGTTTTATTGGGTTGCGGCTGCCCGCGGCCCCGGCCGCCGCGATCGCCGCCGCCAAACACGCCGCCGCCTCGGCCGCCACGGTCGCCGCCAGGCCCTCGTTGACCGCCTTCGCCACCACCACCGCCTGGGAAGCCACCGCCGCCGCCCGGGAAGCCACCGCCACCGCGCTGCGGTTCGGCGAACGAAGAAACATACGGGCTCGCCGTTGCCACTCGTCCCGGAGTTCCGGCGCTGCCTTCCTTCTTCAAGGTGAACTGTTTATTGAAATTCACGTTGACGTTGTAGTTGCTTGGGCCGATCCCGGAGTTCCGCGTAATGCCGAAGGGCCGATCATTCGTGACCGTATCGCCGTTCGCATCCTTACCGGTCGTGATGTTGTAGGGACGGGGGGAATTGGCGTTCACGTTGATCATCATGAACGTGTTCCCAACGGTGTAATTCCACAGGTGGCCGAATCCGGAGGGCTGAACTCGGACCGGAACCCTGAAGTTGACGCCGGTGTTGAAACGATGTCGAGTGTCCTGCAGCGAGCGCGACCACTCGTCCGCCAGGTTGTAGTTATTGACCGGTGTGCTGAACGCCCCGTCCGTGTCGCTCTTGTTGAAACCGAGCCCGTAACTGCCAAATACTCCAAGGCCCCAGAGCGTCGGCAAGTTTTCGCGGAATCCGATGTTGAAGTTGTTCGATCGCGACTTGCCGGTGGATTCCAATTGATTGACGTTCGCCACGTACGGATACATTGGGCGAAGCCGGTTGACTTCATCGAGGGCCGCCGCCTTGATGTTGGCGTCTCTCGAGCTCAGCCGGGTCTGCAGATCGTCGGACAGCGCTGTTCCCGGATAAGGAGCGTTGATGTTTCTGCTCCGCAGCAGGTGCATGCCGCGAGTCGTATCCCAAGCAAAGGTTGTGCCGAATCCGCGTCCCCATGCCTTCTCCAGCGACAGCGACGTGTTCATGTTGTAGGGAGCGGTCAAATCCGCCGCCCGCACACTGATCGACGTTGGTGCGGAAGCTGCGGATGCAGGGACTGCAATGAGACTCGGACTGTTGATCCATGCCGGGTCGAAAAACGGATTCGAAACGATCACGCTCAACTGACGCGTTCCGTCGCGGCGCAGCAGATTCTCATAGTTGTTGATACCGAAAGTCTGATGGAAAATCCCCGCGCCGCCACGAATGGAGGATGTCTTCGTGAGACCCAGAGCAAATCCGATGCGCGGATCGATATTGTTATGGTCGCTCAGGTTGGTTTGGGCCTGATAACGCACTCCGCCATAGAAGCTGAACTTGGGTGAAATCTTCCAATCGTTTTGCCAGAAGCTTCCGAATTCCACCTGTCTCGAATCGAGGATCGGATTACCGGTCGTCTGAGTGAACTGAGTCGGCTGTCCGGCGAGATACGCAGCGAGACTCGGAAACTGATACGTCCCCCTGTAGTTGTTGAACGACTCCGAGTGGTTGCGAATGGAATTGATCTGCAAGCCAGTCTTCGATGTCCACTTCGGCGTGGAGTACATCAGCAGGTTGCCGAACTCATAGTTCCAATTGTCGCTGCTGCTTCGATTCTGGCCGCCACCACTGTTGAACGCCTCGAGGACGTTGATCGTGATCGCATTTGTTCGCGGCGTGGTGCTGTTGGTTTGATGCTGAGCTTCGAATCGAACTTCATGAACAAGCTTCGGATTGAAAATCGCGGTTTCGCGGATCTGAAGTTCAAAGCTGTTGTTCTTGCCATCGGATGCTCTTTCGGGAAGGGTGAATTCGTTTCCGAGTTGATTCTTTCGCGTTCCCGAATTGTAGCTGTAGTTGAGGTTCAGCGTGTTGTTCTTGGTGATTGCGTACTGTGCCCGCGTATTGAACCCGCGGGTCACGTTCGGACTGGAATAGGCATCGTGGAACACGGTGCCGTTCGCCAGGTAAGCGTTAATCGCACCGGCATTTTCATTTTCGTTGTTGCTGGCGCGGAAATTCATCGTCAGTTTGTTCTTGATGATTGGCCCGCCGTAATTCGTATTGAAATTCCTGGTTTGATAGGGTGGCCGTTTCGCCACTGCACCTTCACGAACGTTCTGCGGATTTCGCGCGTCGAGCGATTCATCCTTGAAGTTGAACTGCATGTTGCCGTTGTAGTTGCCGGTCCCGGCCCGCGTCACGATTTCGATTCGGCCAAAACCGATGCCGCCGAATTCGGTGCTATACGGATTGTTGTTGATGCGAATTTCCTGAATCTGGTCCTTTGGAGGAAGACGGCCGCCGCTGAAGCCATCGATGACAAAACCGCCGGAACCGCCGCCGCGCTCAGCGCCGCCGCGGGAGCCCGCGATTTGCTCGAGGTACGCTGCGAGTTCATCTTCGTCGTCGGGCAGTTCGGTCAGGGCGTCGCCTTTCAGCGTCGTCGTGGACAGGCTGGAATCCGCATCGAGGCTGACGGCATTGGTTTCCTCGACAACATCGACGTTGGTGGACAGAACAGCCAACGTCATGGCGATGGTCAGGGGTGCGAGGTTGGGAGTCACTTTGACCGGTTGACGGACCGTTGCAAAGTCTTCCGCGATAACTTCGAGCTGGTAGTCCCCCGGATTGATCGCGATCTCAAAATCGCCTGTCGCGGACGTGGTGCCTTCTTTGACGATCTTGTCTTTCTGGTACACCTTTACCGATACGCCCGGCATGATCAATCCAGAACTATCCAGAACCTTACCCTTCAATTTTGCTGACTGCGCAAAACCGACACTCGCGGTAAGCAGAATCAATCCCACGATAATGAGCTTCCGCATCTGCATTAACTGATTCCTCCTCTGACGTCCCTTGTCGCCAGCAACTAATCTGATTTAATAAAAATGATTAAGGTTTGTCCGTCTTGTCTTTGCGATCGGAATCATGGTCCGGCGACCGCGGCCCGCGGCCCCTCGGACCACCGGGCCCTGGATGTTCCTCCCGGAATTTGTCGTATTTCTGCCGCTGCTCCTCTGTGAGCACGGCGCGAATCCTGGTACGCGACTCTTCTTCAATAGCCTTGAATTGTGGATCAACCTTTTCGCGCAACTGACGGAACTCACCGCGAGTTTCCTGGAGAATCTTCGAGACCTGGTCCCGCTGCGTCTGGTCAAGACCGAGGTAGTTGGCAAAACGGTCCTGGTCACGCTTGGCTCGATCCTGTGGACTCAGGTGGTCTTGCGCCCGATTGGTGTTCGGCCTTGCATCCATGTCGGTGACGACATGACTTCGGTAAAAATTGGCGGACAAGATCCCCGTAGCGATGCCGATAAAAAACACCGCGAAAACGAGGAGTTTGCCCTGCATCGAACGAGCAATCATTATTGTTCCTCAAACCCCATCAGTTGATTCAAAAGCTCATGATCCGCCGGGATATCCGCATCGGAATAAAGAAATGAGGCCTCGCTCTGGTCCTGTTCGGCCTCCAACGCGGACGTCACAAAGCCGCGATCGGGTATTTGCGGCACGAAGAACTGGATACCCAGAAAGGCGAGCATCAAGGCCAGGCCGAGTCCGAAGACGGGCCTTGCCAATCCAGGAATCACATCCCAGATGCCGTGCTCGATCCGTCGAGATTCCCGCACTCTGGCCATCACCCGAGTGCTGAAATACGGATCCGGCGTGAAAACCCGCTTCTTTTCGTCTTCGAAAAAATCTTTAATCGATGGACTCATATCGTATTTTCCTCAGCGCTCACCCAGAATGGCCGCCAACTTTTTGCGTGCCCGGAACAGCCGAACCTTCACATTGGTCTGGGTCAGCCCCATTGTTCGCGAGATCTCTTCGACAGACATCTCGTCGACTTCTTTTAAAATCAATGGAATCCGAAGCTTCGGATCGAGAGTTTCCAGGGCCGCCCGTGCCTTGCCATAGACATCGGGTTCAGGTGGTCCCACAGACGGTTCGGTCGAAGGCTGAGCACCATACGTTTCCATTGCTGTTTTCCGGCGTCTTGTTTTCCGCAGTTCGTCATAGCACGTATTTACCGTCACCCGAGCCAGCCAGCCCGAAAAGTTCTCATCCGGCCGGACTTGATCGATTCGCGTAAATAACTTCAAAAAGACGTCTTGAGCCAGGTCTTCCACATCCTCCCGGGACCTGAAAAACCGGCTGATCAACCGGAAAACCATTGACGAGAACTGCTTGACGATGGCTTCCTGAGCTGCCGAGTCGCCGTTTTGCGCGCGAACGATGAGTCCGCGATCAAATTCCATATCTCAGTACGTCGTTTGAATAATCGGGGTTACAAATTACAGGAATCGATCTAAACCGGCCTAATTGGTACCACATTAAGGCCGGAAGTACTGTAAAGAAAGGTTAACTCGTGGCTGGCGAACCGCTACTTCTTCTGTGCCGGGGTTGGCGGGGCTGCCTCCAGGAGCTCCTCCAATTTGACATTGAACTTATCGAAGACATCCTTGGAAACGACTTTCACGTCGGCGGAATTTGGCGTTTTTACGTAAATACCTTCCGGCGTCTTGCTGTCTCCGCCAAATTCGATCTTCGCCAGTTCGTTCGAACCCTGTTTGAAAACCGCTTCCAGCCTGGGTTTATCCAGGCCATAGGCCGTCAGCGTCTTCGGCGACCCGATGATCTCCTTCGCTTTGTCGAATTCGATGGTGTTGAACATGCCGGAAACCTTGTCCCACTGCAACTTCTTACCGTCCGATGACTTCCAATCCGACCCATCCTTCTTCAAGGCCAGCGTGTCCGTGCCACGGCGGATTTCGATCTGGTCGGCTTTCTCACGATCCAGTTGGGTGATCGCTTTGTCGCGCCAATCGAACGTCGGCCGTTTGAGTTTCTCGGGAATATCCTTATCGACAATCATGATCGCGCTGCGAGATGCGTCTTTCGCGTAGTACTTGTCCGTTTCCGGTGACTTTCCAATCAGCAGCTCACGATTCGCGTTGGCTTTCGCGTCGTGCAACGTGATCTTGAATGAAGGGGGATCGAGGCCGGCCGCTTTCGAATCGACCGAAGCCTCGGCGAATCCGGAAGCCCGAGCGAACCGGATCGAGCTCAGAAATGTGGTGATCTCCCCGCTGTCGGCTTTGGCATCGACGGGTTTCTTAAACAACCAATCGGTCCCGCTCTTTTGAAACTGCTTCTCTTCAGGCCCTCCGGCGGCGAGGATGAAATCAATGTCGTCCGCTTCGAAGTCCAGGACTTTCTTGTTTCGAAGGTCCGTCAGCGACTTTGAATAGATGCGCAGCCACGAACTCGGGCTCAGAAAGACCTCGTTGCTGTCCGCAAATTTGGCGTAATTGTAGATTTTGCGTGGGTTCTCGGCGCCGAACCAGATCTCGATCGTCTTGCCGGCCTTCGTTTTTGCAATGACCTTCAACCCGGGATCCTTCAAGCCGAAACCCGTCAGGTCGCCGGCTTGATTCGTGACGGTATCTTCGCGTTCGATTCGCGGAAAGTTCGTCGCAAGCAATTCCCACTCGTCCTGATCCGGCTCGACACCTGCGGGTGACGTGATCTCCCACTGTTTCTCCGCTTTTCGGACTCCTGAAATCGTGTGGTCGGGAAAAACGAGACTGATTTCTGTAATGTCCTTCGCATCGACGTTAACGGCCTTCTTCTTGGCCTCCTCCTTGGTCTGCCGGGCCTCCTTGCCACGGTATTCCGCAAAGTAAACGTACGCGCCAAGGGCCACGAACACGGCAAGCAGGACGGTTGTACCTTTGAACCTCATTTACCTTCTCCGGCGCATCCAGACCGATACTCCCGTGATCAAAATCCCAACGGGCAGCATCAGAACAATCACATACGAAACGAGTCGGCCTTGAGCCTCCGTCATTTCGAGGCGGCGGTCCTCGGAGGATTTCGGCTTGATTGAAATGAAACTCTCGTCGCGCGCCAGCCAGTTCAGTGTATTCGTAAACAGATTCCCATTGCCCGCGGCGCCGTAGTAGGCATTCGATGCAAAATCCGAATCGCCGTAGACGACAAATCGAGTCTTTTTTCCCTCGCCTTCATCTTTCGTGACAGCGACCGCCAGAGTGACCGGGCCTTTGAGATCCTTGCCCTCATTGAATTCAGCTTCATTGCCTTTCAAATCGGTTTCCCCCCAACTGCGATCGCTGGTGTTCAGGAGTTTATCGACGGTAACGCCCTCGGCAGGGGTCGCGGCCGGCGACACCGATCGGGAGAAGGGAAAGAACGTCATCACGCGCATTCTTTCCGTGATCGGATGGCTTCCGTAACTGGACACAAGCGGCGCGGCAGGTCCCATTCCCAGCATGCGGCCGATGCCGCTGGCGTCGACAACAACGTTATTTCCGACGTCGATCGACCACTTCGTCATCAGGTCTTTCAGTGAAGCCGCCTGCGGGTCGACCATGATCAGGGCACTTCCGCCGGCTTTCAAATAGTTGTCGACCATCTCCAATTCGTTCGCGAAGGGTTCCGCGGTCGGACCGTTCATCACGAGCACTGTTGTGTCATCGGGGATCTTGGTCTCGCTGACGAGATTGACGCTCTTGACGACGTAGCTTTCCTTCTCGAGATCGGCCTTGGCCTGGCTGTATCCGGTCTTGTCGGTACTGTCGATGCTCTTTTCGCCGTGTCCGGTCACGAAGTAGACCGTCTTCTTCTGACCCTTGACAATCTTCATCAGCGTATTCGTAACGTCTTCTTCGCGGAGCGGCTCGCTCTGTTTCTCAACGCGTTCCGTTTTTTCGCCCATGCGGAATATGACGGTGCCATACCGGAACGTTTCGCCGCTCATCGGGTTTTGAAAGTCGCCGTAGACGGTCACCTGGTTTTGTTGAGCGAGTTGCGGCTCTTTGTCGGGATCGATGAACTGGTAGGAAACCTTCGAATTCCGGTTCTTGTAGAGCGAAAGAAGCTCCTTCGCGGGCGGATACTCGCCGCCCGGATAGAACGCCTGGATTTTGAGATCCTCCTTGACCTGGTCGACGACTTTCGCCGATTCGTCGTTCAGGCTGTTGAGCTTCTCGCTCGTCATGTCGATGCGCTTCTGATGCTGAGCCCCGAGGTAGTTGACCATCGCGAGCACGCCGACGATCAGGATGACCGACGTCGCCGAATTGATTCCGAACTTCGTCGATCGACGCTGTAACCCGGCGCCGATTTCCTGACGCTTCAGAACCAAAGAAACCAGGACGAGTGCGGCGCCGATCCCGGCCGCGATGTAAAAGTACAGAGGCTTAACCGCTGATGTACGCAGACCAATGATGGAAGCCGCGATAATCGCGAGGCCCAGAAGATCCGCTTTCTTGAGTTGCTCTTTCATTTACCCCCTCCACCGCAGCGAATCGATCGATCGATACGTCAGGAAGAGCGCAAAAACCATCATCGAAAGATAAAAGATGATGTGCGACGTCGAAAGGACGCCTTTCATGAAGTCGTCCAGATGCGAAAGCACCGATAAGTAAGTCAGCACGTCCTTCGTCGTGGCTTCCGCTCGCTGTGCCACGACGTCGACGAGCCACAGCACCATGATCGTTCCAAAACTGATGACGGCCGACACGATCTGGTTTTCCGTGAGAGTGGAAATAAAAACGCCGACCGCAAGCAAGGCCAGTCCGTACAACAGCAAACCCAGGTACGCGCTGAGTATTGGCCCCGTTGCCGGCGAACCGTAGATGTACAGCACGATCGTGGGTATAAACGTCGTCAGCAGCAGAATCAGAAAGAACGAAACTGCCGCCAGAAACTTGCCGAGCACCACCTGCAGGTCGGTGATCGGCGTTGTGAGCAGAAGTTCGATGGTTCCCCGTTTTTTCTCCTCAGAAAACAACGCCATCGTAATCATTGGAATCATGAACAGCAGGATGACGCTCATCGTTTGGAGGAACTGCCGGCTGACGATCCCCGGCACATCGATCGGCGTCGGGCCGCGGCCGAACTGCGCGCCTTGCATCGCCTGCATCATCGCGTACTGCATGATCTGCGACAGGATCGTTTGAAAGAACAGGCCGGACAAAAACGCAAAGATCGTCAGCACGACGTAAGCAACGGGCGAAATGAAATAAGCTCGAAGCTCCCTTTCAATGATGGCTAGAACGTTTCGCATAGAATCAAGTCTCGCTGGTGGGTGCGGGTTCCGCTGCCGGTTCGGCAGGGGGTTCGGTCTCCGCTGTAGTCAGTTTGATAAAGACGTCTTCCAGGGTCATCCTTGAAGCGCGCAGTTCCAGCAGGCCCCAGCCGTTCTGGACCACCGCTTTCGCCAACTCGCGCCGGATATCCTGCTTCGTTTCGCTCTCAACTTGAAATTTTGCGCGACCATCGTTTTGATCGACAGTCTTGACGGCCGCGACTCCGGAGATTCGCTCGAGCTTTGAAGCGATCTCCGCGGCGGGACCTTCGATCTCGAGAGAAATCAGGTCGGCACCTTGAACCTGCGATCGCAGATTTTCCGGCGTATCCACGGCGACAATCTTTCCTTTATCGATGATGATGACGCGGTCACACGTTTGCTCGACTTCAGGAAGGATGTGCGTGGAGAGCACCACGGTATGCCGGCCCGCGAGCTCTTTGATGAGTTCGCGGACTTCGTGGATTTGTTTCGGATCCAACCCGATCGTCGGTTCATCGAGGATAAGCACGGGCGGGTCATTCAGCAGCGCCTGCGCAATGCCGACGCGTTGTTTGTACCCCTTCGAAAGCTTCGCGATGATCCGGTCTTTGACGTCGCCGATGTTGGCTTTTTCC
Source organism: uncultured Solibacteraceae bacterium (assembly GCA_964584785.1). Classification (GTDB taxonomy): domain Bacteria; phylum Acidobacteriota; class Terriglobia; order 20CM-2-55-15; family 20CM-2-55-15; genus JAHFTY01. The sequence continues at coordinate 69,444 of CAZPBY010000039.1, forward strand.
ATCACGCGCACCACTTCGTTGTTCATGTTTGCGCTGTGAACGCCTTTGATCTTCGCGACGAACCGCAAATAACCGGTGACGGACATTTCCGTGTACAGCGGAGGGCTCTCCGGCAAATATCCGATGCGCCGCCGAACATCCAGCGGCTTTTCGAAAACTTCGAACCCATCCACGTGGACGGTGCCTTCGGTGGCGGGCATGTATCCGGTGATGATCCGCATGGTGGTCGTCTTGCCGGCGCCATTCGGTCCGAGGAATCCGAGGATTTCGCCCTTCTCCACCTTGAAGGACATTCCCTCGATCGCCGTTTTTGAATTGGCGTAACGCTTGGTGAGGTTCTCGACAGTGATCAATGTTCAGCCTCCAAAACCGGTTATTCTAGCCATTACCAAAAAAATTATAAACTCGCTGTTTCAAATCCAAACGGAGGACCCGAATGCCTTACGCCAATCCCCACTTGCTGTGGCCTGTCGATGAATTGAAATCACGGTTGAGCGATCCGAAGCTCGTCCTCCTGGACATGCGACCGCCGGAAGCTTATTCGAATGGGCATATACCGGGATCTCGAAGTTTCGACATCTTTGGCATCAGTCTGATCGATACGACCTCCGAACCCCTCAAAGCCTTTCTCTGGATTATCGAACATTTGATTCAAGCGAAGGGAGTAAATCAGGACAGTACGGTCGTTCTTTATGACGATGTCGCCGGAATGCGATCCGCGCGCCTTTTCTGGTTTCTCGAGTTCCTCGGTCATGACGACGTGCACGTTCTCAACGGCGGTTACACCGCCTGGTCCGCGGCTGGCCTGCCGGTAACCCAGGAAGCGGTCGTGCCGCAGCCGGGTAACTTTAAAATGAAAATTAGACGCGAAAAACTGGCGACGGTTGACGACGTTCTCAACAACATCGCGAAACCGGAATCGATCATCGTGGATACTCGCAGCGACGATGAGTACACCGGACGGCTCGTCAGGGCCGCTCGCGGCGGAGCGATTCCGGGCGCCGTTCACCTCGAATGGACCAACAATCTGGACGAAAAGGGGTTTCTCAAACCTGCAGAAGAGCTCCGCAGAATGTACGAAGCGTTGCGAATCACTCCCGATAAACAAGTCATCCCGCATTGCCAGGGCGCGTACCGATCCGCTCACACTTACCTCGCCCTGCGCCTGATCGGCTATCCCAACGTCCGGAACTACCTCGGGTCGTGGGGAGAATGGGGCAACAAGCCCGAGTTGCCGATCGAAACGCCCAGGCATATCGATTCTCAATGAACAAATGCCTCGTTCCTCCCATGTTACTCTAGTGCGTTATGCCCAAAGTGACGGTCAATGGTCAGGCGTACGAGGTTGAAAAAGGCAAAACCATCATTCAGGTCGCCGACGCGGTCGGTGTTCACATTCCGCGGTATTGCTATCACCCCGACATCGGCATTGAGGGCAGTTGCCGAATGTGCCTTGTGGAAGTTGAAAAACTCCCCAAACTCGTGCCTTCCTGCGCGACTCCGGTCGCCGACGGAATGATCATTCGCACAAATACCGAACGCGTTCAGCAAGCCGTTCGATACGTTCTGGAGTTCCTGCTCCTGCATCATCCCATCGATTGCCCCGTCTGCGACCAATCCGGCGAATGCTGGCTTCAGGACTACTACATGGCCTACGCCGGCCATGACAGCCGATATCCGCTGGGCGAAAAAACGCGACGCCGGAAGGCGTTCGACCTGGGTCCCGAGGTCAAACTCGATCAGGAGCGATGTATTCTCTGCACGCGATGCGTCCGCTTTACAAGAAACGTGACCCACACGAATGAAATCCAGGTCTTCAATCGCGGTCATAAAGCGGAGATCGGCATCTACGAGGACGCTCCGCTGACGAATCCTTATTCCATCAATGTTGTGGACGTCTGCCCCGTTGGAGCTTTGACCAGCGCCGATTTTCGATTCAAAGTCCGTGCCTGGTTCCTGCAGGGGACACCGTCGACTTGCGCGGGCTGCAGCACCGGCTGCAACAATCGCATCGATCACTCCGCCCGGGCGATCGGCGGCGGGATTCCCGGTTATACAGCCACCGAGGGGAAGATCTATCGAACCGTAGGACGAAGAAATGTTGACGTCAACAAGAGCTGGCTCTGTGATGAAGGCCGCCTTTCGTTTCACACTCTCGAACGCTGGCCCCGGCTGGTCACCGCAACCGTGGACGGAAAGCCGCAAACGACTTTCGACGCTTTGACCGTCGCCCACGCCCGTTTCGAGAAGACGCGCGCCGCAAACGGCGCCGGATCAATCGCGGCATTCGGGTCCGCGAGCAACACCAACGAAGCGCTGTTTCTCATGAAAAAGGCGTTCGACGGCCGGGTCGAGTTCCGGCTGGGGCAAGAGACCGAACTGTTTCAAGAACGACAGGACGATCTGCTCCGGCGATTGGACAAACATCCCAACACACAAGGCGCGCTGGATCTCGGATTGGGCGCCGAATTCGGTGGATTGCGCGACCTCCGGGAGCGTGCGGAACGGAAAGAAATCCGGGCCATGTGGATCTCGTTTCATCCTCAGCTCGTCGGTGACGACGATCCGCAAGTTCTCGCCGAGCTGCAGCGGCTTATTTCGCTTCTGGATTTCAGCGTCGTCAGCACCACACATGATTTCGATTGGGCGCGCAAGGCAACGATCCTTTTACCGATGGCGGCGTGGGCCGAGGAGAAAGGCACATACACGAACTACGCCGGACGCCTTCAAATGACGAACCGAGCCGTCTTGCCGCCCGGCGACGCTGTTCCGCTGCATGTCATGATGGTCGAGATGCTGAAACTGTCCAACGTCCAGGTAACGAAGGATCCTTCGGCAGTATTCGAGTGGCTCGCGCGCGAAACGACTCTTTACAACGGCCTGGATTACGACGCGATCGGTTTGTTGGGCATCACACCCGCAGAGCGCGCAGCGGAAACGAAGGAGAGTTTGAGATGACTCCGGTGAAGAGTGGGTATGCCGTCGATGTTCCTGTGGTTAACGTGAGCGAACGAGCGCGGCGGGAACACGAATCGTTTTTCTCAACATTCAAAGCCTTTGCGGTAACGTTCCGGCGCTTGATCAACAGTGTGTTCAAGGGCGATATGCCGACCATCAGCTACCCCGAACAAGAGCGTCCATATTCCGAAAGGTTCAGGGGCACACACATTCTCACCGTTCGCGACGACGGAAGCTTGAAGTGCGTCGCCTGCTATATGTGCGCCACGATCTGCCCGGCTGAATGCATTTATATCGAAGCCGGCGAGCATCCGAATCCGGAGATCGAGAAATTCCCTCGCCGCTTCGACATCGACATGATGCGCTGCATCTACTGCGGATTCTGCGTGGATGCGTGCC
>CAZPBY010000040.1:0-72426 GCA_964584785.1 uncultured Solibacteraceae bacterium
CGGGTCGCGTGTCGGGGCTGGGGATCGGCACTCCGTTATAGTTCTGGCCATAGGAAACAAGCGGCCAGCCGTAATTCTTGCCCTTCTCGATAAGGTTCAGTTCGTCGCCGCCACGCGGGCCATGCTCGACTTCCCACAATTCCCCGGTGGGTGAAAACGCCAGGCCATAGGGCGTACGAACGCCGCTGGCCCAGGTTTCAGCCGGCGTCAGGTTAGGGCCGGTGAAGGTATAGGTGCTCACGACTTTGGCGGTTTTCGCGGCTTCGGTATCCCGTGGTGGATCAATCAGTGGAATGGTGGCGTCGCCGGTCTTTCCGAAGTTGGGATTGCCGGGCGCGGGTTTTCCATCCAGCGTGAGGCGCAGAATCTTGCCCTCCGGCTGGCTTGGATCCTGGGCGGGAGTGAAGCGCTGGCGTTCGCCGACCGTGAGGAATAGATATTGTCCGTCAGGCGAGAAAGCGATCTGCGCACCCTCCTGACCACCTTTGCCTTTGGGCATCTGGCGCCACAGCACCTCAAAGTTCTCCAGTCTGGCCGACGTCGGGCCGGCGATCAGCTTGGCGCGAGCCAGCGCCAGCCCGCCACCATAGTCGCCCGGCTCGACGTACGTGAGATAGATACGTTGGTCGGTGGCGTAATGCGGCGAGATAAAGACGCCCAGCATGCCGTTCTGGCCCTGATAGTAGACCGCGGGTGTGTTTTCGATCTGCGTTTTCTCACCCTTCTGCGTCACCAACCAGACGGGACCGACCTTCTCGGTGATCAGCAGGCGACCATCGGGAAGGAAAGCAAGGCGCCAGGGCAAATTAAAGGTCGTGACCGCGGTCATCGTAAAAGGCAGGCCGGCTTCGGGTTTCTCTTCGCCCGCATTGACCTGGGCCCAGACCGCCGCCGCCATCAAGGTGAGCAGCAACGCTGCTTTCGCCAATTTCATCATGATTCCCTTTCTTGCAACTTGATCCATCACGAGACGAGTTGTTCCTGTCGGCGCGCATTATACGTCGAACGGGCCTCCAGCGGTTTCCGGGTGTGTTTCTCGGCTGTGCTTACGATCGAACAGCGAAAGTTGACGTTGGAGATGGGACATCTCCAACGAAAATGTTTCCTGTCCATTTCTGCCCTTGATTTTACCGGCATCCGGCTCCAATATGTCAGTTACTGACACGTCAGTAACTGAGTTAAGCTATGAGCAAACCGACCGATCTCGTGCAAGGCACTCTGGATCTCCTCATTTTGAAAGTCATCGCGCTGGAGCCGATGCATGGCTGGGCGATCGCCCAACGTATCCGGCAGATGTCGAGCGACGTTCTGCTCGTTGGCCAAAGCGCCCTCTATCCGGCACTCCACAAGCTGGAAAGACAAGGCTGGATCAAGTCGGAATGGGACGTCTCCGAAACCAACCGGCAAGCGAAGTACTACTCGCTGACGCGAGCCGGCCGCAAAGCTCTTGCGGAGGAAGCCGCAAACTGGGAACGTCTGTCGACCGCGATCACTGCGATAGTGCGAACGGTTTAGGGAGAAGATGCGAAATGTTTCGCTGGTTTAACGGTCTTCGCGTCGTCGTTCGATCGATCGTCTTTCGTAAACGTGTCGAGGAAGAACTCGCGAGGGAGATGCAGTACCACCTGGATCGTCAGGTCGACGAAGGATTAAGGGCCGGACTCTCACCGCAAGAAGCGCGGTACGCCGCACTGCGCGAAATGGGCGCGATCGGCAAGAGCACGGAAGAGTGCCGGGATGAGCGCGGAGTGCGACTTTTCGATAACGCTCGGGCCGACCTTCGCTATGGGATGCGGATGTTGCGAAAGAATCCCGGATTTGCATTCGCGGTTATCGCAACACTTGCTCTGGGCATCGGCGCAACGACGGCGGTATTCAGTGTGGTGTACGGCGTGGTTCTGCGTCCTCTTCCATATCCGCAGCCGGATCGTTTGGTCACGATTGCCCATACGGCCGCAGGATCTGCCGTCGCCGTCGGGAATTATCTCGACTGGCAGGCGCAGAACAGCGTCTTCGATGCCATCGGTATTACGAAGAACGTGCAGAATTTCAACATCACCGGAGACGGTGAGCCCGAACGGGTTTTGGGCGGCCGCTCCACCGCGGGTGTCTTCCGGGTGCTTCGGGTGAATCCAATCCTTGGCCGCGTCTTCACGGACGACGATGGAATCATTGAAGACAAAGTCGTCTTGAGTTACGGACTGTGGCAACGTCGTTACGCGGCCGATCGCGCGATCCTCGGAAAGAAGATTCAACTGAACGGCAACGCGTACACCGTTCTCGGCGTGATGCCTCGCGAGTTTCAGTATCCGAACCGTGAGATCGCACTGTGGACGCCGTTCAACACAGACATGGATCCCGTGGAGGCGCGCAACGCCTTCGACCATTCCTGTATCGCGAGGTTGAAAGATCGAGTGACGCTCGCTCAGGCACGAGCGGAAATGTCGCAGATCCACTCCGGCATCTTAAAGATCTATCCAGGCCAGAAGTCCCTCTCGATTTTTGTTTTGCCGATGCTCGATCCGATTGTGGGGAACGTCCGCACGCCTCTCTATTTCCTGATGGGCGCTGTCGTCTGTCTGCTTCTGATTGGATGCTCCAACCTCGCCAATCTTATGGTCGCCCGAGCGATGTCTCGCAGCCAGGAATTGGTGTTGCGCGCTGCTCTTGGTGCACACAAGAGTCGACTGATCCAGCAGTCGATTATCGAGATTGTTCCGCTCGTCTTTCTTGGTGGGATCGGAGGGCTGTTCCTCACACGATGGCTGCTCGCTTTGCTGGTACCGCTGCTGCCTTCGACGATGCCTCGCCTGGAAGCAATACACCTGGATTGGCAGGTCATGACGTTTGCAATTGTGATTCTGCTGGCGATCGCGATCGCCATCTCCATCTGGCCCGCGCTGCAAGTCCGACGCTGGAATATCCATCAGGCGCTGCGCGAATCGGGCCGTACGACCAGCGGCGGTGGCGCTGCGTCTCGACTGCGGGCGATGCTCGTCGTCTTTCAAGTTGCGGCGGTCATCGTCCTGATGGTGGTGTCGTCGCTGCTGATCCGCAGTTTCATTGCCTTGCAGAACGTCAATCCGGGATTCCGCACGGATAACATTATTTCCGTCCACTTCGCGCTGTCGGAGAAATATGGATCGAATCCGAAATTCGGGCAGTACTTGAAAGAGATCGTCGATCGCGTGTCGGTCATCCCTGGAGTCGTTTCCGTTGGGATCGTCAATCGCCTGCCTCTGGCGGGCGGCACACAGATAGGTTTTCTCCTCTTCGAGGGCATCGAGCGATCGCTAACCCAGAACCTCGACTGGCGAACCGCAACTCCCGACTACTTTCGCACGATGGGTATTCCGTTGCTCGAAGGCCGCTATTTTGAAGAAACGGACACGCTCGGCCGTCCGCTCGTCGGTATCGTGGATGACAGACTCGCACATCAGGTTTGGCCGAATCAGAGCGCGATCGGCAAACGATTCCAGTTGTCAGGACAATGGTACGAAATCGTCGGCGTTGTCGGACATGTGCGTCACGACGGACTCCACATCGATCAACGACCCCAGGTGTACTGGAGCTATCACCAGCGATCGCAACCGCGAATGGCGTTGGCCGCTCGCACCAATCAGGATCCGAAGCGTCTCGCGGCCAGTATCGTGGCAGCGATTCACGCCGTCGATCCGGAGCAGCCGGTGTACGACGTGCGGACGATGGACGAAGTCGTCGAGCGATCGGTTTCACCGCAATGGCTGAACATGACACTGGTGTCGCTGTTCGCATCCATTGCTCTGGTGCTCGCCACCATCGGCATTTACGGGGTGTTGTCATACTCCGTCGGCCTTCGCGCGCGTGAGATCGGAATTCGCATGGCACTGGGTTCGCAGCGAGGCGAGGTGATTTGGATGGTGCTGCGTCAGGCGGGCATTCTGACAGGACTTGGAACAGTGATCGGTGTGACGGCTTCGCTTTTGCTGAAGAGGATTCTCAGCACGCTGCTCTTCGAAATCCTACCGACCGATGTTCTCAGCTTCCTGGTCGCGTCGGTCGTCCTATTGCTGGTCGCGGGCGCCGCGTCTTTCATTCCGGCGCGGCGCGCCGCGTCGCTCGATCCGCTGTCCGTCCTGCGGACCGAATAGGTTCCAATTCCTACTTCGCTCCGTCACCACTGGCGGACTGGACTTTGGGTACCAGGAGGTAACCCACCACTCCAGTACTCGCTACCTTTGTGAAGACGAGCTCATAGGCTCTTGAATCTTTACTGCTGGCGAACGCGATGGGATGCTGCGCGCCGGCGTCGCGAAGCCACACGATGCGGCCGTCATTGACGATATGGAGCCAGCCTTCCACCTGCTGTTTGTCGACGTTCGTCTTGCGGACGGTCAGAATGATGCCTTCGACGAGCTGATCGGCCCTGTTTTTCGAAACTTCGAAATCGATCCTTCGGCGGTCGACTTCGGATGACAGCGCATCCATCTTGTCCTGACCGTTGGCCATTTGCAGTTCGAGGCTCGCCACGTGACCCCCGATCGAGTTCTGGGCCTTATCCACCTCAGAGATGCGATTTCCCTGGACCGCATCGGCGTCGCGCGCCTCCGCCAACTCCTGCCGGACGCCGGCGAAGTCCGTCTTAAGGCCGCCAACCTCCTCATGCGTTTCGATCTGCGTCGATTCCAGGCCGCCGATTCTGGAACTTAACGCGTCGCGGTTTTGAGTCATTTCCCGCTTTACGCCTTCAACGAGAGCAAGCGTCTCGCTGCGCGCTCGCCGAATGCTTGCGGCCGAGGACGTTTCGACTTTGGTGATACGTTCCGCCACCACGGGCCGGTCCTTTTCCAGCGTGTTCAGTTTAGCTTCAGTCTGATTCAAACGGTTGTCCATGGAGACCAGCGCCGCCTGCGCTACCGGCAACCGGTTGCGTAACCCGCCGTATTCGGTCACCAGAGGGGACCCCACCCATGCGATCGCCAGGATGCAGGCCACCAGCAGGATAGCCACGCCCCACAGGACTTTCGTCCGGCGGGTATGCGACTTGACCTCCGATTGTGTCTGTTCCAACGACGCCTTCATCCGATTAAGGTCGTTGGCAAGTTTGGTAAGTTTCAGCCCGGATTCATCGAGCTGATGTTTTAAGAGTGAGTCATTGTCGTTTTCCATACAAACCTCCTTCATAGGTTGCACAGCTAGACGCACGAGGATGACCACCAAACGAAATGGGGTTGATGGCGTGTAAGACCGATCTGGCGCCAGTCTTAACGGAATTTGGCTCGGTTGTGGGCGGGTCGAGGGAAGATGTTTTTCACTGACTCACGTAGAATTTTCTGTATGCCGCGTATTCCGATGATCTGGCTGACGTCATTCCGATCAAGCTGGACCCGTTCGCCTCGGTCGTCCTGCACCTGGTCGCGGGTGCTGCGTTATTTCCAGCGCGGCGGGCAGCTTCGCTCGACCCGCTGTCCGTCCGGCAAACCGAATAGCCCAGAATCACTCGGCCCGAATCTGGGGCCACGCTCCACGAAGAGAGCCTTCATGAAAGAGCTCTCCGTGGTTGTTGAAACGATCGCTTCCACAAATGTGTCGCGTTCGCGCAATGGCCGCACGACAAAGCCGGCCTTTCCGAGAGTTTCGCGGTCCGCATTCCAGCTGGTGACTACCGATTCGCGGACATCGTGGAAGATATCGATGTCCTGCGACATGCGCGGCGATCCGGTCAGTGTGTTCAGGGCAACGCCGCCGGCGATGTAACTGACACCACTCTCGATTCGCTGGCGCGCAATTAGACGGCAGACGGTGCGCTGGAATTCCGTAAAAGCCATTGTCTGAGTTCGGAGGCCCGCCGGAAGGCCGCGACGTCGCCGCGAAGCGAGTGGGGCACTTACCAGGATGCCCGCTCGCTTTGCTCGGGTACTGTTTGGTTCCTCATTAGGGCTTTTGAGGCAAAGCCGTTCTTGAGTTATGTTTTGGTGCGGAATGCTAAACCATCAGCGTCGTGATGATGAGTTTTCCCATGAGCCCCAAAACTTAGAACGCGAGACAAATGGTGGTCAGCGCCACGGTAGCGGCTTAGTCCGTGACATCGATCATCAACTCCGCCGAGATTTGTAAGCACTGATGGAACTGAAAAACCTTCTGCTGCACAACAATAACTATTTCAATGACGTTGTTCATTGATTCCGTCACGGAAAAAGTTTTTTCGACCCACAACCAAGTCTCACTGAGTCAACAGGCTGTAGCCGACGCCCATTGAGTCCATCATTTCCGCGTCATTGTCGATTATTTCGGTGAGGGAAAAGGTTTTTGGGGTAAGCCGGAAGACCTTTTTCCGCGCGCCGAAGACCTTTTCAATGGCCCAGAGAGTTCAATGGCTGTCGTCGACGGTTTTGTGACTCGTTCCCGCAATCACTTTCGTCTTGCATAAGATCAATTCCAGTTGCAGGGGACTGTATCCGCGATGACAAATCCCTTTTGCGTCGCTGAAAAAAAGCTGTGGCCCAGCGCGTTTGGCTTTTCAAGGCCGGTGTATATGCACTCCTGCGTTAAGAAGGGGGCTTTGCTTCACAAGTCCTAATGACGAAACCAGACAGTCCTTCGGTGGTCGATCTACCAGGCTCCAAAACCTGCGCTACGCGATCGACGGGCAGCTTTGGGCAACAGCTCCGAAGCGAGCGGATTGCCGGCCGCGGCTTCCAACTTCTGTTTGATCGCGGTGAGTGTCGTTTCGAGCGACGAACGCGTCTTGCCCACTGCCACTTTTCGCACCAGGCTTCCCTTCAATCCGCTTAGGCCTGCCTGCTGCGATCCCTTTACCGTGATCAAATAAAAACCGGTCTCACTGGCTTGCTGCGAATCCCTCCTGCAGACCGTCAAGTCGAGGGCGGACTGAAAGTAGTGGCTGGCGTAGATCTGCTTCAGAGCGATGCCATAGTCGTGGTCCGCAGCGCCGCCGCGATAGGTGATCTGCTGCACAATGCGTAACGTGGGCTTCAACCCGAAATCCACTTTTTCCCAATAGAATTCGGATTGTGAGTTCGGGGCGTTCACATTGGGATATTCGAGCAGAAAACGGCTGACTTCGGGCAGATACACGGGAACCGACTGCAAGCGGCCCAGCAAGGCCTGAAAGGTCTCAGCAACTCGGGTGGGATTGTTCTTGTCGCGGTACACGCCCAGCGCCGCGTTTCCTCCCTTTTGATAAGCCGCCAGGGCCTCGAGCGCCATCTCTTGCGACAGTCGATTCGCTTGATTTAAGGCATCGGCCGCGCCCCAGTTTATCGATTGATGAAACCGGTCTATCGCTTCCGATGGGAGTTGAAAATCGCAATCATCCGGCTTGCAGTTCTTGAGTTCTTTGAGATCCTCCGCCGTAATGGTGAACTCGCGCAGATCGGAGAACTGCGGGGGAGCGCTGAATCTCCGGACTGCGATATAGCCAGGCAGTTTGCGAAGCACATCGAAGTCATTGGCGAGCTCAAGATACCTCTCCGGGGCAGCGTCTATGTGGACTATACCGAACACGAAAACCTGGGCGGGCGTCGGTGCATCCAGGATAGTGGCCACAGCCTTTCCCCGATGAACATCGCGGATTTGACCATCGTTAAAATGAACCCGCTCTTTGAGAAAGTTATCCAACACGAAAGGTTGTTCACCTGGAGCAGATCCCACCGTGTGCGAAGACATCGTCAGGGAGACCAGCGACAGAACGAATACGGCTTTGATCATTCTGCTATTCATGTCGTACCACTCGCGTTCGGTGGCCCCAAAATGTTAGCGTTAGTTCCTTTCTATCGTGAGGAAAAGATTTCTTACGGCCATGTGCCGATGTTTGTAACCGCAACGTATACATGATCGATACCCTTCATTTTGTCGCGCGTCATGGTTACCTTCTTATCTTTTTCTGGCTGCTGACGGAGCAGGCAGCCTTGCCGGTTCCATCGGTTCCTCTTCTGCTGGTGAGCGGGGCGCTCTCACATACCGGACAATTGCGCTTGCCCTCCGTTATCGCCTCCGCCCTCCTGGCGTGTTTGATCGCCGACAACGTGTGGTTTCAAATCGGAAGGCGCTACAGTGGAAAAGCTCTTCAATTCATTTGCAAAGTCTCGATCGAGCCGGACTCCTGCGTACGGCGGACGGAAAATGTCTTCTTCAAGTACGGTCTCCGTTCGTTGCTTGTCTCGAAATTCATTCCTGGACTCAACGTTGTAGCCGCTCCTTTGGCCGGCGGATCCGGCGCGAACTTCGCTCGATTTGTCCTGTTCGAAGGTCTTGGTTCATTGATTTGGATCAGTGCGTACGTCGCTGTCGGATACATTTTCAGCGATCAACTTGAGGACGTGGTCAACTACGTCATGCGCATGGGTACCGGATTTTTCTTCATCGCTGTCTGCGGCCCGGCGGCGTGGATCAGCTGGAAGATTTTTCAACGACGCCGGTTCGTCAAGAGCGTCAATGTCGCGCGCATCTCCGTCGAGGAGTTGAATTCCATGCGGGATGCAGGCACCGCGGTCACGATTGTGGACGTTCGGAGCAATCTCGTTCAACAAGACGACTTCATCTTTGGCGCTCTCCGAATTCCAACTGAAGAGTTACCCGCACGTCACACCGAGATCCCGCGTGATCGAGAGATCGTCCTGGTCTGTACCTGACCTAACGAGGCTTCGAGCGCCCGTGCGGCGCTGATGTTAAAGAATTACGGCATCACACGAGTCCGCCCTCTCAAAGATGGAGCCGATGCCTGGCGGAGAATCCCTGCCTTCACCCGGGAGCCGGCATCATGAGTGCTGTCGGCTTTTGCTTCACTATAGTGTTGATGGGAATCATGACATCCGGCTGCAGCGGCTACTCCAAAGAACAGGAGCAGGAAATGCAGAGGGTCCGCAACATGGTCACAGCCGATCCGGCAAGCACAAATCGTCCCGACGAGACCGGCAACACGCCGCTTCATTTCGCTGTGCTCAACAACTATGTGCCGCTAATCGATTGGCTGAAAGCACACGGTGCAGATCCAAACTCCAAAGGACGCTATGGAGACACGCCTCTTCATACGGCCATGATCTCGGATCACAGCCGCGATGGGATTGTGATTCTCAGGCTGTTGCGAATGGGGGCGGACGTCAACGCTCCCAACGACTACGGCGATACGCCGCTTCATCGCGCCGCCTACCACGGGTTCGCAGACAAAGTGCGGCTTCTGTTGCGGAATAAGGCGGACGTTACCCGGCGCGCGCAGCGCGGCGAAACGCCGCTTCTGTACGCTGCGCGTCCGGAAGGACATCCCGAAACAGTTCTGGCTCTTCTCGAGGGCGGTGCAGACATTAACGCCGCCGACAACTTCGGTATGACGCCGCTCCACGGCGCCGCAACGATCGGCAATGTGGATGTAGCGCGGGTCCTCGTAGACAAGGGCGCGGATCTAAACCGTCAGACGCAGGACGGATCCACAGCGCTCCATATCGCCGCGGTTTCCGGAAAAACAGGTTTCGTTCAGTTTCTGCTCAGCAAGGGAGCAAACCGGGATCTGCGTGACAAAAGAAATCTGACGCCTGCCGAAGCGGCGACCCAATTCCCCGCTATAACCTACTCCAGAGAAGGCAAGCAAGCCGTCGACACTTCCGCCGCTGTGAACGTTCTCAAGACCTACTCCCCGGAACCGAAGTAACAAACCGGACCATCCACACGGCCGCAAACGCTACGCCTCCGATTTCCATCCGGAAAACATTGAAGCGAAGTTGCTCCAGCCGTGAATCGCGACCATCAACAGGTGTCCGGGAATGAACGATAGAAAGCCCAGCATCGCGATAAAGTGTTCCAGGCGCACCCATCGAAAACCGCCAAGTATTCCTACCAACCAGCCCAACTGAACGGGTTTGTAGAGAGCTACGCCAGTTATCACCGAAACCGATCCAAGAAGGATGACCGACGTGTATGCCAGCTTCTGGAGTGGATTGTAAGATTCCACGACTCGCGGCTTCGGTTTGAACAGAAAGTAGTGCCGGAACATCGGCCAAACGCCGCGAGCGTCCGAACGTGCGAACAAAACCTGTCTGTAATTCCGGCTCACGATTTGGAAGAGGATATACAGCACACCCGTAGCCGCAAACAGCCACATAAATGTGAAGTGCAGTTGCAGCGCTCCACCCAACCAGCCTCCAAAAGACATCCAGGAAGGCAGTTCGACAAGATCACGTTCGGGAATCTTGCTACTGAAGCTGGGAAACGCGCGGAAAATCTCGAAGCCGCTTCCGATCATCGCCGCCAGCGATATCGCCGTCAGCCAGTGGCACAAACGAACAATATAAGGATGTTCATAAGACGGTTGTCGCGCCATCACACGCCTCCATGCCAGCTGTATCCGAGATCTTCCCAGTAGCCTCTTCGAGCGCCGAGCACATTGCTCACTCGAAACGTGACGAGATATTTGGCCTGCTTGTAACCGAGCTTGGTGGGCATCTGCAGGCGGAGTGGAGCTCCATGGCCGGCATTGAGGGGGTTGCCGTACATTTCATAACAGAGCAAAGACTGAGGGTGCCGCGCGGATTTCATATCGACGGAGGAGTAATAGTCATCCGCGCATACCACTTCGATGTAACGCGCCGAGGGACTCGCTCCCACCATTGTCAGAAAATCGGAGATTCGCGCACCGCCGAAGTTCCCGACGACATCCCAACCCTCAACGCAGATGTGGCGGGTGTTCTGGGAAATGTGGGGCAGACTCTTGATCTGATCCAGTGTGTACTCTCCGGGATGCTTCACTTCCCCTTCAACCGTGAGCGTCCACGACTCCAGATCGACCTCCGGATCGAGCACGTCGTAATAGTTGTAGGGAAACAATTCGAAAGGTGTGACTTTTCCATCCGGGAGTGTTTCGGCGAGACGTGTCCTACCGAATTGCTTGTCCGATACCCAATCGCTGAACCAAAGTCCCGCCTCTCTCACCCGAGTTTGAACGCGATCATTGAACAACGCGCCGGCCAGCGCAATCGGGCTGAGCTTCAACACTTCCCTTCGTGACATTCGGCCGAAGTCTTTTTTATCCATCATATTAATGAATACGGTTTGCGGCGCAATGCCGGATGTCTCAAAACTCGCCGGCGTATGAGCCCATCCGATTTCTGTCCGCACTTCGTAATTGTCTATGGGTGCCGATTATGAAACGCACTCGACATCCAATGGATAACCAAAGGGAGAGAGAGATAAAAATGAAGAAAGCAACTCGAATTTTTCTGTTCGTTAGTATGGCGGCGATGTCTGTCTCGCTGCTCGCGTCAAATAAGAATCCGATTGTCGGCGGCAAAGAAATGTTTCCGACGAAGAACATCGTCGAGAATGCGGTGAATTCTGCCGATCACACCACGCTGGTTGCGGCCGTGAAAGCGGCAGGACTGGTCGAGACGCTCCAGAGCGCCGGGCCGTTCACTGTATTTGCTCCGGTTAACGCCGCGTTCGAAAAACTGCCGAAAGGGACGGTTGAAAACCTTCTTAAGCCGGAGAACAAACCGACCCTGACCAAGATCCTTACGTATCACGTCGTGAGCGGGAAACTCAGCGCCAGTGACTTACGCAAGGCGATCAAAGAAGGCAAAGGCTTTGCCTCATTGAAGACGGTGAGCGGCGGGACGTTAACAGTCTGGATGAAGGGTAAAGACATCGTTCTGAAAGATGAAAAGGGAATGATGTCGACCATCACGATCTCCAATGTGTTTCAATCGAACGGCGTCATCCACGTCATCGATTCTGTCCTCCTTCCAAACTAACCCCAATTCCAGCCGACGCTAAACCCCACCCACACTCGAAGGCACAGGCTCGTTGTTCTGTGCCTTCGAAACCGCTCAAAGCCCGCCGTAGATCATTCCCATTCTTGAAGCAAGCGTGCGGTCCGATGGTGAGGAGCCGATGAGGATGCACTGGTCGAGGGCCAGGCGATGTCGAAACGCAAACTGCAGGACGAGTCCGGGGAGCGGTTTGCGGCACCAGCAGATCGGCGGGCCGGCGGGATGAGGACAGTAATCAAACTCGATCTCCGTGCCGAGCAGTTCCTTCGTCCGCTCGAAACAGGCGCGGACCTCCGCATCCGTGGTTTTGCCATCACGGACCTGCGGACGCCACGCGATCGACAACAGTGCGAATCCGTCATCGCGATAACGATTAATGACGTCCTGAGCGCCAGGCCGCAACGCAACATCGGCAGGCTCCAAAGCGACCCCAGCTCCACTCCGGCTGGTGCAAAGCACGTCGTCCAAAGCGACGATGACCGCTTTTTGATCGAATTGTGCCGCCGGCCGCCGGACGAAGGGTCGATCTTCAATCACGCTGAACCCTTCTTCCGAATCCGGCGCTTCGACCTGCCGTTCGTAACGGAACTGCGCATCCGGACCGAAGAGGCGAGGATCGGTTTTGCCTTGTCCGCGCAATTCCTCGGGCATCGGAAGCTTTCCATACGCTTCGATGAGCCGGCTCACGGCGTTGATTTGCGCATCGCCAAGACTGGTCGTGAGCCGGATGCAACGAACGGGTACAGCGTGACGGGCCGCGCATTCGATCACTTCGTTGCGGGATTTTCGCGAAGCGTACGTGTTGTCGAGCACCCAGTGGAGGTTCCCGGCGGCAAGCCCGGAGTCCAGTTCAGGCACGAGGTCCGCAAGCCTGCCTCCCATGGTGTCGCGATTCAACCGGCGGTAACCACGCGACACAAACTCTTCGGCCACGGTACTCTTGCCGGCCGCCGGCATCCCCATGACGATCACAACCTCGCCGTGTGAATTCGAATTCTGCGTTCGAGGTGCCTTCGGTTCACGCAGCGAACGGCCGGCGGGAAAGCGCGCATCGAGTTGCTGGCGATCGCGTTCGGTTAATTCGAGAGCCGCAGCACGCCCGATGGATCGCGCCGTAGCATCGCGCGTTGCGCCCGGGATCGGGACGATGCGCGGCGCCAGTGAAAGCAGCCAGGCAATGGCCACTTCATGCGGTGTGGCGTTGTGGCGTGCCGCAATCTCCGACAATACAGCATCTCGAGCCACCTGTCCGATACGGTTGCCGCCGAGCGGACGGTAAGCAATCATCTGTATGTCATGATCGCGACAGTATTCGACGACGCCGTTGCGCAGATTCTCATCATCAAGCACGCTCAAGCTGACCTGCACGGACGCGACATCCACGACCATTTGAGCGGCTTTGATCTGGCTCACGGTGACATTTGACAGACCGATCCGGCGGATGAGGCCTTCCTGCTGAAGCGTTGCCAGTGCCCGAACACTCGTCTCGATCGGCACCCGCGGATCGACGGCGTGGAGTTGGTACAAATCGATGGCCGAAACATCGAGCGCTCGCAAGCTTGCAAGACAGGCGTTTCGCAGATGCTTGCCGCGTCCGTCAGACACCCATCGTCCACCGGGCCGCACCAATCCACCCTTGGTGGCCACGGTTACGGCAGTGGCGTCGCCACGCCACGTCTTGAGGGCCTGCGCGACGAGTCTCTCGTTATGACCGGTCTCGCTGTCATCGAGGCAGTACGCGTCCGCGGTGTCGAGCAAGGTCACGCCGGCGTCGAGCGCCGCGTGGATGACCGCAATCGCTCGCGCCGGGTCTCGCGGTTCGATAGTGGAGAGGCGCATACAGCCCAAACCGATCATGGTTGTATTGTAACTGTCGCATCGCAACCATCATCGTTGGCATCACCGAACTACACTCCTTCCTTCACCTCCGTGATTTCATCCGCGATTAAGCCGTGCGCTTCGCGGTGAACCGCGATTGCCGCTTCCTTGTTCGGGGCTTGAACGAGGCAAAAGACCTGACCGTCGTTCTCGTCGACCCAATACCGCAGGTATTGGACACCGTACTTGTCCTGCGTCCTGACGTCGGCTTCATGAGCATGGGCAGCGGCGGCGGCGGTCAGTCCTTCGATATGTTTATGGGTATCGATGTATAGAGGCATTGCTGATTTCTCCTTTCTTAGTGCGGCGTGTTCCGCATCGTGACTACAATTGTGCGCAGCATCGGTGGGATCGACCATGCTCGGGCGTACGGAGAACTTGATTCGGAGTCCAGAGGACACAGATCACTTTGCCGCGAGTCCGGAGGCTTTTGCCGGGAGTCCCAAAACCACCAAAACCACATGGACGCCTTCTCCGAAATCCTAGGTGCATTCGCGTTGAAAGGAGCCTTGTTCTTCAACGCAGAGTTCTCAGAGCCCTGGGGATTCTCCTCGCCACCTTCACGGGATCTGGCCCCGGTTTTGGCTCCGGGAGCGCCTCACCTGGTGATCTTTCATTTCCTCGTTGAAGGTTCTGGATTTGTTCGCGTCGAAGACGGCTCAACCCTTCATCTCGAAGCCGGTGACGTCGTCGTGATGCCGCATGGAAATGCTCATCAAATGTGCAGTGCGGAAGGCGTGCGAGACAATGAAACCTCGGCGATGTTCGCGAAACTTCAGTCGCGAGATCTCAAAACGATGCAGGCCGGCGGAGGCGGCGACGTCGCACGTTTCGTATGTGGCTACATGGCTTGCAATCCGCTTCTGTCCCGCCCGATTCTGTACAGCCTTCCATCCGCCTTCAAAGTCAACCTTCGCGCGGATCGATCGGGGCAATGGTTGGAAAACTCGATTCTGCATCTCGTGGAAGAAGCCGGATCCGGCAGCGCCGGGAGCGAAGCCATGCTGGGGAAGTTATCCGAAGCCCTCTTTGTGGACACATTGCGGCGCTACATGTCGAGGCTTCCCGAACAGGAAACCGGATGGCTGGCGGGCGCCCGGGATCCCGTTATCGGAAAGAGTTTGACGCTCCTGCATACCAGGGCTCAACATCCGTGGACCATCGCGGAGCTGGCCAGAGAAGTCGGACTGTCGCGCTCCGCATTGGTCGAACGCTTCACGCGTTATCTTTCGGAACCGCCGATGTCCTACCTGATGCGTTGGCGGCTTCAACTGGCTGCGCGCGCGCTGGCGGCCACGCCTCGTGGGGTTGCCGAGATTGCGTCCGATGTCGGCTACGAATCCGAAGCCGCCTTTAATCGAGCGTTCAAGCGCGAGTTTGGATTGCCCCCGGCACGGTACCGGCGGGAACACAGGGGGAACAATTCATGCTAAAACCCGCCGGCAGCTGATTCCTCATCCGATCTTATTCGGCTAAACAATCAGACCATGATGGTCTTATAATGCAACCATGAAGACCATCAATGTGACCGAGCTTAAGGCCCACCTGAGCGAATATCTGAGAATGGCTTCACGCGGATCACGAATCATCGTGAAGGACCGGGATGAGCCTTTAGCGCAGCTCGGTCCTCTCGAAAAGAAGGATCTGCCGTGGCGTGACCGGCTGGCGCAGCAGGGCCGCCTGCGACGGGGAACGCAGAACTGGCGCAAGCTACGGATTTCCAGGCTGGAACGCGGCATTGACGTTCAATCGTCGCTTCGCGCCGTTCGAGAGGATCCGAGTGAAATACGTCGACACTAGCGCGGTGCTCAGGGTCTTATTCGCTGAGGCTGGGCCTGTTGTGCCGTTGGGTACCGGCGACACGGTGGTGTCCTCGGAGCTCTTGGAAGTGGAGGCGTTTCGAGCGCTGGACCGTGAGCGCCTGATCGGCAATCTCAATGATGCTGAAACTGCCATGAAGCGGAAGGAATTGGCGGATTTGGTCGCTATGCTCGATCTCGCTCCTATCGATCGCGGGGTGATCGACCGCGCCAAAAGCTCGTTCGCGGTGAACGTCCGCGCGCTGGATGCGATACACGTCGCAACAGCGGAGATGCTGGCCGCTGAAGCCGGCGCCGAATTACTGGAATTCTGGACGCACGACGACCGTCAGCGCATCGCCGCATTGTCACG
Source organism: uncultured Solibacteraceae bacterium (assembly GCA_964584785.1). Taxonomy (GTDB): domain Bacteria; phylum Acidobacteriota; class Terriglobia; order 20CM-2-55-15; family 20CM-2-55-15; genus JAHFTY01. The sequence goes on from CAZPBY010000040.1 coordinate 15,810, forward strand.
CGGGCTCGTGGTCCATGGCCTCTAACCTCAGCCGGCCGTCGGATAATCCATCACTGCGACCGAGCACAAATCCCGGTTCGCTTTTCCAGCTGGCAGGATTAGGCTGTTTTCCATCATGAGAACTTCTGTAGCGCGATACTTTGCGGTGTTTTGCCTCGCAATTCCACTGGCGACGGCTGGATGGCTGGAACAGACAAATTCGACGAAACATATCGATCTGACTCTGACCGAAGGAACGTCGATGTCAGCCGCTCTCTCACCTGATGGTCGAACGCTTGCCATCGACCTGCTCGGATGTTTGTGGGTGCTTCCTTCTTCCGGCGGACAGGCGCGGCAGATATCGGATGAGTTCGGAGACATCCGGCAGCCGGTCTGGTCGCCGGATGGAAAGACGATCGCGTTTCAGTCGTATCGTGACGGTGGATGGCATATCTGGACCGTCGCGTCAGACGGAACGGATTTGAAACAACGCACCTCCGGTCCGTTCGATGATCGGGAACCCTACTGGTCGGCGGACGGAACCCGCATTGCGCTTTCATCCGATCGAAGCGGTAACTACGACATTTGGGAACTCACTCTCGCGAACGGCCAGTTGCGGCAGCTCACGAACAATCCGGCAAACGATTCCATGCCCACGTGGATCGGCGACGGCCGTGAAATCGGTTTCGTTTCGGACCGTCCGTCTTCTCCGGGCATCTGGGCCGTCGACACGAATGGACGGGAACGACTCGTTCAGCAGACTCCGGCTGCGCCAACGGCAGCGGCGTGGAGCGCGGACGGCAAAGTTCTGTACAACCTCGTGGCCAACAATCAAAGCAGATTGATGTTCGGCACTGAAGTGATCAGCGCGAGTGAAGACGTGTTTCCATTCCGGCCGCAGTGGATCTCAAACTCCGAATTCCTTTACACAGCCGACGGCAAAATCAAACGGCGAACACTCGGCACGGCGGCACCGCGAACGATCGAGTTCACCGCGAGAGTGCAGTTCGATCGGACCAGTTACGCGCAAAAGCGTCGCGACTTCGATTCGACGTCGGCACAAGCGGTTCAAGGCAATCTCAAACCGGCAATCTCACCGGACGGCAAACAGATCGCGTTTGCCGCACTCGGCGATTTGTGGATGATGACCATTGGCAGCAAACCTCAACGGATCACCAACGATGCGTTTGTAGAAACCGATCCCGTTTGGTCGCGTGACGGTAAGAGCCTGGTGTTCTCGTCGGATCGCTCCGGTTCGATGGACATCTGGATTCGCGACCTGCAAACCGGACAAGATCGGCGGCTCACCGATCTTCCGGGCTCGGAATATGGCGCCGCATTGTCGCCGGACGGATCGCGCGCCGCATTCCTGAACGAGAGCGGTGAGGTCCACACCGTGAATCTGCGCAGCAGTGAGGTTCAGAAGATCCACGACGCGTCGTTCGAGCCTGGACGTCCGACGTGGTCACCGGACAGCAAGACCGTTCTGATATCGGTGTTGCAACCGTATTCGACGAAATATCGAGAGGGCACGAGTCAGATGCTCGCGATATCGCTGGACGACCGCACGGACCATCGTTACGTCCCGGTTCCACATCATTCCGTCGGTTTACGCGAGGGTGACGGTCCCGTGTGGTCTCCGGACGGCACGAAGATGGCATTCGTCATGGAAGGCACGCTTTGGGTCATGGCGGTCAGCGCGAAAGGCGAACCTGCGGGCCCGCCGCGCCGTTTGACGAGCGAATCCGCGGACAGTTTGAGTTGGACGGGCGATTCCCATCGCATTCTCTACGTCTCGATGGACAAACTGAGGCTGGTCTCCGTGGACGACGGGAAGATTCAGGATGTGCCGCTAGACCTGACGTGGCAACCGAAGAAACCTCAAGGCCGCAAAGTCATTCATGCGGGCCGCCTGTTTGACGGCAAGTCGGATGCGTTGCGGTCCGATATCGACATCGTCATCGAACAAAACCGTATCCGGAGCGTTGAAGCGCACCGAGCCGATCTGCACACCGGTGAAGTGGTGGACGCATCCGGACTCACGGTGATGCCCGGTCTCATCGAGATCCACTCGCACTTCAGAAAAGACTACGGCCAAAAGCTCGGACGCATTTGGCTATCTTACGGAATAACAACGGTCCGCAATCCCGCAGGCAATCCGTACGAATCCACGGAGGATCGCGAAGCGTTCGAGTCCGGCGCGCGCATTGGACCGCGTTTTTATGCGACCGGTTATACGTTCGACGGATCGAGGATTTATTACTCAGGCAGCATGGGTCTGGAAGCGGGAGCACAGATCGATATCGAGCTCGAACGCTCGCGCCGTCTGGGTTATGACCTCATCAAAACGTACGTGCGGCTGCCCGACATTCTGCAAAAGCGTATCGTCGAGTTCGCGCATCAAAATGGAATGCCGGTGACCTCGCACGAACTGTATCCGGCTGTGGCATTCGGCGCCGACGGAGTGGAGCACATTCGAGGCACAAGCCGTCGAGGTTATTCGCCGAAAGTCAGCGGGCTGAACTACAGCTATCGCGATGTGATCGATTTGCTGGCGGCATCCAAAATGACGATCACGCCCACGATCAATATTCAAGGTGGCGCTTTTGCGCTCGTCGCGTCGCGAACACCGGAGCTGGTGGATGATCCTCGGTTCACGGGCCTGTTTCCTTCCGCTGTCGTTCAGAGTGTTCGAACCAATATCCAGCGTGCGGCGCAATTCAACGACCGCATGGAACGCGAGGCCGCATTGAAGCCGCTCGGTGATACCGTTTTGAAGGTGACGCGAGCCGGAGGGAAGGTCGTGGCCGGAACGGACGCTCCGATCAATCCATATGCGATCAGCCTGCTCGTGGAACTCGAACACTACGTCGATGGCGGGCTCACACCATTCCAGGCATTGCAGACCGCGACGGTCAATTCCGCAGAAGCGCTCGGCGCCGGAGCAGATTTGGGGACGATTGAGGCGGGCAAGCTTGCCGATCTCGTCGCAGTGGACGGGAATCCGCTGCAGGACATTCGCGCGGCGCGAAAGACGCGCATTACGATTCGCAATGGCGAAGTATTTACTGTGACGGATCTGTTACGCAAATAGCGGAGACGTTTACCGAGCCGGCCGCACCGCCTTCATTATTTGCTTTTCGTCTTATCCACCACAACGGCACCGCCTTTCATGACCCAGCGGACGTTGTTGATCACGACGTCGATGTTGGTCAGAGGATCGCCTTCGACGGCGACGATATCCGCATAGAATCCGGGCGCGACCCCGCCGATTTGTTTTTCCATCGCCAGCATTTTTGCTGCGGTGCCGGTGGCGGCGGAGAGCGCCTGTTCCGGCGACATTCCGGCCTTCACGAACCAACCGAGTTCGCGTGTGTTCTGACCGAACATGGTGTAGATCGCGTCCGAGCCCATGACAATCTGCGCTCCGGCCCTGAACGCCTTTCTTGTCGTCTCGAGGTTGCGCGAGATGAAATCGGTCAGGCGCTCCTTGGCGCCCGGGGCGTAATTGAGCTTTTCCGCATTGTCGAAGTAGTACCGGTTATGGTCGATGGTGGGAACGTAATAGACCTTCTTGCGAACCATTTCGGCGATGGTCTCATCGTCCATGTCGGCCGCGTGCTCGAGCGAATCGGCGCCGGCGCGAATGGCGTCGCGGCCGCCGGTTGGGCCGTAGCTGTGGATCGCGACTTTCTTGCCCATCGCGTGCACGACGTCGACGGCGGCTTTCATCTCTTCGTACATGACCGTCTGAAAACCCGTGACGTCCTGACCCGATCCTGTCGAGCCGAATATCTTGATCCAATCGACGCCTGCAGCCAGCTGTTGGCGGGCCGATCGCGCAAAGTCGCCGGGGCCGTTGCCTTCACCACAACCGAGCGGATTGCCCGCAGGATTGAAAACGCTTCGCTGGGCCCGGAGACCGCAGCCCACGACGAGCATGCGGGGGCCGACCCACACACCCATGTTGATCAGATCGCGCATCGTGATGTCGACGTACTCTCTGGCGTTCATATCGCGCACCGTCGTCACGCCGGATTCGAGCGTCTTCTTTAAAGCGTCCTGACCGAGAACCATGTTCATTGCCGCAGAGCGGTTGCCGGGAAGGAAGGCGCCTGGACCGTAAGTCATATGCGTGTGAGCGTCGACCATTCCGGGGATTCCCGTGAAGCGCGTGAGATCGATCACTTCGGAACCCGACGGAATAGCGCTGGCGGCAGTGATCACGGCGGTGATTCGGTCGTTATCGACGATGACGATCGCGTTAGGTACGACTCGACCTGTACCGTCGACGAGTTTTCCAAACTTGATTGCTTTCGTAGCAGCGACGGCCGGCGCTGCGATCAAAACAACCAGCAGCATCGAAATCACAAATTGTTTGGGTTTCATGCGGTAAACGTATATCACATCACTGGAGGAACCTGCGTTCGGCGCACGCGCTGGAAGTCTGTCGCTTTTCGCACGCCTCCGGCATGGAACGCCGGCTGAAGCCGGCGCCTACAGGTCGATTTCGAGAAGGTCGCGGCCGATCGTGATGGGTTCGAAGATCGAGCGCGCATCGTCGGCGATCCGGGCCACCTGACGGCCGTCATAGCGCGAGCTGAAGTGAGTCGCGATCAGAGTCTCGACGCGAGCTTCTTTCGCGACGCGGGCGGCATCTTCCATGGTGGAGTGTTTGCGGTCGCGCGCCATGTCGATCTCGTCGGAACCGAAAGTGGTTTCGTGCACCAACGCCGTGCACTCGTGCGCGAGTTCGATGGAACGTTCGCTGAACTGCGTGTCGAGGCAATACGCGACGGACTTCCCGCGCCGTTTCGGTCCCATAACCTGATCCGGCTGGATCACACGGCCGTCATCCAGCGTGATCGTTTCACCGTGCTGCAGCTTTCCGAAAAGCGGACCGCGAGGAATCTCCAGGTCGATCGCGCGCTCGAGATTGAACACGCCGGGCTTGTCCTTCTCCTGGAATCGCCAACCGAGGCAAAAAATCGAATGGTCGAGAGGGAGGGCTTCGACGTAATACTCCTCTTCATCCAGAACGCGGCCGCGAAAACCTCGCGGAAATTCCTGCACTTTCAAACCGAATTTGAACTGCGCATCGCTGCTGCGAAAAGCGGCGTTTAGAAAGGCTCTCAGACCTTCGGGACCGAAAACGTTGAGCGGCTCTTCGCGGCCATCGAGTTGGAGTGTGCTGATGAGTCCGGCAATTCCGTAAAGGTGATCACCATGGAGATGTCCGATGAAGATGCTGTGAATGCGGCTGCGCTTCACGCTCGAGCGCATGATCTGCAGTTGCGTGCCTTCGCCGCAATCGAACAGAAACACGTCTCCGTCGCGGATCAGCGCGGTCGATGATAGCCCGCGAGTCAGGGTCGGCACAGCGGAACTGGTCCCAAGGAGAACAATCTTCATACTTAATCGCCCGGCGTTTTTAGCTTAACATGCGGGTTTAAATCCGTTGCCGGAGGGCCGTATATGAAACGTGGGATTGCCGCGATCGCTGTGATCGTTCTGCTGGCGTTGACTGCAGCCGCCCAACAAAAACCGATCACGGTGGACGATGTGATGGACATTGTCGGTGCGTCAAGTCCGGAGATCTCGCCGGATGGCCACTGGATCATTTACTCGCGATCGGAATTGAACTGGAAAGACAACAAGCGGCAATCGTCGGTCTGGATGATCTCGATCGACGGCACGGAACACTTCCGGCTCACCTCGAACGAATCGGATTCGGCAGTTTCGTGGTCTCCGGACAGCAAAACGATTGCGTTCCTTTCAAGCCGCGCTGCTCCGGTGGCCGGCCCAGCGACTGAGGGTGTTGGCGGGAATGGTCCCGGCGGAAACGGGCCGGGCGCCGGCCGGCAGGTTTGGCTGATTCGCGTTTCCGGCGGCGAAGCGTGGAAGTTGACGGACCACAAGGACGGCGTATCCAGCTTCGAATGGGCGCCGGATGGAACGTCCATCCTTTTCATCGCCGCTGATGCACGTGGTGACGAACCGAGAGGCGAAGATGCATTCGCAGTAGACGAAGGCGCCAACGGTCAGGGAAGAGGACGCTGGTCGAACATTTGGGCAATCGACGTCGCGGAGAAGAAGGAGCGTCAGGTCACGAAGGAACAGTGGATCCTCAACACGCTTGCAGTTTCGCCCGATGGCAGACAGGTTGCCGTACACGCGCGACGCGAGAATGAGCGCAACAACGGCAATCTTTCCGAAATCCTAACGGTGGACCTGGCGAACGGCGCGGTCACGAAGATCACCGACAATCGTGCTCCGGAATCGCAAGTCCAGTGGGCGCCCGATGGGAAATCGCTTTCATACATGTCGCCCCACGACAAAGAATGGGAACTCTACAATTCAAAACTGCGGCTGGTCGATCTCGCAACGAAGCAATCCCGTCTGCTTTCAGGAAAGTTCGAGGGCAGCATTAATCGTTATTTTTGGTCGGAGGACGGAAAGAAGCTCTACTTCTCGGGTCAACACGGCGTTACGCAAAACATGTTTGAGCTCGACGTCGCATCCGGCGCGGTCAGACAGTTGACCGAGGAGAAAGGCATGCTGCGCGTGGCGTCGATGTCGAAAGACCTCAAGATTGCAGCAGCCACGTTCGACACTCCTCAAAAGCCCTCCGATATCGATGTGCTCAATCTCGCCACGCTCGAACGAAAGGAACTCACGGATCTCAATCCTCAGGTGAAGAACTTCGCCGCGCCGAGGACCGAAGTCATGCAGTGGCGCAGCCAGGACGGAACCGAGATCGAAGGCATTCTTTACCTTCCGGCGGAGCGCAAGGAAGGCGAGAAGCTTCCCTTCATTCTGGACATTCATGGAGGGCCGGCCGGCGTGTGGTCGTATGGCTTCGGCGGCATGGCCAATGTCTACACCGGACGCGGCATCGCGGTGCTTCGTCCCAACGTGCGCGGAAGCAGCGGGTACACGGATGCACTGCTTCGTGGCAACATGAAGGATATCGGAGGCGGCGATTACTGGGATGCGATGAGCGGCGTCGACGCGGTGATTGCCAGGGGCGTCGCGGATTCCACAAGGATGGCCGTGCGCGGCTGGAGTTACGGCGGAATCCTCGGTGGATGGACGATCACGCAGACAGATCGATTCAAGGCGGCCTCCCTCGGCGCTATGGTGACGGACTGGGCTTCCGAATATGCGATGGGGTTCAACAACGACATCCGGCTTTGGTACATCGGCGGCACACCCTGGGAGAACGCTCAACGGTATCGGGAGCAATCGTCGTACTCACACATTGCAAACGTGAAGACGCCGACGATTTTGTTTCACGGAGAGAACGACACCACCGACACGATCGGACAGTCGATGATGTTCTATCAGGGATTGAAAGACCGCGGAGTTCCCGTGAAATTCCTGCGATTCCCGCGCGAACCGCACGGTTTCAATGAACCTCGGCATCAACGCACACGGGACATGGAAGAGATTGCTTGGCTGGAAAAGTATCTTCGCGGAACGGAATTTAAGGTGGAAGCGCGGAAGTAAAGGCTCGAAGCCCGTCAGATCACAAATGATCTGACGGGCTTCGTGAGGTTTCGTTAATTGTTGGACCGGTGAGCCGAAACAGTGGCCGACTGGCTTCCGCCGCATTCGGCGATCAGGTTCTTCAACAGGTTGTCCTGCATTCTCCGGTACGTGTTGACCGATCCCTTGGTGTTGAAAATCGCGAAAAGCACCGGACCGCGGTCGCGTGTATAGATGATGCCGGCGAGTGTGCTCACACCACCGTCGGTTCCCGGAAGCGTTCCCGTCTTCGCAACGACAGTTCCACGATAATCGAATGCCGTTAACCGAGCGTGCAGGGTACCCGGGTCGACCCCCGCGACCGGCATGACGTCCTCCGGAAGCATATTGTGAAGATTCAGCCATCCGACAAGTTGACGCATGAGCACCACCACGCCATTGGGTGTGATCCGGTTGTAATCCAATCCGGACGTGTGGCTCAAAGAAACCTCGGACGGTTTTAACCCGACTTCTTTAAACAGGAAATTCTCGACGCCCTTCGGGCCGCCAATCGCTTCACCGAGACGTTCAGCGGTTTGATTGACACTGTGTGCGTTTTGAACAAACACGATGTCGCGAAGGCTCGACGAGAGATGGCTCGCGATTTTATTTCCTCGAACCGCACCCTGACGTGTTGGGCCCGTCCAACGGATCCCCATCTTTTTAAGGAGGGCTTCCACCCGTTTCGTTGCCGTGTCGGTTGAAAGAAACGTGTTGTAAGTCAGGGGACCGGTGACGATCAGGCTTCCCGTTACGCGGGAGATTCCAGAACTCAAAACCTGGTGTGCCAAACGCGTCAGGTCCGTTGCGGTCAAAACGGGATCGCCGCTAGTAAATAAGATGAGATCGCCCGTTAGCGTTCTCTTTTTCTCGTTCACATCACCGTCCGCGTAGAACGCGGTTTCAAAATGGTATTCCGGACCCAACTTGAACAACGCGGCGAACGACGTTGCAACCTTGGTAACCGATGCCGGGTTGAAGCCTTCGTCGCGGTTTAATTCTGCGAAAACCTGACTACCATCAAGCGATTCGATCAGCAGGCCCTGCGTGTCGAGATGCAGACCTCTTAATGCGAGTTCGTTCAGGTATTTGGTTTCGGAGATCGTTGTGTAACGCTCCGGAGCCGGTCGTTTATCGCTTGCGGATGAAGGACCAATGGCGTGGGCGGTTTCCTGAGCCTGAATCGGCCAAAAAATGAACAATATCAAACAGCAGGTGAATAGTAGATACCGCCTCATGCGGGGACTATCCGACGGACCAGAATCGCTTTCAAATACGTATCCTCCTCAAAAGCTGGACAATTGTGGCAGAAAGACGTGAGAATGAGAAGACATCAAATTTGTCTTGTAGCGAAGAATACAGTAGTTGGGTCCTTTTGAAATTCGGACGGAGGAACATTTCGAAAGCCTTGATTCAATGAGTGTCAACGAAACGTTCCTCCGTCCCGAATTTCAAAAGGACCCATTTCCAAGAATTCGCATGTATTTTTCGCACCATCTGATACGCTCTTTACTCTGTAGAGAGAGACACTGGTCAGGAGGTTAGAGACGCCTCTCATGCTGATAATTAGTAGAAAAAAGGAAGAAAAGATCGTAATCGCGGGCGACATCGAGATCACCATCCTCGAAGTCGGTCGAAATCGAGTCCGGTTCGGCATCAAAGCACCCAAGCATATTCCAATCCAGACACGGGTGAAAACCGGCCTTACGCCGGTAGTAGATACGACTGGCACTCCGGCTCAGCAGCCTCGTGATCAATCATCCACCGTACGCGAGTTCCCGATTGCCGTTGGGATGTCCAAGGAAGCCTGATTTCAAACCAGGCCTCGCAACCAGCCTGCCGAGGCTCGCTCGCTTGACTTTCATTGGGGCATCTTTTATAAGTTGCCTATTCTCTAGTATTTGAGTCGGGCGAGCGATGGCGGCAAAAACGAAAAGCAAAACTAAACCAGTCAAAAAGGCCGCAGCCAGAGCTGCGGTTGTGCGTAAGTCCTCTATTTCCAAGGTCAAACGAGCAAAACCAGCGAAGCCTGCGTCACGCAGAAACGGCAGGTCACCTTCCAAACCGGCGGCGAAAGTGGAAGCTAGAACCACGTCCAGGAGTGGTAACGGCCAGCCGAAATCGGCTGCGCCGGCAGTGAAGACACGATCCCGCGAGTACTCTAACGCAATTCATGCTTACGAATCCGGCCTCAAACTCATGCACGCGGAGAACTACGAAAAGGCTATTCGGGCTTTCAATGAATTGATAGCTGAACACAGCAGTGAGGCGGAGATCCTCGAACGGGCCAGAGTCTTGATTCACGCCTGCGAAAAAAAGCTTCATGAACGGGATAAGTCAGTCCTGAAGTCGGCGGACGATCTCTACAATCTGGGAATTGCGGAACTGAATCGCCGAGAGTTTGATCTGGCCACACAGCATTTTCAGCAGGCGCTGAAGATCGCCCCGAAGGGGGACCACATCCTGTATGCGATGGCCGCGTTGAATGCGCTGAAGGGAAGTCGTGACGAAGCCCTGTCTTTCCTTAAACAAGCGATTCATCACCGCTCAGAGAATCGCTTTCTGGCGGCACGCGACAGCGATTTTGAGAATCTTGCTGAGGATACGGATTTCAGGCAGTTGGTGATGTCGTCCGAGTGAAGATCGTTTCAATTGGCGGTGGAACGGGGCTGTCGACCCTGTTGCGTGGTTTAAAACGGTGCTCGGCCGATCTGGCCGCGATCGTCACCGTGACGGACGATGGCGGAAGTTCCGGCCGGCTTCGCGATGAATTTGGTGTGTTGCCTCCTGGCGACATCCGTAACTGCCTGATTGCACTATCCGAAGACGAAAACCTGATGTCGCGTCTGTTCCGCTATCGCTTCACCAGCGAAGGGGGCCTGCACGACCACAGTTTCGGCAATCTGTTTCTCACCGCAATGGCCGGAATCACCGGGGATTTCGCGGAAGCTGTACGTCTCACGTCGGAAGTACTGGCAATTAAAGGCGTGATTTACCCTTCGACCAACTCCAACGTTACCCTTCGCGCTCAATTTGACGATGGATCGTGGCTCGAGGGCGAGACACGAATTACCGAGTCTCGCAAACCGATCCGGCGAGTCGAGTTGCGTCCCGGTAGCGCCGACCCGTTGCCCGATGCCTTGCGGGCGATCCTCGACGCCGACGTCATCACGCTCGGACCGGGCTCGCTGTACACCAGTTTGATCCCGAATCTGCTTGTTCGAGAGCTCGTGCCGACCATCCGCGAAGCGACCGCGACCAAGATTTATATACAAAACATCATGACGCAGCCTGGTGAAACCGAGGATTACACGGTGACCGATCACATCCTTGCGCTGATCGACCACTGCAGCGGCGAGCTTCTGTTTCCCAACATCATTTTGAACAGCGGTGTGCCTTCCACCGAAATCATGCGGCGCTATGAGGCGGACCACGCCACACTGACGCGTTTCAATCGTGAGAGTTTGACTGGCATGGGCCTTAGAATTATGGAACGGGATCTGCTCGCCGAGGATGGAGTCATCCGACACGATCCGGACCATCTCGCACTGGCGGTTCTCGAAATGGCCGGCTTCGCGAGGGCTCACAATGGATGATCTTCGAACGTTAATTCTTGCCGCGGGTAAAGGCACCCGCATGAAGTCCCAGAAAGCGAAAGTACTCCATCAAGCCGGCGGCGCTCCGTTGATCGAACATGTGCTTGCTGCGGCACGCCCGTTGAGTCGCGAAATTGTTGTCGTGATAGGTCACCAGGCCGACAAGGTGCGCGAGTGTGCTGCGGAGGCGGGTTTTGTTGAGCAGCGGGAACAACTCGGGACAGGCCACGCCGTCGTGACGGCGCGCGACCAGTTTGACGGCTATAACGGCAAAATTCTGGTGTTGCCCGGCGACGTTCCTCTCATCGAAACGGAGACATTGCGAAAATTTACCGCATTTCATCGCGAAGGCGGGTTCGCCGCATCCGTTTTGACGGCTGAGGTTCCGAATCCTGCCGGATACGGTCGCATCGTTCGACAGGGCGATCGAGGAGTCGCGGCGATCGTCGAACACCGTGACGCAACTCCCGAAATCCTTGCGATCCGCGAAATCAATTCCAGTATCTACGTGTTCGACGCGCCCCTCCTGTTCGACGCGCTGACCAAAGTTCGCAATCACAACGCGCAGAAGGAGTATTACCTCACGGATGTTGTCGGCATCCTGGTTCAGCAGGGCAAGAAAGTGGGAGCGTTCAAAGCACCGCATCCGGACGAAATCCTGGGGATCAATACCCGAGCCGAACTGGCCGGGATCGACCGGATCCTGCGGCGCCGAAAATGCGACTCACTGATGGCGGACGGAGTGACGATCGTTGATCCCGACAGCACTTTTATTGACGCTGCGGTGCAAATCGGTCCCGACACCATCGTGTATCCATCGGTGCAGATCTACGGACGAACCGTCATCGGCGAGGACGTGACGATTCATTCGTTCAGCCGGATTTCGAGTTCGCGGATTGGAAATCGGTCCGTTGTGCTCGAGGGGTGCATTCTGGCAGACAGCGAACTTGGCGACGATATTTCGATCGGCCCGTTTGCTCACGTTCGCATGAATGCAACATTGGAAAACGGCGTGAAGGTTGGGAATTTCGTCGAGATCAAAAAGTCGCGGCTCGGTGCGAAGACGAAATCCATGCATCTGACTTATCTCGGGGACGCCACGATCGGGAAAGACTGCAACATCGGCGCCGGAACGATCACCTGCAATTACGACGGAGTCAACAAGAACCCCACTATTATTGAAGACCGCGCATTCATCGGAAGCGATTCCCAGTTGATTGCGCCCGTCAGGATCGGCGCTGGAGCTTACGTCGCGGCCGGTTCATCCATAACAGAAGACGTTCCTCCGGAATCCCTCGCGATCGCACGCGGCCGGCAATCCATAAAGGAAGGCTGGGTCCGCGACCGCAAGAAACACGTTTAGACACCGTGTTATTCTAAGGCGCATGTGCGGGATTTTTGGATACGTTGGACCAAGGGATCCGGTGCCACTCATCATGGGCGGTCTCCGGTCTCTCGAATACCGCGGCTACGACTCGGCGGGAATTGCCGTTGTTGAAAATGGAACACTCTCCGTCCGCCGCTGCTCCGGCAAATTAAAGAACCTCGAAGACCTTCTTTCCAAAGAGCCGCTGACGGGCGATTTCGGTTTGGGTCATACACGATGGGCCACGCACGGACGGCCGACTGAAGAAAATGCCCACCCGCACCGCGACTGCAAAGGCCGCATCGTCGTCGCGCACAACGGCATCATCGAAAACTATCTTCCTCTGAAGCGAAGGCTGATCCGGGACGGGCACAAGTTCACAACCGAAACCGACACGGAAGTGATTGCTCACCTCATCGAAACTCATTTTGACGGAAACCTCGAAGCCGCATTGCTGAAGACTCTTGCGGAGTTGCGTGGCATTTTCGCGTTCATCGCGATGTCCGCGGACGATCCGCAGAAGATTGTCGCGGTCCGTGAAGGAGCGCCGCTCGTCGTGGGCGCGGTGGAAGGCGAAGGGTTCGTCGCGTCGGACGTGCCGGCGGTTCTTCCGTACACTCGGGAAATCCTCTTTCTGGACGAGCACGAAGTCGCAGTCGTCGCGCGGGACGGGATTCGATTGATGGATGCCGCGGGGAAGCCGCTTAACCCCAGGTTCCAACGCATTACGTGGGATCCGATTCAGGCCGAAAAGGGCGGATACAAACATTTCATGCTCAAGGAAATCTACGAGCAGCCCGCGGCCGTCAGCGATACGCTGCTTGGAAGAATCTCTCTCGACGAGAACACGGTACACCTCGAAGACGTCGCCTTCTCGCGCGAACAATGGAAAGGCTTCAAGCACATTCGCATTCTGGCGTGCGGCACAAGCTGGCATTCGGCGCTTGCCGGCAAGCACATGATCGAGTCGATGGCGCGCATTCCCGTCGAAGTGGACTACGCAAGCGAGTATCGCTACCGCAACCCGATCATTCTCGACAACACGCTGTTCATCTTCATCACTCAGTCCGGTGAGACGGCGGACACCATCGCCGCTCAGCGCATGATTCGCGATCACGGTTCGAAGATTCTGACGATCACCAACGTCGTGGGATCGATGACCACTCGCGTAGCGGACGCCGTGCTGTACACCCGCGCCGGTCCGGAGATCGGGGTCGCATCGACAAAGGCGTTCACGACTCAGCTCACCTGTTTGTATCTGCTGTCTCTTTATCTGGGCCAGCTTCACGGAACGGTGCCGCTGGAGTCGATCCGGACGGCGCTCACGGATCTCAAGACGCTGCCGCACAAGATGGAGACACTGCTGGAAAATGCCGGACACATCGAGGACATCGCCAAGACGCTTTTCCGGCAATCGGATTTTCTCTTCCTGGCGCGCGGCATCCATTTTCCGATTGCGCTCGAAGGAGCGCTGAAGCTGAAGGAATTGTCGTATATCCATGCTGAAGGTTATCCGGCCGGCGAAATGAAGCACGGCCCGAATGCGCTGATCGACGAGAACCTTCCGGTAGTGTTTCTGGTTGCTTACGACACCGGATCGCCGGATTCGCACCAGAGATACGAGAAGGTTTTGAACAACATTAAGGAAGTCAAATCCCGCGACGGTATCATCGTCAGTGTTGGTAACGATGGCGATGCCGATGTCGTTGAAAGCTCCGATCACTTCATCGGCATACCGTCGACGAACGAGTTTCTGCTGCCGATTTTGGAAGTCATCCCCTTGCAATTGCTCGCGTATCACGTCGCAGTCCGCCGCGGCTGCGACATCGACCAGCCGCGCAATCTGGCGAAAAGCGTTACGGTAGAATAGGTACGTGACCGAAGGGTTGTGGCACGAAGCCACGTCGCTTCGCGCCACAACTTTTCAGGCTCGGCAAACTCGGCCTCCAACGATTACAGATGGAACTGGCAAAGCTTCTCAACCCGCAACAACTGACCGCTGTGGAGACGACGGAGGGCCCCGTGTTGATTCTTGCGGGGGCGGGCAGCGGCAAGACGCGAGTGATCACCTATCGTGTCGCGCATTTGATCGAAGACAAGGGCGTCCAGCCGCAGTCGATCCTCGCCGTCACATTCACGAACAAGGCGGCGGATCAAATGAAGAATCGCGTGCGAAACCTGCTGCGCGCGGCGCGATCGGGTGATCCCATCATCTCGACGTTTCACTCGTTCTGCGTGCGGCTGCTCAGGCGCGAGATCGAAGCGCTGGGCTACAGCCGCGACTTCACGATCTACGATGAATCCGATCAACTCCAGGTGATCAAGCCGGCGATGAAAGATTTGAAAGTCGATGAGCGGCTCGTCACCGCAAAGACGATTCAGTCGCGGATCAGCCACGCGAAGAATCACGGCAAGACGCCGCAGAATCTGCTCGACGATTCGTGGGAACCATCCTGGGAATTCACAGCAAATGTCTTTGTGGAGTATGACAAGCGCCTTCGCAAGTCCAACGCCCTGGACTTCGACGACCTCCTGATCAAAACCGTAGAACTGTTCGACAAGTACCCGCAGGTTGCGGAGAAATACAGCACGCGTTTTCCATACGTCATGGTGGACGAATACCAGGATACGAACCGGCAGCAGTACCGCATGGTCCGGCATCTCACGCGCATCCACGACAACATTTGCGTTGTCGGCGACGAAGACCAGTCCATCTACAGCTGGCGCGGCGCCGACATACAGAACATCCTTTCATTCGAAAAAGATTTTCCTCGAGTGCGCATCATCAAGCTCGAGCAAAACTACCGGTCGACGAAGACGATTCTCGCGGCGGCGGGCGCCGTTGTGGCGAACAACGAAATGCGGAAGGGGAAATCGTTGTGGACGGAAAACCCTTCAGGAGACCTGATCACGTACCTGGAGGCATCGGATGCGGACGAAGAGGCCATGTTTGTGGCCGAGAAAATCATGCAGCATCAGAAGCCCGGGTCGGACATTCATGTGGCCGTGCTGTACCGGACGAACTTCCTTTCGCGCGTGCTCGAGGAAAAACTCCGCCGCTACAACATGAAATACCGGATTGTCGGCGGGTTCAGTTTCTACGAGCGCACCGAAATCAAAGACATGATCAGTTACCTCACGGTCGCGCTGAATCCAAACGATTCCGTGCACCTGCTGCGGATCATCAACTCGCCCGCGCGTGCCATCGGAAAGACGACGACGGACGCGCTCGAAGAACTTGCCGTTGAACATGGGACATCGGTGTGGGCTGCGATCGAGATCGCGGTTCACGAGCAGCGCCTGCCATTAAGAACGATTCGTGCTCTCGAGGGTTTTCACCAGATGATCGGAGAATTCGTGAAAGCGGCCGAAGAGCTCTCCACTTCCGCTCTGCTCGAAAAGATCGTTCAATCGACAAAGTACGTCGACGTGCTGCAGGACGAAGGGACCGACGAAGCGGAGAACCGCATTGAAAACATCCGCGAACTGCTGACTGCCGCAGAGGAGAGTCACGAGCGCGGCGAGCGGCTTCGCGAGTTCCTGGATCATGCCACATTGGTGTCGGACCAGGATCAGTTTGATGAGAAATCGCCGGTTTCGCTGATGACCTTGCACACGGCGAAGGGGCTGGAGTTCCCGGTGGTGTTCATCATGGGTCTCGAGGAGGGATTGTTTCCTCACAGCCGGTCACAGATGGAAGCGGCTCAGCTCGAAGAAGAGCGGCGCTTGTTCTACGTCGGGATGACGCGCGCGGAACGGAAGTTGTATTTATCGTCGTGCCGATTCCGGCGCTATTTCGGAAACATGGATCAGCAGGTGTCCGAGCCATCGCGGTTTCTCAACGAAGTCCCGGCGGATTTGATCGATGACGCCGCGGAGAAGCGGCGCAAACCGGCGGTCAAGTACGAAGGCGAAAGCTTCGATACGGTCGATCAGGTCTTGAAGGCGCTTGGCGGCGGGCCCAGCCGGCCGATCGCTCCTCCTCCAGCTCCCAAGCCCGCCTCAGTCAGGAAACCAAGCGGTGCGTGGGTGCTCGGCACTCGAGTCAAGCATCCCAAATACGGTTACGGAACCATCCTTCGCACCGAAGGTGCCGGCGAGGATCTCAAACTCACGATCAGCTTTATTTCGTACGGCCTGAAAAAGCTGATTGCGAAATACGCCGAACTGGAGATCCCTTAAAGGCGCCCCTCAAGTTAAGGCGAAACCCACGAGAATCGACAGGATTGCCCGTTGCCTAAACACCCCAGAATGCCTGCGGAGAGCGTGCCGCATACCTTACTTTCGCGCAGGTTTTGCGGGCATCACGGGCCGTGGACGCAGGATGGTGCGAGAAAAGTTATCCCGCTGGCCGTCTTCCTCGATGCGTTCGATCTTCGATTCTCCGTTGCGGAGATAGTTCACGGATGCCATCAGGTAAGAGAATCCTGCTTTGCTCACGAGGTTCAGCCATTCGCCTTGTGCCGTTTCATCGGGAGCTTCAGTACCGCTGTTGAAATATGTGATCTGCGGCCACGCTCCCATATTGTTGCGGCTCCCGCCCGTCCCCGCGCGGCGGCTGCCGCTCGGTTCGCCGGTTTCGGCGTCGCTGTAGTAGATCGCGGTCTCCTTGTAAATCTCCTGATTAAAAACATACGGTTCGAAACCGTAGGCCCACTTCTTGTAGCGGGCCTGTGATCGCAGATCCATGTCGCGAACTTCAGGATTGCTGTTAATCGCAGCGACGATGGCTTCACGCAGCGCATCCACAACCTGTCCATGCGCGGGATAGCGGGGATCCCGCAGTCCACTCGTCGTGGTATACCAGCCGCGAGTCGAAAGATACGTGCGGAAACCGGGCGGGACGTAGCCTGCGAATTGCTGGACCCATTCGTGTGACGGATAGCCGTGAGGATTCAGATAAATGTCGGGCAGCCAGTCGCGCCACACCTTCATTCGAACAAGCGCTTCGGGCAAAAGCGGATCCGACTGACTGACCTGTGATGCGACGTCCATACCCAGCGCGCTGTATCGCCCGGCGTGGAGCATGTAGGTTGGCGTGAGCTTTTGCAGATCGTACGCCATCTGCGCCCCATCGGGGTTTTCGACGGGATGCAGGATGACGTTTACTTTTTTCAGAATTTCCTTGTACGACGGATCGGTCACGAGGAGTTCCGCAAGCCGCAGCATGTGACTGGTCGACGATACTTCGTTCGCGTGCTGCCGCCCCGTGATGAAGATCGTCGGCTTGTACGCCGTGTATTTCGCTTTCGAAATCAGTTCGCTCGATGTGGGCGCCGTAATCTCCATCACCGAGATATCGCGTCCTCGATAGGATTGGCCCGCCCGATACGCCTTCACTTCTGGAAAAGCGGCCAGTTGTTTAATCAGGCTTTCGCTTTCATCGGGGCTGATGATGTGATCCCACGTGACCAGCGGCGATTTCGGACGTTCGCTCGACGTCCGCACATTGGATGGCTCCCACATCCCGGTGTTACTGATGACTCGCGTGGAATGCGCATCCTTGAGTCCAATGCGCATCGACACATGATCGACGTGATCGAAAGAGAGAGCCTGCTTGTACATTCCCGCCGCTTGCAATTTGGGCAGGACATCGAAGGCATCGACGGCTCTGGCTGCTTCCTTGTCGTCTTTTGCCTCGAACTGAACTTCAATCTCACGGACGTGATCCGCCCTGACGATGGTTCGCAAAGCAGACGGCGTGGTCGTATCGATCTTCGTCAGGTCGCGATCGACGTGAACCAGCTTGTCGACACCTTTTTCTTTGTACGCGATCTCCATCCTCGGCTTGGCCGACGCATTGCCCGAATAAAGAACTCGCGCCTGGCCGGCCTGGCCCTGACGGTTCGGGTGAATGATCGGGAAAATCTTGCCGGGCGCAGCCAGGCGGCGCTGGGTTGTGGTTCGGCCTAAGGCGTCGAAGAAATCCAACGTGACGAAGTACAAGTCTTCGTGCAGCGCTTCGAGCGATGACACCAACTCCTGATCGAGACCCAGTGCGAAATCCGGCTCGCTCATCCAAACTTCCACATCAAGATCTCGGTGAAAAGGCTGCTTGTCAGGCAGGGGACGATTGCCCGTCGTTTTCATCACGTAGTCGTAGATTCGCGGTAAAACCTTCGATTGGTAATAGTCCCAAAATCGTTCCGGATCCGTGGCGATGCGCGTATCGACAACCGCCTTCCCATCGATCGACGCGTTTAGCCAACCGGTCGTCACCTGAACTCTGGACCAGCCTGGAAATTTGTCGAGATATTCGCGCTCGACAATCTTCGGGCTGAAGGACGCTTGATACACCTGCTGGCCCGCTTGATTGAAGGCCTCCAATGAATAGATGTCGGCGGGTGAGTCTACGAGCTCGACCTGAAACGCGTCGGTGGAAACGCCAAGATCGCGTTTGAAGATCTCATCGACCGGGTAGAGTTCGTGAACCCATCGCGTCGGGACCATGTAGAACTTGAACTTCTTCGTGAAGTCGGGTTCGTACTTCGCGACTTTGACGTGAACTGACTTCACGCCTTTTCCCTTCAACCGCGGAATGACTTCCTCGGTCATCCACAGGAAGCCTTGCTTGTACGCGGAGAGAACGCGAATCTGCGGACTGACAGCGCCGGCCTTAACGAGTTCGGTTTTGAGTTTGTCCGAGATCTCGCGGCGGTATTCGGGCGACTCGCTGAGTCGAGTCTCGATCTCAACATGAGCGCCGGGCTTGATGTTCGGAAGCACGTCGCTGCGGATCTTCGACCAGAACTCGTCGACTTCCCACGGAAGGTCGAGCTTCTCTTCGAAGACGGGCACCGGCTCGTTCCTGCCCTGCGTCGAAACTTTCAGCTGTCCCGGCTTGATCGCCGACGCGATTCGATCCGAAAGAAAGCGTTCGAACGCCGGATTGCCTTCTTCGAGGAACAGCTTCAGTTCGAAGGATTCGAGGGTTTTGTCTTTGAGTGTGCGCAGCACACTGTCCAAATCGGATACTGCCTGGCTCGCCTGGCCGGCACTGTTGCGAGCCTGAAGGAATCGCAGCGTTTCCGTCGAAACATCCTCGAAGCCGGGCGCGCCCGGGCGTGTGTCCCAAATGTAGGGAATGCGTCGAGCGAGATAGTTAGCCGCGGCTTCCGTCCCTGAGTCATCGGCGCCGGCAACAACAGTCGCTGTCGCATTGCCGAATGCCTTCGAGATGATTTGAACCGCACCTTCGCCCGGCTGGAGATCGTCGAGCCGGGCTTTGCCGATCTTCACGAGGTTCTGGACCAACTCGTTGGTGCGGCCGACAAGAATCGGGCTCGCTTCTCTCTCCGGTTCGCGGATCTTGTCGTCGGTGCGAACGATCGGCAGAGTGATGCCTGTAGATTCCAGACCGAGCCGCGCGGCAATGTGCGCCGCCCCAAGCGATTCGGAAGTGCGGCCGATGACGATGCCTGTGTCGGTGCGATCCGGAATGAGATCGACGTACGCATCGCCGAACCAACCGTCGATCGAGTACGGGTTGCTCAGATCGAAAGTCTTACCCGGCGGCAGCGGCGCTGCCGGTGCGGCGCTTCCGCGATCACCGGGTGAATCGGACGCAAGTTCGTCAGGATCGATCGGCGGTGTGAGGGAACGAGAATTCAAACCGGACCGCTGCACAGCCGAATTCGCGAGCCATTCGGATCTTGCATAAAACGAAATCGACGTCGCGGCCGCGTTCGTATAGTTGAGGGTGCGGATCTCCTGTCCCCGCCGATGAGCGAGGTCCAGATCCTGAACAACCCTGACGGCGCGAGAAGAATCCTGCGTTGGAAGTTGGACGCGAACGTTAACGGATGCAACGCCACGGCGGTCCGCATCCACGACAAGCGACTCCACTGCAGCTTCCGTCGCCGCGACACCCTTTGACTGCAGGTGTTTTAAAACATCCTCTTCGATACCGGTCAGCGTGATGCCGCTCGAGTTCCAAAGACGCGGCAGCCGAGCGGCAAGCTCCGTTGCTGCGGCAAGCGTGCCTTCGTCATCCGCGCCGATGATCACGACTCCATCCGCGCCGCCCAACGGGGCTCGAACGGCGGCAATCATCCCCTGGCCTTTTTTCAGGTTTTTGATTTCAACAACTCCCCTGTCGATCAGTTTTTGAGTGAACGCGTTCTGCCGGCCGACAAGTACGGGGAGAGCAATCGAAGCCGCCTGCAGAACTTCGTTGTCACGCATCACGATCGGCAACGTTGCCGCGGTGGTTTCGAATCCGAAACGTCCGGCGAGATTGACAGCAGCCTGGACGTCTTCCGTGGACGGGTGTTCGGGCACAATGATGCGGCCGGCAATCACGTCGGGAAAGCCATCACCGTTCGTGTCTCGAGAAACGCCTGAAACCGGACTGAACACTGAATTCAGCCCCTTGAACGGCGGATCAATTCGCTGGCCGACAGCCGGACCGATGACGAGTGCAAGCGCGGCAAGGCTCCACGCGATGCGGATGCTCATGCAGACCTCCGGATTAACGAAGGCTAATGATGCAGCCGACAATGGGGCGTAATCCAGAGGTAACTTCGAAGGAGAGACAGCGCCTCCGCGTATGAAGCAACCCCGCTGCTACTCCTCCTCTCCCCCAAGTTGAGTCCTCACAGCGGGGAAGTTCATGCGCATTGGCAAGGTCGAATGTAGTTCAGCAAAAGCAGCGTCGACAACTACGATCCGCTCTGAAACGAAGAAATGACACACTGGAGACATCCTGGAGACAATTGAGTCACAACGTGTGACTGAATCAACTCTCAGTACCCGGAGCGATAGCAGCGGGCACGTTTCGAATTGGCGATTCGCGCCAATCAAATGATGTCATGTTACCTTTACTCATCGGCGCGGCGGGGGAACATTGACGAAATACAAGCCACCGGCAGTTGCAGTCTGCTTCGCACTCGTGATGCTGGCGGGATTCTTTCTAACTGCCGCTTTCCCACAATCCGCTTCGGATTCGAAAAGGCCTGACGGGTGGAAAGTACGTCTCGATCGTCCAGGCTTTTTTTCGAGCGAACCCCTCTTCGTATCGATGGCGCCGGGCTGGCACATCACTACCGGTCCGCCGCTGATCGCTTATGAATCGACTGCTGGAGCACGCGGGAATTACAAGGTCGAATCGGAAATCCTGCTGTTTCCCGGAGAGCAAAACGGTGGATACGGATTGTTCATAGGAGGAGCCGCGCTGGACTCGAACGAGATGTCGTATACGGCGTTTCAGCTTCGCCGTGACGGCAAGTTCTCGATCTGGTTCCGCACTGGCTCGACGGCAAAGGACCTCGTGGCTTGGACTTCGCACCCTGCCGTGATTCCACACAAGGGTGGACCCGAACCTGTGAAGAACGTCCTGGCGGTTGAAGTTCGGCCTTCCGAGGTGGCCTTCATGGCGAATGGCCGCACGATACACGTAGCCCGGCGTCAGGGATTAGCTGTCGAAGGCTCGTTCGGTTTTCGCGTCGACGAGGATCTGAACGTTCACCCAACACGACTCTCCATGCAGCCACAGCAGTGATCGACGGCGATCTTCTCCTGAATATCTACAAGGCGATGGTGCAGACGCGGCTGTTCGAGGCGCGAATGGTCGCTCTTCATCGCAAAGGACAGATTTCGATTTACGCGACGTCCGAAGGAGAGGAAGCGCTGGCAGTGGCCTCCACCTCGGCATTGGCGGATGGCGACTGGCTGTTTCCGGACTACCGCAGCACCGGCGCGCTGTTCGCGCGGGGAGTTTCGATGAGCGACTACCTGTCGCAAATCCTGGGCACCGGCCGCGACTCGAGCAAGGGTCGTCAAATGCCGACGCATATCGCATCGCGGGAATTGCGCATCGCCTCGGTCTCCACTCCTGTCGGAAACGGTATCGTGCACGCTACCGGACTTGCGTGGGCCGCGAAATTACGTGGCGGCTCCGAAACCGTGCTGGTTTTTTTTGGAGATGGCGCCACATCGTCGGACGGCTTTCATGCGGGGATGAACATCGCGGGTGTGCATCGTTTGCCGATTGTGTTTCTGTGCCGCAACAATCAGTACGCCATTTCATTGCCTTTGGCGAAGCAGACCGCATCAAAGAATATCGCGGTGAAGGCCGAGGCTTACGGGTTCGAGGGTATTCAGATTGACGGCAACGATGCCTTGGCCGTCTACGAGGCGACCGAGCGCGCACTTTCTCGCGCACGTTCGGGCTCGGGCCCCACATTGATCGAAGCGATCGCTTATCGGCTGGGATCGCACACGACTTCCGACGATGCCCGCCGCTACCGCGCCGATCAGCAGGTCGATGAATGGCGGCGGCGCGATGCGATCGAGAATCTACGGATGCATCTTTCGAAGAACGCTTTCTGGACCCCCGAAAGTGACGCCGCGTTCCGTGAAACGCTCACACACGACATCGACGCTGCCATCGACCGTGCATTGACCGAACCCGCTCCATCACCTACGACGTTATTTGATGATGTTTACAGTTCAGTCCCGCAGCACCTCGCGGAGCAGCGCGACCAAATCCGCAAAGGCCGTGACGCGTGAGTCTGATGAACATGGCTCAGGCCATCAACGACGGGCTGAAAACCGCAATGCGCCGCGATCCCAACATCGTCGTGCTTGGGGAAGATGTAGCGCGGCTGGGTGGCGTGTTTCGTGTGACCGACGGTCTGCTCGAAGAATTTGGCGAGCGTCGAGTTCTGGACACGCCGCTGAACGAAACAGGAATCATTGGCTCGGCGATTGGAATGGCTCTGTACGGACTTCGCCCTGTCGCTGAAATCCAGTTCGCAGATTTCGTCTACCCCGCTTTCGATCAGATCGTCAATGAGCTCGCGAAGTATCGCTATCGTTCGGGCGGTCAGTTCTCATGTCCGGTCGTTGTTCGCATGCCATCCGGCGGCGGAGTGAAAGGCGGTCTCTGTCATTCCCAGAGCCCGGAAAGCTATTTTGTGCACACTGCCGGTCTGAAGGTGGTGATGCCGTCGAACGCCTACGATGCAAAGGGGCTCCTGATTGCAGCGCTTCATGACGATGACCCTGTCGTCTTTTTCGAACCCAAGAGTGTCTACAGGTCCGAAAAACGCGAGGTCCCTGCGGACGACTTCTCGGTGCCGCTTGGACGCGCGGCGACGTTGCGAGAAGGCCATGACATGACGCTCGTCACTTACGGCGCGATGGTGCCGCTGGCGCTTCGATGTGCCGAACTCGCGGCGGCTGATGGTATTGGAATCGAAGTTATCGATGTTCGGACGCTGCTTCCATTGGATATCGATCACATTGCCGCTTCCGTGATCAAGACGAGCCGTGCCGTAATTCTCCACGAAGCGCCTCGCACATGCGGATACGGCGCGGAGCTGATGTCTCAAATCATGGAACGCTGCTTCTGGCATCTCGACGCCCCGCCTGCGCGCGTCACCGGTTTCGACACTCCGTTTTCCTATGCTCTCGAAGACGAGTACATGCCGAACGAAGGCCGCGTTCTTCAAGCGATCCACTCTGTCGCAAAGGCTTGAGAGCGTAACGCTTCAATTCGTGACAGAATCTTAGCCGCTCATCGCACAGGAGGACACCATGCCAAAGGTCATCCGTTTGTTCGTCGCCGCAACCCTGATTTTGAGTGCCACTTTTCAGGCCGGCGCGCAAACGTCCGCCGAGAACGCGCTGATTGCCAGGGCGAAGGGCATTCACGATCGCGTCATCAAGATGGATACTCACAACGACATCGAACCGAGCCGCTTCACTCCGGAATGCAATTACACCATGCGTCTCACCACACAGGTGAACCTGCCCAAGATGGACGAAGGCGATATGGACGTGTCGTTCATGATCGTTTACGTGGGCCAGGGCCCGCTGACGCCGGAGGGCTACGACAATGCCTATCGTCAGGCCATCGCGAAATTCGATGCTATTCACCGGCTTACGGAAGTGATCGCGCCGCAAAAGATCGGACTGGCGGTGAGTCCTGCGGACGTGGTCAGCCTTCATCGCAAGGGAGTCCGGATTGCGGTCATCGGCGTTGAGAACGGATACCCGATGGGCCTTGACATCAAACGGGTAAAGGAATTCTACGACCGCGGTGGACGTTACATGTCGCTCGCTCACAACGGCAACAGCCAGCTGGCGGACTCCAACACCGGCGAACGCGATGGGTATCTGTACAACAATGGCCTGTCTCCGCTCGGACGCGAAGTCATTGCGGAAATGAATCGGCTTGGCATGATGGTCGATGTTTCGCATCCGTCGAAGGGCGCCAACCTGGAAGCGATGAGACTCTCGAAAGCGCCGGTCATCGCGTCGCACTCGTCGGTTCGGGCCCTGGCCAATGTGAGCCGGAATATGGACGACGAACTTTTGCTCGCGTTGAAAAAGAACGGGGGCGTCATGCAGACCGTGGGCTTCGCATCGTACGTCAAGGTGGATCCGGCGGAACGGGCTCCAGCGATCGCGAGGCTTCGCGAAGACTTCGGGCTTCCGACTCCACAACGTGGCGGTAGCGGCGGAGCACGAGGCGGTGGCGCCGGCGGAAGAGGTGGTGCAGGACGAGGCGCTGCGGCCAACGGCCCTGCGCCGTGTCCTGTTGAAGATCCCCGCAATCCTCCGGCGCCTCGCGGAGGCGGCGATGCCCAGACGGCGCAAAGAGCCGCAGACAACGAGGCTCTGAGCAAACTGTCGCCGGAGAGACGCGCGCAGTATGAAAAGCAAATGGCCGACATCGATGCGAAGTGGCCCGCTGCCGCTCGCGCTACAGTGAAGGACTTCGTGAATCACATCGATTACGCGGTGAAATTGATCGGCCTCGATCACGTTGGGATTTCGTCCGACTTTGACGGCGGCGGCGGGATCGACGGCTGGAACAGCGCCGCCGAAGCATTCAACGTCACTCTCGAACTGGTCCGCCGAGGTTATACCGAACCACAAATCGGTCAACTATGGGGCGGAAATCTCCTGAGAGTTTGGGGAGAGGTGGAAAAGGTCGCGAAGCAGCTCCAGAAGAAGTAAATCGCAGATCGCGAGTCGACAATCGCTCCTTTAGATGACCTTTGTCATCGTCATTTTGCGATTCCCGATTCGCGATCTGCGATGGATACTCTGCCCCTAGTTCTGCGGCGCCCGGACGATTCCTTCACGAATACCATCGAAGGTGTAAGTCGTGGTGGGCGAATCGTACGGAGCGACGTTTTTCAGCAGCGCGTTGGCCTGAATATCACTACGCAGAGTCGTAAGATTCACGACACCGCCAGCAGCTTGAATCATTCTGGCAACCACACCAGCAACGTGAGGCGAGGACATGCTGGTTCCGGACATCCGAGTGGTGCCGCCGCCAAGTTTCAACGAAAGGATTCCGAGAGACGAAATAATGCAACCCGAGCTGACGTCTTCCTCTTCTTCACCAGGCGCAGAAATCAATACCGTAGGGCCATCGGTTGTGAAGTAGGACGCCGTGTCTCCGGAAATCGGCGACTTCAACCGCCTGCAGGCATTGGTGCCGCTCTTTGCGGTCGTGCTGGCAACTGCAAACACATTGTTGAGCCCCGCGGGAACCTGACTCGAAGCTTCCACCTTCGCGTCATTGCAGGCAGACACCACAACGGCGATGCCGTTAGCCGCAAGAGTGTCGATCGCGAGTTGCATCGCCGAGTCATCGCTGGATGCGGGACGGCCCAGACTCATGTTCACGACTTGAATCTTCGGCGAGACCAGTGCGGCGTTTTGCCCGATCCAGTTGAGTCCGGCGATGACCGCCGAATCGGAACCGGAGCCCGTCGAATCGAGGACTTTGACGCAGTAGACCGTCGCGGCGGGCGCCACGCCGACGACATCGAGGTTGTTGCCCATCTTGGCAGCCACGATGCCGGCCACATGTGTCCCGTGACCGTGATTATCCTGACACGATCCGCCGTATGCACTGAAAGCCGTGGCTGGGGCATCAGGGGCTGGAGCGAGATCCTGATGTCCGAAGTCGATGCCAGTGTCCACGATTGCGACCCCAACGCCGGCGCCGGACGTGGCGCTTGGAGCTCCAATCCGCGCAACACCGGCGGGAATCACTTCAGCCGGCGTTCCACCACCGCCGCCGCCACTTCCACCGCCGCCCGGCTTTCCGTTTATTCTGACGTCGCCTGCAATCGAACTCTGAGTCGCGAAGATGCGATGATCAAGTTCAATCGACAACACATCCGGATCCCTTTGCAGAACCGCGAGAACTTTGTCATTGGGTGCCGTGACCGCCGCGGCATCGATGATGCTGTAGTTGAACCTCATTCGGGCTCCCGACCGTTGCACCGATGCGGCACGCGAAGCTTCCGAAGAGCCTCCGCGATAACGCACGATGTAGTCCTGATTGGTTTGCGCACTTAGAGCCGGGGGGATCGAGGCAAGCAAAAACAGCGAAAGAGTTATCCATCCTGGAGCCTTTCGCAAAATCATTGTGTTCTTCTCCTTTTCACGCACAATAGAGCGGCTACTCTAAAACGTGGACGTCTACAGATCAATAGTTAAACCTTTGAAACGATGGGCACTTTAGTCTAGATGATGCCGGGTGGCCATCTGGCGACAGCCTTGGGGCTCGGTCTGGTAGCGTACGCCATCACCGGGTCGGGCGAGCTTGCTGCGGGATGTTTTGCGGGCGGGTTCCTGATCGATGTGGATCACTACGTCGATTATCTGGTCTTTGAAAAACAGTGGCGGCGGCCCGGACCGTTGAGCTTTCTCGCCTATTACTTCAGAAGCATGCCGAAACTGCTCGTCCTGCCGCTCCATTCATTTGAAGTTATGGCGATTCTGACTGTGATCGCAGTTGCACTCGGAAGCCCCTTTCTAAAGGGTTACTTGCTCGGAGCCTCCATGCACCTCGGCTTCGACATGCTCGTTAATGGAGATTACGCCCTACGTCAGCCGGTTCTGTTTTATTTTTTCTGGTTTCGGGCGACCCGCCGATTCTCAGCGCTTGAGCTTCTCGACGTCAAAGTCAGGCCAGGCGCAGGCGAACATCCCGTGAAGGACTTCTTCAAGTGGCGCCCGCTGACTGAGCGCAAGGCCCCGGCCAGAAACGACTCCTGAACGAAACGCTGGTCACGAAGCCGTCGACTAATGTTTCAGAAGTCCGCTCAACATGTGCAGAAGCGTACCGCCGGCGAGCAGAAAAACACCCAGCGACGTTCTGGGGCGGTCCAGGCTGCCAAGCAACGGCTCCAAAGTGAACGCGTATATCAAAAGCCCGCTGGCCACCATCATCAATCCCAATCCGAAGCTCTGGAGCCATCGGCCGCGAAAATCGGTGGCCTCGACGACGTACCGCCCGATCGCGACGTTCGCAATTCCGGCCATCAGGATGTAGATATGATTCGCACGAAACATCATGTGGCTGACTTCATCGCTGAGATAAAGGGAAGGCGCTTTCACTCGAAGGTAAATACCCGATGCGGCAAACGCGGTAAGAGTAAACCATCCCACCGCAAGGTGCGCTTGTTTGAGGACGTTCCGTTTGAGCAACGGCGAAGTATACCAAAGCGGAGCAACTCAAATGGAACATCGGCTGCAGTTGGACATTTCATAAATACAAGTCGGTGGTGCCGTCGGAAAGTTGATAATATTGGCCGCGCAGAGGGGACTAAACCATGGACAAATTCATCGCCAGGCTCGTCAAGGAGTTCGAAGACAAAAAGCTAAGCCGACGTCAGCTTGTTCAAACCATCAAAACGGCAGCCATCACGTTCGCCGCTGGAGAGACGGCAGCCCACGCTGCTCCCGCCAACAGCTTCAAGACGATTGCCGTCAACCACATTTCCTACACCTGTCCGGATTACACGATTGCGCGCGACTTTTATCAACATTTGATGGGGATGGGTGTGGTGAACGATAACGGACGTCAATGCCTGATGCCGTTTGGAGCGAGCGCGAGCGTCAACGCGGGAACCCATCTCCTCCCGAGAGGCTATCCGGCCGCGCCGAATAATTACACGCCGAGCGGCACGATCATGGCCCCTTCAGCTCCACGTGGCCAGGGTGCAGGAAACGCGGCTGCGGCAAATGCCGCGAC
Source organism: uncultured Solibacteraceae bacterium (assembly GCA_964584785.1). Lineage (GTDB taxonomy): Bacteria > Acidobacteriota > Terriglobia > 20CM-2-55-15 > 20CM-2-55-15 > JAHFTY01. The sequence continues at coordinate 44,284 of CAZPBY010000040.1, forward strand.
TGGAGCGGCGCGGGGCGGCCGCGGCGGCAATGCCGCGAATGGCCAGCAACAGCGTCCTCAGCCCACGGCGCGCATCGATCACATTGCGTTCACCTGCAAGAATTGGGACAAGGCACGAGTGAAGTCGATTCTCGAGGCATGGGGACTTTATCCGACCGAAGACGGTGACAGCTATCACGTACGTGACCCGTTCGGTTACAACCTGCAAATCAGCGGACCGGGCATGGCTCCGTACGGTGGCAGCTCGAACAACAACGGTAACCGGGAATAGCAACCATCGGAGGATAAATATGGACGGCTTCATTCATTCAATGTTGAACGAGTTCGAGAAAGGCAAGATGAGCCGCCGGCAGCTCATCGAAACGCTCACCGTCGCGGCGATGACGGCGTACGCAGCGGATTCGATCGAAGGCTCGGAACTGGTTGCTGCCCGTCCGGCTGGACCGCCGGACCGCGCTCACCTCAATGCGATTCTGGTGAATCACATTTCGTACACGTGTCCGGATTACCGGAAGACTCGCGACTTTTACGCCGACCTCATGGGAATGCACGTGGTGAACGACAGGGCGGCGGACTCATCGACGCCGCAGTACGGTCAATGCAGCCTGGTGTTCGGCGCCAAAGGCGAACAACCCTACGGCGCGCCGGAAGGAACGCCACTGTCGTGGATCATTGCACGGTCGCGAAATCCGAATCCCGCACCAAACCCGAACGCTGCGGCAAACGCCGCGGGGCAGCGCGGCGGCAACGTTCCGGCTCAGCCGCAGCCCCAGTCACAGGCGACAATTGATCACATCGGATACACGATCGCGGATTGGGACACGAAGAAGGTCGAAGAGACTCTTAAAGCGCGAGGCCTGAATCCGCGTCCTGATTCGGAGAATAGTTTCCACGTGTACGACCCGAATGGATACGACCTTCAGATTTGCGGGGTCGGAATGACAGCTTACACGTAAGATGAAACCACGAAGCCCGTCGCTCGGACGGGCTTCATGAACGTTGGCTGATTTCTTTCTGTTAGTACCGGTCTCTTCCGCCGCCGCGATCGCCGTGATCCCGACCGCGACCTCCTCCACCGTATCCGCGACCACCGCCTCCGCCGCTGCCGAACTCGCGTTTTGCTGGCGGACGGGCTTCGTTGACAGTCAAAGTACGGCCACCGAATTCGGTCCCATTCAACTTCTGGATCGCATTGTCGGCATCTTCATTGCTCATTTCGACAAACCCAAAGCCTTTGGATCGGCCGGTCATTCGATCGGTAATGATGCTCACGGACTCTACATTGCCGACCTGCGCGAACAGACCATCGAGATCCGATTCCGTCGTTTGAAACGACAGATTTCCTACGAAAATTTTTTTTGTCATGTGTTTCCCATGTTCGGTCGTTTTCGTGATGTTTGGGAATCTCGAGGGCTTTGCGGGAAAGGGGCCGATATGACGCAGCACTCTCCGAAAGAGCAGGAGGTTCCAAACAGTAACATCCCGGAATCGCATTCGAACCGGGATAACCACAATATATCTCGCTGAAGCACTGTCGAAAGACAGTTTTTAAAAAATAATTTTTTGGAAAGGCGGTTTGAATCCCGCGGACTCTCGACACCGACTAGTTGCGTTCGCGCTTGACGGCGGGCCGTGCTTCGTTGACCGTGAGAGCGCGTCCGCCCAACTCGAAGCCGTTCAGCTTCTGAATGGCCTTATCGGCGTCCTGGCTCTCCATTTCAACAAATCCAAAACCTTTGGATCGGCCCGTTGTGCGATCGGTGATGATCGCAATCGACTGCACGGCGCCGATCTGAGCGAACAAGCCGTCGAGTTCCGACTCCGTCGTTCTAAATGAAAGATTTCCAACAAAAATTCTTTTCGACATGTATCTACCTTTTCATGGATTGAAGTACGTAAGGAATCTCGGGCGGCTATGCGGGAAAGGGGCCGGACTAACGACACTCTCCGAACAGACTCTGGAGCTTCCAAACACTTACGCAAAATATCTTGCGCTTCTTCAACTATAGGTCGCTGACGTGAATTCTCAAATAGTAAACTTTGATGCCGATTTTCCGGTAGAGCGCGAGAGCACGGCAGTCTTAGGCTAGATCCATGAATACACAAAGCCTTCCTCGACGTGAAACGATGATTCGAGCGTTCCAGACGCGCGATGTGACGTTCCTCGGAATTTTTTTCACAGGCGTCCGCAGCACAGGGATTTTCTGTCGAGTGGGTTGTCCGGCGCGCACACCTCGCGAAGATCAGCTGGAGTTTTTTGCCAGCGCTCGCGACGCGTTGTTTGCAGGCTTTCGCCCCTGCAAACGTTGTCATCCGATCGAGCCCGCCGGCTCAACACCGGAGTGGCTGACGACTCTTCTCCACGCGGTCGACAGCAATCCCGAAAACCGCTGGACCGATGGAGATCTCCGTGGACTCGAACTCGAACCTGACCGCGTCCGCCGATGGTTTCAGAAAAATCATGGAATGACGTTCCACGCTTACGCACGTGCTCGACGTCTGGGGCGGGCTCTGTCCCGGATACGGGAGGGAAGCTCCGTGGTGACGGCGGCGTTCGATCATGGGTACGAATCGCTAAGCGGCTTCAACGAAGCTTTTCGTAATGTTCTCGGAACGAATCCGAAAACCGCCAAAGGCGCAACCGTAGTCCACATCGCGCGATTGTCGACGCCGTTGGGACCGATGCTCGCCGGAGCGACCGAAGACAATCTGTGCCTGCTCGAATTTGCCGATCGCCGAATGCTCGAACTGCAGATTCGCCGTCTACAGCGCCACTTCGATGCGCTGTTCATCCCGAGCTCCAATGCAATTCTCGAGAAGTTGAACCGCGAGCTTGCGGCCTATTTTCAGGGAACTCTGAAAAGTTTCACGGTCCCGATTTCCGCGCCCGGCAGCGATTTTCAAAAAGCGGTGTGGGCGCGGCTGCAGGCGATTCCGTATGGAACGACGACGTCTTACCGGGACATTGCAATCGAACTGGGTATTCCGAAATCGGTTCGCGCCGTTGCCCGCGCCAACGGCGACAATCGAATTGCGATCATCGTTCCCTGTCATCGAGTCATCGGCAGTGATGGAAGCCTTACCGGATATGGCGGGGGCCTGTGGCGCAAGCGGCGTCTGCTGGATATCGAGACCAGTTCGAAATGAGATTTTCCTCCGTCCCGAAATACTTCCGCTCGACCCTTCTTGCAGTTTTGCTGATCATGGCATCGGCTGCGGCGGCGGAGTATTCCATGGGACGGAAGGTATGGGGAGTTGGCGGACGACCGGGGTTTTGGTCCGGCGACATTTGGAGCGAGCACAATTCACAGTTTGTTGCGGACCCATACAGTTTCACCCACATCACTCACGGCGTCGCTTTCTACGCGATTCTCGCGGTGGTGGCGCGGAACGCTCCGGTTCACATCCGGTTGATTGGGGCTGTCGCGCTGGAGTCCGGCTGGGAAATTCTCGAAAATTCCGACTTGGTGATTCAACGCTATCGAGCCGAGACGATCTCGCTGAATTATTACGGCGACAGCATCGTGAATTCGATGAGCGACGTCGTTGCATGCATATGCGGTTTTCTGCTGGCCTCTCGCCTTCCCAAGCGCTTCACGATCGCCGCCACGATCCTGCTGGAAATCATTCTCGCGTTGTGGATTCGCGACAACCTCTCACTCAATATATTGATGCTGCTTCGGCCGAGTTCCGCCGTCAGGCAATGGCAACTTCGGAAGTAGCTCTGGATTTAACCACGCTCATTCCCCGCGCTTTGATTTCCTCAAACAGAACCTCGGCGGGAACGACATCTTCGGGCGCGAATACGCCGCGGTTGGTGACACGGCCCGAAGCGATCATTTGCGCCACGATGGATGCCGGGCAAGCAGTATCGACATCACCGGCGCTGGCTTGCCACTCGGGCCGCGAGCGGGCGTGGCAATCCATAATGACGCTGCGCTTTCCGCTTCGGACGATCACCCGCGTGATCTCGTAATCGTTCGGTTCGACGCGTGATGCGGGCAACGCCTCGAAATCACGGACCGTCTGCCCGGCCTTCAACCGGCGAACGATTTCTTTGACGAACTCCCGGTCGAAGCCGACTTTGAAATCGGCATAGCGAAGCCCTTTCGACCGCAGGTGGCGCGGAAGCGTCGCGATCTCGCTGTGACGTGTCATGACGCACCATATGTCGCCGACCGGTGAACCAAACCCAACGAGTTCCCATCCCGTTCGTGGTTGCGTCTTCACAAACGCTCCTCGACTCCATTTCCACGGCGCCAGCGTGAGCTCTTCCACAATGGTTTGTGCAGAGTAGGGAAAACAGAATCCGGTCCGGCGATTGAAATCGGCACCGCCAACACGAATACGAACGGAATCGATCCGGTCGAAATGCGACGCCGCATGAGCTGCCATGACATTAGTCAAACCGGGCGCGCAACCCATTCCCAGAATCGCCGTCAGTCCGGCGTCGGCGAAGCGGCGCTTCAGGCGCAGTTGACGGCGGGTCCATACAAACAGTCCACCGAGATCGACGTAATGAACCCGTGATGCCAGCGCCGCTTCCATCACGGTCAGGTTGAACTGATGACGTGTGCAATTGATCACCACGGAATGGCCGCGCAGTGTGCCGGCGAGTTGTTCTTTCCTGGTCGCGTCGGCATGGGCGGCCTTAACCCGACGGCTTCGATACCTGCGCGCCTCGGCCTCGGCAGCGTCCGTGTTGAAGTCGGCTATCAGAATGTGATTGTGCCGATTCGATTCAAAGAGATCGCGTACGACCACTCGGCCGATGGCGCCTGCGCCGCCAAGGACAACAAATCGCCGCTTCAACAAGAGTGGTTAATACCAGCCAATCGGGCGCTCGCTGAGGTTGATGTGAACCTGTTTGGTTTCGAGGAACTCTTCGATGCCATGCAGGCTCAACTCTCTGCCGTGACCGCTCTGTTTGTACCCGCCCCACGGCGCCTCGACATAGCAGGGCTGCATGGTGTTTACCCAGACAATGCCGGCGCGAAGGCTTTTCACCATGCGCATACACCGGAAAATATCTCGGGACCAGACTGCCGCTGCGAGACCATAAGGTGTATCGTTCGCAATTCGCAACGCGTCGTCTTCGTCCTTGAACGGAATGCAGGCGACGACGGGTCCGAAGATTTCGTCGCGGGCGATGCGTGTTGTGTTGTCCGTTTCGAAAATCGTCGGCTCGATGAAGTAGCCCCGGCGAAGCTCATCGCGGGAGGGGCGGCCGCCGCCGGCCACGAGAGTCGCCTCACGTTTGCCCATTTCGATATAGCTTTCGACCTTCTCGAGATGTTCTTTGCTGACGAGCGGGCCCATTTTCGTTTCGCGATCCAATGGATTTCCCAGGCGCACCCGCGGCGTCATCTCTTTCATTCGTCCCACGAACTTTTTGAACAGATCCTCCTGCACCAGAACGCGGGACCCGGCCGAACAAACTTCACCCTGATTGATAAAAACGCCGAAGAGTGCGCCGTCGATGGCGGCGTCGAGTGGCGCGTCGGCGAAAAAAATATTCGGTGATTTCCCTCCGAGCTCGAGCGACACCTTTTTGAGATTCGAATTCGCGACGCCTCGAAGGACGTCGCGGCCAGTCTCGGTGCCGCCGGTAAACGCCACTTTGTCCACGTGCATGGATTCGACGATCGTGCGTCCGGCGACGGGACCGTCGCCGGTCACGACATTGACGACTCCCGGCGGCAAATCGCTGACGCTTTCCTGAACCAGCCGTACAAACTCGAGCGTCGTCAGCGGTGTCTGTTCAGCCGGTTTCAACACCACGGTGCATCCTGCCGCCAAAGCTGGACCGAGTTTCCAGGCCGCGAGCATCAAGGGATAATTCCAGGGAACGATCAGTCCGGCGACACCAATGGGTTCGCGCAAAGTCATGCTCAGCGCGTTATCGGGTACGGGAAGCGTTTCGCCGTGAATTTTCGTCGCCAGACCGCCGTAATACTCGAGGCAGGTTGCGGTGTCCGCCATGTCGTATTCGCTCTCGACGATCGGCTTTCCGCAATTGAGAGTCTCCAGTTCGGCAAGCTTCGCGGCGTTCTTTCTCACGATGTCCGCCATCGCGAACAGAATTCTGCCGCGCTGTTGCGCTGTCGTGTCCTTCCACGGTCCGCTGTCGAAAGCGTCTCGCGCCGCGCCGATCGCACTGTTCACATCCGCTTGTGTGGCTTCGGGAACAATGGCAAGGATTTCACCATTGAATGGGTTGATGATGTGGCGGGTTCCCTTGAACGAAACCCACTCGCCTTTTACGAAGTTTTTGTAGGTTTTCATTTGTCGACGCCGTTGTATCTCGAATAGGGATACCAGTAAGGTTTGATTTCCTGTTTGTAGTCCAGGTGCACGTGTTTGGTTTCTCGGAACTCGTCGAGGCCCTCTTCTCCCAACTCGCGAGAATGTCCTGTTTGACGCATACCGCCGAAGGGCCCCGCGTCATTATCCGTCAACGGATCGTTTATCCAGAATGTGCCCGCGGTGATCCGCTCCATGGCTTTCATGGCCCATTCCATGTTGTTCGTGTAGATGTTAGCGCCCAAACCATAGCTGGAGTCGTTCGCCTTTTCGATGGCTTCGTCGATTCCACGAACGCGCATGATCGGCAGGATCGGACCAAACGTTTCCGTTCGGACAAGCCGCATATCCTGCCGCACATCGATCATCACGGTCGGCTCGTAAAAGAAACCGCGCTCGAAACGAGGCGAACGGCGCCCGCCTGCAAGGACTCGGGCACCGGCGCGTTCCGCCTCCGTGACTCGGTTGTGAATGTCCTCGAGCTGCCGGAAACTGATGATGGGGCCGATGTCCGTTTCGGGGTTCATTCCGTCGCCGAGTTTGAGCGACTTTGTGAACGATGCGACGCGATGAGTGAACGCGTCCGCAATCGCGTCAAAAACATAAAAGCGCTTCGCGCCGGTGCACACCTGGCCTGAATTCAGGTATGCAGCCCAACAGGCAGCGCGGCTCGCAACCTCAAGATCGGCGTCGCTGCAAACGATGAACGGATCATTACCACCAAGTTCCAGGTGAGCCTTCTTGATCTGATCCGCGCAAATACGCCCGACACGCTTGCCCGTCTCGACCGAACCGGTCAAAGCCACCAGATCCGTTCCGGGATGCTTCACCAATGCCTCCCCGATCTCCTCGCCTGTTCCCGTAGTGATGTTAACGACACCTCGTGGAAGATCCTCGAAGGCGGCCGCGAGCATCAAAGTCGCCAGGGGTGTTTCTTCGCTTGGCTTGATGATGACCGCATTCCCGGCGGCCAGTGCGGGCGCCACTTTCCAGGAGAGAAGCAGGAGCGGGTAGTTCCACGGAAGGATGGCTGCCACGACACCGTACGGTTCTTTAATTGTGAAGTTGACTTGATGCTCGAAGACCGGAGGAAGCGAGCTGCCGCGGGAATTCCGTCCGATTTCCGCGTAGTAATCGAAGCAGGCCGCTGTCCATTCGACTTCATCCCGGTTCTCACAATAAGGCTTGCCGCCTTCCAGCGTCATTGTGGTGGCGAGTGGTTGCTGCATCGAACGAATGCGCGCGGCGATGGTGTGAAGCATCGCGGCTTTCTCAATGGCAGGGATCCATCGCCAGCTTTGGAATGCCCTGCGGGCGGCGACCACAGCCGTGTTCGCATCCTCCTCCGTGCCGTTGGCGATCTCGCCGACGACGGCTTCATTTGCGGGATTGATTACCGGAATGGGATTTCGAGTAACGGCCGAGCTTTGACCGTTGATCCAGTGTTGATGCATTCCGGGATTGTATCGCTGGCGGCTGGTTGGAAACCATCCGGCGTTTGGCTTCGAGGATGGAGGAGTTGGTGCAGACCGTGCTCGATAGCACGTGGCGCAGGCGTCATCTTTAGGGTAGACTACTTCTTCGCGTATACCGATAGAGAGAGCGTATTCACCCCCTTCAACCCACTTAGGTACCGACCATGATTCGTATCGCAAAAACAGTCCTGATAGCTGGCATGCTCGCTTGCTTATCGAGTTGCAGTTCTGCCGAGACGGCGCAGACCCCGCAGCCGGCCGGACCGCGCGTTTTTCCACCGGTTCCCGTCAGCATCGCTCAGTCTGCGGAAGACACAGTTCCGATCGAACTGAAGGCTTTTGGAACCGTGGAGGCGTTTTCCTCCGTCGACGTCAAATCGCAGGTCGCAGGGCCGCTCCTGACGGTGAAGTTTACGGAGGGCAGCAATGTGACGAGGGGCGACCTGCTTTTCGAAATCGATCCCAGACCGTTCCAGGAGACGCTACGCCAAGCCGAAGCGACGATGACGAAGGACACCGCCCAGCTTCGATTGGCCGAAGCCAATCTCGCACGGGATCAGGCTAACCAGAAAAATGTTAACTCCGATGCTGAGCGTTACGCTCAACTGGCAAAGGAAGGCATCGCGACCCGCATGCAACAAGAGCAGATCCGGACTGCCGCCGACATGGCACGTGAAGCGGTGCGCGCCGACGAAGCGGCAATCGAAAGCATTCATGCGGCGCTGGAAAGCGATCGTGCGGCAGTCGAACGCGCGAAGCTGGATCTAAGCTACTGTCAGATTCACGCACCTATTTCCGGACGCGCGGGAAACTTGCTGGTGCACGCCGGGAATCTGGTCAAGGCGAACGATCTGCCGCTGGTGGTGATCAACCAGATTTCGCCCATTTTCGTTTCCTTCGGCATACCGGAACGGCAACTGAACGCCCTCACGTCCAGGAACGCTCGAAAGATCCCCGTGCAAGCGTTTTTCGAGGGTTCGTCGGACCAGGTTGACGGAGCCCTCTCGGTCATCGATAACAAAGTCGATCCCACCACCGGGACAGTTCGACTCAAAGCCACGTTCGATAACAAGGAACGGTTGTTGTGGCCGGGCCGATTTGTGAACGTCGTGATGACTCTCGATATGCAAAAGGCGACGGTGGTCCCGTCCGAATCGGTGCAGGTTGGCCAGCAGGGCTCGTTCGTTTACGTCGTGAAGGCGGACAAAACCGTGGAGCCCAGACCCGTCGCCGTCGGAGCGACGATCAACGGAAGAGTCGTGATTGAGAAAGGCATCGCTCCCGGCGAAACGGTCGTGACGGATGGTCAGTCACGTTTGTTCCCCGGCGCAACGATCGCCGCCGGACAGGCGCAAGCGCCAGCCCAGCCGCAAAGTCAGGGGAAATAAGCCATGCATGTCTCGCGCATCTTTATCGAACGGCCCGTGATGACGGGCCTCGTGACGTTCGCGATTCTGCTGTTTGGAATCGTGGGATTCCGCGCATTGCCTGTCGCTCAGTTGCCGAGCGTCGATTATCCGACGGTGCAGGTGTTCGCGTTCCTTCCCGGCGCCAGTCCCGAAACCATGGCGAATTCTGTGGCGACACCCCTCGAACGCCAGATCTCGACGATTGCCGGCGTGCAGTCGATGAGTTCGTCCAACGTCCAGGGAAGTACCACGATCACCATTCAGTTTGAACTCTCGCGTACCATCGACGCCGCAACCCAGGATGTTCAGGCCGCGGTTTCCCGCGCAGGAATGCCGGCCGATATGCCGCGACCGCCGAGCGTCCAGAAAACGAATCCATCGCAGCAACCGGTTCTCTACGTAGCACTCGCTTCGAACACGCTCCCGATGTACACCGTCACCGAATACGCCGAGACGCTGCTCGCCCGGCGGATCTCCTCGATCAGCGGCATCGCCAGCGTGCAGATTTTCGGCGCGCAGAAGTATGCCGTCCGCGTTCAAGTGGATCCCGACGCTCTGGCCGCACACGGCATCGGCCTGGACGAAGTTCAGCGTGCGGTTCAGCAGAGCAACACCAACCTGCCGACAGGACGATTACAGGGTGAGAAACAGGCTTTCACGGTTCAGTCGACCGGCCAATTGATGAATGCGGCGGCGTACCGGCCGTTGATCGTCGAATACCGCAACGGCATGCCGATCCGGCTGGAACAGCTCGGCAACGTGATCGATCACGTCGAGGACGATAAAACCGCCGCCTGGTTTAATGGCATTCCGTCGATGGTTCTGGCGATCAGCCGCCAGCCCGGCACGAACACGGTCGAAGTTGTCGACAACGTTCACAAGATTTTCAAGGAACTGCAGGACGCTCTGCCTCCGGCGATCAGCATGGTCGTCGCATTCGATGCGTCCCAATCGATTCGCGAATCGATCCACGACGTGGAATTCACGCTGTTGCTGACCATCACGCTGGTGGTGATGGTGATTTTTCTTTTCCTGCGCCATCTCACCGCGACATTCATTCCGGGTTCGGCGGTACTGCTCTCCATCGTCGGAACGTTCGCCGCGATGTATCTGCTTGGCTACAGCTTGAACAACCTGTCGCTGATGGCGCTGACGTTGTCCGTTGGATTTGTGGTGGACGATGCGATTGTCATGCTCGAAAACATCGTGCGCTACATGGAATTGGGAAAAGGCCGCTATGAAGCGGCGCTTCTGGCATCGAAGGAAATCGGCTTCACGATCGTTTCGATGACGATGTCGCTGGTGGCCGTTTTCATTCCGGTTCTTTTCATGGGCGGTATGGTCGGACGTCTTTTACACGAGTTCGCGCTGACGATTACCATTGCCATCCTGATTTCCGGTTTCGTCTCTCTGACATTCACGCCGATGCTCGGCAGCCGTTTGCTGCCGCCGCACACACAAAAACACGGCCGCCTGTATCGCCTGCTCGAACATGGATTCAGCGCCCTGGCCGGCGCCTACGATTACACGTTGCGGAAGGTGTTGCATCATCGAATTGCGACCATGGCCGTAGCGGTGTTGATGCTTGTCGGAACCGTTTATCTGTTCATGACAATGCCGACAGGTTTCATTCCCAGTCAGGACAGCGGCTTCATTTTCGGCGTCACCATGGCGGGTCAGGACGTTTCCTTCGAATCGATGGCGAAGCGGCAGCGCGCCGTCGTCGACATCATTGAAAAGGATCCGAACGTGGAGGGTTCGGCGGCTTTCAATTCGCAAAGCAACTCCGGATTCCTGTTCGCCAAGTTGAAATCGCGTCCGGAACGGAAACTGACGGTCGATCAGGTGATGGATGGTCTCAGACCCAAGTTGATGTCGGTTCCGGGGATCATGGCATTCCTGCAGAATCCTCCGCCAATCACCATCAACGGGCAGTTCAGCACCAGCATTTATCAGATGACCGTGCAGAGCGTGAACCTGAGCGACATTTATGAATGGGTGCCAAAGCTGGCCAACAAGATTCGCACGCTGCCCGGATTCGTGGACGTCAACAGTGATGTGCAGGTCGCAAGCCCGCAACTCGAGGTGAACATCGACCGCGAGCGCGCACTCGCGCTTGGCGTAAAACCGGATCAAATCCAGAACGCGCTGTACACCGCTTTTGGAAACCGGCAGGTCTCGAATATCTATGCGCCGGCGAATCAATATGCGGTGATTCTCGAAGTCAAACCGGAAAAGCAGCGGACGCCGGACGCTCTTTCCACGTTGTATATTCGCTCGACGTCCGGAAGTCTGGTGCCGATCAGTGAAGTCGCAACCGTGCAACGTACCGTCGGTCCACTCAGCGTGAATCACTTCGGTCAGCTTCCGGCAGCAACGATTTCGTTCAACCTGCAGCCCGGCTTTTCGCTGGGCGTCGCCGCGCAAAGCGTGGACGACGCCATTCGTGAAATGCGGATTCCAACGAGCGTGACCACGAGTTTTCAGGGAACGGTGAAGGAGTTCCAGCAGTCGTTCCAGGGAATGACGATCCTGCTGGTGGTGGCGATTCTCGTCATCTACATCGTGCTGGGTATTCTGTACGAAAGCCTGATTCACCCGATCACGATTCTCTCGGGCTTGCCGTCCGCGGTTTTCGGCGCGTTGCTCACGCTCACGCTATTCCATAAGCAGCTCGATCTGTTCGCATTCGTCGGCTTGATCATGCTGTTCGGCGTCGTAAAGAAGAACGCGATCATGATGATCGACTTCGCGCTTGAAGCACAGCGCGTGGAAGGCAAGAATCCTGAGGAAGCGATCTATCAAGGTTGCACGCTGCGGTTCCGGCCGATCATGATGACAACGATGGCTGCGCTCTTCGGCACTCTGCCGATCGCGCTCGGATATGGCGAAGGCGGTGACGCGCGGCAAGCTCTCGGCCTTGCCGTCGTCGGCGGGTTGATGGTGTCGCAAATCCTGACCCTGTACATCACGCCGGTCCTGTATCTGTACATGGAACGACTCCAGCAGTGGCTTCGCGGAAGCCGCCGTTCTAAAGTTCCCGTACCGGCAGACGCTCTTCAGCCCGGCGATTAATCGTCGTCGCCATGTTTACGCCTGAAGCGACAGTCGGACCGTTTTATCCCGGCGTTTTTGCGCTGGAATCCCAGAGGAGCGACCTCTCCATGGTCGCGCCCGTACTTGCTCACCGACCGCAGGGACAGCCTATCCGTTTGTCGGGCCGATTCATCGATTCGGATGGCCTGCCGATACCGAGTCTCATTGTCGAGGTGTGGCAGGCAAACGCGCATGGACGATATCGTCATCCGCTGGATCAATCCGATCGACCTCTCGATCCGCAGTTCGACGGCTTCGCGAGGATCCGTACAACCGACGACGGTCTGTACGTTCTCCGCACGATAAAGCCCGGCGCCCATCCCGTTCACAAGGGCGGAAGCATGATGCGTGCACCGCACCTGCGTTTTACGATTTTCGCCTCGGGTATCGATCGCGTCGTCACTCAGATTTTTTTCGACGACGAGCTTTTGAACGAAACCGATCCCGTTCTGAATTGCATCGGCGAGCCCGGTGTCCGCCGCCGGTTGATCGCGCGGCGAGCCGCCGACAGCGAGTACTCGCTCGACATCATTATGCGAGGCGATGACGAAACGCCGTTCTTCGACGACTGGGCGAAGTGATGATATCCGGCCGCATTCTGTCCATCGTTCATAACGATCGTGAAAGCGAGGCGCGCACGCCGTCGCGGCCTCTCGTCGTGATTCCGGAGTCCGCTCGCGATGAGTACACCGCCATGCCGCCGCTGTCTTCAGCAACCGGGGTCCAGGCGGACCTGACACGGATCGGCCCCGGACGTCCGCAGGCGGCGGGCCGGGTGATTTCCATCGTGGGCCGGGTTGTGGACGAAGAGCGACGGCCGGTCCGGCGAAGCGTGATCGAGATCTGGAACGCGAACACCTATGGCCGCTACTCTCACTCGCTCGACGCAAAAAACTCCGCTCCACTCGATCCGCACTTTTACGGATTCGGTCGCGCCGCCACTGATGACGACGGAGTTTACCGGCTGCGAACGATCAAGCCCGGCGCTTACATTGCACGGTCCGACATTGGATGGTGGCGGCCGCCGCATGTTCATTTTTCATTGCTGGGCGGCGGCGTGAGGCTGGTGACGCAGATGTATTTTCCGAACGAGCCTCTCAATGAAAAGGACTACATCCACATGATCATTCCGGAAGGTGAGCGCCCGCTCGTCATAGGTAAGCCGGTTGGTGCGGATGAATTCCGGTTCGATATCGTGGTGCGTGGACGCTCGCAGACGCCGTGGATTTAATCTAGGCCACCGCGTGCCAGGTCTGTGTGGGAATCCACGACTCCAGGGTCTTACGGGCCTGGCCCAGCGCTTGAGGATGCTTCCACATCGAGTTCCACGGATCGGCGCCAATAGCGGACAGCCGCCGGAAAATATTTCGGAGATTGTATCGCTGCGGCTGAAGGCGCGACTCCGATACTTCCGACCAATCCAGCGGAGTCGCAATCGGAGCGCCGGGTTTTGCGCGAAGCGAATACGGCGCAACCGAAGTTTGAGCGTAAGCATTACGCGTGACGTCGATAGAGACCGAGCCCTTCCGCGACGATTGGAGTTGCTCCGCGGTTACAACATCGGGATACGCGTCGGTGAGTCCGTGGACAACGTCCCGCGCAAACCGGCTAACCGTATCGAAACCGGCGCTGCGATCGAGCGGCACACTGACATGCAATCCACGCGATCCTGTCGTCATCGGATATGACTTCAAGCCCAACAGCGCAAGAATATCTCGCAGGGCGATTGCCATTTCACGGACCGGACGAAAGTCATCGCCCGTGGGATTGAGGTCGAAGATCATCACATCCGGATCCTCGATTTGCGGCGCGCGGCTCAACCACATGTGCGGAGTGATGCAAGCCAGGTTCGCCAGGTAACCGAGCGATTCCTGATCCGGCACGGCAGCGTGAGTCTCGAAACCACCGGTCTTCTTCACCTTCACGCGGGTAATGGAATTCGGAAAGTAGGTGTCGATGTTCTTCTGGTAGAAGCACTCCTGCTCGATTCCTTCCGGACATCGCTGCAACATCAACGGGCGATTCTGAATGTGCGGCAGCATCACGGAAGCGATCCGTGCGTAGTACTCGGCGACGTCGCCCTTTGTGAACCCGTCTTTCGGAAAAATGATCTTGTCCAGACTGCGTTCTTTCATGCTGCCCTCCTCGATCACTATAGACATGGCGTGGGACTGTGTTGACCTGATGTTCTTAAAGTTGATTCTCGGGACATCGGATTGTCAATGGGACAAATCTGCTCAGATTCAAGCCAGCCGTGGGTTTTGGACTCGTCACGCCGGCAAATCCCACCATGGCAGCCCTTTAGGCGATATACTCGGCTCCATGATCGCTCGTTACTGGTCGGCCACTACTTCGAAGGATCGAGCTCCGGTCTATTTCAAGCACCTGACGACCGCTGTTATTCCTGAGCTGAAGTCGCTTGCCGGTTTTGAAGGCTGTCAGTTGCTGCGCCGCAACGTTGACGACCGCGTGGAAGTTGTCGTGATTACGTTTTGGAAATCACTCGACTCGATCAAGCGGTTTGCCGGGAATGACGTGGAAGCTGCTGTTGTTGCTGAACGAGCTGCGGAGTTGTTGACGGACTACGACCGCCGCGTCAAACACTACGAGGTCACGTCGTTCGTGGAATGAAGTGTGTTCTAAGCCCGCCGGCTATTCGCTGACACCGGCAATCACGCGATCTCCGTCGTTGAGATCACCGGGATCCAGCACAACCGCGTCACCGGGCGAGATGCCTTCGAGTATTTCGACATCGCGATCAAAACGGCGGCCCGTCTTGACGCGCTTTTCCTGAGCCTTACCGTCCTTCACGATAAACACGCGATCGACGCCGGCAAAGGCTGCCAGCGCGTTGGCGGGCACGACAAGCGATTTCTTTCCGCTCGAGATGATGATTTCCGACTTCGCGAAAGCTCCGGGCCGCAGCAGATTCTGTGGATTCAGAACGGCCGCTTCAATCAGCAGCGTGCGGTTGGTTTCATCGACCGCGGGGCTGATTCGTTCCACGCGGCCTTCATGCTGGCCGGGAACTCCATCGACGGTGACGCGAACGGCCTGGCCGAACCGCACATCACGCGCCTGACGTTCCGGCACCGCCGCGCGCAACCTCAGCGGATTCATCTGGACCAAGTTCGCGATAGGAGCACCGATCGCGACATATTGTCCGATACTGGTTTGACGGAGGCGGATCATGCCGTCAATTGGCGCGTAGAGCGTCGTGTCGGCCAGTTGCTGGCGCGCAAGCTCCAATTCAAACCTGCGCTGCGCCAGCACGCCTTGCCGGTTTCTGGCTTCATCCTTCGAGTCTTCATATTTCGCTTCAGCCACTCGATAGGCCGACTGCGCGACGTCGAGATCCGCTTTCGCGATCAACCCCTTATCATCGAGTTGCTCCGCACGTTCGGATCGCGCCTTGGCGCCGTTTAGTTCGGCTTTGGCCTGCCGGACGATCGCCAATGATTCGGGATCCACCTCAGTCAACGTGGAGTCTTGCGGTAAACCCAGCTTGAATAGAGCTTGTTGTAATGCGGCTTCCGACTGACGGACACGGAGTTGGAAATCCGTCGGATCCAGGCGAGCGATGACATCGCCTTTGCGTACCGTACTTCCGAAATCGATCTTGAGATCCGCGATCCGTCCGGCAACCTTCATCCCGAGAACCACTTCATTTTCGGCGGCGAGGGTTCCCATCACTTGCGCCGTCTGATCGAACGATTTCTCTTCGGCAGGAATCGTATTCACCTTGCGAGGCGCGGTTCCGCCGCGGGTTGGCCCGGCGCCCGGTGAGCCTTTCGCCGAAGCAACAGAGGGTTGGGATCCGGGGCCGCACGCAGATAAAAGTAAGCTAACTAAAACGACGACAGAAAGGACCGTGAGCGCTTTCATAGAGATTAAAAATCGGCGGTTGCACACCGCCGATACAGCATTAGAACCGATTATTGCGGGCAATTGCATCTATTTTGTGGCGTTCATTCAACACCACGTCCAGTGAGGAAATCAGCCGTTCCGCATCTGCCCGCGAAAACGGCAGTGGGGGTTTGATTTTGATCACATTGTGCAATGGTCCATCCACGCTCAACAGTATGCCGCGCGCCTTCATCCGCTCGACGATATACGACGTTTCCGCAGGCGCCGGCTGGAGCGATCGAATGTCGCGGACCAACTCGATGCCGATGAAAAGTCCGAGCCCCCGAACGTCTCCGATCAACGAATGTTTTCGCTGCAGTTCGCGTAGGCGGCCTATCAAAAAGTCGCCAACGTCATGGGCGTGCTTCTGGAGTTCGTCTCCTTCAATGACGTCCAAGACTGCCGTACCCACCGCACAGGAGACAGGGTTGCCGCCGAACGTATTGAAGTATTCCATGCCGTTGTTGAAGGATGCCGCGATTTCGCGCGTGGTGATGACTGCGCCGATCGGATGTCCATTACCGATGGATTTTCCGGCCGTCACGATATCCGGAATGACATTTTGAGTCTCGAATCCCCAGAAGTGTGTGCCAACTCTCCCGAAACCGACCTGAACTTCATCTGCAATGCAAACACCGCCCGCGGTGCGGACGTATTTGTATACTTCGCCAAGGTATCCGTCCGGCAGTACGATCTGGCCGCCACAGCTCAAGAGCGATTCCATGATGAGAGTTGCCGGACCTCGAACGGCGTGGCGAACGTCCTCGACGCTGTAGTTGCCGCGCAACGGGTCTGCAAGACGCACCTTATTCACATGCGGCGCAGCTCCCATGCCGCCGGGTCCATCAAATTTGTAGGGACTGATATCGATGAGCGACGTCAGATTGCCGTGATACGCCGACTCCATCACGATCGTGTCGTGCGACCCGATGTGCGCTCGTGCAAGACGTAACGCGAGATCATTGGCCTCGCTTCCGGAGTTCACGAAGTAACAAACCGAAAGCGCCGGCGGCAGCTTCGCGGTAAGCCGTCGTGCGTATTCGACGATGTTGTCGTGCAGATATCGTGTGTTGGTGTTCAACACGGCAAGCTGGCGCTGCGCTGCCCGCACGACGCGTGGATGACTGTGCCCGACGTGAGCGACGTTGTTGACGCAGTCGAGATATCCGCGGCCAACATCGTCGAAGAGGTAGCAGCCAGAACCGCGAACAATCTTCAACGGAGTGTTATAGGAAAGGCTGAGATTTGGACCGATCCGATTCCGTCTCTCCTGCAGTGTTTCCTCCGCCGTCGGAGGATCCTCGGGAAACTTTTCCGCGGGGATGCCGAGGATCAGGTTCGGATCGGGACTCAGGCTCAGCCATACGGAACGCTGGCTTGCGGCCGCGACCCCGGGAAACTCGCCGTCACGATCCAGAGTGTCGGCGATGACCTGAAAATGCAGGTGTGGCGGCCACCCGCCGTTTGTCGGGTACGTACCGATCCTGGCGATCTGCTCACCACGCCGAACCGGCCGCCCGGCGGCAAGGCCGTCCAGCGAATCGACGCTGAGATGGCCGTAGAGCGTGAAGAAGTCGATGCCATCGGTCGTCGTATGGCGAAGAACAATCGTCGGTCCGTAGTCGAGCGGCGCGTCGTTGTTGCGAAACGCGTGGACGACGCCGTCCAGCGGAGCCTGGATCGGCGAACCTGCACGCATGAACAAATCGATTCCCAGATGAACCGTCCGCCATTCCAGGCCATCGTTGGATTCAGTCGCGAACAGAGGACTCGTGTACAACCCGCGAGGTTCGTTGTAACGGCCAACTCCAACCTTCGCGCCCGCGTCTTCGAGGCGTCGAAACAACTGGGTCGTGATGCGCGCGACGTCGGCGGCCTCGTCGAATGTGCCGAGTTCGAGACTGCCGATGCTGAGGTCGAACACAACTGCGTCTTTACTGGCTGGATTCGATAGATCGACGTCGACCACGCGGGCAAAGCTCGTGTCCTCAGACTTAAGAAACCGCACAATCGAAGAGGTCCTGGGACAGGCCGGCAGTCCGCAGGCATCGCGAAACACGTAGTGCGGGAACTGCGGCGGTATGCCGGCCAGCTTTTCGAGCAGTTCCCACGCCGGCTTTTCGCTGATCGACAGATAGTCGTTCTCCGGTTCGAGTTCCTTCTGATGCGCGGCGATCGTCACGCTCATCGCAAGCCGCCCGCGGATGAGCCCATACAAGATATCGATTTCAGTTTCATCCAGAGGATTCTTTTCGTGATAACCCCGGATAACGTCGGCTGCGGCAGCGAGCGGATCGGGTTTACCGAGCATGATGTAAGCGCAAGCGATCGCCGGTTCGGCCACGGTGAATGTTTCAAGCATGTCGCCGTAGTCGATCAAAGCGATTTGATCTTCATCGTTAACGATCACGTTGTAGTCGTTCGCATCGTTGTGAATCACCGACGTCCGCACGTTCGGCAGCTTCCAACGCAGAAGAACATCCTCAACGATTGCGCGTTTACGCGAATCCCGGATGAGAGATTTGTACTCGCTGATGATTCGCTCGGCATTGCGGATGTCCCAATAGAGCTCCCTCCTCGATGCCTGATGCTTGAACGAGTCGAGCTTTCTATCTGTTTCGCCCAGCAGACGCCCTAGGTTGCGGAGCAACTCCGAAGTATGCGGACGAAATTCGGCGAGCGGAACGCCCGGGACAAATGTCACGAGACGGACGAGGTGTTCGTCCGCATTCTCGATCAAGCGAGCATTGCGGCTCGGAACGGCTCGAACGCCGTCGCCGACATGAGCCATCGCCTGATTCTGAAAGTCGATTGCGTCGCGATCCTCGTGGCTGTTCGCGATTTTCAGTGTGAACAGGTTGCCGTCGCTTCCGCGGAAAAGAAAATTCCGGTCGCGCTCGCTCGGCAGTTCGCGAACACATTCGGTCAGCCCGTAGAGTGAGCCCGCAATCCTCGATGCGTCAGAAACCGAAAGCTGTGGTCTTGATGTTCGTAAATTGCCCATGTTTTGGCCTGCTTTACACGATTCTACCGCCTCGCCACCGCCAGGAAGTAACCCGGCCGCAGTCGCGGCCGCGCGATCCGGACGCGTTGGAATCCTGCGGCGCTCAGCCATTCCGAGTATTGCCGGCCGCTGTAGCATTGCGCCGT
This sequence comes from uncultured Solibacteraceae bacterium, assembly GCA_964584785.1. Classification (GTDB taxonomy): domain Bacteria; phylum Acidobacteriota; class Terriglobia; order 20CM-2-55-15; family 20CM-2-55-15; genus JAHFTY01. The sequence continues at coordinate 63,623 of CAZPBY010000040.1, forward strand.
CGAGGTCAGCCTGAAAAACAACGCTACACCGTCGCCATCGCTTGGTCGGGAATTGGGGTCAGGCGCTTCAAGGTCCCAGATTGCGACGGTTGCATCCTCGCTTAAGGCATTCGCGACTCGTTTCAACAGTGAAATGTTGTCGGCCGGCGGAAAATGGTGTGTGATGTTCGCGAGCACCGCGACGTCATTGTCCCTGCCTAAGTCCGAAGTCATGATGTCGCCCGCCCGGTGCTCCACGATATCGGCGATTCCGCCGTCCTTGGCCAATCGGCGGGCGTGTTCGATGGCGTTCGGCAAATCGACGACGGTCGACCTCATAGGTGGATGCTTGCGGCAGATGGCGGCGCCCAGCAATCCATGTGAACCAGCGACATCCAACAATCGCGTTGCGCTTCGCTTCACCGGCACCATCTTCGCCAGGATCGACGCGTCGAAGCGCGCGACTTCCATCATGGCCTGCTGATACCAGCTCCACTCCTGGGGGTCGGTCATCGTCTTGTGAAAATCGACGCCATGACCGGTGCGGATCAGGCTCTCCATCTGCTCGACCATCCGCCACTGCACGTAGTTCCATTTCAGGAAGCCGGTCAATTCCATTTCCGCTCCGGCCACCATGGTCGTGCTGCTGAGCTTCGAGAGACTGTACTGGCCGCTGGAAAGCTCGAGATATCCGGCCGCGGCCAACGCTCGCAACAGGAGTTCGAGACTGGCGGCATCGAGATTCAGTTCAGCGGCAATCTGATTCGATGTTTTCGGCGACGCCGCGATGACATCGAAGACGCCGAGGCTCACGGCAGCCATCAATCCGCGCGCCTTCATGATCGAAAAGATCGCATCCATCAAAGGTACGGGAACTTTGCCGGCCCACAATGCGACGCGTTCAAAAATGTTCGTGGGGATGGGACCGTACTGCATGAGGCAGCTCGACCGGCTTCAGCCGGTCTGAGGATCGTTGCGCTGGAGTCGCGCGCCGGAAGTGGGATCCACAACAAATTCGCCGAGCGTCAACGTGTGCATGACGTGAGCCCAGATCGGCGTGAATCGGTCGCTGTCTTCTTCCCAATATTCAAACGTGATCAAGGCATACACACCGGCGCCGCGGGCAAAACAGAAACACGAAAACGCGTTACGGTTCAGTTGCGGTTCGGTGAACTTGAATTCCGCCCACGCGAGTTCGAGCGAGCCGCGCCTGACATTGACGAGAGGCAGAGTCGGACGCAGGCCGCGCGAATCACCTTCGGCAGCAGCGTGGATCAGTTGCGCCAGACTCATCCGTTCAGCAGCTTCGGGCAAACGCTGTCGCGAAGCAGCGAGCCGGCAATTGTCCTGAGGAGGAACTCGATCGTAGAACTTTACGGATTCCTGGTCGGGTATGCAGGTCCAGTCTTGAGGGAATTCAAAGCGGATCGCACCGCGATCCAGAACGGCAATCCGAAACCCGGGAGTCGCCGTCCAGTTGTGGTTTTTGTCGAGGGGGAGTTCGAACTTGTTAAACTTCGGATCGTTTTCAGACACGGATTTCAGCATACACGGGCGCTGAAAAACCATCTACTGCGATTTCGGCCCGTATTCGTTATGCTATCCGCCCTGAGAAGGCAAAACGGTGATCGCGGCAAGCGCGATCGAATAACGAAGGTTGAGGTGGATATGCGTCGAATCATTTTTCTTTTCGTGGTGGTGTTCGCCTTGCAGTCGTCCGCGTTTGCAACCTGGTCGGTGATCGCGGTCGATCGAAGTACGGGGCGCGTGGTGATCTCGTCATCAACATGTACGGGAAGCACCGACGACTTTCTGAAAGACGTTCAGGCCGTCGTCGTGCCGGGTAAAGGAGTGGCGGCGTGCCAGGCAGGTGTAGATGGCCTGCACCAGAATCAAACTCTGGTCTTCGAGGAACTGCAGAAGGGAACGGAACCACGGCGGATCATCGAATTGCTGGCTCAGGATCCCGGTTTTCAGGGCCGGCAGTACGGCATAGTCGATCTGCAGGGCAGGATGGCCGGTCACTCGGGATTGACCAACGGGTTTGTCACACAGGACATTCAAGGTCAGGTGCCCGGTACTGAAATCTTCTATTCGATCCAGGGCAACATTCTGCGATCCGCGAATGTCGTACCGAGCGCCGTCAAAGCGTTCGTCAATGCGAAAGGCGGAATCACCGATCGCGTGATGGCCGCGATGGAAGCGGCAGACGCCGCCGGCGGCGACAGCCGTTGCACGTGCCAGCAACCCGCGCTTCCGCCGGAGAGCCAGGGTGTGGCGTGTACGTGGCGCTCGTCAACGGTCGCTTACATCCTCGCGGCGGATCCAAACGACACGAACGGTCCGCTGACTCAGCCGAATCTGCACAACAACGGCAAGTACGCCATGTATGTGACGGTGTCGCAACCGAACCACGGTCCAACGTACAACATCAAGAAGAACGAAGATCTGAACCCGGTGAAGACACTTCGCATGCGTTACGACGCGTGGATCAAAGCTCACCCAGAGTTCAAACGTTAAGGAGGCACAAGATGCGAATTATTCGATCGACGATAGTTCTACTGATTGCGTTCGCAGTGCTCTTCAGCATCGCCGGCGCGCAAACTCCTCCACAACGCGGCGGCGGCCGCGGAGCAGAGCCCCAGCGCGGCGGAGCTCCGGAAGCGGCACGTGGCGACGCTCGCGGCGGCCGCGGTGGGCGCGGTGGCGGCGGTGGCGGAATTCAAATCATGAACCTTGTCACCACGGCTTGGCCCGACGGCGGAATGATTCCGCTGCGCTATACACAATCCGGCGGTGAGCTTTCACCCGCTATTCAATGGTCGAACGTGCCTGGCCCAACAACTTCGGGCGACGGTACGCAGATCAGCACCAAGAGTTTCGTGTTGATGTTTCATGATGCCGATACCGTTGTCGCCAATTCTACCGACGGCCTTCTGCATTGGCTCGTATGGAATATTCCAGGCACTGCGACCGGTCTGGCTCAGGGTCAGCCCGACGGCTTTGAGTTGCAGGATGGATCGCGGCAAATCAGCGTCAGCGGGTCGCGCTATCGAGGACCGGGCGCCCCCGCAAGCGGTCCCGTTCATCACTACATCCTCGAGGTCTACGCGCTGGATACGATGCTCGATATCAAGGTTCCGCCTCAGGGCCCGCAGGAACCAAATCCGAACTCCCAGGCGATTCGCACATCGATCATGCAAGCCATGGTTGGCCACGTTCGTGGCAAAGGCGCATACGTAGGCCTGTTCCACCGTCCGCAATAACCGCGCACTGTTGTTTTTGCTTACCCCTCCTCGGAGGCCTTGGAGGAGGGGTAAGCCGGTGACCTCCAGCCAGTATTTCGTTTCCCCTCGAATGAAAAGGACGATGGTAGCATTACGAAATTATGCGTAGTGAACTTGCAGAACGCGACCTTGAAGCAACGGAAGAAACGAGGGTCGCGACCGCAAACAAACCCAACGTGCCAGTACTGGGATTACTGGCGCTGGGCCACATGGTGGTGGATATCAACGGCGGCTCTCTGGCGGCCCTGCTGCCATTTTTAAAATCCGCGTTGTCGTTGTCATACGCCTCGTCGGCGGCCGTTATTTTGATGTCCAACGTCACCTCTTCCTTGATTCAACCGCTGTTCGGTTATTTCGCGGACAAAACGACGCGACGATGGATTCTTCCCGCCGCTGTATTTCTGTCCGGGGTCGGTATCGGTTTGACTGGACTGGCGCCCTCTTACGCCGCCGTTCTTCTTCTGGTGATCGTGTCCGGCGTGGGAATCGCGTCGTATCACCCGGAGGGCTATCGCACTGCAACTCACGTCGCCGGCGAGCGTAAAGCGACCGGCGTGTCGATCTTCTCGACTGGCGGCAATCTCGGTATTGCGCTAGGTCCGCCGATCATCACGGCGCTGGTCACCATCTTTGGACTGCGAGGGAGTCTTGGGTTGATCATTCCTGGGGCGGTCGTGGCCTTACTGATTGCGGCAGTGCTGCCGAAGCTCAGGCTTCCCGAGACTCCGCATGAGAAGCGCCGTGCAATGGCCTCGGGCAAGACCAACGTTTACGGGATGGTCGTCCTCGTGATCGTTGTTGCATTGCGCGCCTGGACGCAAACCGGATTCAGCACGCTGATTCCTTTTTATTACCTCGATGTTCTGCACGGTGACTCACGCATGGTGGGAACGGTTCTCGCCGTATTTCTCGGTGCGGGCGCCGTGGGCACGCTGTGTGCAGGTCCGATCGCCGATCGATTTGGAATTCGCAGGTACGCCGTCGGCGTTTTCCTTCTGGCGACACCGCTCGCTATCGCGTTTCTGTTCGCTCGCGGCGTCTGGATCTACGTAGTTCTTGGCACGCTGGGTTTCGTATTGATCTCGACATTCACGGTCACCGTCGTGCTGGCCCAGTCGTACATGCCGCGGAATGTCGGTATGGCCTCGGGTTTGATCGTTGGATTTGCAACAGGCGCCGGAGGCGTGGGCGCGACCGTGCTCGGTTCCGTGGCCGATCACATGGGATTGCGGACGGCGCTGTGGATCTCCGCTTTAATGCCGCTCGCCGCATTCTGTGTATCCATGATGCTTCCGGAACCGAAAGGAGGACGATGAAAACCGCTAAAGTCCTGGCCGCCTTCCTGATGTTTGCACTTGTGTCATGCGTCGCCGCCGGGTTCCCCGACGATCAGCAGGAGATCCGGGCGCTGACGAACGAATTCTGCAAAGCCATCGTTGCGAAGAATCTCGATGCGATCGACAAGGTCTTCGATCCGGATCCGAACAACATCTATTACGACATCAACGAAGGTCCTCTCGTCGGAATGGCGCGGCTCAAGCAGGTTTGGCGTGCCGCGGTCACGAACAACACAATCTCGAAGTTTGAATTCCTCGGCGACATGCAAATCGCGATAACCGATGATCACGCGCTGCAGACGGGGAAATGGGAACAAGTGGTTCAGGGCGGTTCCGGCCAACGTCAAATTGTGGGCCGGGCCACCATCCTGTGGAAGAAGACGCCCGCCGGCTGGCGCGTCTATCACTACCACGCGTCGATTACGCCAGGCGGCCGGTAGTCTCGTCCGGGCTACGGTTTCGTTGTGACGTTCAGCGCGGTGCCGGATTGCGTTACGAAAAACAGCGTGCCGGCCGCGCTTTGACCGGCACGGTTGATCATGATGAATTCCGTGCTGTAGCCGCCACCTTCCGCGATGTGCGGGAAAACCAATTCGACGGGCGTGCCCGGATTCTCAACCAAAGGTCCGGTCGTGGTCGCCAGGAATTGTGTACGCTCGTTGATCATCGTCCGCATACCGGTGACGGCGATTCGAGGAGCCGACGACGGTCCCTCGATGTGCGGACTGTCCGACGCGATCGTAATTTGAAGAATCCCGCGAAACGGCACCGGCAATGACGCAAACTCCGGCACCTGGTGGAAGAACTTGACGACCTGCCCATGCGGTGGAATCGATAGCGTTGCCGTTCGACCCGTCGGCGAACCATCGAGGTTGGTTAATTCGAGGCGGACCGTGAGTGTTCGCTCAAATCGATCATCGTTAACTATTGCGAAGGCCGAACGGATCGCACCGCTTTCGAGAGCATCGAAGTCTCCCTGCGTCTCCACATAAAGCCGATTCGAACGGGGAACTGCCGGCGCCTCGGACGCGGTCTGGGACGCCGTGATGTCCGCGAGATGCTCGCTCAAAATGGCGTGTGCCTGCGGTGCAGCTGTGCCCTGCGGCAGGACGCGAATCGACCCCACCGTGATCCCGTCGGCTGTTCCGGGAGTGTCGTACCTCACAAAGCTTCGAGGAGGAATTTCGTATCCAAAAGCCGGGGACGGGTCATTGTCGGTAACGCCAACGCTGATCGGTGCGCCGGTCGGATCGAAAAAGTCGATTTCGCCGTGCAGAACGTCCTCCGTCGGATTCATAAGCACAATCGATGTCGTCCACTGAATTTTTTTCAAGACGTCTTCAGTGTATGTCGGATTGTCGGGATCGTCCGGGTTCTCAACCACGTCGTAAACACGAACGACGCCGTCGGCGAATTGCGGAATCGTGATCGGCAGATCGGCAACGTCTCGGAAATTCGCGACCGGCGTGGCGCTCAATATGAAGTCTCCACGCTCGTTGGTTGTTGTTCGGAACGCGACTGCCGCCAGCGGCACCGTCGATGTGTACGTGATTGTCCCTGACGTGCCCGACGCCAGACTGAATGGCGGGTCGGTCACGAATGCTGAGAAATGCTGGTACGGCGCGATCGTTTGCGTGACGAAGTTCGAACTGTTTCCGTCCGTATCGGTAAAGTAGATGTTGACCGAAGCTTCGTCGCCATTCGGATTCGCGAGCGTTATCACGGACCGCGTGTTGGTATCGACCTGAACAAAGACGCGCCCCGCGTCGAACAGTTCAGGTGCCGGGATTCCGATCTGGCTTACCGTGATTCCGTTCTGAACCAGCGAAAGAATCTCGAGGCCGGTAGGCGCGCTGCCGCTCGACACGTTCGCGGTAGCGTAACCGAACACGGGGTTCGTCGAAAGAGCCGTGGTAAAGACTCTTGAGCCGCCCTGACTCGCGGTTATGAAGTTGGACGTCGAAATGACATCTGAAGCGTTGATCTTCGCGATGAACGCATCCTGGTTGCCGGCGTTCTCCGGCTGGAATGGGTAATTGATCGGAAAATCCGTGGAAGTAGTCAGGCCCACCACATACGTGTTGCCGGACCCATCGACTCCAAGACCGGTAACCGCGTCGGTTGAAGATCCGCCAAGAAATGTGGAATACAGCAGTGTGAGTTTCGGCAGGCTGTATTTCAGGACCCAGCCGTCGCGTCCTCCGTGCCACGAGCCCTGCAGCGCGTTGTACGCAGGGAGCAGGATGGATTCTGTGTATCCGCCGACGTAGAGGTTGCCTGTCGAGTCGAAGGCGATGCCTGTTCCGCTATCGTTGGATTCACCTCCGAAAAGCGTGGAGAAAAGAACGGACTTCCCATCCGGCGCCATGCACGTGATAAATGCGTCATACCCGCCACTCGCCGCAGGCTGGAGCGGATTCAACAGCGGAAAGAATTCCGAATTGGAATAGCCGGTGATGCAGGCGGTGCCCGCGGAATTCACGGCAACGCGAGTTGCGATGTCGGACGAGCCAGCGCCGATGTACGAGGAGTACTCGAGCGAATTCCCCGCCGGTGAGAGTTTGAAGACGAACGCGTCGTCCGAGCCGCCGCCATAATCGGATTGAAAAGCGTTCGCTGTCGGAAATGAGCGATCGAACCGTTGAGGCTCACGCGTCAGACTATTCACGACGACGTTCGCCGACGTCGTAAACCCGGTGACGTAAGCGGCGCCTGCTGCATCGACGGCGATCGAATATCCCTGATCATTCCCACGGCCACCGACGTAGGTTGAATACTGAATAGCACCTGTCGGACCGAATTTGGTGACGAACACGTCCGCGAGACCACCCATATTCGTGGTTTGAAACCCACCGACCACGGGGAAGTCCGTGGAGCCTGTCAAACCCGTTACGTAGATTCCACCTTTCGGATCCACTGCGACACCCATTCCACGGTCGTCGCCATTTCCTCCGAGGTAAGTCGCGTAGAGAATGTTGTTGCCTGCTGGATTGAGCTTCAGAAGATAACCTTCCTGATTCGCCGCTTTGGTCCGCTGCGCGGCATTCGAGGTAGTCGGGAAATCACTGGATGAGGTCAACCCGGTGACGTAAGCATTCCCGGCTGCATCAATAGCGATGCTGTGACCTTCATCGTTGCCGCTGCCGCCAAAATACGTGGAGTAAATGACCGTGCTGCCGGTTGGGTCGAGTTTGAGGACGAAGCCGTCCGTCAGACCACGATTCGAAGTCTGAAACGGGTTGACCAGAAGAATCCCATCCGACGCAGTGACTCCGGTGATGTATGCATTCCCGTCGGAATCGACCGCAACGGCGTTGGCCTGATCAATACCCGTGCCGCTGCCGCCGAAATACGTGGAGTAAACCAGGACAGGATCGATCGTGAGGGGCTTCGTCAAATCGTAATTGCCGATCCGGAAACCCACCGTCTTTTTGCCGCGCAGAACATATCCGCCTTCGACGGGAATCCGCTTGCCGTTTGCCTCCTGGAAAATGACGGGCCTCGGTTGCCGCACTTCACCGGCCGGCGTCTTCAAAACCAGGTCGCCCTTGCCGTCGATGTCGAGCCTTTGAACGCCTTCGAAACGCAATGCGATCAAATCCGGATGAGAGCCCGGCGCAACCGTGAAGTCGTATTCGAGTTTGCGCTGGCTGCCGTAATAGACGAGGTCGATTCCCGGATAAACACCGGCGTAACGAACTCGTGAATATGTCGCGATGTCGCCGTGCCAGCCCTTCGGAGCCGAGTTGGTCAAGTAATTCACTTTCCCGGGAACGGGCTCGATACCATGAATGTCGGAAGAGGAACCGCCGACAAGCTTCATCTGAACAGTGGCGGGTTTGGATCCGAGTAAACGCAGGACCGCCCCGTCTTTCGTCAGGAACAGGCCGTAGCCCGGACCGCGCGACAGAAAAGCAACGCGCGCATCCATCTGTCCCTGATTGGCTTCAAATGAAAGAGGTATTTGCCCGTATTTGGAATCGGCAGCGCCTTCGCCGAAGGCTGGAATCACGAGTAAGAATGCGCACAAAGGAAGCGATGTAAACTTCATTCACTCACCATGAGACAGGATTAGGCCCTGTTAGACCGGCCAAAACTGAAAATGTAGCGTCATTAGGTATTTACCGCAAGGGCCGCAGGAATCCGTGCAGGGCCCCGTCAAAGTTCCGTAATTGAAACAATCCAGTAGTAAAGATCTTCG
>CAZPBY010000041.1:0-71851 GCA_964584785.1 uncultured Solibacteraceae bacterium
CCGAAGATCTTTACTACTGGATTGTTTCAATTACGGAACTTTGACGGGGCCCTGACGCCCTACGGTAGCGGCGGGCTTTGTGACACGACTTTCGGTTAGAATTTACGGATGGCATATCCTGAAGTTTTGATCCAACCCATGCGTGACGATCTAACCCGCTACGGCGTTGAGGAAACGCGAAGTCCCGAAACGGTCGATGCGGCCATACGCGAAAACGGCACCATCATGGTCGTCGTGAATTCCGTTTGCGGCTGCGCGGCCGGACGCGCGCGCCCGGCGGTGGGTCTCGCTCTGAAACATTCGGTGCTGCCGGACAAGTCGATCACGGTGTTCGCCGGCGGTGACGTCGAGGCCACGGAGCGCGCCCGGGGCTACTTCAAGGGCTACTTCCCTTCGTCACCCTCGATTGCGATTTTGCAAAAGGGCAAAATCGTGTTCATGCTCGAACGGCATCAGATCGAAGGACGCGAAGCGCCGGAGATCGCAAAGGACCTCACCAACGCGTTCGATCGGTTTTGCGTATTGAGAGGGGGATAGGAATTTAGAAAGTGAACGAAGTAGAATGCCAATCCGAAAACACAAATCTCCAATTGGACTTGGGGCACACTGACCCATAGTGCCGCAATTCGAGATTTGTGTTTTCGGATCATTTTGCTTCGTCCATTTTCTAAATTTCCCGCCTGTCCCTCAGCGGATTACTGTTCGGACAGTAACTGAGTGAGCCAGAGGTTGCTGAGCTTCTCCTGAACGGTGTTCTGCTGCAATCGAGTGTTGAGGTTTTTGAAGTCCACGCGGTCCATCGGTTGGTCTTGATTCAGACACGAGAAGATGATCGTCTCTTTGCCCGACGCGGGGTCCACGTGCTTCTGCAGGCACTGGGCGCAAACTTCCTTCATCATGCACTGCATCGGTGAGTTGATGCTGGCAATGGCGACGTGATTCGGTTGAAGGTATGGTTCAAGCACGCCGTGACGGGCGTCTTTGACGGCAGCCATCATACGGTCGGAGCCGATAGCGATGATGCGATGAACCGAAGCGAGCGGGACCAACGCTTCGCCGAGTTCCCCGCGGCCGTACGCCAGAATCGCCTGGACAATGTTGCCGCGGAAGTGCCGGTCCTGCTGGCGTCCGGGCACGATCGGAGCGCCCATGTCCGTGCTCCAGATGACCTGATCGGTCGCCGCTTCGATTTCTTCGCGCTTGAACAGGTCTTCGCCTTTCTTGTACCCGGCGAAATAAACAACGCGATTCCCTTTTTCGCGCATCTCCTTCGCTATTGAAAACAGCACGGCGTTTCCGAGACCGCCACCCGCCAACAGGACGTTTTCGGACGGCTCGATGTCGGTCGGCGAGCCGGTCGGGCCCATCACGATGACTGGCTCTCCCGGACGCAGGTAGGCGCATAAACGTGACGACACACCGAGCTCGAGTGCAATGAGGGAGAGCAGGCCCTTTTCACGATCGACCCACGCGCCGGTCAGAGCGATGCCTTCCATGAGCAACCGCGTGTCGCGGACGGTTCGCGCGGCCGTTTCAAAATTCTGCAGCCGATAAAACTGGCCCGGCCGGAAACGTCGGGCCGCAGCGGGCGCGTGGACCACGACCTCGACGATCGTCTGCGTCAGCCGATGCACGGCATGAACGCGCGCAACCAGCTCCGCATCGAGTTCCCTGGTAAGGCGCTCCCATTGATAATCGCGTTCCGCTTGTTTGTCCGGATCAAGATTTGAAAGATCAGCGCTAAACAAATTGACAACGCATGGATATCCATCGCGCGCGGATGCCATCGCTTTGACAACGTTGCCCGCATATTGCGGATGGTTGTCGCCGTAATAACTCACCGTCCGCCCGCTCTTGTTGTACGAAGTAAAGAACCCGCCCGGCGTGTTTTCTCCGACTGCCTCCAGGGACACGGTTCCGTCGCTGTTGGCCGTGGCTCGATGGGGCGCAAAGAATTTCTTCCTGGCATCCATTTTGAACGTGCCCGGATACTCCTTTTCGTAAGTAATGTTCGGTGTGGTGCCGGCCGCGACGAGGACCGATCGGGCAGGAAGTTCGACAACACGATTGCCTTCGCCACGAAAGCGAACCGCGGTCACCGCATTACTCTCGTCGACGATCGCCTCTTCAGGACTCACGTTCTCGACGAAAGTGATGCCCTCTTCGAGCGATTTGATCACTTCCTCGTGATTCAATCGATAAGCCGGCGAATCCACCATGCGCTTGCGATAGGCGATCGAGACGCCGCCCCAATTTCGAACCAGCTTCACAAAGTCGGGCTGTTCCTTGGCAGCGGCGGCGCGCTCGCGTTCGTTGCGGACCGCCGCTCCGTGAGCAAGGAACTCCCTGAGGATTTCAAGTTCACGCGAATTGAAACTCGAAAGCACGGCGGCCTCGCCGATTTCCGCCACGAGCTGCTCATAGCGATCGAGCGCTTTTTCAACCTGAACCGGATAATAAGCGAACAGCTCGGTTGCCGTGTCGATCGCCGTCAGACCACCGCCGATCACAATGGCCGGCAGCTGCACCTGCAGGTTCGGCAGAGCGGTTCGTTTGAAAGCGCCTGTCAGCTGCAACGCCATCAGAAAGTCCGACGCCTTGCGAATGCCGTTCGCAAGATTGTTCTTCATATCGATGATGGTCGGACGCCCGGCGCCCGCGGCGATAGCGACGTGGGCGAAGCCGGAGTCCCACGCATCATCGAGCGACATCGTCCCGCCGAAGCGGACGCCGCTGTAGATGCGAAGCAGATCACGACGGGCAAGCGTGAGATGCAGGAGCGTCAGGAAGTTCTTGTCCCAGCGAACGGTGATGCCGTATTCGGAAACTCCTCCGAACCCTTCAAGGACACGTTCGTCAAGAGGCTTGTAGAGATCGGACCAGTTGCGAACCGGTTGCGGCGATCGTTCAGCGCTTCCGGTCAACGCTTCATCGAGCGGCTCAATTTTCAGTCCGTCGATGCCGACAACACCGAAGCCCTCGTTCACCAGATAGTGCGCCAGCGTATATCCGGCCGGTCCCATTCCGACGACAAGAATGTTCTTGCCGTTGTAAGGAAGGGGATAGGGACGAGCGATATTCAGCGGATTCCAGCGAGTCAGTAAACCGTAGATTTCCACACCCCAGGGAAGCTCCAACGTGTCCGTCAGCACGGCGGTTTCGATCTGCGGAATATTGACCGGGTCCTGTTTCTGATAAATACAGGCCTTCATGCAGTCGTTGCAGATCCGATGTCCGGTGCCCGGGCACATGGGATTGCTGATCATGACCAGCGACAGTGCACCAATCGCATCGCCCTGTTTCCGCATGAAGTGCATTTCGGAAATCTTCTCGTCGAGAGGGCAGCCGGCAAGCGGGATGTCCAGCGGATTGATGACAACACTTCCGTCGGAGGCCCGAATACCCTTCGAACAGGTGTCCTTGTCGCGCGCGTGACAGAGGATGCAGTAATGAATCTCGCTCAGGACCTCGCGCGTCGTCATTCGCGGATCTGTCAGGCCGAAGCCGTCACGACGGCGTAACCGCTCGTCCGGGCCGATCACGGCCTCCGTCAGATCCGCGCGGGGACGCTGAACGCGAACAAGATCGAAGTGATCGATGGCTTCGGGAAAACGGAAAGCCACCCAATGCTTGTACGCTCTGTCGTGAAGGTGAAGCGCGGACCACTGCATCAAGGCTTCAATCCAGACGGTGAGAACCTGACGCGCATCCTTCGAACTGCCTTCGTCTCCGAGCGCATCACGAAGCCGATGGACAAAAGAGTCCAGACGTTCACGCTCTTCTTCGGTACCCTTGTCTCCAAAAGCACGCTCGGCATCGATCAGCATCGAGCCCGCGGTTGCGGTCGCCAGCTCGGCATCGTGAACGTCGACAGCAGCGAGCGAACGGAGGGCGTGGATTTGTCCCTCGAGTTTTGAGGTATCCGGCGGAATGGCGATCTTCTTCAAGGCCGGGAGAACCCGTCGACGCACGAAATCGATCTTGAAGCGAAATACGGGATTCTGATCCGCGGTGGCATTGGCCAGCGCTTCCGCTTCAGCCTCGACTCCGAAGAGTCGCGTCACGAAGCGGCTGACGTATCCTGCCATCGCCACAAGTAATGCGGAAACTTCAACGGAAGCCCTCGGCCCGCCGGGCTCCAGGCGATACGCGTCCCACTTCGAAAAAAGTTCCGGGTTGCCGGCGGCAACCTCCGCGTCGAAGACGTTCAAGAGATCGCGCAACCGATCTGTTTTGTAAAGGTCCGTGTAGTTGAATCCAGCCACACCGAGACGCAGTTCAACGGAAGGCCTGTCTTTCGTCTGCGTTATGTCCATAGGTGATTGTTCGTTGTGGCTGTCGAAGCCAGGCAGGTCGTGAACTCCTAGAAGCTAGATGTAAGGGCCATTCTACCAGATGGACGCGCAGATAATGCACGCGGCTTTTGACGTCAGCGGCCGCGGTGAAACACCAGGCGGTCGCTGACGATGAAGTTCAGGATCGAGCAGAGGCCGATCGCCAGTAGATTAGCGCCGATGTAGTTCAGATGAAACCGCGAAACCAGAATCCACATCAACCCGAGGTTGCCCGCCAGGGAAATCATCCCGTTTGCCAGGTTGAACCGAACAAGACGCATCGGAATTCCGGTGACGTTTTTCGTACGATCAATCCACGTCCAGCGCTCGTGCCAGACAAAGTTGTGGACGATCGTCGTTTCAACCGCGAGAAAAGTCGCGACAAGATAGTTCAAACCAAAGCCGCTTTTGAGCAGCGTTAGAACCAATAGCTGGACTCCGACGCCAATAATGCCGACGGCGTTGAACTTCAGCCAGTGCGTCAGCACCGTTGTCACTTCACGCGTTCCTCGTCGTACAGACGGGCTGTGTTTCGAATGGCGGATACCACTGCAATCAGAATCATGCCCGCGATGGCGACCACGCCGGCGACATCACAGAGCAGATAGCGCACACCGGCGACGCTGACGGTCGGCCTCACAAACAGAACGAAGGTTCCGATCGCCAGAACCAGTCGAAGTTCCGTGGGTCCCCACCATCCGTATGACAGCTTGAAAACGCCGATCGTGTAAGTGGCCAGGTAAACCTCGATCGAGAGGATAAAGTAAGCGATCAGAACGCCCATCGCAATCTTGCCGCTCATGTAGTTGGAAAGCCCCAAACCGCCAACGAGCGCGAGGGCACCGAAGGTATCGACAATATGATCGACGTAAAAGCCGTAACGAGGCCGCTGCTTCTGGCGGAACCGCGCGAGCGTGCCGTCAAGACTGTCGCCGAACCAGTTCAGCGCCAGGCAAACCACCGCGCCGAAGAGCGCTCGTGAATCGTAGCGGGAAAGGTAATAGCAAACACCTGAGCCGATCATTGCGGTGAAGCCGAGGACGGTCAAGTGGTCCGGACCGATCTGAATCGGCATTCTTGCGGCAAACCAGAGAAGCGTGCGTTTTTCGAGGGAGGCGAGAAGACTTTCCTGATGACGGGCCGCGGATTTGAACGGGGTGGTCATGCGGAAACCAAAGGACGTCCCAAAGATGCGCGCGCATCTTCGGGACGCCGCTCATCAAACTACAATGCCTGACGTGCTGTGAAATCCTTTCGCACCATCGGACGGGCTTCGTTGACGGTTAATGGACGGCCCGAAAGCGGATATCCATTGAACTGGGCGATCGCGTTATCGGCGTCTTCCGCGCTCATTGAAACGAATCCAAATCCCTTGGATCGGCCCGTTTCGCGATCAATGATGATGCTGACGGACTCAACAGTACCAACCTGGCCAAACAAATTGGCAAGGTCTTCTTCGGTCGTTCTAAAGGGCAAATTACCAACGTAGACTTTTTTACTCATGCACTTTCCTGAAAAGTAGGTTTAGGAACATCTCGAAGGCCAGGCAGTGGGATTCCGGGCGGAAGAGGCTCCTCATTCAAATACCGGGCGGCCCGCAGCCGGGTCGCCAGACACAACGGTTCGAGAGAATAGCACGGAAGGCTCTTCAGGCGTCACGGCGTTTTTGCGAGGAATCCTTTCATGACTGCGTCAGCGAGAAGCTTTTGCGTCCACGTCCAAAGCACGGCAGCGCCTTCGTTCATCGTGGCGTTTTTCGCGACGACGCGATCGACAGTGATGGCGTGTTCCTTCCACGAGCCGCCCTGTGTGTAGTAATTATGGAGTTGCGGCAGCATTCGATCGAGTGCCGCGGCAAATCGCGCGTCCGCACTTTTCCTCGACTCGAATTCATTCCACAGCTGGCGAAACTCTACGGCCTGATCCGGCGGAAGCAATGCGAACAGCCGGTCCGCCGCCGCGCGCTCGCGTTCGGCTTTGTCGAGCTCGGCCTGGACGTCATAGACAAAAGTGTCGCCGGCGTCGATTTCGACAATGTCGTGAATCAGCGCCATCTTGAGAACACGCGAGACGTCGATCGGCTCATTCGCGTACTCGGCTAGAACGAAAGCCATCATGGCGAGATGCCAGCTGTGTTCCGCCGTGTTCTCGTTTCGTCTTTCGTTAATAAGATACGTGCGCCGGTAAACGTTCTTCAGTTTATCGATCTCGACGATGAATCGAATCTGTTGGTCCAGGCGAGTCCAGTCCATTTCCAGAATTGTACCTGTGAAGAGTGACGGCACGAAGCGCGACGCAACTTGAGGCATAATTCTGCGAATGAAACGCATCGCGGTTCTCACCAGCGGGGGCGACGCTCCGGGAATGAACGCAGCCGTCCGGGCGATTGTGCGCGCAGGCATCGTTCGTTGTGGATTCGAGGTTTTCGGCGTGCGGCAGGGTTTCGCCGGACTGATTGCGAACGACTTTCTACCGCTGACTGCTCGCGACGTCGGAGGAATCATCCAGCACGGCGGAACGTTCCTCGGATCCGCGCGCAGCCAGGAGTTCATGACCGACGAAGGCCGCCAGGAGGCGCTGCGGCACGTTCGTGATCGCGGAATCGAGGGGCTGGTGATCATCGGCGGCAATGGATCGCAGCAGGGAGCCTTCGCGCTTTCGCAAATGGGGATGCCGGTCGTGGGCGTGGCTTCAACGATCGACAACGACCTTTACGGATCGGACATCACGATCGGCGTGGACACAGCGCTGAACATCGCTCTGGAAGCCATCGACAGACTGAAGGTCACGGCGTCGTCGCACAAAAGGGCGCTTCTCGTCGAAGTCATGGGGCGTCACTGCGGTTACCTGGCGCTGATGGCCGGTATCGCCGGAGGCGCTGAGGAGATCGTCATCCCGGAAAGGGAACGGACACCGGAAGTTGTTTCCAGCAGCATTCACGAAGCGTACGAACGAGGCAAGAAACACGCGCTGGTCGTCGTCGCCGAAGGAGCCAAGTTCAACGCCGAACGCCTGCTGGGATACTGCCGTGAACACAGCGAACGCCTGGGTTTCGAGATGCGCGCGACGATTCTCGGTCATGTTCAGCGCGGAGGAACACCCACGGCCGCCGATCGGCTCCTGGCGTCCCGGTTGGGCAACGAGGCCGTGGAGTTGTTGGCACGAGGTCGCCACGGCGTTCTCGTCGGAATGACGAAAGGCGAAATCACGACGACATCGCTCAAGGATGTCGCCGGTCGCCAGAAGCAGCTCGACCTTTCGATGCTCGATCTCGCTCAGACGCTTTCGGAATAACAGCGGTTTAATCAGGAACTGGGGGTTGAATGTTTACAGGCAAGACGGCAATTGTGACTGGTGGTAGTCGCGGCATCGGGAGGGCGATTGTTTTGGCGTTGGCGCGGGAAGGGGCGAGAGTGGCCTTCACTTACGCCCAAAACAAAGCCATGGCGGACGAAATCGCGAATGGCGACACCATCATCGGATTCCAGGCAGACGTCACGAATATGGATCAGGCCAGGGACGTCGTCAAACAAGCAAAGGAAAAGTTCGGACGCATCGACATGCTGGTCAACAACGCAGGAATCACCCGGGACAAGCTGCTTGCCTTGATGAGCGAAAAGGACTGGGACGATGTCATCGACACCAATCTTAAAGGCGTCTTCACGATGACCAAACCCGTTGTCGGGACCATGCTGCGGCAGCGCTCAGGCGCCATCCTGAACGTGACCTCGATCAGCGGAATCGTCGGAATGCCGGGACAGGTCAATTACTCGTCGTCGAAGGCCGGCATGATCGGATTTACGAAAGCGCTCGCCAAGGAAATCGCAAAAGCCCGAATAACGGTCAACGCGCTTGCTTTGGGTTTCATCGAAACGGACATGACCGCCGTCCTCAACGAGGAGTACAAAACCAGGGCGCTCGAACAGATTCCCGCTGGACGTTTCGGGAAGGCGGAGGAAATCGCAGAGATTGCTCTGTTCCTGCTGTCACCGAAGGCCAGCTACGTCACGGGCCAGGTGATTCAAATCGACGGCGGTCTTGCGATTTGATTCCTGAAGATCAAAGCGTACGTCCGAATTCGATTTTTCTTTGAGCGTCGTACTTTCCCTTTCGGTCCTTGTACGAAACTTCGCAGACCTCATCTGATTGAAAGAACAGAACCTGGCACAATCCTTCGTTAGCGAAGACGCGAACGGGGCGAGACGTGGTGTTGGCAATGGAAACCGTGACGAAGCCTTCCCATTCCGGCTCAAAGGGTGTGACATTGACAAGAATGCCGGACCGAGCGTAGGTGGACTTGCCGACACACAGCGTCAAGATGTCGCGAGGAATGCGCAAGTATTCCACCGTCCGGCCGAGAATGTACGTGTTTGCCGGAATGTCGCAGTGCTCTCCACGATGATCTCGATAGAACTCCGCAGGTACCGACTTTGGATTCACCACGATATCCGCCGGCGGGGCGAATATCTTGAACTCATCGCCGAGGCGCAGATCGTATCCATAAGAAGACAAACCGTAAGAGATAATGCCCTGAGCGACCTGTGCCGAGCTGAACGGTTCGATCATCCGATGCTCGACGGACATGCGTCGAATCCAGGAGTCCGGTTTAATTGACATTTGCCTATTTTCCCCTATGGATGGTAAAAAAGATTGGTTACAAAAGAGATAGCTCTCATTAAGGAGGAACTCCGGTGATCAAACTTGATCTTGTCAATCAGATCGTTGAGCGGACAGGAGTCAGCAAGACGAAGGCTGAACAAGCCGTCGACACCATCTTCAATTGCATGAAGGACGCCCTGAAAGCGAACGATCGGATTGAACTTCGGGGCTTTGGCGTCTTTTCCGTCAAGCCGCGGAAAACAGGGATCGGTCGAAATCCCCGTACGGGTTCCGAGGTGAATATTCCTCCGGGAAAGGCCGTGAGGTTTAAGCCTGGCAAAGACTTGCAGTCCCTGTAGCACTACCGCACGATACTTTTCATGGACAATACGTTTACATCCCCGGCAGAAGTTCTGGCCGAAGATGTCCGAAGACCGTTTCCCTGGTTGAATGTCGCTTTATTTGCCGCCACGTGTGTCACGACGACCGTCGTCGGCACCGTCCTCATGGCCGACTTCAATAGTACGCTCGGAGAGAATCTCGACGGATTCCTTCGTTCGATCTTGCGATCTCCTTCCATGCTCATCAGTGGTTTACCGTTCAGCATCGCCATCATGACCATCCTGATGGCCCACGAGATGGGGCATTATCTCACGTGCCGTTACTATGGAATCGACGCTTCGCTGCCCTATTTCATTCCGTGGATAACGGGTACCATGGGCGCCTTCATTCGCATTCGTTCGCGAATCCCCGACCGTGGATCGCTGCTGGAGGTCGGAATCGCCGGGCCCATCGCCGGATTCGTCTTCGCTGTTCCCGCCTTTGTGATCGCGCTTATCAACTCGAAGTTCGTCGCCACACCTGAGCATTATTTCGGGTTTGGCGAGCCGCTCATTTTCAAGGCGCTTGCTGCCATCCTTCGCAAGAGTCCGGGGCCGGGCATGGACCTGCACCTTCATCCGATCGGTTATGCGGCGTGGTTTGGTTTTTTTGCCACCGCATTGAATCTGCTGCCCGTCGGGCAACTGGACGGCGGTCACGTCAGCTACTCGCTGCTGCGCGGCCTCCATTCGAAGATTTCCCGAGCCATCGTGTACGTCATGATTCCCGTCGGTTTCATCTACTGGGAAGGCTGGATTGTGTGGACCGCGGTGCTTCTGTTTCTCGGACTGCGTCATCCGATGACGATCGACGATGAATTGCCGGTCCTCCCGCGTCACGTATGGCTTGGCTGGATCGGCGTGGCGATGTTCGTCTTGTGTTTCACGCCCGTCCCGTTTTACGTCGTGTAGCTACTCCGCTACCTGGTGCTTATGTTTCGCCGGCATTCCCAACTTTTGAACGGTGTCCCCTTCAAAATCAAATTCGATCAGCACGGCCGGATCGCTGCCAACGACTTCGCCATCATGGCCCGGGTCGATCGCAACAACCTGCGGCGCCGTAAAGTCGGCGACGCAACCGTCGGCATATCGAATGCGAACATGACCGCGAGCGAGAAAGCCCACATGGGCATGCATACACAAATCCGTCCCGACAATGGGCTTCATATGCGTCGACCATCGAAACCCGGCCGGATAGATGATTCGCTTCACGCGACTGCCGCCTGTTCGGGCAACTTCAATTTGAACGCCGCCCACCTCGCGGCGATCGACATTTTTCAACGGAGCAAGCAGGGGATCACTTTTGCTCATCGCATACCTCCTTCATCAATGTTGAGGCGGCGGACTATCCCGCAACGATGCTTTATTCGTCTGGTAGGGCTGCCAGCCTCTGCCAAAATCGACGCCGATCGCCTCAATGTCGATGTTCTCACCGTCTACGCGCACTAAAACAAAATGATAGGGGTTCTCGCCGGGTTCGACGCCCGGTTTTGCGAGATGTTGAACCTGTACTTTGGCGGCCTGATTCGATCTCAAATATTCGGACAGATCGGGTTCGCCGCTGTACTGATAAAGCGGCGCCCCTCCCCCACCGCTGACGACGTTATCCATGCGATGGATGCCCGTGTCATCCGTATATCGCTCGATCCAGTGATCGAACAAATGATCATGACCGCTGAAGATCACTTTCACGTGGTGCGTCCGGAACAGCGGCATATAAAGCGTTCTCAACGCGAGCGTGGGAGGTTCAACATGTGATGCGCCGTGGGGTCCGGACGAAAACACCGGGTGGTGGCAGAACACGATAACGTTCACGTAGCGTTTTCGATCGAGGCCTTCGAGTTGCGCCTTCACCCATTCGAACTGAGTCTTATCGCTTGCGATATTCGAATCGATGGCGACGACAAACGTGTTGCCGTAGCCAAATGCAAAGGCCGGATATTCCGGTAACCGCCGGCTCGTGTTATCTGGCGGGATGAGATTCACCATCATCTGCAGATAATTCCGCAGGCCCAAGATGCGCTCAGGGGAGTCCAGATTCTCCGCACTCGTGACGTCGTGGTTGCCGGCCGCGAGAAAGTAGGGCAGCCCACCTTCGGTCGTCAATCGATTGATGAGAGGAACGAAACTGACGTTCAGCTGCCGCGGATCCCTGCCGTCTACAACCGCATCGCCCGACTGAAGGACAAATCTGATCGGATACTCCGTGCCCTCCAGACGTTTGATCGCGGCGAGCATTCCGTCCATCACGAGAGAATGCTCGTACTGGACTTGCTCCCCGTCGCGCCGGCCGCGCGTGTCACCGTAAGCAATGAACGAAAATTTCTTGATGTTCGCCGAGGCAGCTTCCGGAGGCAGCGGGTTTCGCGGCCGCGTGATCGCTTGAACGGGCTGCAACGGTGCGGGTTGTTGCGGCGTCTCCGCGCGGATAAAGGCAGGAACAAAGGTCAGTAATAACAGAACGTACCGTGTTCGTGGATTCATGAATTGTCCTCAAGGAGCGTGACGAACCAGCATTATCGCTGGGACAAGGCTACGCCGCGAGTGTTAAAAATAATGACGTCGCGTGATGAACGTCAGTTAGACCTCGAATTATTCCTGGCGGAGGGCGAGCAATGGGTCGACGGTGGATGCTCTTCGGGCGGGAAGGTAGCAGGCGAGAAAACCGACCGTGCCAAGGATGATGGCGATCCCGCCGAAAGTGGCGGGATCCGTCTCGCTCACTTCGTACAGAACCTCGCCCATATCGATCAGCGGCGTCACCAGCAGGCTGCCGGCAATTCCCACGATCATTCCAATCGAGACCGGCATCATGCCTTGAATGACGATCATTCGAATGACGTCGGCTCGCCCCGCGCCGAGCGCCATGCGAATGCCGATTTCCTGCACGCGCCGATTCGCCGTGAACGAGACCACGCCAAATACGCCGATCGCGGCGAGCATCAACGCCAATGATCCGAAGCTGCCAAACATCGCCGCGGCGATTCTCGCGGGAAACAGCGGCAGCCGCATGTGTTCGTCAAGCGTCTGAACATCGAACACCGGCATATTGGGGTCAAGCGCCGATATCGCGCGGCGCAGTTCTTCAATTCGGCTACCGCTTCCCGAAGAAGAGCGAGCGACGAGTTTCAACAATCCGTTGTTGCTTTGAAGCAGCGGCAGCATCAAGAAAGGACTCGGATCCTCGCCGAGGCTCCGGTATTTCCCGTCCCGCACAATCCCGACGACTTCAATCCACGCATCGCCGGCTTCTCCGAGCGCAAACCGGCGGCCGATCGCGGCGCCGGCATCTGTCGCATTCGAAAACCTGCGTGCAAACGTTTCGTTGACGACAGCCACGCGAGCGGAGGTTTCGTTGTCGGAGTCGGCGATGTCCCGGCCGCGCACCAGGGTCATGCCGAGCGCCACCCGATAGCCGGACGTTACGGCCACTGCGATCGATCGCGGAGCAGTGCTGCGCTCAGCCGGCGGGGCTCCTTCGATGCGAATGATGGAAGAACCGATGTGCGGATCCGGCGGGACGGCGCTTCCGATCCCGACACTTTCGATGCCCGGTAATGCTCGCGTCTCACTCAACAGATCACGGACAAATTGAGACCGGCGTTCGCGCGTGTAATTCTGCAGGTCCAGATCAAAACCCATTTCGACAGCATTCCGTGGATTCATGCCGATGTCGACGAACTCCGCGCGCTGAAGACTCCGCAACGTGAGTCCGGCACAAATCATCAGAACAAACGACACACAAACCTGCGCGCCGACCAGTATGTTGCGCAGCCGCGATCTGCGGCCGGACGATGAAGCTTTCTGGAGGGAGCTGGTTTGCCACGCCGGCAGCAGTCCGAACGCAATTCCCGACACCAGCGAAATCGCAAAGGTGAATCCAACGACGCGCCAGTCGATCCCGAAATCATAGGAGATCGGAATGTCGACCGGCAGACGGAAGCGCGAAGCAGCCGTGGTGAACGCGTACGCGACCAAAAGACCGCCCGCGCCGCCGGTTATCGACAACAGGATGGATTCGGTCATAAGCTGACGCGCAATTCGCCATCGCGTCGCGCCGAGCGCGTGCTGAACCGCGATCTCGCGCTGACGATGGCCGCCGCGGGCGAGGCACAGATTGATGAGGTTGGCGCACACCAGCAACAACACAAGTGCGACCACCGCCATCATGACTCCCGAAATACCCATCGTGGGACCGCGTCCCATCGTGCCGAACAGCCCGGCCGGAGAA
This sequence comes from uncultured Solibacteraceae bacterium, assembly GCA_964584785.1. GTDB lineage: Bacteria > Acidobacteriota > Terriglobia > 20CM-2-55-15 > 20CM-2-55-15 > JAHFTY01. The sequence continues at coordinate 13,545 of CAZPBY010000041.1, forward strand.
AGCTCGATCGTCTTGCCTTGATTGTCATTCGGGTATTCGCGCGCAAGTTGAGCCGCCGATGTCTGCAAAGCCGCGCGGACGGCGGGTTCCTTCAGGCCCGGCTTCATCCGCAAAGTGACATACAGATTCTCAAAACTGCGGCGATCCTGCCACCGGCTTCGGGGACTGATTTCGCTTTGCATCATCATTGGGAACCACATTTCTGCGGTGAACGCCACTTCAATTCCCACAAAGTCCGGTGGTGCGACACCGATGATCGTGAACTTGCGCCCATTGACGATCACGTCGCGGCCGATAACGCTCGGATCCTCGCCAAATCGGCGTCTCCATGCATCGTCGCTGATGACGGTCACCGGGTGTGCGCCCGGCTGAAGATCGTCGGCCGTGGAAATCAAACGGCCGGCGGCTGGCTTGAGGCCCAGCACGTCGAAATAGTTTCCCGAAATGAGATAGCTCCACACGCGTTCATTGATGCCGTCGTGACTCAGGCTGACGGGCATTGGCGAATACGCGAACAAATCCGCGACGGCGGAATCGCGATCGCGCAGGTCCTTAAAATTGAGATAGGAGAACGTCGGGAACATCCGGCCATCTCTGGAGGCGTTGCTCAAAGCAAGAACCCGGCTGGGCTCGCTGATCGGTAGCGGCTTCAACAGTGCTTTATTCACGATCGCGAAAATCGACGCATTCGCGCCGATGCCGAGACTCAGCGTCAGGACGGCAATGACGGAGAACCCCGGCGCTCCCAGGAGCCTGCGGAATGAATGGCGGATATCCCGGACGAGTTCGTCCACGTCAGCGTCCTGCAGGAACCGGCGGTGTCGCGTGCGGAGGCGGCGTGGCCCCGTGGCCGTGTGGGTTGCAATGGCCCATCAGCATGACGGAGCTCAGCATAAGAACCTTGACGATGTGATTCAGTTTCAATTTTGGACTCCTTTCGTGTGGAGTCACTGTAAGGGTGCCCGGCCGCAAAGGACGCCGAAATTGTCACGAAAGGAGCAATACCGGAACAAGCGGCGATAACCGGACCATACCGAAACGTGACGCTTCATTCGGGCTGGGACTAAAAGCTGCCGACCAGGGATTGCAGCTTCGCGCGGTAACGCCGGCTGACCGTCAGTTTGGTGCCGTCGTGGAGGACGGCTTCATAATCGCCGTGGAAGAGAGCGCGTATTTCGCGGATCCGGTCGATGTTCACAACGGTCGACCGGTGAATTCGTACAAAGGTGGCAGCATCCAGCTCCGACTCCATTTGTGCGAGTCCTTCGCGCCGCAAGTACGTCGAGCCTGCCACGTGGAGTCGTGTGTATTTCCCCTCGGCTTCGATCCAATCAATGTCCTCACTCTTGATGAACAGCCATTTCTCGCCAACCCTGACGGCAATCCGGCTCTTCGCTTTTGGCGTGACCCGTTTTGCGATCTGCTTTTTCGCCCGGCGAAGCGCTTTGCGAAACCGCTCGTCGTCGTAAGGCTTCAGGAGATAGTCGACTGCCTGTTCGTCGAACGCGCGGACGGCGTGTTCATCGAACGCCGTGACGAAGATGACAGCGGGCGCGGGTTCCTGCGGAATGGCTCGTAGAAACTCGAACCCGTTGGTTCGGGGCATTTGAATGTCGAGGAAGACCAGATCGACTTCCTGCGCTTCCATGATCCTCAGCCCATCCTCGGCGCTCGCCGCCGAACCGACGACTTCGATATCCGGATCCGTCTTCAATAACGACGCAATGCGACGGCGTGCAAGGTGTTCATCGTCCACAATCAATGTGCGGATCCTCAGTTCCACGGGCCTGCACCTTCCTGAAATGGAATCTGAATCGTGACGACGAGCCCGCCGTTCGGCGCATTCTCCCAGCGAAACTGCTGGTCCCGTCCAAACTGTGTTTCGAGCCTGTCGCGAGTGTTGGAGAGTCCGAGTCCGGTCGAACCGCCGGTGGCCGGCATTCCCGGCCCGTTATCCTGCACCGTCAGCTCAAGACGCTGGCGCAACCGTCGAGCGCGGATCCGGAGCATGCCGGTATCGACTTTCGAAAACGCGTGACGAAACGAGTTCTCTACGATGGGCTGCAAAATCAAGCTGGGCACGAATGCCTTCAATGTCTCGGGCTCGACGTCGATCGCGACTTTCAACCGGTCGCCAAACCGGATCTGCTCAATCTGAAGATAACTTTTCAGAAGCTGCAGTTCGTGCTCGAGTGTGGAGTTCTGATTTCCGTTGTTCTTCAGTGTCAATCGAAGGAAATCGCCGAGTCTTGCGACCATCTGGTTGGCCGCTTTCGGATCATCTTCGATCAATGCAGATATCGAATTCAGCGCGTTGAACAGGAAATGCGGGTTGATGCGTGTTCTCAAAGCGTCGAGCTGCGCTCGCGCCAGGGCCGCCTCCAGTTGCGACGTCCGGATCTTTCGAACACGATACCGGTCGTAATATTCCGCCGCATGAACGATGGCGACGATTCCAATGCAAGTCGTCAAGCTCGCATGAAGTTCGCCGGACAGCATTCGGTTCAATGTTTCAACGAAGGACCTCCCCCTGTTGTCGCCACCGACGTTGAAATAGCGAAGAACGGCCAACGTCAGAACGTGAGTCCCCGCAAACAAAACGACAGCAGCCACGTCGATCGTAATCGATTTCGCAGATGTCGGCCGCTCGACGGCATATCGGCGGATGAGGGCGATCAGCACTGGAGTCAGGGCCGCCCAGGTATACCACTCGGACATTGCCAAGAGGAGAATCGGCGTCCACCGCATGGTTCCGCCGGTGGCTGTCGTGAAGACGTAGGCGTGAGTTGCGAAGAGAGCCACGAAGGCGGTAGCACCCGCGAAGACCAGCAGCCACAGCTTTATCAACGGACGATCCACGGGCCGCATGATACATCGCAAATCGCGAGCCGGGACCAGTCGGGACCCACAATCGAAAATGGTCATCGATAGGACGATTTGCCGGTTCGAGGCTGTCGATCGGTATTACTTGCTTAAAACCTGTTCCAGCGTGCGGGACAGTTCGACGGTTTTGGTGCGGATGAGCGCGTCGTTCTTTTCACAGGTTTTCTTCAGCTCGCGGTATTCCTGAGCAAGATGGAGGGCGGTGAGAATGGCTACTTTGAGCGAATCGGCGCTGCTGGCTACAGCGGCGATTTCGCGCATTCGCTTGTCGAGTTCGAGCGCGAGGGCGCGGACATCGCTTTCATCCATCGCGGTCTGCAGGACGATCGTGTATTTCTGATCGTAGATCTCAACGTCTATGGATCGCGGCTTCGGTTTCGACACGCGGCTCCTCGGTTAATTCGGATAGATTTTTGAGCAAGGATTCAATTCTATCTTTTACCACATCCCGCTCACGTCTCAGGTCTTCCAATTCGCGTTCCAGCCGCGAAATCTGCGCTCGTGCGCCTGCCAACTCTTTCTGCGTGCTCCGGACCATTTCGACCGTGCGGACGATTCGAACTTCCAGCTCTTCAAATTTTTCAACAGCAGACGACATATTCGATTACTTCCTCAATTCAGCTCCGAGGCGTTTTTCCATCAGTCCAAGAATCCTGCGGTCGAATTCCTCGACTTCGTCGCCCGTGAGTGTACGCTCACGCGACTGGTAAATAAATGAGATCGACAAACTGTATTTCGATTCGGCAAACGGTCCTTTGTCCAAACGATCGAATGGTTCGAAATGCACGAGTTCGAAGATACCGGCATTTCCGATCACTTCGCGAATCGAACCATAGGTCACACCGCGATCCAGCAAAACCGACATGTCGCGGCGAATCGCAGGTTCGCGTGGAGGCGTTGTCACCTGTCCCGGCAAGCGCGAACGTATGATCGCGTCGACATTCAACTCCGCGACATAAACGCGCTGTTTGGGCTTGATGGAAGCGGCGTAGTCCGGATGCAGTTCACCGACGACCGCAAGGCTGCCGAAGCGCGCGGCCCTGCCGGGATGGTAGTACTTCGGCAGATCGTCTCGCGTGAGAGGCTCTTCGATATCGAAAGCTTTCAAAATAGCTTCCACGTCACCCTTGATGTCGTAGAAGTCGAAGGCACGCGCCGATTCGTGAAGGCTTTTGTGCCGAAGAAAACCGGTTGCGGCCAAAACAAGCATCCGATTTTCCGAACCCACGCGATAGACCTTGCCGAGTTCGTAGAGTTGAAGATCGCGAATGCCGCGATGCATATTCCACTCGATGGCTTTGAGCACGCTCGCGGCGAGTCCGCTTCGCAGAAGCGTCCAGTCCTCGCTCATCGGATTGAGAAGGCGGACCGGTTCCGCGGCACGACCGAACTCCCGCTCGGTTGTTTCGTCGGTGAACGAGAGCCCGTAAATCTCCGAATAGCCGCACGCCGAAAGGATCTGTCGCAGTTCCCGCTCCTCGCGTTCGTGCGGGAGGCCGGAGCCGGATCCCGAGAATGCGGGCAAAGTCGGCGGGAAGTTGTCATAGCCGTAGTGGCGCGCGATTTCCTCGAGAAGATCTTCCTCATTGCTGACATCGACTCGAAAGCTCGGAGCAACCGCATGCCAGCCCTCGCTCGTCGTGGTGAGTTTGAAACCCAGAGCCTTCAAGATTCTCTCGACCGCCTGGTCCGGCACCGTCGCGCCGAGGAACTCTGGAATCCGCGTGCGGCGCAAAGTGGCTTCGGCCGGCTTAAATGGCGCGGGATAAACGTCGATGACGCCGCGACGCACTGTGCCACCCGCCACCTGCTGTATTAGCGTCGCGGCACGATCGCAGGCGTAGTCGCAGATCTCGATGTCTGCGCCTCGTTCGTAGCGGTAGGAAGCTTCGGTGGATAGTCCGAGCGACCGGACGGTTTTTCGAATTCCGGCTGGAAAGAAATACGCGCTCTCAAGCAACACGTTCGTTGTCTGGCCGGAGATCTCTGTTTCCGCGCCGCCCATCACACCGGCAATGGCGACCGGGCGATCGGCATCCGCGATGACGAGGATCGATGGATTCAGCGTCCGGTGCTGGCCGTCCAGCGTCGTGATCTTTTCCTCGACGCCTGCGCGGCGAACGATGATCTGCTGGTTGTGCAGCGTGCCGGCATCGAAAGCGTGCAGCGGCTGTCCAATTTCCATCATCACCAGGTTCGTCACGTCGGCGACGTTGTTGATGGATCGGAGCCCGAGGACGTCGAGACGCTTTTTCAACCAGTCCGGCGACGGGCCGATCTTGACACCGGCAATGTAACGTCCGCAGTACCGGCCGCACAGATCGGGATCGGCAATCTCGATGGAAAATACGTTATCAGTTACTTCAGAGCCTTCCTGAAGCTCGAATGCCGGCCTGCGGACACGCGTCCCGTAGATCGCGCTGACTTCGCGCGCCACGCCGACGTGGTTGAGACAATCCGGCCGATTGGTCGTTATGTCGAATTCGTAGACGGTGTCCGCGGACCTCGCTTCCATCGCATCGACGGCAAGACCGACATGGGTAAGCTTTCTCCCTAATGTCGGCGCGTCGTCCGAAATATCCACGAACTCCTTAAGCCAATTGAAACTGATCTTCATGATTCACAAAATATGAAAATGACGTCACGAGGCCCGTCGCTGCCGTTCCGGGTTCTGACAGTTGTGCCCCAATGCCGACCGGTAGCCAAATGTGCAGAACCCGGAGCAGCGACGGGCTTCGTGGGTCATGTCCTAAAACTGTTCCAAAAAGCGCATGTCGTTCTGGAAATACAGCTGGAGGTCTTCCACGTTGTATCGGAGTTTGGCGTACCGTTCAATTCCGCCGCCGAATGCGAACCCGCTGTATTTTCCGGGGTCATATCCGACATTGCGGAACAACGACGTGTGGACCATACCGCAGCCCATCACCTCGATCCAACCGGTGCCCTTGCAATTCCGGCATCCGCTGCCGCCGCACGACACGCACGAGATATCGACTTCGGCGCTTGGCTCGGTGAACGGGAAGAAGCTGGGTCTCAATCGTGTTTGAGTGCGCTCTCCGAAAAACTTCTTGTGGAACGCCTCCAAAGTTCCTTTCATGTCCGAAAATGTAACGCCTTCATCGACGAGTAACCCTTCGACCTGATGAAACATTGGCGAATGCGTCGGATCAAAAGCGTCCCGGCGAAACACTTTTCCGGGACAGATGATCCGAACGGGCGGCTTCATCTTTTCCATCGTGCGAATCTGCACGGGGGACGTGTGTGTTCTCAACACGAGATCCTCGGCGATGTAGAACGTATCGCGCGGATCCCGAGCCGGATGTGCAGGCGGCGTATTGAGCGCGTCGAAGTTGTAATAGGTCTTTTCAACCTCAGGACCTTCTTCGACCGAGTAACCCATCGCAATGAAGATGTCCTCGATTTCCTTCCAAACGATCGTCAGCGGATGCCGGTGGCCTGACCGGCGCGCGCTGCCGGGCAATGTGACGTCGAGCGCCTCGCGTGCAAGGGCGTCGTTCTTCTCGCGCTCCAGAATCGAAGTCTGCAATCCGTCGAGTGTCTGCTCGATTCTGGATTTGAGATCATTCACCACCTGGCCGAATTCGGCCCGTTCCGATGGCGGCAGCTTACCGAGGCTTTGAAGTTGAAGTGTGAGAAGGCCGGATTTGCGGGACAGATATCGGGACCGGATGTCTTCTAAAGAACGGCGGTCGACAACAGACGCGCGTTCCGATTCGAACTGCTGTTCGAGTGCGTGCAGTTGATCGATCCCAACCTTCGAAGACATCCCGTAAATCCCATAACAGTTAAAAGTTACTTGCCGACTGCGGAGCGCGCCTGCTCTGCCAGTCGTGTGAAGTTTGCCGGATCCTGCAGCGCAATGTCCGCGAGGATCTTGCGGTCCAGGTCCACTCCCGCTTTCTTGAGTCCGGAAATGAACTGATTGTAGTTCAACCCATTCTGGCGGGCCGCCGCGCCGATTCGGATGATCCAAAGGCGGCGGAAATCGCGCTTTCGCGTTTTTCGATCGCGGTACGCGTAGCCGAGCGCCTTCTCGACGGATTCCTTAGCAAACTTGTACAGCTTGCTCTTGTTGAGGTAATAGCCTTTCGCAAGGCCCAGCAATTTTTTTCGTCGATGATGACGTTTGGTTCCGCGTTTGACTCGAGGCACTTTGAAACTCCTTCTATCTCTTAAGCGTACGGCAGCATGTCGCGAACAGTTTTCAGGTCGGCCTCGGCGAGGATAGTCGCTTTGCCGAGTTTGCGCTTTCGATTTGCAGCCTTCTTTGTAAGGATGTGGCGAGCAAATGCGTGCCGCCTTTTCACCTTTCCCGTTCCGGTTACTTTGAAGCGCTTCGCTGCGCCTTTGTGCGTTTTTAGTTTCTGCTTCATATCTTTAATTATTTCTTCGGCGAAAATATGGCCGTCAGATTCGGGCCTTCCATTTTGGGCCGGACTTCAATGGTGCCAATCTCCGCCAGTTCTTCGACCAATCGATCCAGTAGTGCGCGTCCAATTCCCTGGTGGACGATTTCGCGACCTCTGAAAAACACCGTTGCTTTGACTTTGTCGCCCTGTTTCAAGAACCGGATGATGTGGTTCTTCTTGAAGCCGTAATCGTGTTCATCCGTGTTGGGTCGAAACTTCACTTCCTTGACGGTGATGTTCTTCTGATGCTTTTTCGCTTCGTGAAGTTTCTTATTCAGCTGGTAAAGGTACTTGCCGTAATCCATGATCCTGCAAACCGGAGGTGTTGCAGTCGGCGCGACTTCCACCAGATCCAGACCGCGCTCCTCAGCGATCTTCAAGGCTGCCTGAGGAGTCAGAATCCCAAGCTGCTCGTTCTTTTCATCGATGACTCGAACCTCGCGCGCTCGAATTCTGTGGTTGACCCGTATGTTTTTATCGATGTTGTAAACCTCCAAACAGGCTCAAGGGACAAACGGTAACCATAACAAAGCAGCTGTTCTTTTTCAATTCGCTTTGTTTGGCAACACTTGGCCCTCAACGTGCCGACAAAAATGGCCATGAGCATTTATCACCGGTTAGTCAAACATCACAACGAGAGTCGTGCGACGTTCATTCTGTTCGCGGAGTTTGTCGGATTTGTGAGCTCGATCACGGTTATCCTCGGCATCGGATTCATCCGGGATTGGTTGTTGTAACGTGCAGATTCTTCGGGTTAGGCTTCGTCATGCTTTACGCTGTCACTCGCACTCCCATCGGACCGCTCACGCTGGCATGCAGCCCAAAAGGGCTGTCCGCCGTGAACTTTGGAGCATCGATACCACCGGGTGGAGTCGTCGACGAACGTGCGAATCGCACAGCCATCCACCAACTGACTGAGTATTTTCAAGGTAGCCGAACGAGTTTCGATTTACCTCTCGACTTGAACGGCACTCCGTTTCAACTTGCGGTTTGGAATGCTTTGCTCGAGATTCCCTACGGCCAGACACGATCCTACGGCGAAATCGCGAAGTCGATCGGGAAACCGGGGGCGGCGCGCGCCGTCGGCATGGCGAATCACGAAAATCGCATTGCGATCGTAGTCCCCTGTCACCGCGTCGTCGGACAAAAGGGGACGCTGACCGGATACGCCGGCGGACTGGATATTAAACGCCAGCTGCTCGCAATCGAACGGCGGACACTCTTCACATAAACATTTCATCACGAAGCCCGACGCCGCATTCCAAATACGGACAGTGGGGCCACATTTCGTGCCGAAAGGTTTCATCGGTTATCCTTATTAGTCTTATGCCCAAGAACGAAGCTCTTATTACGAAACGTCATTCGCTCGCCCATCTCATGGCGGCGAGTATTCAGGAATTGTTTCCCGAAGCGAAATTCGGCGTCGGGCCGGTTGTCGAAGACGGTTTTTATTACGACGTCCAGCTCAGCCGCTCGCTCACGCCGGACGATCTTCACTCCATCGAAAGACGCATGCGCGACAAAGTGAATCAGGACCTTCGCTTCGAGCGATCCGAAGTTCCGATCGAGAAGGCCGGCGAACTGTTTGGCGGCATGCGGCAGGACTTCAAGGTCGAGTTACTGAACGACTTGAAATCGCGCGGAACGACGGCGGTCGCGGATTTAGAGGATTCGAATCTTATCGGGTCAAGCGTCACCGAAGTAAGCGTGTATCAGACGGGCGGTTTCACCGATCTTTGCCGCGGGCCTCACGTCGTATCGACCAGGGAGATCGATCCCGACAGCTTCCGGCTGACGCGCGTTTCGGGCGCTTACTGGCGCGGCAATCAAGCGCGTGAACAGATGCAACGCGTCTACGGCGTGGCTTTCGATACGAAAAAAGAACTCGAGGAGTACTTCATCCGTCTTGAAGAAGCGAAGAAGCGCGACCACCGGAAACTTGGAAGAGAACTGGGCTTGTTCACTTTCCACCACTGGGCACCGGGCGCTGCACTGTGGCTTCCCAAAGGAACGACGCTGTATAACACCCTTGCGCAATACATGCGCGACGTTCTATTCCCCGCCGGATACGTCGAAGTAAAGACGCCTCTCATTTACAACAAGGCTTTATGGGAAAGGTCCGGGCACTGGAAGCATTATCAGAGCAACATGTTTCTCGTCGAAAGCGAAGGCGAGATCATGAGCATGAAACCGATGAACTGCCCCGGTCATTTCCTGACGTATTCCAGCGACGTGCACAGCTATCGAGATTTGCCGATCCGTTATCACGAGCAGACGCCGCTGCACCGCAACGAAGCGTCGGGCGTTCTTTCGGGACTGACGCGCGTTCGGCAGTTTTCGCAGGACGACGCACATTGCTTCATCATGCAGGAGCAGATCGGCGATGAAGTCGCGCGCCTGATCGGGCTGGTCCAGAAAATCTACGGCGACTTCGGATTGTCCTTTACGGCCAAGCTCTCGACACGGCCCAACGAATTCCTGGGCGAAGTCGCGACCTGGGACCACGCCGAGGCGCAACTTAAAGCGGCGATGGATTACGCGAAGTTGGCATACACGATCAATGAAAAGGATGGCGCGTTCTACGGTCCAAAGATCGATTTCGACATCACCGACGCGATCGGCCGGAACTGGCAGTGCGCCACGATTCAGCTCGACTACATGCAGCCGGAGAACTTCGACTTGAAGTACATCGGCGTCGATAACATGGAGCATCGGCCGGTTGTGATTCATCGCGCGATCTTCGGGAGCTTCGAGCGATTCATCGCCATCCTGATCGAGCATTACGCCGGAGCGTTTCCCGTTTGGCTGGCGCCGGTTCAGAGTGTCGTCATTCCGATCGCGGACCGGCACATGGAATACTGCAAACAGGTGGAAACGCGATTGAACGCCGCCGGTCTTCGGGTTCAGATCGACGCCGGCACGGACCGAATGCAGGCTAAGATCCGCAACGCACAGTTGCAGAAAATTCCATACATGCTCGTCGCCGGTGATCGTGAACAGGAGAACGGGGCCATTTCGGTGAGACTGCGATCCGGCGAGGATTTGAAGTCGAAGTCCGTCGATGACTTCATTGCGATGGCGCAGGAAACCATCCGGACGAAGCAGTAACGCGACGTCGAGGAGCCACCTGAAAACGGCTCCTCAATGATTCCTCCTTCGCTGTGCCCGGTATTCGCTGGTACCGGCGTCGACAGATTCATGAAACCGTTGCTTCACGCTTTTACAACAGCATCTGGTAGCATCGTTCACAATGAAATGGAACCGGCTCACGAGGCTGATCGGTACGGGCAGCGTCATCGTACTCGCAATCGTCATCTTCACGCCGATCACACGCATTTTGAGCCGTCCCATGCTGGTGCCAACAGATATCCGGCCTTCCGAAGCGATCGTCGTTCTCGGCTCCGGGGTCGCCAAAGATGGCTCGCTCTCGTACGAGTCCGCCCAGCGGCTGTTCTTTGGAATGCGCTTATTTAAGGATGGGCTCGCGCCTCTTCTTGTTCTATCAGGACCTTCCAATGAGGGGAGCGCACCGGAATCGACGATCCGAGCGAGAACCGCCGAGGAGCTCGGAATACCCCGGTCCGCCATGCTCGAAATCAGCACGGCCCACACGACGCGAGAGGAAGCGCTGGAATCCGCCGCTATGCTGACGCCTCGAAACCTGCGACATGTTGTTCTGGTGACCGGATCGCTTCACATGCTGCGATCGAAGCTGGTCTTCGAAGCGGCAGGGCTTACGGTTTCCCCGGCACCTTCCGATAATTTTCCGAACTATGCGTCATCCGCTGAAGAACGCTTACTGCTGCTGCGGGGCCTGGTGATCCATTCCGTCGGCCTTCTTTACTATCGAATCGCTGGATTCATTTAACCCTGGGGTCGCGATGACATTTGAGGAGCTCTACGGCTATATTCTGTTGGCGGTAACGTCCGCTTCGATTTTCGTTTTTGCCGTCAAAATCCTTGGCCTCCGACGCGATGTTCTCGTCGGCATCCTGAGAGAGTTTTCCGAATGCATCGGCGCATCGATTGTCTTTTTCCTGATGAACATTGCGGTCGGCGCGTTTTTTATTTTTGTCATTCGGCGATTGGGACAATTCGTGGCGCTTTACGCCGTCACCGACTGGGATCTGCTCGTGTTCTCCGTGGGACAAGGATTTCTGTTTCAGATGTGGTGGCGCCGTTCGAGAGGTCAGCCTTCAAGCCGAAAATCTGCCACGAGCGGCAAGTGATCCGAAGCGACGAGTGCCGCGCCACGCTTGTGAAGTCGCAGCCTTTCGAGTTTCAGCTTCGAGTCGAAATAGATGTGGTCGAGGTGAAAGATCGGTAGAACACCCGGATAGGTTCGCGATCGGTTGAGGTGCTGCCGGATATCGGCCTGTTGGAGGTGCGCTTTCATCGTCCGCGTAACCGCTCCTCGAACCCACTCGTTGAAATCACCAAGCACGATCCGCACACCTTTCAGTTCGTGATGATTCACGATTCGAGCATCGAACAAGCGCCGCGCCTGGCGCCGATGCTCGAAGAACGCCGTTCCCAGGTGGACGTTGAAGACGTGGAGAGTCGATCCGTTGAATCGCACGTCGGTCCGGAGACAACCTCGGGGAAGCCGGCCTCGGCTCTTCAGGTCGTAGTGACGGCCCGTTTGAATGGGGAATCGCGTCAAAACGACGTTTCCGTACTGGCTGCCGTTCAGCTTGCAGGTTTCACCGAACGCGAAGTTATAACCCAGCTCGTTAACGATGTATCGGAGATGGTCGCCGAGAACTTCTTGAAGAGCAATGATATCGGCGTTGATTTCACGCAAGACCCTGACGATACGATCGGGCCGTACTTGTCGATCCAATCCGCGGCACTTGTGAATGTTGTAGGTAACGACTCGCAAGTTTCAAAAAGCGGCGGGAATGCGTTCCACCGGCCTTCGCATACTAGCACAGGGACCGGGTTTGGTTTCTCTCGAGATTCGGGGACGCACCCTGAACTTCAGCGTGCATCCCCGAATTCCGGACCTACGGTCGTCGGAGTCGGGTTTCAGCCCGCTGCGGTTCCGAGGGCATTGTCCCAAGCGTAACGGAAACTGTCCGCTGGCTGTTTTCGCGAGCGATGCCAAGGTCGACCTTGGTTCCCGGCGCGAGCGACGCGATCTGCAACCTCATGTTGCGCCCATCGATATCCTTCCCGTTCACGCTGACGATCACGTCATCTTTACGAAGTCCGGCTTTGTCTGCGGGTCCGTCCGGAGCGATCTCCGTGACCAGTGCTCCCTTCGACGGCTTTACACCCACTGTATTAGCCAGCTCGGGTGTCAACTCCTGATAGTAAAGGCCGAGATATGCTCGAGTGACGGAGCCCTTCTCCTTGAGTTGCGTCATGATTTGCCGCGCCATATCCACGGGAACAGCAAAACCGACGCCCTGGTAACCTCCGCTCTCGGAAAGAATCGCGGTGTTGATGCCGATCAGTTCGCCCTTGACGTCCACAAGTGCTCCGCCTGAGTTACCGGGGTTGATGGCCGCATCGGTCTGGATGAAGTCTTCGTAATCCTCGATGCCCAGATTGCCGCGTCCGACCGCACTGACGATACCCATGGTGACGGTCTGGCCGATGCCGAACGGATTTCCGATCGCGAGCGCGATATCGCCCACTTCAACGTTTGCCGAGCTGCCGAGCTTCAAATAGGGCAGGTTATTGGCGCTCAGCTTCAGAAGCGCGATGTCGGTTTTAGCGTCGGTTCCAATGACGCGGGCCGTCATTTCACGTTTTTCCGAAAGCGATACCTTGATCTCACTGGAGCCGTCGACGACGTGATTATTCGTCAAGACGTAGCCGTCCGGGCTGATGATGACGCCCGAACCGTGCGCGCTCTGGCGCTGCGGACGTTGAGGGTTGGAAAAACCTCGAAAGAAATCAAATGGATCTCCCTGAGATGACGTGGCTCGGGTGATCCTGGTCGATGAAATATTCACGACCGCCGGCACGACGCTTTTGACGACCGGCGCAAAGGTTGCCGGCATCATGGCGGCTTCGCGGACCGGCGAGGCCGCAGCCGTAACCGCTGATTCCGGAGCGCGGCCGGCCTGCATTACGGAAGCTCCGACAATAGCTCCTGCAATCAGCAACAGAGTTGCAACAATCCACAATTGATTATTCGATAAACGGTTCATGTTTGGATTCATCCTCTTAGACATTGGTTAAATGCCACAGCAGGTAAGACGGAATTTTGCCCGGATCGTGAGATTGAAACCGCGATTTCCAAGACGCGCCAGGCGCCAACGTCACGGGCTTAGGCCACGGTTTCCCGCCGCCGGCCCATTTTGCGATGGTAGTCGCCGCGGGAGAGCCATTTCTCGATGAAGCAGTACAGAACGATGAAAAGATAACGGGAACCCATCTCCTTGATCTTGAGCTTCGACTCTCCCGATTTCCGGTTGATCCAGTGATTGGGGACGACACTATAACTGTAACCGCGCACCATCGCCTTCAGCGGCAACTCGACGGTCAGGTTGAAATGGTGGCTCAGCAGGGGCTGGACGCCTTCGATCACCTCGCGGCGATACAACTTGAACGCGTTCGTGACGTCGTTGTACTGCAGACCCATAACGACTCGAACGAATGTATTCGCGAGCCGGTTCAGCAGTAGTTTGGGGCCAGGATAATCAACGAGCTTGCCGCCGGGAATGAACCTCGACCCGAAGACACAATCGACATCGTCGGCCAGCATGCAACGGTAAAACGCGATCAGGTCCTCGGGACGGTCCGAAGCATCCGCCATATAGACCGCCACCGCTTCACCGGTAAACTCGTCGAGACCCGAACGAACAGCCAATCCAAAACCAGGAGCGCGCTGGTTATTGATGTAGCGGATGCTTCGGTTTTCGCGGCAGATGTCGCGCAATAAGAATTCAGTATCGTCCGATGAATGATCATTCACGACGATGATTTCATGGTCGATACCGACATTGGTCAACTGATCGTCGAGATTGCACAGCGTCGAAATGATCTGCCCGGCTTCATTATGTGCAGGAATGACTACCGAGAGTTTCACGTAACCGCTGAGTATCTGCGATATAGACGGGGATGTCTACTCATCATACCTCTTGAGTGGATCACTTTAGTACCGACGGCAACGAGGAGTTTAAAAGAACAGCCTCTGAAGCTGAGCTTCGTTGTTGCGCACCCACTCCAGAGTGTCGCTCAAAATCATATCGACGCCGCGGCGGGGTTGCCATCGCACAGCCTGACGGATTCGGCGCGTGTCGGAAATGTAGACCGGGATGTCTACTCGTGACGTCTCGGGATTCGATCCGACTGGGACGACATTGCCGGTAAGACGCCGGCATATCTCAGTCAACTCGAGCAGTGAAACCGATATCGGCCGGCCACCTCCGACGTTGAAAAACCGTCCGGCGTGTTCGCTGAAGAGAGGGAGATGGGACGTGATCAGATCGGCCAGATCCTCCGGATGAAGCAGATCGCGGACTTGCTTTCCCTCCCCACCGAATCCGATGTACTCCAGCGGTTTTTTGAAATGATGTCGAACCAGCCACATCGTGAATACGCCTTGATCCGGCTTACCAAATTGGCCGGGCCCTGCGATCACTCCACACCGGTAGATGACCGCTTTCAATCCATACATCGCGACGAATTCCTGGACCAGCAACTCCGCCGCCAGCTTCGTCGCGCCGTACAGCGATCGCGCCGTGTCGGTGGGAAAGTCTTCAGAAATACCGTCTGCAGGAACCATCTCGAATCGAGTCGCGGTTGGCGTTAACTGAAGCGCCCGGAGTGGGGTCATCGAATACACGCGCGACGTCGAAAGAAACAGAAAAGCATCCGATCGTGTTCGAGCGAAATTCAGACAGTTGAATGTGCCGGTGAGGTTCGCGCTCACCACATGATCGGGAGCGTCGGTGGTTCCGGAGTGGACGCTGGGCTCGGCCGACGCGTCGATGATCAGATCGAAGTTGCCATCGAGTTGAAGAAAATCCGAAGGAATGCGGATATCACCGTGGATGAAACAGATCCCAAGCGACTTCAGTTCCGGAAGATTCAGTTCGGCCCCCCGGCGCTTCAGATTATCGAATGCGGTTATGTCCGCATCTTCAAAATGCCGTTTGAAATATCGCGCCAGACTTGACCCGACAAAACCCGCTCCACCCGTAATCACGATCTTCATCGATTCACCGTCGTTCCTGACGAGAATTCACACTGCGGCCGGGATCAATTCTGTACGGTAGAAGCAGTCCGGTTTACGACACTCGCTGCAGACGTGCGCGAAGGTTCGTTTCTCCAAGTATGACGTCCAGGATGCTCGAAAACCGCTGCACCCCGCGTCGACATTCCTCCGCGGTCGCCCGTCCGATTTGCCGCCCCGTGATCACCTCACTGGCAGCGCGATACTCCTCGGCAACGTTCGGATGAATCAGCGAGAGATCGATCTGGCGCTCGTCGGGATCCACCGTGGTGCAGCCTTCGGCACGCAGAATCTCAGATAACAAACCGTCCGCCCGCTGCAAAGCAGCCGCGGGATCGGTAGACGACGCCGTTTGGATCGCAACCCACTCGGACCGGAACCTGTCTCTGTCCGCCGGCGCCAATTCGTGAACGCGCATTTCGGCCAGTCGCCTCCGGCGATTCTCGAGAGCCGCCTCGGCCCGACTGCGATCCCCGTACAAACGAAGGGCCCGATCGTACTCGGGCCCAAAGAGACTTTTGAGTTGTTCGCTTCTCTTCCGGCGCCGCATGGCAGTGAGACCAACTGCCGAAACGATGAACAGAGCGACCACCACCGCGACGACGGACCATGTGTATGGACCAAGATTTGGCATACAAACGCTCCCTCAACGGAAAGTGCAATAGCTATGCCACATCACAAGCCGGAGAGAGTCAAGTAGATAAAAAGCGAGCGAAACAGCGATCTGGCCTATTGAAAATGGATATAGCCGATCGCCGATGACGTATTGATGATTGCCGAGCCGATCGCCGATCTCGCCTTAACATCTTTTAACAGTGCGCGGCCGCTTTGCAGCGTCTAACCAAAAGTACGACACCTCATTCTCCTCTTCGTTAATGTGGTTCAGGGCTGGCCGCTGTCCCACCCTCGCAGGGCGGCCAGCCGTTTTTTAACTCTGCTTCTCGCCGGCGTTCGCTGGAATTCGCGCTATTATGCTCGCCTTATGTTGCCGCTTCTTGGGCTTACTCTGTTTGTCAGTGCCTTCCTTCTTTTTTGTTGCGAACCGATGGTCGGGAAAATGGTCCTGCCGATACTTGGCGGGGCGGCATCCGTCTGGACAACCTGTGTTCTCTTCTTCCAGATCATGCTCCTGGCCGGATATGTGTACACGCATCTGCTCGGGAAGTTACGCCGGCTGCGCGATCAGATTCTGATTCACGCTTCGCTGATGTTCATGGCTCTGGTATTCCTGCCCATTCGATTCGGGGCTGTTTCGGGACGGCCGTCGGAGGCTCCGGTCACCTGGCTTCTGGCGCACTTGTTGATCTCCGTCGGAATTCCATTCGCAGTGATCTCCGCGACGGCGCCGTTGCTTCAGAACTGGCTCGGCAGGACGCCGGTGTCGTTGGGACGCGATCCCTATGTCCTGTACGCCGCCAGCAATGCCGGCAGCTTGCTGGCGCTGCTGGCGTATCCCGTTCTGATCGAGCCTCGATACGGCGTCACGGCGCAGAGCCGTCTCTGGCTGGAAGGATACGGCGTTCTTCTCGGCATGGTCGGTTTCGCAGCGCTCTTACTCTGGAGGGAGTCGCGGTTCACGAAGACCGATTCGGAAGAGGGCAGCGATGAAACCGCCGAAGCGCCGTCCTGGAGACTCCGCGCGTACTGGCTCGCCGCATCGTTTGTCCCGTCGGCGTTAATGCTTGCGGTCACGAATCACATTTCGATGAATATCGGATCCGTTCCGTTTTTGTGGGTGGCACCACTCGCGGTTTATTTGCTGACGTTCATCATGTCGTTCGCCCGCAGGATCCGAGTGCCGACGACGATCGTCTCGACGATCTCGACGGGCGTTTTGTTGCTCTTGTTCCCGATCGCTGCCGTCGCCGTTCCGGTCCATGCGACGGCGATATGGACCATGATGAGTTGTCACCTCGCGATTCTGTTTTTCGGCTCGCTGCTGTGTCATTCGTCGCTCGCGGATCGGCGTCCTTCGACGAAATACCTGACCGAGTTTTATTTCATGCTGGCGCTCGGCGGCGTCCTGGGCGGGATCTTCGCCGCCATCATCGCTCCCGCGGTCTTCAGCACAACTGTGGAGTATCCGCTGCTCGTCGCCGCTGTCGCGTTTTTCCGCCAGCCAAGGTCGCCGAAGACCGGCGGCGGATGGCTGAGGTATGCGGCCGTGGTGGGTTTCGGTCTGCTCGTGGGGCTGGCGTTATACGGAATCATCGAATGGGCGTTCATCGATGTCAGCCAATTCAGCATTGCCTGGGACGAACTCAAGGAAAACGACAATCTCGCTGTGCTCGCAACCGAGATCGTACTCATCCTCACCGTGCTGCTGTTGCGAAAAAACGTACGGACATTCGGTCTTGCATTCTCGATATTCGTCGGTATTTACGCCATCGTCCTGCCCAAACAGTTCGAAAGCGCCTCGCGTATTTTCGTCGCACGCGATTTCTTCGGAGTGAAAAAGGTTCTGTACTCGCTCGACGAAAACATGCGGAAACTTGTTCACGGCGACACGATGCACGGCGTGGAAAGTCTCGACGTCACGCTGGCCGGCGAGCCGCTTTCGTACTATCACAAGACCGGACCGATCGGCGACGTGATGCAGATGATCAGCAATCATGCGCATCAGCATGTCGGAGTCGTCGGACTTGGAACCGGAACGATCGCAGCTTATGGCGGGCCGGCACGTCACATCACGTTCTTCGACGTCGATCCGCAGGTCGTGGATATCGCGCACGACTTTTTCACCTACATTCGACGCTGCGCGGATGACTGCAATGTGATCGTCGGCGACGGCCGTCTTTCGATTCAGGCTCAACCCGACAGCGAATTCGATCTCATCGTCCTCGACGCTTTCAACTCGGATTCGATTCCCGCCCACCTCGTTTCGCGCGAAGCGGTCCGGATGTACATGTCTAAACTGAAGACCGGTGGCGTCCTGCTGTTTCATGTTTCCAACCGGTATCTTGACGTCGAAAAGCTCGCCACGATCGTTTCGATGGACGAAGGCCTGCCGGTCTTCGTGCGCCACGACGATGACGAAGAGCCGCGAGGCAAGGCCAGTTCGGATTACGTTGCGGCGGTTCGTAACGCCGAGGATTTAGACAATATTCCCAATAAGGAATCCTGGGAACAGCCGGACAAGCCCGCCGACATCAAATCCTGGACGGATGACTATTCCAATATGATGAGCGTCATTCGCTGGAAGTGACCGTCACATCTAATTGCTCCCCCGATGCGGTGCGCCGGTGTACTTGTCGAACCAGGCGAGAACGCGCTCGATACGGTCCACGTAATGCGCGGGTTTGCCGTTGGCGAATTCGCCGTGGCTTTCTCCGGCGTACCGTACGAACTCGGTCTCGACGCCATGACGCTTCAATGCGCGGAACATCTGTTCGGCCTGCGCGATCGGAACGCGATCGTCCTGCTCGCCGTGGATGAACAGCGTCGGAGTCTTGACGTTTTGCGCGAACTTCAACGGCGAGCGTCCCCACCAGAGGTCGAACGTCTCCCAGGGCGATCCGCCGAACGCCTCTTCAGTCGAGTTGTACGCGCCATCCGTCGTGCCCCACAGCGTCACCATGTCCGTCATTCCGCATTCGGGAGCGGCCGCGGAAAAGCGGTTGGTTTGAGTGATGATCCAGTTCGTCATGTACCCGCCATAGCTGCAACCGTAGACGGCGAGGCGCTGCGCATCGATCCATGCATTCTGCGCGATCGCCGTGTCGAGGCCCTTCATGATGTCCGTGTAATCCTTGCCCGCCCAATCCTTGTGATTCGCGCGAACAAACGTCTGACCGTAACCGGAGCTGCCGCGCGGATTCACAAACAGCACGCCATAACCACGTGCGGAGAGGACGTGCAGTTCATGATCGAAGTTCGTTCCGTACATTCCGGACGGCCCGCCATGAATCCGCAGGATCAAAGGATACTTCTTTGCAGGATCGAATTGGAGCGGCTTCACAAGCCAGCCCTCGAGTTCGGTGCCGTCGTCGGCCTTGTACTTGAGCTGGTCCGCCGACGTCATTGCACGTTCACTCAACAGTTGACGATTCACATCCGTGACATGGCGGTTCGGAGCGGCTCCCTGCGCTCCAACAAAAACGTCGGCGGGATGACGGAATCCGCTGCGCGTTACGGCAATCGATCCGTCGTTCGACAGACTGAAGGACGTGACCTGCGTGCCTTGCTGCGCCTGAATCTTTTCGACTTTCCTTGCAGTAACGTCCAGCTTGAACAAAGGAACTTCGCCTCGGACGCTGGTGGTGAAATAGATGCCGTGCGGGTCCCACACAAATCGGCTGATGCGCTCATCGAAAGTCTCGGTGAGATTCACCGCGGTGCCGCCATCCACAGGCATGACGTAGATATCCGTTTGTCCGGCTTCCGTAACGGCACCGGTGAAGGCGATCGACTTCCCGTCCGGAGAAAACTGGGGAGAACCGTTTCCTTCGGGTTGCGTGGAGACCTTTCGAGGCGATCCGCCTTCCGCGGAAACGATGAACACGTCGGAGTTGCGGCTGCCATCGAAAGCTTTGCCGGTCCGATCGGAAACGAACGCGATCCATTTTCCGTCGGGAGACCACGTCTCTTCCGTGTCGTCGAAATCGCCGTCGGTGATCTGACGCGACACGCCGGTCGCGACGTCGACCACGAAGACGTGCGACCGCTGATCCTTCAGCAGCCCCCTTCCATCCTGAGCATAGTGCGCGTTTCGAATTACCGTGATTCCGGCCATCGGATCGTTCTTGTCTTCGCGCTTGCCGGTCCTTGAAGTCGCCGCAAGTCGACGATTATCCGGCGACCACACGAAATCCGACACACCGTTCTCCAGGTTCGTGATGCGCGAGACTTCGCCACCGGCTACGCTGACGACATAGATCTGAGGCCGTTCGCTGTCGCTCTTGCTCGCAACGAAGGCGATCCGCTGGCCGTCCGGTGAATAACGCGGCCGGCTTTCTCCCGGAAAGTCTCTCACGAGCATGCGTGGTTCGCTGCGTCCGTCCGCCGCGATAACCCAGATGTGCGATGGGTTCTTCTGTGTCTCACGATCGGCGCGTGTTTGAACGTAGGCGACGGTCTTTCCATCCGCCGCGAACTGGACGTCGGACACGCGATTCAATCGATACCAGTCCTCTGTGCGGAACGGCTGGAGGGTCGTCGGTGTCTGAGTTTTCTTCCATTCGTCATATCGCATGCGAAGCGTCTTGACGGGATTGGCGTCTTCATTCGGCTTCGTCGTTTCCGGCGTGACCGTGATGAAGAGCGCGTACTTTCCGTCGTTCCACGGTTGAGCCCGGTCTTCCGGCGGTTTGCCGATGTGAGTGCCGAGCGGATCCTGCGCGTCAGCCGCCAGAATGTAAGCCACATGCGAAACCTTTCCGGTGCACGGCGCTTTCGCGAGCGGTGATGTATCGCAAGTGCATCGACGATCGCCACCCAGGGAAGCGGCCTTCTCCATCGCCGCCATCACGCGGTCGGTGACGGAACCCGCCGTCTCGCGCAACACACGCGCCGCTTCGGTGATCACGTCGCGGCTGGCCATGCTGTTGCCTTGAACGGAATAGAAGATGTTCTCGCCGGGAACTTCACCCTGAACGTCGATGGAAACGGCTCCGTTCGCCGATCCGGAGTGGCCGGCCATGCGGCCTTGCATGTCGACGATGCCGAACTGCCGCCGCTCGATGTCGGGATCGGCGTGGAGCAGTCGGATGATTTCTTTCGGATCGGTGCCCTTCCTCATCTCTTCGAACACCAGAGTGTGATTCTTATGCGTGCCGTCAACGCCCGCCTGGCATGCGGCGACTCCGATTCCGGGAATCACGACGGCCTGAAGTTGTTTGAGATTCTCCGGTGACGCCGTGGCGGCGCACGTCGATGACGAAATCACGACGCGTCCCGTATTGCGATCGACCGCGACAATCGACCAGGTCGCCCACGCACAGGTCTGCGTCAGCAACAAAACAACAACGACACACAAAGCGCGCTTCATCGAAACCTCCATCAATAAAAAAAGGGCGGCCTTCTCGGCCGCCCTCTATATCACGAACGAATTAGAAGCGGTAGCGCACAGCAAACCGGTAAATGCGCGGTGCGACGATCGGCGATGCGGCCGATGCGTCGATACCGCCGGTGACTGCCGGGATGTGGTAGGTCGTCGACCCGCAGTTGCAGGCCGGCACGCCAGTGCCCGCAGCCAATGCGGTCTGAGTGGTTGGCCAACTCAGCAACGCCGAGGAGTTCAGAGTATTAAACAGATCCCACTGCGCTTCGATCGATCGGCCTTCGCCAACCTTGAAGTTCTTCGCGATCCGATTGTCAAACAACCTCACCCACGGGTAGCGTCCGGCGACGCCCTGGTTGAGACTGACGTTCGTGCCGCGAGCATCCGTGAGCTGGACGGTACGGTTATACGTTTCGCCGCTCTGTGCGTTGTACGTGCCGGCCCACTTGAATCCCCAGGGCAGATCGTAAGTGGCGCTCATCTTCAGCGCGTAACTCCAGTAAGGATACTGACTGTTGTACAGGGCCGCGTTGGGAGTCAGCGGAATGGCATTACTGATCTTCTGATAATCGGCCGTGTAGCCCACCAGCAGCGACCAACCATCCGAGAACTGCTTGTTCAACGTTCCCTCGTATGCGGTGTAAAGACGGTTACGTTCGTTCTTCGCATAGTTGACGGTCTTGTCATTAACCTGTCCGAACGTTGGGTAACTTGGATTGACGGAATACACGAAAACCGTTTTGTCGTCCGAGGTGCCGAATTTGTTATCCGGCCCCGGGTCTGTACCCGAACGGAGATCGCTGTAGGATTCATACGGCTGCGACAGACTGAGAGTTTTGTTCCCGCCGTAGTCCATTTTTCGAACCGCATTGAACCGGATCATGTAATTGTGTGTCAGGCCGATCTCAACACCCGCCGTATACTCGTCAGTCAGCGGTCCGCCCTTCAGACTTGGATCCAAAACTTGCGTTCCCCCGCCACCAGAGCAGTTATTCCAAACCAGACCGGCGTTGCTCGTGTCGTCTCTGGTTCCGAAAAGGCCATCCGGTCCCGGATTGATCTGCACAGGAATCGTGCCGTTCCAGCTGTTGTATGTGCACGTCCTGATCGCGTTGGTGTTGACATTGCTCGCGGTCGGACCACTGGCGCCTGAACCGGAACCGGCTCCCGCGTACTTACCATAGCTCGCCTTCAAAGCGAGCCGGCCGTTGCCTTTGACGTCGTAAATGACCGAAAGACGCGGCGACCAGTTGGTGTAAACCGGGAAGTCGCGCAGTTCCGCTATGAAGTTTTTCGCTGACCACGCCCCCGTGCCCGGATTCCCTTGGGCTGGAAGCCACGAAGAGTAGTGATCCACGCGGACGCCAACGTTCGCAGTCAATTTGCGGCTCATCGTGATCTTGTCATTGATAAACCACGACTCGTAATTGACGCCGCTTGCCGTGAAGTTCGGATAGTCCACGGTTTGAATCGAATTCGGATGCAGGAACGCGCTGGTGTTGAAGGTCTCGGGCTTATTGGGATCGATTTCGCCCGACAAACTTCTGTAGCGGTAGATGACCTGGTTCGAGCTGGGATAACCGAACTGATCGGTGTAGCTCTTGCTCCAATAACCGTTGATACCCGTTTTGATTTCGTTGCTCTTGCCGGCAATTGTCGAGAAATTGCTCCAGGTCGCATTCCAACCCCAGCGAATAGGGCGGCGATACACCGTCAGAAACGGACCTCGGTTGATGCCCGTGGTCGTATCGGTCTTGCGGATGCCGTCCGTCCACGCATAGTCCGGCCACCAGTACCCGCCACGATTAACGGAGGCGTCGAACGTCTGTTTGGGATTAATGATATAGACGTACTTTAACGTTGGACCGATCGCCGTCCATGCCAGCTGATCCTGCGAAGCTTCCTTACTGACATACAGACTGCCGTTTCGGTAGGGCTGCCATTTCCGGTTCAACTGTTCGACAAACTCGAACTTCATTTTGTCGTTCAGCTGGTAGTTCAGCTTCACAGTCGGGTTGTGCAACGATGTGAAGAATTCCACCTGCTCGCCGGTCTTGTCTGAGATGAAACCGGGAAGGAACAGTCCGGAATACTGATAGCTGTACGCTGTGTAGAACCACAGCTTGTCCTTCTTGATCGGACCGCCGATGTCGCCATTCGCTTCCCACAGCTTCGTGAACTTGTTCTTCCCCGGAACGTAGCCCATGTCCTTGAGCTTCTGGCTGACGTTGTCGCTCTGGAAAGCGCCCTTCTGCAGATTGCCGTAGGTTGAACCATGGAACTGATTGCCGCCGGACTTGATCACGAAGCTGATCGCCGCGCCAGCATTTTGAATATCGGCTCCTTTGGCGGCGGTGGATACGTTCACTTCCTGATAAGTGAG
This sequence comes from uncultured Solibacteraceae bacterium, assembly GCA_964584785.1. Taxonomy (GTDB): domain Bacteria; phylum Acidobacteriota; class Terriglobia; order 20CM-2-55-15; family 20CM-2-55-15; genus JAHFTY01. Next base: position 37,430 of record CAZPBY010000041.1, read on the forward strand.
GTAGTCGCCGAAGAACTGATCCCAAACGACGCCTTCGAATACGATGGACTCGTTGCCGCTGCGTCCGTAAACGCGCGCCCCGGTGGTTGTGGAGCCGCCGAGCGTGTTGCCACCGACGTCGTAGTTTGGCGTATACAGTCCGGGAATAATCTGGGCGAGACCGCGGATATCGCGTCCATAAGGAACCTTGTCCAGGTTCGACGCACTCCAGTTGACGCCGACCGTGGCGGCTTCCAGGTCAATCTGCGGCGCGTCGCTGGTCACTGTGACTTCTTCGGCAACAGTCGATACTTCCATCGATCCGTTGATCGTCATCGTGACGCCGGGCGTGACGCCGACACCGTCGATGTTCAGCGTTTTGAAGCCCGGCAACGCGAAAGTCACACGGTACGTTCCTGGTGGCAGCAGGGTAAAGCGATATGTTCCCGTCTCATCCGTTGGCGCCGTCCGGGCGCCGCCAATCATGGCCGGACTGCTGATGCTGACTTCCACGCCTGGAATCAAGGCACCGCTACCGTCCGCGGCACGCCCCGTGATTGCTCCCGTCGCAACCTGCGCATAAGTCGGCGCCGTTAGCGCGAGCATCAGAGCGACTGCCGCAAACACGTATAGTCGTCCTCTCACCAAACTCATTTTGTTCCTCCTTTATATTTGCGTAGAAAAACGCCCGTACCTTAAGGGGGATCGGCGGGGCTCAGGTTTAAACACTGCGGCGCATTATATAGACGGTTGTGTTGCACTGCAAACGCTTTGAGCCCTTATGATGGTTGTGGAATGAGGGTTTCAGACGTCCTGAGTCGATCGCGTCTTGATATTTTCAATGAGGTTGGAAGTCTCGCCCGGACCAATCGGCTGTTTCGAGAAACGTATTCCAGCGCGAACCCGGAGTTGCCGCCGGTCGCCGGCCGGTTCGAATCGCCGGATGGAACGCGACGGTACTTGATTCGTCTGGACGATGGTGAATCGATTGAATCGGTCCTCATACCGGAAGAAGATCGCTTCACATTTTGCGTCTCGTCTCAAGCGGGTTGTGCCCTCGCCTGCACGTTCTGCCTGACCGGCCAATTGGGTCTCATGCGAAACCTCACGGCCGGAGAGATCGTCTCGCAAGTCATGCTCCTCCGCCAGGAAGCATGGATGGCGGCACGGAGCCCGTCGCTGCGCTCCGGGTTCTGTCAGTCTTCGCGCAATGTGCAAAACCCGGAGCGCAGCGACGGGCTCTGTGACACACGCTTCAGTGTGGTGTTCATGGGAATGGGAGAACCGCTGCAGAACTACGACAATGTTCTGAAAGCCATCGAAATCCTGACCGACGATTACGGACTAGCGATTCCCTTGCGACGCATCACGGTTTCCACAGCCGGCATTGTGCCGGCCATTGAGCGTCTTGCGGCCGAGCCGAGATTTCCCAATCTCTCCATCTCGCTCACCGGCACGACGGACGAACTTCGGAACGAACTGATGCCCATCAACCGGCGATACCCGATCAGCGCTGTCATCGAAGCCGTTCGGCGTGTGCGAAGCAATCGCCGGAAGCGGGTGATGTTCGAATACGTCATGATCAAAGGCATCACCGATACGACAGCCGACGCGCAGCGGCTATGCCGGATAACGAAAGGCCTGGGCACGAAGGTGAATCTCATCCCAGTCAATGAGTCCAAGGACATTCCGTACAAACGGCCATCTGATTCAACGGTGCTGGAGTTCCAGGCGATTCTTCTTCGCAACGGCATCACGGCGTTCATTCGCAAAACCCGCGGCAACGACGTCTGCGGGGCGTGTGGACAACTGAAGAAACAGGTTGGCGATTTTCGTTGATATTCCGTTCGTGTTATTCCAATTTGTTCGGAATTCTTCATTCGAGGGGAGGAACCATGATTAAGAAATCACTGTTGATGTTCGGCGCCGCGCTTCTCTTCGTGATTTCCGTAGTGGAAGGCCAACGGGGCGGACAGCCGGCCCAGCTTGCGGACGGTCCCGGAAAGGACGCCGTTCAGAGCACCTGCAGTCAATGTCATGCGCTGAATCTCGTCGTCAACGCCGGTTATTCGCGTCAGGACTGGGATCAAGTGATCGGTTCGATGACGAAGCTCTCCAAAGACGAAGCCAAAGTCATCGGCGACTATCTAGGAAAGAACTATCCGGAAAAAGCGAAGACGCCTGCTGTCATCGTTCCAGGCAGCGTCAAGGTCACCATCAAAGAATGGCTGGTCCCTTCGCCCGGCTCGCGACCGCACGATCCACTGGCGACAGCCGACGGCATGATCTGGTGGACCGGCCAATGGGCCAACGTTCTCGGCCGCCTGAATCCCAAGACGGGGGAGATGAAAGAATTTCCCTTGAAGACTGAAAAATCCGGCCCGCACGGCCTGACGGTCGATAAAGCCGGCAACATCTGGTACACGGGCAACTCCGCCGCTCTCGTCGGAAAATTCAATCCCAAAACCGGTGAAGTGACCGAATACAAGATGCCCGATCCGGCTGCGCGCGATCCTCACACGCCGCTGTTCGATAAGAACGGGATGCTGTGGTTCACGCTGCAGAGCGCCAATATGGTTGGCCGTTTGAATCCGCAGACCGGCGAAATCAAACTCGCGACGGCGCCGACGCCCCGATCGAATCCCTACGGAATGGTCATCGACACCAAGGGAACTCCATGGTTCGTGCAGTTCGGTACGAATAAGCTCGCAAGCATCGATCCGAACACGATGGCCATCAAGGAATACACGCTGCCGAATGCTGAAACGCGTCCCCGGCGCGTCGCAATTTCGAGCGACGATACGATCTGGTACTCCGATTATTCCCGCGGTTACCTCGGCCGCTTTGATCCGAAGACCGGCAACGTGCACGAGTTCCCGTCGCCGGGCGGACCGAAATCGCAGCCTTACGGAATCGTGTCGTTGAAGGACATCATCTGGTACAGCGAGTCGGCTGTGACTCCGAACACGCTTGTGCGCTTCGATCCCAAAACGGAAAAGTTTCAGACCTGGGCCATCCCATCCGGCGGCGGCGTCGTCCGCAACATGATGGCCACCGCCGACGGCAACCTCGCCCTGGCCTGCAGCGGCCGTAATCGCGTAGCGTTGGTAGAGATCGGAAAGTAAACCTGCGCTATGCGCAGGGTATTTGGTAACACGTTGTCTCTTCCGTATGATTTTCGGATGCGAGCAATAGTTGTACTTTTCCTTATCGCCCTCCTCGTCATCTGTGGTTTCTTCGCAACAACCTATAAAAGATGGGAAGGCACACCGCCGGAAATCCGCCTCGATCATGACTTCACAGCACTCGGCCGCACTCCATCCCTGCAACTGACGGTGAGTGATGCCGGGACCGGACTGAAGCACGCGGTCATTCGTGTGCGACAGAATGATAAGGAAACCGTGCTGGCTGAAGACTCCCTCGACAGAGCGAAAGCCGAGAAATCGCGGACTTACGACGTCGGAAAGATGCTCGCCGAGAAAGGCCAGCTCCAGCAGGGTCAGGCCACGCTCGTTATTGAAGCTTCGGACCACGCGTATCGAAATTTCCTCAAAGGCAACCATGCTGAACTGACGAAGAGTTTCGATGTGGATACTCTTCCGCCTCAGGTGGAGGTGTTATCGACGCAGCACTATGTCAATCAGGGCGGTTCGGAGTGCGTCGTCTATCGCGTGTCCGATGACGCCGTTACTTCCGGAGTTCAGGTTGGCCCTCATTTTTTCCCGGGCTTTCCGGTGAATCCGTCCGACAAGAGAATGCGATTTGCGCTGTTCGCTCTCGAATACGATCTGCCTGCGGATACGGGCATGAAAGTCGTTGCGAGGGATGCAGCCGGCAATGAAGCGTCGGCTGATTTCTGGAAGAAGGTTTTTCCGAAGGGATTTCGGAGCCGCGACATTCCCGTCGACGACGCTTTTCTCCAGAAGGTTGTTCCAGACGTCCTGAGCAACACGCCCGAGGTCAAGGATCAGGGAGATCTCGTCAAAACGTTTGTCGAGATCAACAGCAAGCTGAGGAAACAGAATCATCAGAAGATCGCCGAGCTGTCCAGACAGTCCGAAGGGAAATTCCTGTGGAACGGGGCATTTCTTCAGCTGAGCAATTCGAAAGTCGAATCGTCTTTTGCCGATCGGCGGTCGTACATCTATAAAGGACAAAAGATCGACGAACAGGATCACGTCGGCTTCGATCTATCGGTTGTGCAACACAACCCGATCGAAGCGGCCAATGACGGAAAGGTTGTTCACGCCGGTTACTTCGGAATTTACGGCAACACCGTGCTGATCGATCACGGCGCCGGCCTGATCACGCTGTACGGCCACATGAGTTCCATCGACGTCAAACCGGGCCAGCTAGTCAGGAAGAAGGATATCCTCGGAAAGAGCGGCGCAACGGGCCTTGCCGCCGGCGATCACCTGCATTTCGGCATGTTCCTTCAGGGAGTGCCGATCAATCCGACGGAGTGGTGGGACGGCAAATGGATCAAGGATCACGTCCTGGATCGGCTGCCGACAAGCTGATTAGCGGCGCGCTTCGTGACATAATCTTCGTGGAATGGATTTTCACCACAAGGAAATACTGAAGCGATACGCGCTGATGGCTACCGGACGGCCGTTCGCGCCGATCCTCCTCAATATCCTCGTCACCTCCGTCTGCGACATGCGTTGCGTGCATTGTTTCTTCACGGACGAACTCGATGACAAGCCGCGCAAGAAACTGCAGATGACCACCGCAAACATCCGACGGATCAGCGAAACGATGGGCGCGAATCTCGCCGTGCTGATCATTGCGGGCGGTGAACCGTTTACACGAAAAGACCTGCCGGAAGTGGCTCGCGCGTTCTACGAGAACAACAAGCTGGAATCGATTTACCTGATGTCGAACGGTCAGATCCAGCAGAGGATTATTCCGGACGTAACTCGCATTCTGCAGGAGTGCCCGAACCTGAACGTCACGGTGGCGTTGGGAATCGACGGCCTGAAAGAAGAGCACGAGAAGATCCGTCAGAAGCCCGGGAGCTGGGATATTGCAATCGACACCGCTCGCAAACTCCAGGCCATTAAAAAAGACTCTCCGCGACTCGATATCCAAACGTGCACGTGTTTCATGAACAGCAATCAGGCGCGGATCTTCGACTGGTACGAGTTCCTGAAGCACGAGCTCAAACCTGACAAGATCAACATCAACTACATTCGCCCGCCGTCCGCGCGCCCTGAAGAGTTGAATATCGACAAAGCGCGCTACGATGCGCTCTCACACCGCATCCGTGAAGACTCGCGTCACGCGGCCATTAAGAATCGGTATTCCGGTGACGCCGGTTTTTTCAAAGCCGCCGTCGATATCTACATGCACGAATTGATCACGAAGACGGCGTTTGAGGGACGTCCGCACTTGCAGTGCTTCGCGGGAACGGCGGGAGCAGTGATTTACGACGAGGGGACCATCTCAAGCTGCGAGATTCTCGAACCCGTTGGCAACCTGCGAGACTACGACTGGAATTTCTCGAAACTGTGGTACTCGCCGGTGATGGACGGGCGTCGCGAAACCGTGGCGAACGGGTGCTTCTGCACTCACGAAAGCAATTGCTACTACCCGTCGCTGCCCTTCAATCCAGGACACCTCGTCGAGATCAAGCGTCTCGAACAGGAAATGAAACAAGCCGCCGAACCCGCCCACGTCTAAGAGATGCACCGGTTGCTCGTTGCCTGGTTTGAAGAAGCCCATCGCGCGCTGCCATGGCGCGAGGCTTACGATCCTTACTACGTGTGGGTCTCGGAGGTGATGCTCCAGCAGACCCAGGTCGAAACGGTCCTTCCGTATTTCGAGCGATTTATTTCAACCTTTCCCACTTTGAAATCTCTTGCGGCCGCCGAAGAGGAACAGGTCCTGAAGCTTTGGGCCGGCCTCGGCTATTACCGGCGGGCCAAAAACCTTCTAGCTGCGGTCCGCCTCGTGATGGAAGACCACGGAGGCAAAGTGCCGCCAGAATACGACGCGCTGATCGCGCTGCCCGGCGTGGGTCAGTATATGGCCGGAGCGATTCTGAGCATCGCCTTCAACAAGCCCTATCCGGTTGTCGACGGGAACGTGCGGCGCGTGCTGTCGCGCATCCACGGATGGACGGACGAGAATCCTAAAGCACTGTGGAAAGCGGCCGAAGAACTCGCGCGATCCGCCGAACCGCGACTCGTCAATCAGGCGCTGATGGAACTCGGCGCAACCGTGTGCTCGTTTCGTGCGCCGCGGTGTTTGCTGTGTCCTGTCCAATCGTGGTGTGTCGCATTCAAAACCGGAATGCAGCAGAAGATTCCACCGATGAAAAAACGGCCGGAAACCGTGCGTGTTCATGTTTACGCCGTCATTCAGCGGAAGGGCTCGCGATATCTCATGAAACCCGCGGAGGGCATGTGGGAGTTTCCCATCTTCCCGGAAATGCCGGGCGGGCAACTGGCCAAGGTAGGCACTTGCCGCCACACCATCACGCATCATCGCATCGACGTCACTGTGTACGCCGGCCAAATGACGTCCATCGAACCGTATGTATGGAAAACGATTTCATCGGTGCCGGTGTCTTCGCTGACACGAAAGATTCTCGACGTCGGCCTCTCGGCACGAAGCCCGTCGCTGCGCTCCGGGTTCTGACAGTTTTGCACGATGACGCTTAGACGAGCAGAACCCGGAGCGCAGTGACGGGCTTCGTGCTGCCAACTTTCAGTTCTCGGCCTGACGCAAGACTTCCAACGGCTTTTGACGCAGGATCCGGAAACTGGCGGCCCAACCGGTGATGACGGCGATAACCGCGGTGAGGGCGATGGAAACAACTACCGGCCAGGCCCTGACCGCATAAAACGCGTGGAACAGGCGATCGATGATGATCACGCTGAACACGCAAGCCAACACCGCGCCGATCGCACCCGCCGCGATACCGATGATCAAAAACTCCAGCGAAAAAATCCGTACAATTTTCCGCCGCGTCGCACCGATCGTCTTGAGAATTGCGACCTCGCGCATGCGCCGGTACCGCGTTCCCGCGACCGCCGAAGCCAGAATGATCGCGCCGCCGACAATCGCAAAAGCAGCGAGAAAGCGGACTGTGATGCTGATGCGATCGACAACACCCTGAATGATTTCGAGCACATCGGCGGCGTTCACAACGGTCACTGTCGGAAACTGGCCGAACACGGCGCGTTGAAGATCGCCGACCAGCGATGGTTGGACGTGGATCGCGCCGAAGTAAATGACCGGGAATCCGCGCAGGGCAACGGGCGCGAGAATGAATTGATTGTTGGCGCCGAGTCGCGCCGCATCCGTGCGACGAATGCTCGAGACGCGCGCCGACAACTCCCTGCCTTGAATCGACCACTCGAGCGAATCGCCGACATTCAGTTTCAAGGCGTCGGCTGCACTCTCTTCGACCGAGACCAGGTTGTCGTTCGTATCGTGCGTCCACCAAGCGCCGGAAAGAATCTCCGTCGCCTTCGGTATGTCCTCCGACCATGTCAACGCGAATTGAGTTCTAAAATAGCGCTGCTCGCCTTCGCTAAGTTGAATCTGCTCGACCGGCGTGCCGTTGATGCGCGACAGCTGGCCCGCTACAGCCGGCATCGCATCGGGCAGATCGAGGACTCCACGCTGCGATCGGATCAAGTTCCACAAATCGTCCTTCTGTACTCCAGTCACGTTAATCAGAAAAACGTTCGGACTGTCGGGCGGCGCGCTGATGCGGAGTTGATCGAGCAGTGAATCCTGCAGCAGCTGGATCGTCAGCGTGAACATCACGCCGACTCCCAGGGCCACGAGGACAGCGGTGACATGAGTGCCCGGACGATAAAGATTCGCGATACCCTGCCGCATGACGGGCGAAAGCCGAGACGAAAGCCGAAGCATGGCGCGTTTCAACGCTGTGAGAGCGCCTTTCGCGATTCCCGCAAGGATGATCAGGCTCACGATCAGGCCGCCTGCAAAGTAGGTTCCGATTCGCATCGAGCCGCTCATCCAAATAGCGATGAACCAAATGCCGAGAGCAATGAGAAGTATGGACAAGAATCTCGGCAACTGTTCCAGCGGATGCTGCACGGCCGTTGTATCGTGTTCGGCCATGTTTCTGCGAAAAATGAGTGCCGGCTTGATTTTCGAAATCGACAGAAGCGGCGGAACCGTAAACAGAAGCGAGGTGAGCAGGCCTACTGAAATACCCTGCAGGATAGGTTTCCACGACAGCACAAGCTCGATGTTGACGTCGAAATAGCCCGCAAGGAAGCGTGGGAAAACCGCCTGTGCGGCGAAACCCACGATTACACCGAGCAGACTGCCGGCCAGGCCCAGCATGACGGACTGCGCCGCGTACACTTGCATCACTCGCCGCGACCGCCCGCCGAGGCATTTCATGATCGCGATGTGGTCCATGCGCTGCTGAATGTGACTTTCGATGGATGTCGCCACCCCAACGCCGCCGACAATCAACGCAATCAAACTGACCATCGCCAGGAAAGAGCCGGCGCGATCCATGTTCCGCGACAGCGTCGGATTGGCTTCGGTGTAATCGATGATGCGGCCGCGGCGGCCGAACACGTCGCCTAGCTCGGCGCGAATCTGTTCGACGTCCGCATCGCGCGGCAGACGCAGCAGGATCCGCTGCGTGGCGCGGCTGCCGAAAACATTCAGTCCTGTCCACTCGTAACCTTCACGCGTCATCAACACTCGCGGACCCAGCGTGAATCCGGTGGTCATCCGATCGGGTTCTTTCTTCGAGATGCCCACGATGCGGAATTCGTGTTCGCCGATCTTGATTGAATCGCCGGGATGCACACCCATCCGGAGCAGGAAATCGTCGGACACGACGACGGTATCGGCGGACAAGGCAGGATTCGGCGGATCGAATTCGAGTACCCCATAGAACGGATACTTCGCAAAATCGGCCGCTTTGATCGACGACAGGACCGGCGTGGTCTGCGGCCCGGCAGAGGCCATGGAAACGGTCTCCGTGACACGTGTCGACTCGATCCCTCGCGCATGAAGGGATTCGAGAACCTGCTCTTCCTTTTCGGTGGGAATCGCATTGAGGCGAATCATGAGGTCCGCGCCCATCAGCGTTCGTGCTTCCTTCATCAACGTGTATTTCGTGGATTCGCTGAAGCCCTTGACGCCTGTCAGGGCCGCGACCCCCGCGGCAACGGCAAGAATGACAAACACGAGCCTGCTGCGGCTGGCCTTGGCGTCGATGAGAGCCATGCGGAGCGCGAACTTCATAGCACCTCGTCGCTGACGATGACGCCGTCGCGCAAGGCAATGCGCCGGTCCGCATGTTCGGTGAGGTTGTGATCGTGAGTCACCAGGATCAGCGTTGTTCCCTGCTCGCGGTTCAGCTTCAGCATCAACCGGAGAACGTGATCGCCGTTCGCGCTGTCGAGATTGCCCGTCGGCTCGTCCGCGAGCAGAATCGACGGCTGCATCATGAACGCCCGCGCAATGCCGGCGCGCTGCTGTTCGCCGCCGGAAAGTTGAGCCGGATAGTGATCGGCGCGATCACCGAGCCCGACACTCTCGAGCAAATACTCCGCGCGCTCAATTTGCCGCGCGTGGCCATTGCCCGACAGTTCCGAGGGCAGCAGCACGTTTTCCAGCGCGGTCAACGTTGGAATCAGCTGGTATGCCTGAAATACAAAGCCGATCTTTCTGCCGCGCAACACGGCCAATTGATCTTCGCTGAGGCGTGTGATGTCCGTGCCATCCAGCTCAATGGATCCCGACGTCGGCCAGTCCAAGCCGGCAAGCAGCCCCAGCAGCGTGGATTTCCCGCTGCCCGACGGCCCGGTGATCGAGACGACCTGAGATTCTGGAATTTCAAAACTGATGCCGCGTAGAATCTCGACGCGATGCGTGGGCGTTTCGATAGTCTTGATGAGGTTCTTCACCGAAATCACAACGATTGTTATCCTACATGAATGTTGCGGTACACGCTGTTCGTGATCCTTTTGCCGGTGGTGCTCATGTCGTGCAGCCGTGATCCGCGGCCTGCGGGCGCCTCCGGGAATCGTCAGGATGCTCCAGCGGCTTCACCCGATCCGCGGCCCGTCATTCTCGCGTTCGGCGACAGTCTGACAGCGGGACATGGTGTGGAATTGATCGACTCTTATCCTTCACAGCTGCAGAACGAACTCGACCGCCGCGGGTACAAATACCACGTTGTCAATGCGGGCATCAGCGGAGACACGACCAGCGGAGGATTGTCGCGTATCGACGCAGCGCTTGACGTCCATCCCGCCATCGTCATTTTAGAGCTGGGCGGAAACGACGGTCTCCGCGGGGTTCCGATTCGCGATGCCGAAAACAACCTCGAGCAGATGGTCGTGAAATGCCAGTCCGCGGGTGCATTGGTGGTCCTGGCCGGCATGACACTGCCGCTCAACTACGGCCCCGATTACATCCACGGTTTCGAGGCCATGTATTCGAATCTTGCAAAGAGCCACAGGACTCACCTGATTCCGTTTTTCCTGGAAGGCGTCGCCGGCAAGATGGACTTGAATCAGGAAGACATGATTCATCCCACCGCGAAGGGATACGTCATCGTGACACAGAATGTCCTGCGCGCCATCGAACCTCTGCTCGAACGGTAATGAAGATCCCGCCCATCGCTAAGCTCACTGAAGCGAGCACGGTTTTGACTGTTCCCGTCACGAGCGTATAATGGCATGTTGTCGGATGACTAAATATGGCATAACGACACAGCAGGAAAAGGCCTAAATCCGGCGTAATGGACGCCGGATGCGGGGGACCCAACACAGCACGCCAGCGCGTGCTGCGGGGCGAATCTCCGAATGGATGCTATTTGGAGTAGGGCGACTTCCGAGCCCGAGCCCGTCAGCTAACCTCGCCGGCCTCAGCGGAAGAACATGACCAACACTTCCATTCCGGTGACTCTTCCCGGGCAATCGTGAGCATCTCCGCTCCCGTGATCCGCTTCACCCGCTACCCTGTTGATGCATCAACGGCAGTTGGAGGGCTGCGAGTATGATCATCACACTGCTTTTTTGGACTTCGATTGTTCTGGTGGCGCTGATAATGATTCCGTGGCTTGCGGGTGTTCGCTACATCCCGCATAACAAAGTCGGAATCGTCGAGAAGATCTGGTCGCCCCGCGGCTCTTTGACGGAGGGACGCATTGTGGCTGCCGAGGGTGAGGCCGGCTATCAGGCCGAACTGCTTCGCGGTGGCTTGCACAAGTGGCTCTTTCCGTGGCAATACCGGATACACAAAGAGCCGCTGGTCGTGGTTTCCGAGAGCAAGATCGGCTACGTGTACGCTCGCGACGGCGGCCCCCTTCCGCCGACGCAGACGCTCGGCCAGGTCGTGAACTGCAATCACTTTCAGGACGCCGTCGCCTTTCTTAAAAGCGGCGGCCAGCGAGGACGGCAGCGAGCGATCTTGCGGGAAGGCGTGTTTGCGATCAACTCGGCGCTGTTTGTCGTGATCACTGAAGATCGCGTCTACAACGGTCCGATCCGCGAAAACGGCGATGACAAATACGGCGACTGGCAGAAGCAACTGAAGTCGATCAACGGCTTCGAACCTGTGATCGTCGGACATGGCGGACAGGCCGTCGCACCTGCCACGCAACCGGCGGTTGGCGGCGCGGATCTCACGATGACTCCGATCGATACGATTGGCGTGGTGACGGTGCATGACGGCGTTCCAATCGAATCGGGCGAGATCATCGCTCCCGAAGTGAAGGCACCCGGCAGCGACCACAACTACTTTCAGGATCCCGAAGTGTTTCTGAGACTCGGAGGCCGTCGCGGCAAGCAGCTCCAGGTGCTGACCGATGGAACGTTCTTCATCAATCGCTGGTTCGCGACTGTTGAAGCGCGGCCGAAGACGCTTATTCCGATCGGATATGTCGGAGTGGTGGTGTCGTACTACGGCGGCAAAGGTGAAGACGTTACCGGCAAAGGTTTTCGCTACGGCGAGCAGGTCGAGCCCGGCCAGCGCGGTGTGTGGAAGAATGCGCTGCCTCCGGGAAAATATCCGGTGAATCCGTACGCCGTGAAAGTCGAACTCGTGCCGACCGTGAACTTCGTGCTCCGTTGGATCACGGGCCAGGCGGAAGCGCACCAGTACGACAAGGACCTTGTCAGCATCGAACTGATCACGGCCGATGGATACGAGCCGGTGTTGCCGTTGTCGCTCGTGCTGCACATCGACTACGAAAAAGCGCCCAGTGTGGTTCAGCGCTTCGGCGACGTTCGACGTTTGATTACGCAAACGCTGGACCCGATTCTCACATCGTATTTCCGCGATGTGGCGCAATCGTCGAACATGCTCGACCTGTTAACCCATCGCGAAGAGATTCAACGCCGGGCGACCGAAGAATTGGGACGAAGGTTCAAGGAGTTCGACATCAACTGCATCGCCGTGCTGATCGGGAGGCCGGAGTCCACCGTCACGGAAGCCGGCGAAGATCCTATCGAGCGTCTGTTTGATCAACTGCGCATGCGCCGGTTGGCCGAAGAACAGCTTGCGACGTTTTCGAAACAGAAAGAGGCCGCAGTCCACTTGAAAGATCTCAACGACGCGAAAGCTGCTGCGGAAAAACAATCGGAGTTGACGCAGACGAAGATCGACATCGAAGTGGCGGCCAACCGCGGAGAGGCGCAGCTTAATGAAGCCCAGCGCCTTTCCCGCCGCGACATCGCTCGAGCCTTCGGTGAGTCGCGCGCAAAAGAACTGCTGGGAAAGGGCGAAGCCGCCAGGATTGCGCAAACGGGTCTCGCCGAAGCGGCGGTGTCGCTGCAGAAGATCCGCGCCTACGGAGATCCCCGGTTGTTCGCGTTGAACCTGGCGACCGGTCATTTCGCGCAAAGCGCACAGCCGATCGTTCCGGAGCGACTGCTGGTGATGGGCGGTGGACCCGGCGACGGAAAGGCCGATCTGAGCTCGTACAACATCTTTAGCCAGTTCCTCACGCTATTGCTGGCCGAAAAGTCCGGCCTTGGTGTTGGAGGGAACACGAAGGATATGGAAGACCTGGAACGGTTGACTTCAAACCTTGTGAAGAAGTTTGAAGAGGGGTTGACCCCGGAAGACAAGCCGGAAGGCGTTGTCGAGACCGAAAAGACAATGTAGCCAAACAACCTGCGCTGCCGCGCACGCGGCAGCGCAGGTTGTTTGAGGCATAATGGATTAAACTGAGCGTATGAAGTGGCCCGGCGACCCGACAGCCGACGCATTACTCGTCGTCGACGTGCAAAACGATTTTTGTCCCGGCGGTGCGCTTGCGGTTCATGACGGCGACAAAGTCGTGCCGATATTGAATGAATGGATCGCAGCAGCGAAACGGGTTCGTGTTCCCGTGTATGCTTCTCGTGACTGGCATCCACCAAACCACATCAGTTTCAAAGATCGCGGCGGTCCGTGGCCGCCTCACTGCATCCAGAACACAGCGGGTGCGGAGTTTCATCCCGATCTCAAGTTACCCGCAAATGCGCAGATCATCAGCAAGGCAGACGAGCCGAATAAGGAAAGCTACTCCGCATTCGGCGGAACGGATCTCACACACCAGCTGAGAGAGCACGGCATTCGACGGCTGTGGATCGGCGGTTTGACGCAGGATTACTGCGTCCGCGAAACAGCGCTCGATGCGCTGAGAAATGGATTCGAGGTACACGTCGTTGTCGACGCGACGCGAGCCGTCAACGTAGAACCCGAGGATGGAATGCGCTCTCTCGAAGCGATCCACGAAGCCGGCGCCGTCCTCGAAACGATGGCGAAGCGATAGATGCCGGCCGCGGGTCCGTTCCGTCAATTCTCACAATGGTTACGAACAGCAGTCGCACGCCGCCCCGGAGACTGGTTTGATCCGACAGCGATGACTCTCGCGACAACCGACAAGCGAGGTCACGTCACAGCCCGCATCGTGCTTTTGAAGAAATTCGGAAGCGAAGGCTTCACCTTCTTTACGAATTACGGCTCACGCAAAGGCAGGCAGCTCGCCGAGAATCCGCGCGCGGCCCTCGTTCTGTACTGGCCGTACCTGCATCGTCAGATTCGCATCGAAGGCCGTGTGGAACAAATCAGTGCGGCAGAATCCGAGGCATATTTCCACTCACGTCCGCGATTGTCCCAAATCGCTGCTGCCGCCTCGAATCAATCTCACGCGATCATCTCGCGAAAACATCTGCTTCAACGTTTCACAGACCTCAAAAAAACACTCGACGGCCAGCCCGTACCGTTGCCGAAAACATGGGGCGGCTACCGCTTGATTCCGGATGCTGTCGAGTTCTGGCATCACCGGCAGAATCGTCTTCACGATCGTGTGCAATATCGAAAGCAAGGCAACGGCAGGTGGACGGTCGAGCGCCTCGCGCCATAAGATTTAGTGCGGAGGTCTATCGTGAAAACAACAGTCGCTTTCTTGGGTGGAGCGGCACTCGGCGCAGGTCTGATCTATTTCGCGGACCCGACCTCGGGGAAGCGGCGCCGGGCGTTGGCAAGGAACACAGCAGCGCATGGTGCCAGGGTCTTCGGAAGAGTTGTTGATATCGCGAGCAGAGATACCGCACATCGTCTGAAGGGCATCGCAGAAGAAACAAAGGCGCTTTTCAATAATGAAATCGTGCCGGATGAGATTCTCGAGGATCGTATTCGCACGGAAGTCGGCCGCGTTTCGTCACATCCCAACGTTCAGGTGACGGTCAAGGAAGGACGCGTCACCTTGCAGGGCCCCGTTGTCGACAGCGAACGGCGAGCGGTTCTCAAGGCCGTGAAATCCGTGAAGGGCGTCTGCGGCATCGTCAACCGGATGGAGCCGTATCAGATCCCGGGCGGCACGACGACTCAGGCGCGCCGCACGCGTCAGCTCGACATTTTTCAAACACACTGGTCTCCGGCAACCCGCATTCTCGTCGGTGCGATCGGCGCATCCCTCGCGGCCGCAGGCGCGACAACCGGTACCCGGCGGGGCGCCATTCCACGCGCGGTCGGACTGGCCCTGGTCGCACGGGCCGTGACCAACATGGGATTCAAACGGCTTTTGGGAATCAGCGCGGGACATCGAGCGGTCGATACTCAAAAAACGAAGCAGGACATGGATCACGACCTGGTGCGGATGCAGACGTTCCTCGAGACCGGAAAGCGGCCAAACGACGCCGTACACCGGTTCGCGTGAATTCTGTAGATCGATCTATCGCCTCGGGAATCGGAAATCGCAGATGACAGCCCGTCCAGACCGCGTTCGACGGGGGGCACCTTCTTTGTGCTAGGCTGAATTATTGGGTTTTTATCTCATGTTCAGAACACGTCGGCCGAAGACCATGCCGTACCTTGTGCTTGCGGTTTCGCTGCTCGCCACGATGATCGCGGCTGTAAATCCCGGTGCGTTTCCGGCGGAGATCACACGGCTCCTTGTTTTGTCTATCGGTTCCGCCATCGGCATTGCGCTGTTCTTGAGCGTGAAATCGGCGACGGGCGCAGTAGCCGCTGCGGATGCGATCGCCGAAGAACTACGTCTATCCAAGGAGAATCAGGAGCAGCTGAACGCGCAACTCGCGCAGTATCAAACGAAGCTCAAGGAATTGATTTCGCAGATGCCCGGTGTTGTTTGGGAGATGCGCGGAACACCCGACAGTTCTTTGAAACTGAGCTTTATCAGCGATTACGTCGAAACGATGCTGGGTTACCCCGTTTCGGAGTGGATGGACACACTCAACTTCTGGATGAACGTTATCCATCCTGACGATCGCAGCACCGTCGACCGTGAGATCGCTCTTGTTTTCCAGACCGGGACCGGCGGTACGAAATTCCGATGGATGGCGAAGGACGGCCGCGAAGTCTGGGTGGAAACGCACGCCGCAGTCCTTCTCGACGAAAAGCGTGAGATTGTCGGACTACGTGGTGTTTCGATGGATATCACGGCACGACAACACGCGGAAGAAACGCTGCGCGACAAGGAAGTACGACTGCAAATCGCGCTTTCGGCCGCAAGAATGGCATCCTGGCATTGGAACCTTGTTACCGGCAATTTGATCTGGGATGGCGCGCCCTACAGCTGGACCGACTTCATGCGGCGCGTTCACCCCGACGATCAAACCGCCGTGCACAATGCCGTCGACGAAGGGCTGCGCGAGCGGCAGGATCTGGATTTCGAATTCCGTGTGCGTCAGCCGGACAACACCGTCCGCTGGCTCGCCTTGAAAGCCAAAGTATTTCAGGGCGGAGACGGCCGTCCCGCGTACATCACCGGAGTCTCCGTGGACATTACCGACCGTCAAAAGGCTGCCGCCGCTCTGCGCACGAGTGAGGAGCGATACCGGCTAGCCGCGCGAGCCACGAACGATGCGATCTGGGATTGGGACCTGACGTCCGGCGCCGTGCAGTGGAATGAAGGCATCCGCACGCTGTTCGGATACGCGGCCGAGCAGGTCGGTACCGATGTCACGTGGCGGTTCGATCAAATCCATCCCGATGACAGAGAGCGCGTCGTTTCCGGATTCAATGCAGTCATTGAGGGCGGAGGCCGATTCTGGTCCGATGAATACCAGTTCCGTTGCGCCAACGGGTCTTACGCCATCGTCAACGACCGCGCTTACATCGAATACAACGAGTTGGGCAAGGCGATGCGGCTGATCGCTGCGATGACAGACGTCACCAGGTTAAAGCAGGCCGAACGCGAGCGCGAGCAGCTGCTGCGGCTGGAACATACGGCGAGAAAGCAGGCCGAATCCTCAAATCGAGTGAAGGACGAGTTCATCGCGACACTGTCGCATGAATTGCGAACGCCGCTGACACCGATACTCGGCTGGACGCAGTTGTTGCGGACTCACGGAGCCGATCCCGCCACGTTGAACCGGGGCCTCGACGTCGTGGAACAGAACGCGCGATCGCAGTTGAAGTTGATCGAGGATCTGCTGGACCTTTCGCGCATCGTCACAGGCAAGATGCAGGTGCGGATACAAGTCGCCCAATTGCAGCCGGTAATTCAAGCCGCCGTCGACGCGGTTCAGCCCGCGGCGGACGCGAAGGGCGTGAGGATCGAATTCGATGCGCATCGGTTACCGATCCATCTCGCGATCGATCCGGATCGAATGCAGCAGGTTTTCTGGAACCTGCTCTCGAACGCCATCAAGTTCACTCCGAGTGGCGGCTTGATCGCCATTACATCCGAGCGGGTGGGAACCGTGGCTCGAATCGTCGTGCGTGATAACGGTGAAGGCATCGAACCGGAGTTTCTGCCGCATGTGTTCGAACGCTTCAGTCAGGCGGACAGCACGAACGTCCGGTCACACGGCGGGCTGGGAGTCGGCCTCGCGATCGTACGCTACATTGTCGAGTTGCACGGCGGGAATGTGATCGTTGAGAGCGCAGGAAAGGGCCGCGGCGCAACGTTCACCGTAACGATGCCAGCAAAGACCACAGAGCTCAGGCCTCGGGCCAGGCGATCAAAGCGGATCACGAAAGCGGTTTCGAGTCTGAAAGGCCTGAGGCTGCTGGTAGTCGATGACGAAACGGATGTTCGAGAGCTTCTGGCACTCGTACTTCGTCAGGAAGGCGCGGATGTTGCGATCGCGGCATCGTCGGACTCCGCATTGCGAGCGCTTCAGACGAACCCGTCGCCGGACGTCCTGATCTGCGACATTGCGATGCCCGAAAAGAACGGTTACGGCCTTCTCGCAGAATGGCGGGCAGTCGAGCATGCGGAAAACAGGAGTGCCGTACCTGCGATTGCGTTATCGGCTTATGCCCGGGAAGAGGATCGCAAACTGGCGCTGGATGCGGGATTCGAAATGCATCTTTCGAAACCGGTCGAGGCGGAAAAACTGATCAGCGCCATTATTGCCGTCGCGGCAAGCCGGCTTGGCAAGGCGGGTTGACCGGTCAGGACCGGCGTTCCTGAGTTCTTGCCATCGGCTGTGCGATCGGTATCCCTATCGTGAAAGTACTTCCCTGGCCCGGGCCGTCGCTGTGCGCTGAAACGTTCCCGCCGTGCATTTCAACAAGCTCGCGAACGAGAGCCAGTCCCAAGCCGAGTCCGCCGTGCTGACGCGTGTTCGAACAATTGGCCTGGGTAAATAGCTGGAAAACGTGCGGAAGGAATTCCTCGGAAATGCCCATACCGGTATCCCTGACGAGAATTCTTACGTCGTCTCCGACAATGTCCACATTGACGTAGACCGATCCGAGAGGAGGCGTAAACTTCACCGCGTTCGTCAGAATATTCCAGATCGCCTGCTGCAACCGGTCCGCATCCGCGGAAATGAGGCCCGAATTGCCGACTTGCAACAGCAACGAGATTTCCTTGGCGTCCGCGGAACCGCGGACAGACTCCACCGCGTTCTCAACGACCTGAACCGGATCGATGAGTTCGCGGTTAATGCGAAGCTTTCCAGTAATGATTTGAGACAGGTTCAGCAGGTCGTCGATGAGCCGCACTTGAAGCCGCACGTTGCGGTCGATCACCTCCAGGGCCTTGGACAGAACGTCAGGATCGCCTTGTCCGTCTTCCAGCAGCAATTGCACCCAGCCATGCACGCTGGTCAGCGGCGTTCGGAGTTCATGAGAAAGAAGCGCGAGGAATTCATCTTTGGCGTGATTCGCTTCTTCCGCCTGCCGCCGTGCATCCTGTTCGCTGACGACGAGGCGTTGCAACTCCTCCTGACTACGCTTGAGCGCCTGTTCGGCGTTTCGACGCTCGATATACTGACCGACTTGATTGCCGACGGTTTGAAATGTCTCAAGCAGTTCCCGGTCCGGCGACTCGGGCAGCGTGCTGAAGAATTCCATGATGGCAATGACCTCACCGCCCGTTGCGACGGGGAAGGCTACAGCCGACGCCAAATGCGACGCGTGCTCCCATCGTTCCGCCAAATCCGATTCATTCTCGAGTTCAAAAACCCACCGCGGTTCTTTGGCGGACCAGACGTGCCCCGGCAGCCCGACGGACGGACGAACCTGAACCTTCTGATTCGAGTTCAGAAAAGGCCGCAGTCCGTCAACGGCGCACCAGCCGCTGCCGTATCGCAGCACGTTCGCGACCCGGTCGACGTTCCAAACAATAGCGGCAATCCATCCCAGTGCCTGACACAGCGCCTTCAGCGCTTCCTGCAACACGTCCTCGGATGAAAGATTCTTGGCGAGTATCTCCGATGCCGCGAAATGCGCCGCCTGCAGGCGCTCATCGCGTTTTCTTTCGGTGACATCCCGCACAATACCCGTGAACCCGCGTTGAGAGTTTTGGACGAATTCCCCAAAAGATACTTCGAGAGTTATGGTGGTCCCGTCTTTGCAGAGTCCTGGAAGCTGCGTCCCGCCCCAATGCATATGCCGCTCTCCCGTCTCGAGATAGCGTTTCATGCCGGTGAGATGCACTCGCTGGAGGTAATCCGGCATGAGCATAGTCAGTGATTTTCCTAAGAGTTCGGCGGACGAATAGCCAAAGATGCGCTCGACGGATGAATTGACAAACGTGATCGTACTGCTCGAGTCGATTGTAATGATGCCGTCTGAGGCGGCGTCAGCGATCGCTCGAAACGGCGCCTCAAAGTCGGACAAAAATTGCTCCATTCACCACCTGCACTCGTTGCTTAAGCAATCCCCACCGGCTTGCGTTTGACTCCGTTCAAGTGCTGGGCTGGGTGAACCGGTCGCGGAAGGCCGGTTGGTAGGCAAATATTATATGTCGAGCGCGAATTGCAAATGCGATTTCATTTCCGGGTTTTGAATCGCTGTTCTGAAAAGCGGCGTCACGAAACCATCGATACCGGCAGCGACAATCGAGGAAATGCGACCTGATCGGCTTCGGACGGCCCTTTTCGCGGACCTGATCTGTCCCGAAAACCGCGCGATAATAGTGAGATTCAACTTCAACCTTCAGCCACACAATCCTTCTTTGGATTCGAAAGGAGGCTGCTTTGAGTATTGACCTCGATCTTGTGATGCGCGAACAACTGATCCAACGCCGGGAGCGTGTCGAAAGCGCCATAACGTCCGCCGGTCCGGATCCCCAGCTAACGGCGTTGCTGCAGGAGGTCGACGCGGCGCTCGAACGGTTCGAGTCCGGCACTTACGGCATATGCGAGGTTTGCCACGATCCGGTCGAAGCGGATCGGCTTATTGCAAATCCGCTCGAACGTTTCTGCATCGATCATCTCAATGCGCGAGAGCGTCAGGCCCTCGAAGATGACCTCAACCTTGCGTCTCAAATCCAACGCGGACTCCTGCCTCAGCGCAATCTCCGGTTCGCGGGCTGGCATTTCGACTATTGTTACGAACCGGCCGGCCCCGTCAGCGGCGATTATGTCGATATCATTCAAACCGAGGGCTCGGACCTGTTCTTCGCGCTCGGAGACGTGTCCGGTAAAGGAGTGGCGGCCTCGATGCTCATGTCGAAGCTCCACGCCGTCTTTCGAAGTCTCATTCCTCTCGGTCTCGGTGTCGATCGATTGACCGAACGGGCAAGCCGTCTCTTCGGGGAAAGCACACTACCGGGGCAGTACGCGACGCTGATCTGCGGACGCGCATCGAAGGACGGCGAGGTTTCCCTGTGCAACGCCGGTCATCCGCCGGCCTTGTTCAGCTTTGAGGGCCGAATTCAATCGATATCCGCGACAGGCCTTCCGCTGGGTATGTTCCCGAATCAGAAATTCACGGTGGAGAAACTGAATCTGAACGACGGCGATACTCTGCTTTTGTATACGGACGGCGTTCCCGAAACAGTGAACGGCAGTGACCAGGAGTACGGAATGCCGCGCTTGATGGAGGTCGCGTCGATGTCCCGCTCGTTGCCGCCCGATAAAGTCGTCGCAAGGTGTCTGTCGGATGTTTCCGACTTCCGCCGAAGCAGCCCGCGAGCGGACGACATCACGATCATGGGCGTCCGTCGCGATCGCGGTTGATAGGATCAACTTATCAATCCAATCGGAATAATCGAATGGATTGGCCGCCGGCAACAGGGCACGATTCTTGTCAGGAGGTTCGATGACTGACAAGAATCAACTGACAAACAATTTCGGCGCGCCGCTTGCCGACAACGAGCATTCGCTGACGGCGGGCGAGCGCGGCCCCGTCCTGCTGCAGGACTACTTTCTGATCGAGAAACTGGCGCATTTCGATCGAGAACGGATCCCCGAGCGTGTGGTGCACGCCAAAGGCGCCGGTGCATTCGGCTTCTTCGAATCCGCCGCCAACATGTCTCCATACACGAAGGCTCATCTGTTCGGCGCGGTGGGCCGCAAGACGAAAGTGTTGGTCCGGTTTTCTACCGTCGGCGGAGAAAAGGGCTCTTCCGATGTTGACCGCGACCCGCGCGGCTTCGCGATCAAGTTCTACACGGAGGAAGGAAACTACGACCTCGTGGGCAACAACACACCCATTTTTTTCATCCGCGATCCTTTCAAGTTCCCAGACATGGTGCACACGCACAAGCGGAATCCGCAATCCAATCTCAAGGATCCGGAAGTATTTTGGGATTTCTTCTCGCATTCTCCCGAATCCACGCACATGGTGACGGTGTTGTTTTCCGACCGCGGCATCCCGAAAAGCTATCGGCATATGCACGGCTTCGGCAGTCATACATTCAAATGGGTCAACGCCGGCGGCAAAGCGTGCTGGGTGAAATACCATTTCAAGACGGAGGCCGGAATCGAAAACCTCACGTCCGAAGAGGCTGCCGCGATTGGAGCGAAGGATCCTGACTACACGACGCGTGATCTGTTACAGCACATCCAACGTGGCGGCAACGCGGCGTGGAAAGCGTACGTGCAGATCATGCCGCTCGAAGATGCGGACACTTACCGTTACGATCCCTTCGATGTGACGAAGGTTTGGCGGTACAAAGACTATCCGCTCATCCCCATCGGACGTCTCGTCCTCGACCGGAATCCGGAGAATTTTTTCGCGGATATCGAGCAGGCCGCGTTCAGTCCCGCGAACTTTGTACCGGGCATCGAACCGTCGCCGGACAAACTGCTGCAGGGAAGACTTTTTTCATATCCCGACACGCAGCGTCATCGGCTGGGACCAAACTATGCGTTGCTACCCGTCAATTGTCCCTACTCCGGAAAGATTGCCAATTATCAAAGAGACGGCTCGATGCGTGTGGACGCCAACGGCGGCAGCCGGCCGAATTATTCGCCCAACAGCGGCGGCGGTCCCTCGGTGCATCCGGGACACCGCGAGTCGCCGATCGCGATTCATGGAAGTGCGGCGCGGACCGAGTATCCACAGGTCAACCGCGCCGACGATTTCGAGCAGGCCGGCCTGCTCTATCGTGTCCTCAGTGAGGAAGAACGCACGCGGCTGATCAACAACATCGCGGGCCACATGTCGGGCATTAATCCGGAAATCCAGCGGCGTCAGATCCAGCACTTCACGAAGGCCGATCCGTCGTATGGACGTCGTATCGCGGCGAAGCTCAATCTGAAAACCGAATCCTCCGCCGCAGATTAAGACTAGCGTCACGGAGCCTGCCGTGATGGGCTCCGTGACGTTACTTTCATTGGGTGGACGAAAACACGTTGGGCAGGTATACGCGGCCGCGCCCCAACTGCCGAACGTGTTCGGGGTTTATGTTGTCGATTGGGACGGCGGTGTTTACCACAGATGCCACGTTCTGACTTCCAATCGAACGAGGTTTGATCGATGCCACAAGCGCTACGGAAGCGCTGACGACCGGAGCACTGAACGATGTTCCCCATGCCATCGCGTAACGGCCGCCCGGCACCGTCGAGACGACATAAGAGCCGGGAGCCGAAACTGAAACGATGGAGCCGTAGTTTGAAAAAGCCGCCAGACGGTCGTTGAAGTCCGTAGCGGCAACGGCGCATACCAAAGGGTACGACGCCGGATAAATTCCGGATGCATCCCGGCTCTCATTCCCGACCGAAGCCACGAGCGCGACGCCTTTGCTCTGGGCGTAGATGACCGAATTCTGAAGCGTCTTCGATACTTCGGTCGTTGAGAAACTCAAGTTCAACACGTTCACCCCAAGATCTGTTCCGCGATAGATCGCCTCGGCTAGCCTGAAGATGGTGGTGTTTCCGTACGCATCAAACGCGCGGATGGGGACGATTCGCGCCATTGGAGCGACGACATGAAGCACGCCCGCAACGAGGGTGCCGTGACCGAACGCCGGCGGGAAACCCGGAGGGGTGGTCTGACCCGAACCATCATCCAACAGCGCTGCCATCGACTGTTTCAGCAAGAACGAAAGTCGAGTGTCCACCATTGAAGTCGTGTTTCCACGAACCCACGCGCTCAGGTCCAGCGAGATGCCGTCAAATTCAGATATCGAGCCGCTGCCGACCAGATCAATGCCCGGATCCAACCACGGCCGGAGAGCGGGATGATCCGCGTCGACTCCGGTATCAATGAACGCGATGCGCGTTCCCGTGCCTGTACTGAAGCTGCGTGTCTTCGCAGCGCCGATGATCTGTAGCGCGGTCTGATCCACGTATGCCCGGAGCACGTCGGTTCCGT
The DNA here is from genome assembly GCA_964584785.1 of uncultured Solibacteraceae bacterium. Classification (GTDB taxonomy): domain Bacteria; phylum Acidobacteriota; class Terriglobia; order 20CM-2-55-15; family 20CM-2-55-15; genus JAHFTY01. The sequence continues at coordinate 60,875 of CAZPBY010000041.1, forward strand.
AGAAGTTCGTGATGGTCGTCCCGTCAAGCAACGCCGCCATCGACTGAACCACCTGCGCATCGGACGGCGTTGTCGGGTTCGGACCGGACTCCAGCTTGAGCGATCGATTGAGTTCCGCGATCGCGACCCCTGGGTTTTGTGTGAGCTTCTGCACCGCCGCTGTGGCTGTGCCCGAATCGACCTGCAACAAATAGACAGGCTCCCCAGGAACCTGCCGGGCAACGTGCGTTCCGCTGCCGCGAGTGATATCCAGGATCGATGGACCAGCCTTCGTCGTGACGATGATTTGCGGTTGGGTCTGTTGCGCGTCCGAGACGCTTATCCAAAACGTCAGCAGAGCCAGCACACTGAGAACACGTGTTTTCAAGCGATCGTCTCCTTATGACGGTGATTTTCAGTACGGATGACGGCGCGCTGCCAGAGCAGACAAGCCACGCACGACGAACGGCCGTTCATGGAACCCGATCGTCAGATTCCAGACGGCGTCAGGAATGTTGGTGAAAATGAATTCTCCGAGGTTGTTCGTCCGCAGAACGAAACGGCTGTCGTCATTTTCCATGGCGACGACAAGGTGCGACACGTCTTCAAAGGATTCCATTTCACGGAGGCCCCGGAGGATCTGGCCGCTGATGCGCAGGGAGTGGTCTGAAGCCATCCTTCGGATCAGCAGGTCCAGAAAAACGCCTTCGCCTTCGTAGATGAGGTGACGGTTCTCCGCGGCCGCGGCGTCGCGCAGATCCGGACGTTGATTGATCCACGAATCGAACAACAGTAACCCGACGACTTCAATTCGAGACATCTTGGGGACTCCTCCGTACAAAGCTGCCGAAACCTGCCCAAAAGTAAGGATGGCTTTGTTGTTCTCGAATCGCGGCCGATGCCAGCCGCACGGCCTCGCAGGCGTTGCTTCCATCAAAGTGTGCGTAAAACTCGATTGCGAAACGTTCAGCGCAATCGGCGCGCACGTCCCAAAAGGCCGAAACAATCGCGCTTGCTCCCGACATATACAATGCCCGCATCAATCCCAGCCATTCATCCCCTGAACTGATGTGCCTGCGGGCTGTTTGACAGCCGGTCACAACGACGGTGCGCGCCTGAATCTGCATATCCTGAAGATCGCGGCTGCCCAGACGTCCCTCGGGTGTTTCAATCCATGACAATTTACCACCAACGGAATCCACTCCCGCGTGGCCGGCGATATGAATCAATTCCCTCGGATGATCGAATGCCTTCCGAAGGTCCGCCGCCGAAGGGTTGACCAGAATCTCTGCGCCGCGAAAACCCAGCGCGACGGCTTCGATTTCGAGGACGGTGGACGCAGTCTTCGGATCGCGGCTGAACGCCACGAAAAGCGGCGACCCATAATCCGATCGTGCGACGGGCGCGCAATACAAAGCCGCACTCGGGCTGTACGCCACATGATGGCGCTCCGCCAGAAAATACCGGCCGTCGTAGAGCGCGTGGAACGGAACACCGTGCAGAAATCCGTGAGGCACAATGACGACCGTCGACCGGATTTCGGACTCGACCGGCGCGATCAGCCGGCGGTACAGTGAGCCGAGGTGCCGCTTCGCCGTCGCTTCCAGCTGATCGCGCACGGACGCCAGATGTTCCCATTTCACGCTGCAGCTTTCCAGATGCCGTTCGAGATGACTCCACTCGTCACTGAGCGTTGCCGACGAGCCAAGGCTCACGGACAGAATGGAGTCGTGGTTTACAGCAAAGACAAGCACATCGTCTCCAGCGACGAAGTACTCCAGCAGCGTTTCATTCGCCGGGAGAGCGCTTTGGATGGAGTCCAGCGAAAGATCGAATCCTTCCTGAATGAGCGTTTCTCTCAGAACTCGAGACCGTGCCTTCTCGGACAGAATGAAGGCACGCCCCGGCCGCTCTTCGGCGGCGTGAGCAACAAGGTGCGTGTAGACATTGTCGCGATCGCCGAGAAACGCAAGTTTGAGTTCGTCGTGTTCGAGCCGCTGCCACAGCGAATCCAGCTTCGACTCGGCTTTGTAGAGCAGCGCGCGTGCCGTGGCTCCATCTCTCTCGAGAAGTGAAAGTCCGAGTTGATAGTAGGCGTGAAACTGCATCCACGCGGAGTTGCTGCGGTCGGCGCAACGGACGGCCCGATCGAGAGACTCCATGGCTCCGGCATCGTCGCCGCACCCGCGCTCCAGCCGCGCGATCACGATGTCCGCAAAGGCTTCGTAGTGAGGAAGACCGGAGTTGTACAGGATCCGCCGTGCTGCCATAGCCTCGGCAAGCATCTCGCGTCCCATTTCACTTTCGGAAAGCAGCACGGTTTGCAAACGAAGAATGGCCGTCCACACGCTGTTGGTCTCGGAGGCAAAGCGCCGCGTGGCCTCCATGAGCAACGGTTGCGCCTGGTCCTTCCGCCCGGCGCGCTTCTGTGCCGCGCCCTCAAAAAACAGCGATTTCCCGGCTTCGAGATTGAGCCCGAGTTCCCCGGCGAGCCGCCGGGCTTCACGAGCCGAAAGAACGCAGCCTTCGAGGTCGCCGATCTCGAGCAGAACCTCCGCCTCATCCAACCAGCACAAACACGCGTGACGCATGTCCCCCAGGCGCTCATACTCCTGACGCAACTCCGCGAATTCCCGCAACGCCTCGCCCGCGGCTCCACTGAGGAACCGCATGTACGCAAGGTTGTAGCGCGACAACAGGACCCAGGCGGTCTTTCCCTGTGATTCGGACAACGCGAGAGTCCTCCGGTACAGCTCGAATGCTTCTGCGAATTCATGGAAGACCGTGAGAACCACAGCTTTGTTGATCAGTGCTGCGAGCAAGCCTTCTTCATCGCCGAGCTCCTCCAGAACAGGCAGGGCGCGTTCGCAGCATGCCAATGCTTCGGCGTGCCGGTCCAGACGATGGTAGGCGTGCGCCAAATTGACATCGAGACGCGCGAGCCGGCCGCGCTCTCCGAGTTGCTCGAATATGGATCGCGCGCGCGTGGAGCATTCAAACAGTTCGTCAAAGCGACTCAGAAGATAAAGGAGACCCACTTTTGCGTGGAGCGTGCGAGCCAATTCCATCGGGTTATCGATCAGCTCCAGCATCGAAACCGCCTGATCGTAGTGGCTTAATGCGCCGTCGAAGTTATTGAGCAGGTAGGCGGCATTGGCGGCGGCCCGGTGCGCCAGGGCGCGCGTCAGCACGTCCTGTTTGTCGTCTTGGGCAACTCCCTCCGCTTCACGCAGAAGCGGCGGTAGTTCGGCTGTAGACTTCAGGCCTTTTTCTTTGATTTCTTCCGCAAGTTGTCTGATTTGAGTCGACAGGCGCCCTCCCACTTTACAGGAGACATTTCGCCGGAGTATCCCCTTATGTCGCAGGGACATCCGGATGTCACGCCGTTTTTTTTAAGAACCGTGGCCCCCTTCGCACGAAATCCACGCTTTAACAGATAGAGGTCTTCGAGTGGAGGTAGTTATGTTCAGAGTTGGTAAGACGATCAGATATATTGGCATTGCCGTCTTACTATTCCACACGTTCCTCACTGCAGAAACGGCAATCGTCACCACAGGAAGCGAACCACCGACGCGTGAGATTTCGTTTTCACAATTCGCGGACGGCGGCGGATTCTCGTCATCGATCTTCCTGACGAATCCGTCGACCACGAAAGTCGTGTCCGGTCTGATCCGGTTTTACGACGACAACGGCATGCGCAGCACGGTGCCGCTTGAAGGGGTAGGAGCGACGTCTGAAGTTCCCTTTGCCGTGGCGCCGCTGGGACGCGTCGTCATCACAACAGGCGGGGGATCGAGACTCGTATCGGGCTCGGCGCGAGTCATCGCGGACGGCTCCATTGCAGGCGTGCTTCGATTCAATTATCCGCCACTGGGTTTGGCCGTCATCTGCGCATCGACGACGGCAGCGGGATTCATCATTCCGGTGATTCGAAATGCCGGCGGCAACCTGAGCACCGGCATTGCCGTGGCCTCGGCCGGGTCGGCGGTCACGCTGAACTTCACGCTCCGGGGAACGGCCGGCGATCCGGTTCCGGGCGGTCAAGCCACCATCCGGCTGTCTGCCAACGGTCACGTCGCTCGATTCATCCAGGAACTCTTCCCGCAGGCGGATACTCAGGAGTTCCAGGGAACCGTCACGATCACGGCGGATGGCGGCGACATCACCGCGACGGGAATTGAGATGGGGTCCAAACCCGGAGAGATGACCACTGTCCCGGCTGCCGCAATACGGGACCCGTTCTGAATGGGGCGTCAGTAACTTGGTATTGATATTAACGATGGCCGGCGGCTCTTAAGCCGCGCGTCTTTACGGTGGATTGTAGTCCGGCGAGTACTCCTGTATCTTCGGTCGCGAGTCGTGTATGCCGTCAAAAAAGCCGGCCGGTATGGACATCGCGATCGCTGGAACCCTGGCTGTTGCCGTTCTCTTTCTGTATCGGCCGGCTGGGAGTTTCGATTTCGTTCATTTCGACGACGACGATTACGTCGTCGAAAACACCCACGTCTCGTCCGGCCTGAACCTTGAAAACACGCGATGGGCCTTCACCACGTGGCACGCCGGAAACTGGCATCCACTGACCTGGCTCTCGTTGATGGCCGACGCCCGCTGGGCGACAGTCTCGGACAAGGGAATTGAAGCGGGTGGATTTCACCGCCGCAATGTCTGGCTGCACGCGCTGAATAGCGTGCTCGTGTTTCTTCTCTTCATGGCGATGACGAACGAGCGGTGGCCGAGCCTGTTTGTCGCTGCATTGTTTGCGACGCACCCTCTTCACGTGGAGTCGGTCGTCTGGATCGCCGAACGCAAAGACGTCCTTTCGACATTCTTTGGAATTCTTTCCTTGATTGCGTACGTACTCTACGCCTCCCGAGCGACGACCTGGAAGTACGTCATCGCGATAGTGATGTTCATCCTGTCACTGCTCTCCAAACAAATGCTGGTCACGTTTCCCGCCATACTTCTGCTGCTCGATTTCTGGCCCTTACGGCGATTTCCCTTTGCTCCCGGCCGAAACAAGTCGTTCCCTCAACAAACCACGCGGCATCTGCTCTTTGAAAAAGTCCCGTTCGCGATCCTCAGCGCCATCTTCTGTCTGATCGTCGTCTATGCCCAACGTCAGGGAAACGCGGTCCGTCCTTTGGCGAAGTATTCCGTGACAACGAGGCTCGCCAACGCGTGCATCTCTTATTTGACTTATTTAAAGATGACCGTCTGGCCTCGACATCTTGCTTTCTTCTATCCGTATCCAAAGGCCGCGCAACTTGGATATGGAGTGATGGCGGCAATCGTTATCGTCGCGATTTGCGTCATCGCCATTTTGTTTCGAAATCGTTACCCGTCAGCGACGGTTGGCTGGCTGTGGTATATGGTGACTCTACTGCCGGTGATTGGCGTGATCCAGGTTGGCGATCAGGCGATGGCGGATCGTTACACCTACATTCCCCACCTCGGACTATTCGCGGGCATCGCATGGTCACTTAACGATTGGGCACACAAACGTTCTTCGCTTCGCGCGATTCCGATCGGCGTAGGCATCGCCGCGGCCATCAGCACTGCCTGGCTCACACTCACGCAGATCCAGGTGTGGCGCAACAGCGACTCCCTGTTTCTTCATGCCACGGAAGTAACCCACGACAACGACAAGGCACACAGTCTGCTCGCGTACTCCTACTATCAGCAACGGAGGCTCACCGATGCGATCAAACACTACGATGCCGCTTTGGCGATACGGCCGGACTCCGCGGACTATCAAAGCAACCTGGCGAATGTTTATCTCGATCTCGGACAGGACGAGACGTCGCTGCGACATTTTCGTGAGGCGGAGCGTCTCGATCCCAACCAGGCGGGCGTGTTGAACAATCTCGCATGGATTCTTGCAACCAGCCGGCGCGCAGATCTGCGCAACCCGGAAGAGGCCATTCGATTCGCCGAGCGATCGTCTGCTCTGGTGACGCCGCCGAATCCCGCTCTTCTGGACACACTGGCTGTCGCATACGCCGCGGCGGGCCGCTTCAGCGAGGCCGTTCAAACAGAATTGCAAGCACGTCAGCTCGCGGAAGCACGGGGACTCAAGCCGCTGGTCACAAGGATCGATTCGAGAGTCGAGCTTTTTCGCGCGGGTAAGCCTTACGTTCTGGAAAATCCGAAATAATCGCCGTTCCGGCCGCCGCCGGGCTTACAATTCGGTCAAAGCAAGTATTGGAGTCCAGGTATGAGTCACAGATTTATTCTTAAATTGACGTTGGTAGTCCTGCTGTCTTGCGCATCGGCGTCTGGCCAACTCGTGACCGGCGAGCAACGAGTGGTCCAACCGATTATCGTGAATGGACAGCACACACAGGGCGTTCTTGTTATCGAAAACGGGACGGTTCGAAGCCACACCTGTTCGGCGCCGCAGCCGTTCGTCGCTGAGAATCGGTCGGAGAGTGGATGGGCTTGTTTCGATGATGCCACCGCGACGTGGCTGCTCCACGCTCTACCGCCGTCGCAGGCACTGCCTCCGCAACAAGCGGTCATCCTGCAAACTCGACCCGGTTCCGTGTATGTCGTACCATCACAGCCGGTCTACTACAGTTATTATCCGGCGACTTACTACGATCCGTATCCTTACTACTACCCGTACGCCTACAGTTACCCGATCATACGTCCGGGATTCGGCTTCGGATTCGGATATCGTTCACCGGTATTTTTCAGCCGGCCCATTTTTGTAGAAAGGCTAATCGCACCTGTCGGCCGCATCGGGCCCATTGTCCGAACGGCGCCGGCGTTTGGCAGAGTTAGCGGTCCGCGCACTGTTGTGGGGCGGGTGGGAACTCGCCGCAGGTGATGGCGGAACTATATTGACGATTCTTTTCTGGCGATCTGGCCGGCGATCCGAATCCACAAAAGCTTGCCGCCTTCACGGATGAACTCGTGATTGACGCCCTTGTTCGGACCGGCGGTTGCAAAGGCGAGGTCGGGACCATAGAAGACGATGGGCTGAACTGACGCACCATCAGCCACGACTAAGCCCTGATCACCTGCTCGAACTTCCAGCGGATTGCCTCGACCGCGCCGGTATCGGCCGGCATAATCGACCGTCGCTGGTTGGTTGGGAAGCGCGGTCACGTGGTCGAGTGTCTCGGTGTGACCGCGGTATCCGCAGATGGGTTGATTGGGAGTGAGAGCAAGCCCGTCATACGCCTTGAGAGTCGCACGCTCGACGGCCTGCAGCAGCCGCCATCCTTCAGTATGGTTGGTGAGAATGGCGAAAGCGAGCCGCCGCTCCGGCACGATCTGAAGGTGACATCGGTGTCCGGCGCCGGCCGTTCCGCCGTGCGCTGCAGTCAGGACGCCGTTCAGCGTTCGCAGATGCCAGCCTATCCCCATCTCTTCACCGGTAGGTTCCTTTCGCAGTTGTGCCACTCGCATGCTTTCGCGGGTTTTGCGGCTCACAGCCGCCGAAGTCGCTCCGTCGTGCTCGCCCAGGTGGAAACCCGCATACTTCATCAGGCTCGCGAGACTCATGTGGACGCCGCCGGCAGGAATGCTCGATCCCATGGAATAAGGCCGCAACACTTCAGGCGCGCCATTCCGTCCAGGGCGATGACCGACGGTGAGCGGCCACGTGATGACTTCCGTAATGTGTGCGGACGCGCGATCGAGACCGATCGGTATGAAGACAAGCTCCCGGAACGCATCACGGATGTCCATGCGGGCTGCAAGTTCGATCAAGTGGCCCATCAACGCGAAGCATGGATTGTTGTAGCTCCAGATCCTCCCCGGCGGCGCGAGCTGAATCATCTGTCCCGTCGTCGCGACCCATCGTGCGAGCGCTTCACGCCCAAGGTCCTCGACAATGTAATTCGCCTCCCAACCCCCAGTGTGCGTGAGCAAATTGCGAATCGTCACTGTCGCGCTTGCTTGTTCGTCCTCCACGCGGAAGTTTGGCAGATAGCGCTGCACCGGAGCATCCAGTTCCAGTTTGCCCTGTTCAACCAGCCGCATCGCCGCAGTCGCCGTAACAGTCTTCGAGAGCGATGCGAGCTCAAATACGGTATCGGCATTAACCGGCCGGGGATCCTCGACACTGGTGACGCGGAATCCACGCATCTGCAGCTGTCCATTTTTGATCAGACCGAAGGCAGCGCCGGGAATACCGTACTCCTTCATGCGCTCCTCAACGAGTCGGGCCAGTTCCCCAAAAGCATCGTCACGTCGCGCGCCGCCGGCAACTTGCAGAACTCTTCCAAAGCCGCGCAGCGCACCAGGCAGCGCAATTCCGCTTGCCAGGAAGTGGCGTCTGTTCATGATTGGAGCCGATACATTCTTTGTTTGTGAGTTCGCCGTTTTTTGCAAGAAAGTTTTTCCAGTACAGGGCCGCGTTAACTTTATCCTGCATCGCGAACGAAGTCAGCGCTTCTTTGGATAGTGCGGCTGCCTCCTTGAACGCACAGCTGTCCAGATTAACCCTCGCACCCCGCCGGGTGCGTCATTCCTGCAACGACTCAACCCCGGGTGTCGCAAAAAACGCTCCACCAGGGGCGGCAGTAACCAATGGGTCTCAAGCTTAGGGAACTATCCGGCGGTCCGCTCATTTCATATTGTTGAATACGGCCCAGGTGTGAGTACCGATGACCAATCCGCGAATGAACAGCATTAACCGGGGATGTCCGTTCCGCAGCAACCAGTGAGATGCACAGTCCCCACCGGCGGTCAGGCCCACAGCGATGCTCGATTCAACCATCATTCGCTGGCGGGGATGGAAGCGGCTCGAAAGGTTCGTCAGGATGGTATTCGCTTCTTCTTTGTTGTCCTTTTTGATTCCGTACCACGTCGTGCCGGCGTCTGCGCCCAGGGTGAACCACATCGCGGCATGCGAAGTACGATCCAGAAACTCATACTTGGGCGCCGGCTGCGGATCGTTTCCCGGAGTACTCGACCCCTGACTGAACGCGTTGCCGGGAACCCACAACACCAGCAAAAGAATCATTGATTTCATAACGGAAGATTCTGTCTTGAGGACACACCTGCGTCGAGTTTGTTGTGTCGACGGCGTTGACCCGCGAGTACGTTGATCCTCACGCGTCCCTTTTGGCGAGAAGCAACAATACGGTTTCAGCGCCGAGCAATAGACTGGCAACCGTCAGGTGTGCGACCTGCTGGACCGGTTCCAGCGATACGTACGCCATCGTAACTCCCAACCCGACCTGGAGCGTTGCTAAACCGGCCACAACATAGCCCCACCGAATCATCGTTGTTTCTGAAGGAAATCGGGAACGCAGCCAACTGACGACCCAGAGCGAGCCCGCGAACACGATAAGAGCGGCGCTGCGATGAACATGGTCGAGGAGGCCAACGGACGCCAGTGCGCTCGTACGCGCGACGCCACTGTCAATCGCGGTGTCGACGGAGCCCCGGACCTGAGTCCCGAGCCCGATCTGGATCATCGTTACTATGATCAGAGTCCTGAGAAACGGAGAGGACCGCCCGCCCCCCTTCTTCAGGGCCCGCACAGTGGCATAGAGGAGTAATTGCACGATCACCAGGGCAACGACCAGGTGAATCGTCACAATCCAGGCCGCGAGCGCACTCGCCACGACACGCCCGCCAAGCCAACCTTGAAATCCGGTCAAGAGTAACGCGGCAACCGATGCCCGGACGATCCCCGGCTCTCGACGGTGGTGGCGCCACGCGGAAACGACGGTGGCGAGAATGAGAAATCCGACGCTAACGCCGAGCAATCGATTGAGATACTCGGTCCACATCAGTGTGGGATTAAAGAGTGACGGATCGAATCGCGACGGAAGGTCTGAGGCCGACGCCGGCGGCAACCACGATCCAAAGCATCGCGGCCAGTCCGGACAGCCCAGCCCCGCGCCGGATGCGCGAACAAGGCCGCCGACCAGGATCAGAAAATAAGTGATCGCTGTCGTGCACAAGGCAAGACGCTGAAATGAAGAAAGCCGCCGAGACGGACGCATCGTGTTTGTAACCGCAGTGTCTTCTTCCATCATCGACGTGTTCAGTCTGATAATGCGTTGCCGTCAATGCCAATGGTCGTGGCAATAGTGTCTGGACCTGCTCATTGGAAACGAAACCCTATCGCCGATTGACAGCCGGCGTCGCGCCCGTCTGCTCTCGGATAACCGCCCGGATCATTTACGTGCGGGACAGCTCAGGTTGTTTGGCTATGCGCTTCCACCATCCACAGCCATTTGTCGACGCCTCGTGAAATCTCCGTGAAGATATCGGCGGTATCGGCATCGTTGAATTCATTTCCGGCATCGATCGCTTTACGCGCGAGTTTCCCGAACGATGCCAGTGCGGATCCAAGCGCCTGAACGTGATCCTTACCGCCAGTTCCCGGTACGTTGTATTCGGCCAGACTGGATCGCTTCACGATCATCCGCGCCGTTCCGTCGGCACTGCCGCCGAGTTGTACGGCGCGTTCGGCAATGAGGTCCACGTAATCCTCGACGTCCTCGTTGATCTTGTCGAATAGTTCGTGAAGAGCGATGAAATTGGGCCCCTTCACGTTCCAGTGTGCGTACTTGCATTGTGTCTGTAAGTCGATCGCGTCAGCGAGTCGAGCATTGCATAATTCGATAATCTTGACGCGTGTCGCTTCGGGTAGATCGTTCTTCGTTGGAAACATGACTACACCTCCGTTTTAGTCCTACTAAAGTGTCGACATTGGCCGGGCCGATGTCGACGAATCCGACACTGTCTATATTGTGCCGACAGATCAGTTCGTTCAAATCAGTTCGTTCACAGCATCCGAAGGTCCACATTCAGCGTCGAATCAACGGCTCCAATGCCGCCGCGAGACGCTTCGCACCGTAATGGATTGTCTGGGGGGTGAGGCCCGGGTAACCGAGGATCAGGGCTCCGCGGGTTTGACGCAAGGCGGAAAACCATGAAAGGGGCACAGCCTCGATCCCATCGGCTGCTGCTCGATGTGACGCCTGACGATCATCGATCCCCGACGGCAGCCACGCGAGCAGGGGCACGCCT
>CAZPBY010000042.1:0-68921 GCA_964584785.1 uncultured Solibacteraceae bacterium
TCCGAAGATCTTTACTACTGGATTGTTTCAATTACGGAACTTTGACGGGGCCCTGGCGTGCATATTGACGTTATGACACCGGCGTTACAGTTCGATGAGCCCTGACCGAATGCCGCGCGTAACCGCTTCGGTGCGCGTGGACGCGCCGAGCTTTCCCAGAATCGAACGGATGTGAAACTTGATCGTGTGTTCTGAAATATCGAGCCGCTCGGCAATCTCACGGTTCGAGTCGCCTTCCGCCAGAAGCCGCAGGACCTCGGTTTCGCGAGGCGTCAGTTCCTCGGAAATTGTTTCGGATTCATCGGGTTTCGGGACGAGCGCGCTGTCCAGGGCCAGCAGTCCGACAGAGGTGGAGTGAATCGCTTGAATGATCTGCTCGTCCGAAGCGTCGGATCGCAGAAGCGCGCCCTTTTCGGCCCCAAGGAAATTGTTGAAGATTCGCGGGTCCGCGGTTGACGCAAGCATGACGACGGCAACAGCACTCGTCAGTTCCGCTAGCCATTCCTGAGTGTTTTCGACGTCCGCCGCGAACTCGAGATCGATGATCACGACCTGAATCGGGAGCTCGTTTACAAGGGACCGAAGGAAGGGAAATGTCGGCGCGATGCCCGCAAATCGCAGTGTGGGTTCCGCGCGAACAACCTGTTCAAGCCGGTTGCGCCGAGCCTGAACCGATGCCATGACAGCGACATCGATCATAGGCTCTAGCGTAGCGGACGCTCACCGATCCTGACCGTCAATTCTGCTTTTTGCCCGCCGCGAATGATCCCGATCCGGATGTGCTGGCCTACTCCACGCTGCCGAAGAACATCGTGAAGATTGTCGAGATCGTCGCAGGCGTTTCCGTCGAGATCGATAAGAATATCGCTGGGAAACATGCCGCCCGCTTCTGCGGGGCCCGCGGCTTCGACGTGCATCACCAGGAGACCGCCGGGCACTTGAGCGCCGGATTTCTGCTTCAACGATTCCGGGATCGAAACGGGTTGCATCACCACGCCGATGTATGGAGTCGCGATGTGGCCTTTCGCGAGCAACTCCTCGCCGACGCAAACCAGCGTCGACGCCGGTATGGTGATCGGCTTACCGCGAATGAGTCCTCCCGTGTTCATGCCCAGAATTTTTCCGTCTGCTCCGATCAGCGCGCCTCCGGAGAACCCTGGGTATAGCGTGAGGTCGGGACGGATGAACTGGTCGATGCGAATACGACCCGGCTGCCATTCGCCCATCAAGCCGCTCAGCACACCGGCGCTCGCCACCAGGTTGCCTCGCCGCGTCCTCGCGATCGCGACGACGAACTCACCCACGGCGAGTGATTCCTGGACGGCGAAATCCGCGGGAGTCGCCGCAATCGGCTGATCTAATCTCAGCAAGGCCAGGCCGGCGCCCGGCGCCTGTCCAAGCAAGCGTGCAGCGACCGTTTTGCCGGGTTCCGCAATGACGGCAATGCTCCCGTTGCGGCCGATCGTATGGCTCGCGGTCAGGATGAGGTCGGCTCGCCAGACAATGCCCGCAGACGTGTGTCCGCCACGGGCATCCACCGCGACGACCGATCGACCGGCGCTTTTAACGTTTTCCGAAATTTCATGGGATAACTGCTGCCAAGTGGTTTTCATAATACGGAAAGGATGCTCCCAATCGGGAAGCGGCACATCAGCCGAACGGCTAGTGTGCCGTCCCAGCTAATTCTTTACAGCTTATCTACGGTGCCCCACTCGCTTCGCTCGGGTACTGTGACACCACTAAGCGCGTGGCCAGATGGCATCGAGCATTCGCGAGACGGCGTGAGCGAAAGAAGGTGTCCACTCGTGACCGCCTTCAAACGTGACGACTTCCACCTTTACTCCGGCCGCCGTCAGCCGTCGTTCGTCTGCCGCGGCCTTCTCCGGTGTGTACCATTCGTCAGTGGTGCCCCGGCCAATCAACACGGCGGGTATTCGTGAGAGAACAGATGAATCGAGCTCGGGCGGAATGTCTCCGCCGAGCGCGATGACGCCGCGGATCGGACGCGAAGTGCCGGCGGCGCACCGAAAAGCCATCGCGACACCTTGCGAGAAGCCGGAGAGCACCGTTGTGGAAGTGTTCAAATACTCGACCGATACGAGATCCATCACCGCCGCCGTGTACGCTTTGTTGTCTTCTATGGCAAGCTCGCGGTCCTGGCGCGTCATCCAGCTTGCGACCACGTCGTTGCTGCGGCCTCGATAAAACCGGTGAAGGCCCTGAACGGCCACCAGCGTCCAGCGGTTCGAACCCTCGATGGATCGCAGCCGCTGCAGTTCGGTCTCGGCGGCCTCGGCGTAACCATGAAAACCCACGAGGAGCGGTGAACCTGGACCGGCGGGCTCCACCAGGTAGCGTCCGTGAATGGTCGCTGCTATCGTGCGTTCATCCATCGTTCAATTCTAAGCTCGAACAACGATGGCCACGATAACCGCAACGATCAACCCGGCGAGCAGAGCGTAATTCCATATTCGTTGACGCCTCAGAGAGCGTTCGAGTTTCACGTTCTGCGCGTTCACCGAAGCGACAACGGCGTCCATGTTTCGATCGATCAGGGCGAATTGTTGAGCCAGCGCCGCTCCCAGATCGGCCGGCTGTGGAGTTTCCGGCCGCGGCGGAGTGTCTCTGGTGCTCATCGCCTCGCGCGCCAGATCGACTGCGAGCTTCACCCAATTCATAGTCGCGATACTATCAGGATTCATGCGGCCACAAGACATCGACCGGGTGGTTTCGATTCTGAAGAAGGAAATCCGGCAATGGCCCGTGCCCGTGATCGGGCACTATGTGGAGACGCCGTTCACGGTTCTGATTTCGTGTCTGCTGAGCCTTCGAACGCAGGACGCCACGACGAATGCGGCAAGTGACAGGCTGTTCGCAATCGCGAAAGATCCGCGAACGATGTTGGCCACGCCCGTCCGGACGATTCAAAAGGCGATCTATCCCGTCTCGTTCTATCGTGTGAAATCGCGAAGCATTCATGAGATTAGCCGGCAGCTTCTGGAGCGCTTCGGCGGTGACGTGCCCTCCGGCCTCGATGACCTTCTGACCCTGCCCGGCGTGGGCCGGAAAACGGCGAACATCGTGGTCACGATCGCGTTTCGAAAACAAGGAATCGCTGTCGATACGCACGTCCACCGCATTTCGAATCGCCTCGGTTACGTCCGGACAAAAACGCCCGACGATACCGAAATGGCTCTGCGCCGCAAACTGCCGGAAAAACATTGGATCGTGTTCAACGATCTGCTCGTGGCTTACGGCCAAAATCTCTGCAAGCCGATCAGCCCGTTTTGCACGCAATGCAAGATCGCGCCGTACTGCCGGCGTGTGGGTGTGACGGTCAGTCGTTAGGGAGCGATGCCTTTTTCCAACGCTTCGAGACGCTTCAGTATCTCGGGGAGGCGTTTGAATACGGCCGAACTCTTGAGCCAGGTCCGGTTATCGATCGCGGGATAACCCGACACGATCGCCTTCGTGTCGACATCGTTTGGAATGCCGGTCTGCGCGGTCGCGATCGCGCCGTCGCCGATCGTCAAGTGTCCGGCGACGCCGACTTGTCCTGCAAGAACGACGTCGCGTCCAATCTTCGAGCTTCCCGCCAGACCGACCTGAGCGCACAGCAGCGCGTTTTCGCCGACATCCGAGGCATGACCCACCTGCACCAGATTATCGATCTTGCCTCCGCGCCGGACGCGCGTTTCGCCGATGGTTGCGCGGTCGATCGTGGCGTTCGCGCCGACTTCGACGTCGTCTTCGATCACGACGATGCCCGACTGCACAATTTTGTAATAGCTGCCGTCGGCTTTTTTGGCGTAACCGTAGCCGTCCGTTCCGACTTTCGCGCCGTCCTGAAGGATCACGTTGTTGCCGATCCGGCAGAACTCCCGAACCGAACAATGGGCATAGGCCTTGAAGTTGTCGCCGATGCTCGCGCCTCGCGCGATGTGGACGAATGGATGGATGGTGCAGTTCGCGCCAATGGTGACCTCGTCTTCGATCACAACAAACGGTCCGATGGACGCCCCTCCGCCGATCCGTGCGCTTGACGCGATGCGTGCGGAACTGTCGACGCCGGTCTGCGCCTTTGGCGGTGTGTAGAAGAATTCGATGGCTCGGGCAAAGGTGAGATAGGGATTCGAGTGCCGCAGTGTGGCGATCGGCAACTCCGCAAAATCCGGCGCGACGATGATAGCGCTCGCCCTCGTCGTTTTGGACTTGCCGGCGTACTTCGGATTCGAAACGAACGTCAGATGGCCGGGCCCGGCATCCTCGATTCCAGTGACAGCCGTGATCTCCACATCGGCGCCGGTCATGACACAATCCAGTCGAGCCGCAATTTCAGATAACTTCACGCTGTTCCTCCCAATGGGACGTGACGATCCTTCGCGCAATTCGGTCAATGTTACACTTGCCCGCAGATGAGCGATCACCGCAAATTGCTCAGATCCGCTTCCACGATCAGCACGATCACCATCATCAGCCGCATTTTTGGTTACATTCGAGATTCGCGGATCGCCTACCTTCTCGGCACCGGCGATATTGCTGACGCGTTTACGCTCGCCTTTCGAATTCCAAATCTGCTTAGACGTCTCGTCGGTGAAGGTGGTGTGAATGCGGCAGTCGTGCCTGTGTTTTCGGGATATGTCGCGTCGGAAAACCGCCACGACGCGTGGGAGTTCTTCAATCTTCTCCTGACGATCGCGACGATTCTGATGGCCGCCATCACCATCCTCGGAATCGTCCTGGCTCCTCTTATCGTGAAACTTCTCGCGAGCGGATTCGCGGCGACTCCGGGGAAGGTGGAAATGACGGCGTACCTCAGCCGGATCATGTTTCCGTACATCGGACTGATCAGCGTGTCCGCGTTGTGCATGGGCGTTTTGAACAGCCTCCATCGTTTTGCGGCCCCGGCATTTGCGCCGGTATTGTTAAACCTCAGCATCATCGGTTTCTCATTCGTTGCCGGCCGATTTTCGAATCCGGCGGCAGCTCTGGCGATCGGGGTGGTCGCCGGCGGAATCGCACAGATTCTCATTCAAATCCGTCCGCTGCGGGCGAGCGGGTGGCGTCTTCGATTTGGATGGAATCCGGCGCACCCGGCGATTCGCCAGGTCGGGCGGATGTTGCTGCCGCTGTTGTTTGGAATGGGAATCCTGCAAATCAACATCATGGTCGGGTTGGAATTCGCGTCGCGAATGCGCGAGGGAAGCGTGGCATCGATCAACCTTGCGGATCGCGTCATGGAGCTTGTGCTCGGCACGTACACACTGGCTTTCTCGACGGCCATTCTTCCGTTGTTGTCGCGGCAGGCGGTGTTGAAGCGCATCAACGAAATGCGTGAGACGCTGAATCTTGCGACGCGCATGATTCTGTTCATCACGATTCCCGCGACGGTCGGTCTCGTCGTGCTGCGGCGCCAGATCATCGAAGTCCTGTTCCAGCACGGGCAGTTCGACCACCGGTCCACAGAACTCACGTCGAACCCGCTTTTGTATTTCGCACTCGGCCTGACCGTTGTTTCGATGGTGAAAATCATCGTGCCCGCTTTTTACGCCTTGAAAGACACGTCCACGCCGGTGGCCGTCGCGTTCATCTCGATGTTTCTGAACGCCGGCTTGAACTACGCCTTCATGGGTCCCCTCGGAAACGGCGGGCCCGCGCTGGCGACGTCGCTCGCGGCCGTTTTCGATTCGATGTGCCTGATGACGATCTTTCACCGCCGGTATGGATCGATCGGTCTGAGGGATGTGTGGGGATCGTTTGCGAAGTGCGTAACTGCCGGACTGGTGATGGGCCTGATCACCCGCTACCTGATTCAGGTTCCCGGTTTCTATGCCGGCCACCTTCTGCAGCGCGTGCTGGCGCTGAGCGGCACCATTCTTGTCGCCAGCAGCACGTACTTCGCTGCGACCTGGATCCTGCGCGCGCGAGAGCTGCGTGAGTTGTGGGGGATGTACGGTGGACAACCGGCAATGGATTGACCGTTACCTTCGCTATCTCCGCGTCGAGAAGGGCGTCGCCGAAAACACGTTAACTGCGTACGGCCACGATCTTCAGATGTATGCGGAGCATCTCAAAGATACCGATGTGCTTCGGGTCGAACCGTCCGAGGTGTCGGGTTTCATCAGGTTCCTCTACGGCCAAAAGCTGAAACCACGATCGGCCGCGCGCGCCGTCGCGACGGTTCGGGGTTTTCATCGTTTTCTGGTGTTGGAGCGGGCCACGACGGTGAATCCGACCGCCACGGTAGACGCTCCGAAATGGTGGAGTCCGCTTCCCAACGTGCTCAGTTTCGATGAAGTCGATCGGTTGCTGGCGGCTCCGGATCTCTCGACTCCAAAAGGATTGCGTGACAAAGCCATGCTCGAGGTCCTGTATGCCACAGGTTTGCGGGTGTCCGAACTGATTGGGTTGAAGATGGATGGACTGAACCTCGATGCCGGCTTCGTACGATGCATGGGCAAAGGCGCCAAAGAACGCGTCGTGCCGCTTGGCGCGTCCGCAGCGGAAGCAGTCGCGGCGTATTTGAAGTCGGCACGGCCGCGCGTGGCGAGCGAGTTCGTGTTTCTCGGTGAACGCGGACGCCCGTTGAACCGCGATATGTTCGAGGCGGCCGTTCGCGAATACCGCGACGCCGCGGGCATCAAGAAAAGGATAACGCCCCACGTCCTACGTCATTCATTTGCCACTCATTTACTCGAACGTGGAGCCGACCTGCGAGCCGTCCAAATGATGCTGGGACACGCCGACATCTCCACGACGGAAATCTACACTCACGTCATCAGAGAAAGACTGAAGGCGGTATACAAAACCTTCCACCCCCGCGCATAAAGGTTTCACGGGTTCGTGACTTATTGTTTGGTGATGCCCGCGGCGTTTACCGTTCCGAACGTTTGTGCATATGGGTTACCATTCTTGGCTGCACTTCATTAGGAGGAATATTCTGTGATTCGAGGCCGTCATCTATTTACGTCCGAGTCCGTGACCGAAGGCCATCCCGACAAAGTTGCCGATCAGATTTCAGACGCTATTCTGGATTACGTTCTTTCTCAGGATCCGATGGGCCGTGTCGCATGCGAGACGCTTGTCACCACCGGCGTCGCGGTTGTTGCCGGTGAAATCACCACAAAATGTCACATCGACTATCCCAGGATCGTTCGGGACACCGTGGAAAGCATCGGCTACACGGATGCGACTTACGGCTTTGACTTTAAAACGTGCGCGGTCATGTGTTCGGTCGACACGCAGTCGCCGGATATCGCGATGGGCGTGGATACCGGCGGCGCCGGCGATCAGGGGTTGATGTTCGGTTACGCGACGAACGAAAGTCCCGAACTGATGCCGCTTCCGATTCTGCTCGCCCACAAGCTGACCAAGAGACTGGCCGACTCCAGGCGTGCCGGTGTTCCGAACTTCCTTCGGCCGGACGGCAAATCGCAGGTCAGCGTCGAGTACGATGGCGTGAAGCCCGTTCGCATCGATACGGTCGTCATTTCAACGCAGCATGCGCCCGAAGCTACTCCGGCGCAGATCCGCGAGGAAGTCATCCAGCACATCATCAAGCCGGTCCTGCCTGCGGAATTGCTGGACTCCAAAACGAAGTATCACATCAATCCCACCGGACGCTTCGTTGTCGGCGGGCCTCAGGGCGACTGCGGCCTCACAGGACGTAAAATCATCGTCGACAGCTACGGCGGTATGGGACGTCATGGCGGCGGCGCCTTTTCCGGCAAAGATCCGACGAAAGTCGATCGGTCGGCTTGCTACATGGCCCGTTACATCGCGAAGAATGTCGTCGGAGCCGGATTGGCGGACCGTGTGGAGATTCAGCTGGCATATGCGATCGGCGTGGCGGATCCCGTCTCCGTGACGGTCGACACATTCGGCACCGGCAGGATCGATGACGACAAGATTTCAGCCATCATTCGTGAACACTTCCAACTTACCCCGCGTGGCATCATCGAGACGCTGAATTTGCGACGTCCGATTTACAGGAAGACCGCCAGCTACGGTCACTTCGGCCGCAACGAACCGGAGTTCAGCTGGGAACAGACGGACAAAGCGGACAAAATCCGGCAGCAAGCCGGGCTGTGAGGAATCATATGCAATACGACGTTAAAGATATTCATCTCGCCGAAAAGGGTCAGCAGCGCATCGATTGGGCCCGTCAGTCCATGGGCGTCCTCGATCTCATCCGCAGGCGCTTTGCCAAGGAAAAGCCGCTGGATGGTGTTCGCCTCGCCGCCTGTCTCCATGTGACGACCGAAACTGCGAATCTCATCCTTGCTTTGAAGGAGGGCGGCGCCCAGGTGTCGTTATGCGCGTCGAATCCCCTCAGCACGCAGGACGACGTGGCGTCTGCTCTGGTGCGTTTCCACGAGATCCCGACATTCGCCATCAAGGGCGAAGACAACAACAGTTACTACAAACACATCAACGCCGTTCTGGATACAAGACCACAAATCACGATGGACGACGGCGCCGACCTCGTGTCGACTCTCCATGCGGAACGGCAGAATCAGATCCCGGAAATTCGCGGAGGAACGGAGGAAACCACGACCGGTGTGATCCGGCTGCGCAGCATGGCCCAGAACGGCGTTTTGCGCTTTCCGGTGATCTCCGTCAACGACGCGGACACGAAACACCTTTTCGATAATCGATACGGCACCGGCCAGTCCACGATCGACGGCGTCATCCGCGCCACGAATCGATTGATCGCGGGACTGAACCTTGTCGTTTCAGGTTATGGCTGGTGCGGGAAAGGCGTCGCGGCAAGAGCGAAGGGGCTCGGCGCGAACGTCATCGTGACCGAAGTGGATCCGGTTCGCGCTCTCGAAGCCTTGATGGACGGCAATCGCGTCATGCCGATGGCGGACGCAGCGAAGATCGGCGACATCTTCATCACGGTCACGGGAAACAAGAACGTGATCCGGCGCGAGCACTTTGCCGTGATGAAAAGCGGAGCGGTCGTCTGCAATTCCGGCCACTTCAATGTGGAGATCGACATTCCTGCTCTCGAGAAGATGGCCACCAAAGTCGGCGAGCCGCGCGAATTCGTGAAGGAATACTACGTCGGCGACCGCCGCATTTGTCTGCTCGGCGAAGGACGTCTGGTGAATCTTGCCGCAGCCGAAGGTCATCCGGCGCAGGTTATGGACATGAGCTTTGCGAACCAGGCGCTGTCCGCGGAGTACATCAAGAATTACCATCGCGAGCTGGATAAGAAGGTTTATCCCGTCCCGCAGTCCATCGACCGGGAAATCGCCCGGCTGAAACTCGAATCGATGGGCATCCAGTCCGATACGCTGAGCAAAGAGCAGGAAGACTACCTCGCGTCCTGGGCTGAAGGGACGTAAATCTAATGTCAATTGTCGGGATGTCCCATCTCAAACGTTAGATGCAAGTGACCGGATGAAGCGTCTTTTACAGGGGAAATCGGGTCATCTGCATATCACGTTGGAGATGGGACATCCCGACAGTTGACATATTGGGAGACCGCCCCCTTCTCTCTTACCCGCCACAGCGAGTAATATTTGGCGCATGAATCCGCGGATTTTCAAGATTGCGCCCGCTTCGCTTGTTTTCATCTTTCTGGCGGTGTCGAATCTGATTTCGGCCGATAAATGGACAAGCCTCCGATCCGCCAACTTCCTGCTTGTCGGCAACGCCACGGAGCAGCAGATTCGAGCGGTAGCCGTGGAACTGGAGCAGTTCCGCGATGCGGTCAGCCAGTCGCTGACGCTGTCGCCGCGGACCGGCGTTCCCATCACCGTTGTCGTCTACAAGAGTGAGGAATCGTTTCGGCCGTACAAGCCTCAAAGCGACGGCAAACCGTCAGCGGCAGCCGGATTCTTTTTTGCATCGGAGGACGCCCACTACCTCGCCATGACGGCCGGTGTTCCCATTCCACGCTCCGTGTACCATCAGTACATCCACGAACTCATGCACGACGTCCCGAACTCCGTGCCGCTGTGGCTGACCGAAGGACTGGCGGAGTTCTTCAGCGATTTCGAAATGTTCCCAAAGGAAAAACAGTTCGGCGTCGGCCGGATGATCAAGGAACACATCGACGTTCTTCGAAAGAGTCCGCTGCTTTCATTCGATACGCTGTTCGCGTTCGAGCGCAGTTCGCCTCAATACAACGAACGGGAATACAAAGGTCCTTACTATGCCGAATCGTGGGCGCTTGTGAATTACCTGATGGTCGGCGTGAACGGTACCCGCCAGCAGGAGATCGGCCCGTTTCTCAAGCTGCTCAACGAAGGCAAACCACCCGCGGAAAGTTTCGCCACGGCGTTCAAAATCGACTACAAGGGCATGCTCAGCGAACTCGACTACTACGTTCGTGAGAAGGCCACCTGGGAAAGCCGCGGCATTGCGTTGAAGGACAAGAGCGCCATCGAAAAGGAAATCAAGATGCGCCCTCTGACCGAAGCGGAAGCCGAGTTTTACACCGGCGACCTGATGCTTCACATGAACTATCTGCCGCAAGCCGAACCGCACTTGAAGCAGGCGACAACGCTCGATCCCAAACTCGCCGCGGCGCAGTCGGCAATGGGCATGATTCTTTTCCGTCAGGACAAGACGGCAGAAGCGATCGACTATCTCAAGCGGGCAGTGACTCTCGACCCGAAGAATTATTTGTCGCAGTACTATTACGCCTACACCCTCGACAAGAACAGCTCGAGCCCGCTGGACAATCTTGATGAAAAGCGCGCCGCGCTTGGAAAAGCCATCGAAGTCGCGCCGCAGTATGCTCCGGCTTACGAGTTGTTGGCCTATGTGAACCTCACGGCCGACATCGATTACAACGGCACGATCCAGCTTTTGCAAAATGCGTACAAGCTGGCCCCTGGAAATCCCAACGTGAAATTCCTTCTCGCCCAGGCGCTGGTCAAGAAACAGGATTTCGATCAGGCAGACAAGTTGCTCCAGCCTCTCGTGAACAACAGCGCCGCAGAGCAATCGATTCGAGACGGCGCCCGCAATTTGATCAACCTCATGGCGCGCACTCGTGAGACTGAAAGCAGGCAGCGCGACACCGACGCTGAAGCAGCGCGGCGCGAGGATGAAGCGGCAGCCAGAGCGTCGACTGCGCGGCGAGCAGCCGACGCGGCGGCACCACCTCCGCAGCCTGCCGTGCCGGAAGTAAAGACCGATCCGGCGGCCGATCCGTCAGTGTCCGCGACACCGCGGGGCAAAAGCGGCGAGCTAGTCGCCGTCAATCCACAACGGCCGCGCCCCGAAGGACCTCAGGTGAAAGGCATGCTAACGCTCGTGGATTGCCGCGGCGGCTTAACCCTGACGGTGAAGTCGGCGACGGACACCGTGAAGCTGCATTCCGACGCACCCGATAAGATCCAGTTCGTCAGCTACGTTTCATCCGTCAGCACCTCGATCGCGTGTGGTCCCGCGCCCGGTCAGGGTGTGCCCGTCGTCATCACTTACCGCCCGACGCCCGGTACCGGGATGCTCGGCGAGCCCGTCGTCGTCGAGTTTGTCGAAAAATAGTGGAGCATTTCTTTACCTGTCCGTATTGCTGGCAGCAGATTTCCATGGTGCTCGATACATCCGTCGGCGAGCAGACCTATGTGGAGGACTGTGAGGTCTGCTGCAAACCCATCGAGGTGAGTTACGTCGTGGAAGATGACGCACTCGTCGAATTCGAGGCACGCCCGCTGTAAGGTCCGGGTTACGTACAGTGGAAATCCGGTCATTTGCGTCTGACGTTGGAGATTGGACATCCCAACATTTGAGATTTCGAGCGCAGCTCCTCAATATGTCAACTGTCGGGATGTCCCACTCAAATGCTTACCTGTCGTTGTTAATTTGGCGGCACAGTACGCGCACCCCAGTGCGCGCATCGCTGGCTTCAGCTCATTCACGCGGTTCTCGCCCAAAAGGCGTGAAGTGAAGGCCGTCTTGTTGTGATTCAGCGGGCTCATCGAGATTGGAAGTCTGACAACGACATGTAAACGTTTGAGATGGGACGTCCCAACATTGGACATATCCAAAGCTGCGTTCGAAATATGTCAAAGGTCGGACATCCGGTAGTGGGGTCTTTTGATTTCACGCGGTTTTAGTTTGGACCTTCTCTTGCGTTTCGAGCAAGCCGACGATTTCTTCAATGTCCCATAGGTGATCGCTCACGCCAGCGGCCATCGCGGGAGTGATGCGCAACGTGTGATGGATGCGGCCAAAGTTGTAGAACATCATGTAGAGCGCGAATGCGGCTGCGTGGTTCGTGAGCTTCTTCGAAAACGCATTCGTCAATCGTGTGAACCGGCGAACCTGCATTCTGATCGAAAGGTTTGAACGTTCAATGTAGCTCGTGCTGATGTGGCCGGGATCGGGATCGCCGTTAACGATTGCGATCTTGATTCCGATGCACTGCGCAGGACTGTAGCGTGTTTCCGCTTCGCCGCTCGTGCGTCCGTAAATCTTGTGCAGGACGGCATAGTCGATCTCGCCAAGGAAAGCATCTTCGACCGCGTTGAAATAGGCTTTGTATCCGTCCGTGGTTAGCTGGATGCGATTCTTTACGCGGCTGGCAACATCCTGCATGAATCGGTGAGCGCAGAGCGGATCGCGCTTTCCAACGAGCCAAGACATAATGAGCTTCGTATCCGCGTCAATCGCGGTCCACGTCCACACATCGCCCCAACCCTGAGCTTTCTTTTCGATCTTCGTGTTCTTTTCCTTCGTGCCACAGAAGGACCATAGCTCGTCACATTGAATCCGCTGGCAAGTCAGATTGCGGAAGTGTTCGTCCTGATACTGGCGGCAGACTTCGCCGATCTTAACGAGCAAGCGCGTGATCGCCTTCTTCGTTACGCCGGTAATGCGTTCAGTAGCACGAATGGAATTCCCGTCAATCAAGCAGCGGATGACTTGTGTGCGTTCGGAAGTAGTCAACCTATTCATGCGAATCATTATGCCTGAGCGCTCAAGCATAATCAAGACGATAATGCGCTTTAAGGGCGTTAAATCCCTTAAAGCGCTATGAATTTTATGCGTATTCGTAGGTGAGATTTTCCGCGTCGATTTGAATGCCTACTCGCCTTGCATCATCGCGGATTTCGGGGAAATTGCGGATCAATGCTTGTAACTGTTCCTTCAGTCCGTCTCCCAGGGCGAACGCGACTAGGCGAATTAGTCGATCGCTATTCTGCCCGACCGGATCATCATTGTTTTCCCATTTCGACAATGTCGCCTTATCTACGTGAATTACTGAGGCGAACTCCTCACCGGTCATGTGGAGATATTTTCTCAGGAATCTTACCTCCTCGCCCTTGAGGCGATATTTCTTGTGGATAACGGCTAGAGCCAGTACCTGCATTAATTGATTGATCTGCGGAATTATTGGCTCATGGTTGTTACATTTCTTGCAGCGCATGACTTCGATTCCTTGTAGGATTACTCCACTCAGTCCGCTTTCATTGAAACGATGACTGCCACGGACAACCGGAGCGTCAGCGCCACACCTGCTGCACTTTTCGATTTTCATAAAGCTACCCTGCTATCGTGATCTGGTTTGCACCGAGAAAACAGTAATCAGGAAAGCTGTGTCCACAGCCTTAAAACAGAAGACAATCGCCAGCCATTTTCCGTCTGGCTCATGACCTTCCACCCGATATTTCCATTCACCCGTTTTAATGTCCTGTTCGGGCGGATTATAGATCCTACCGCGCCGAAGAACATCTAAGGCATCACCGATTAGGACCCCTTCATTTCTTAATTCGACCTTAAAATGAGTCCCGTATCGCACGTTTCCTTCGTCCAGACAGTGATGAAGCAGATCTTCCGCTTCCTGCGTACGCATTACGTCAACATTCATAGTTGGTAATTTACCAACCAAGTGGACGTCGTGTCAATGGTACTGCCGTCAAGTTTTGTCAAATTCCTGCCGAAAAAGCGGCTAAATCAGTCACTTTTGCCGGCTCCATCTAGACTTAGCTGCTTTCTTTGCAATAGCTTTACGCCGCGCAGGAGAGAGGATTTTCGCTCTCGCCTTACCACCTTTCAATCCGCCCAGCCTTCCGAGCGCTACGGCGGCAGGATTCTTTTCAGGTGTCTGAAGGATCGGTTCGCCGATGATTTCTTCCGTGATCTGCCGTGCGAGAAGATTTGAATCGGTCGGACGTTTTGGCTTGCTTGAGCGTCTAGGCATACTCGGAGTATGCCACAGCCGTTACACGGTTACACGGCGCGAAAAATTTCAAAAGACCCCACTACCGGACATCCCAACAGTTGACAATTCTTGAAGCTTACGTCTTGACACGAAGCATCAGCCAGACGCCGCCAACCCCGAAGATCAGATTCGGGAACCATGCCGCGATCATCGGCGAGAGCTGATTGATTCCGCCAAGCTTGTCGAACAGTTCAAACGTGGCCCAGTAGAAAATGCCGACGGCGACGCACAACCCGATGCCGTAGAAAGCGCCGCGCTTGCCGGTCTTGAACGAAAACGGGATGCCGATGATCGCCATGACGAAGGACACGAGCGGGAACGATAGCTTTCGGTGCAAATCCACCGTCAGCGCGCTGACATCGAACCCGCTTTGCTTCAAGTCGGCGACATACTGCTTCAGTTCGTTGTACGTCATTTGATCCGCCATCCGTACTTCCTTCTTGAAGTAGTCCGGCGGATCGATTTCAGCAAACGCGAGTTGCTGGAACGGCGCGTAGTCGGTCGCCTGGCCGGCGCGGATTTGCCGTACCCATCCTTCCTCGAGAGTCCATTGAAAACCGGTCCAAGCGGCGCGATTGGCGAAAACCCAGCGCTTCAGCTGGAGCGTGTTCGGTTCGAACTCGAACAACGACAGCCCGCCGAACAGATTCTGATTGGGATCGAAATAATTGTAGTGATAGATCCGGTCGAGCGAACCCGCCATCCATTTTCTTTCGGGATCCCTGTAGGTCTGCGGCGCCCGGCCCTTGATCACGTTGTGATACTCGTCCTGCCGCTGGTCCGCCTGCGGCAAAACAAATTCCTGAAGCGCGTAGATTCCAACCGACAGAGTCAACGCCGTGAACAAAAGAGGCAGCGCGATTCGGTAAAGGCTGATTGCGCCGGCTTTCACTGCAAGAATTTCATTGGTCTTCGTCAACGTTCCGAGGTTGATCAGAATCGCAAGAAGCACGGTGAGCGGAACGACCCAGTAGAGGACGTGCGGCAGAAGAAAGAAAAAGTACGTGACCACCACTTTCGCCGCGATGTTGTTCTTGACGATGTCCGGCAGCAGTTGAAACAAGGTAATGATGATGAACAGCGAGACAAAGACGACCAGCACCAGGCCGAAGAAATACCAGAATCCGCGCAAGACGTAGGCGTCGAGGAGCCTGAAGAACTTGGGATGCCGGCTGCGTGTGGATTCCGCGATGGTAGCGGGTTTGCGTTCCGAGCGCATGGCGCGGACTTTGCTCGATACCCATTCCATCATCGAACCGACTTTGACCAGCACGAGGTTTTCACCCTCACGGTCGGACCGCAGCAGCATGATGACGCCGAAAATGGCGAAGGTGATATTCCCGACCCACGTTCCGAAAAACGGAAGAATGAGGTAGTAGATCAGCATCAGCATCAAGCTCAAAACGAGGCCCATGGACTTGCTGCCTCGTGTCGTCGAGACGCCGAGCGGCAGGCCGATCAGCGCGAAGGAAAAGCACGCAAAGGGAAACGCGATCCGGCGCTGGAACTCGCTCTGCTCTTCGGGAGCGAGGCTCCCGTCGCGCCACCCTTTCCAGAGGTAAGCCGTTTTCAATTCCACGACGGATGGCCGCTGTGCCGATAACTGAGAGTCGGGCATCGGCAGCGAAATGGTGTTCGAATCGAAGTCCGACAATGTGTAGTAGCGGCTCGGAGTCAGCGGCGACAGCACGTGCCCGTCGGTCAACGTCATCTGCAAAGTGCGGTTGTCCTGATTCTCTGTCAGCATTCCCGAGTTCGCGAATGTGACGTGCGCGTCGTTGGGGTCGGACATGTCGGCGAGCATGATCCCGTGCCATTCACGCTCGTTGGGTGCCACGTTCTGAACGTACAAAACGAAATTCGCGAGATTTTCATTGAAGACCCGGGGCTTGAGTTCCAGCGATACTTGTTTGAGCGCGAGGGCGTAGCCCAGCTGCCGGGAGTTCGCGGCGGTCATCGGCCCGATCCACAACGCAAGCACGAAGTTCAACGTCCAGGCAATGAAGGCCAGAAGCAGGATCGGACGCAGCAACCGCTTCATCGAAATGCCGCCGGCGCGAAATGCAATCGCCTCGCTGTCGGACGACATTCTGCCGAATCCTGTCAAAATGCCTACCAGGACGGCCATCGGAATGGTAAAAGTGAGGACGTTGGGAATGATGGCTAAAGACAGCTCTCCAAACTCCCGAAGGGTCGCGGATTGGCGAACCAGGCTCTCCAGCAGCCTACCAAGCTGCTGTGAGAAGAAAACAAAAGTGAGCGCCGACAGTGCAATAAGTGCCGGCGTCAGCGTCTCGCGAAAGATGTAGCGATCCAAAATCTTCATCGATAAGAACAAAAGCTTAACATGCCAACTCTCGTCTCATTCTTGTGGCACATGCACCAGCCCTTCTATAAGGACCCCGCGCGAAATCGTTATGTCATGCCGTGGGCGTACCTTCACGCGACGAAGGACTACGTTGGAATGCCGGCTCTGCTCGAGGAATTTCCCGACATTCATCAGACGTTCAACCTTGTCCCGTCGCTCCTCGTTCAAATCGACGAATACGCCCGGGGAATCGCGCACGACGAATCATTCGAGCTGGCCTTTCGTCCGATCGATCAATTGACGGACGCGGACCGCCGTTCGATCGTTGAACAGTTCTTCCCGGTTCCGGTGCGCACGATGATCCAGCCGTATCCGAGGTACCTGGAGTTGTATGAACGAAAACAGCGCGGCGACGCGTTCAAGGATGCGGATCTCCTGGATGTGCAGGTTTGGTGGACCCTCGCATGGATGGATCAGGATCGCCGGCCTGCTGAATTCGTCGAGAAGGGGCGCGGCTTTACGGAAGACGACAAAGTGGCCTTGCGCCATCTTGTCATCGAAACGATCCGGCGCGTGATCCCGGAATATCGTCACCGGCAGAAGCTGGGGTCGATCGAGATTTCGACCACCCCCTTCTATCATCCGATTCTGCCGGTTTTGATGAACAGTCGCGTGGATGATGCCGCTGTCCCCGTGGACGTCCGGTTTCCGGCCGATGCCCGGGAACAGCTGCTCCGCGCCCGTAATTTCATGTACGAACACTTCGGAGCGTTTCCGCGTGGGCTGTGGCCATCGGAGGGTTCGGTGTCGGATGAAGTCGCGCATCTGGCGGCGTCCGTCGGCTTTCAATGGATGGCGACGGATGAAGGGGTGTTGAGTAAGTCCGGTGTCGAGTTGGGATGGGGAAACCGTCACGTGTTGTATCGGCCTTACCAGCGTCATGGCATCCGGATTTTCTTCCGCGACCGCGTCATCTCCGACCTCATCGGTTTCTCATACATGCATGGCTCGGCGCGCGATGGGGCATACGATTTGATCCGGCGGGTGAAGGAAGCCGGAGACGGCGCTCACGTCTCGATCATTCTCGACGGCGAGAATCCCTGGGATTACTACACCAACAGCGGCCGCGATTTTCTGCGATTTCTCTTCGACGGCATCCGGAATCATCCGTCGCTCGACGCGGTCACGCTGTCCGAGGCGTGCGATCGATTGCCTGCGGAGACTCTGAACTGGCTCGCGCCGGGTTCTTGGGCGAATGCGAACTTCAACATCTGGATCGGTCACCCGGAGGATCACGAAGCGTGGCGGTGGATCGTCCGGGCGCGCGAAGCGTTGATGGACCGGGCCGGGACGGTGCCCGACGATAAATGGCAACTTGCTTACGAAGAGTTGCTGGTCGCGGAAGGCAGCGATTGGATGTGGTGGTTCGGCAATGATTTTTCGAGCGACCAGGACGCCATCTTCGACTCGCTCTTTCGTCAGCACATCGGCAATGTCTATCGGTTTGCAGGACTGGCGGAACCTGAGGATCTGTCCCGTCCCATCAAGAAAAATCTGGAAGGCCGGCGTTTGGTGATGCCTCCGCCCTAACAACAAGGTTTTTCATTTGTGATGGCGGATTAGTGAGATCGGATTGCGGAACTGAGGCCATACGTCATCGCGATGATTGTTCATATCTTGAATCTGGCATATGGCCTCAGTTCCGCAATCCGATCTCACTAATCCGCCATCACAAATCATTAGGGGTTTCCCAGCCGCTGACGGAAGGCCTTCAGCGTAAAAGCCTGTGTCGATTTCGGAGGTGCAACAAGTGATGCAAGGAAATGGACCCGCGTTCAGTTGGCTGTCGGCAAACGGTCGATATGATCAATCACGACGTTTTGGTAAACGCGCTTACCTTGCTCCAGCTTCAAGCCGAGAGCGTTGAGCGAATCCACGATCCGGACCGGAGGCGCACCGGGAGTGGGCGGCCCATAGTCGAATGGGAAGTCGAATCTTCCATCCGATCCTGTTTTGTCGACGATAGGACGGTCGACCAGCCAGGCGGCAGTGGCGTCCGCCGCGACGCTGGAAATTCCGGGATTGGACAGTGCCGTCCTGGCCGCGACAGTCTTTGCCAGCTGAGCGATGTTGTTAATCGTGGCGGCCAGTTCCGCCATCGTCATCGCGTGACAGATGCGATGACCGGATTCCATCGCGCATCGTCCCGGACCGGCGCCTTCCGATCGTTTCAGTTTCGCTGCGTTGGAGCCTGTCTGAAGCTCATAAACCTCTCGGATGTCTTCCTGGCGATGCACGACGAGCTTGAACCGCGTCGCGAGCAACGACTGCAGCATTTCCGGGAACTGATCCTTGGTGGCGCCGGCAGGAAGTTTCGCTTGAATATCGAAGAAGATTCCGCGAGAGCTCTCGGGCAGATTGATCACCTGGTCCTCAAGAACCCCAAACGCGCGTGTGATCAGCAGAATCGGCGACTGTCCTTTCAAATCGGCGATCGCGTCGTCGACCGTCACGCTGGAGTGACCGGTACGGATGACATCCGCCAGAGTCATGTCGAGCTGCCGGATACTGGCGACCTCGAACTGCCTTCCGGTCGTGCTTTGGCCGCCGGCCAAAGCGCACAGCCCGAGAATGAGCGCCGAAACTCGGAACGGTTTTAATGTGAGCATGCTCGGATACTGAACTTGCATTTCATCCGCTGTCAAGCCGCTTTTCCGCACGCCGGAGGCGTGACAGGAGAATAGCCGGTGGTTAGCGAGCGCAGCAAGCTTAACCACCGGGATGACGCTCCCACCCGGGATCCGCACCCAGCGGGGTGCGAGGAATCCCAGCACCCTTCCAGGGTGCGAATTTTAGTGGCTGCGTGTCCTTTCACGGGCACGTGGATGTGTTGAAATCGTTTCCGATTTTATCGGATACTGCGAAACTTATTGCCTCGAATCGCTGAAGAAGTAAGGTGGAGGGATGATGCGCGTATTCATTCGGACTTGTGTCGCACTGCTTTTGCTGCTCGTTGCGGGACGATTGGCTTCGGCTCAGTCTCCCAATACCGCCTCGATGATCGTGGTAGTCGTCGATCAAAGCGGAGGCGTCGTTAACGACGCCAAAGTCTCCGTAGTGAATACCGCGACGGGAGCGGTGCGCAACGCCGTCTCCGGGAGCGACGGCAGCGTCACGATTCCGGCACTGCCGCTGACGGGAACTTACATGGTGGTTGTGTCGAAGGAAGGATTCGGCAACGAAGAAGTTCCGGACATCACGCTGCGCTCCGGTGAGACGGCGACGCTGAAGGTGAAGCTTCTCGTCGGCACCGAAAAAGCGCAGGTCACCGTCTACGGAACCGTCGAGGGCGTGCGCGCGGACGCCCAGATCGGACGCCGGCTCGACAGTTCGCAAATCGACGAGACGCCGATTCTTGGACGCAAAACGTCGTCTGTGCCGCTTCTGAATTCCGCGTTCCGTCAGGGAAAGGGCACAGGCGACCTCTTCGTGAATCAAACGTATTTCATCACCGGAGCCGGTTCGCGCCGCACCACCACCACGACACTCGATGGGGCGAACAATGACGAGGCATGGGGCCGCCAGACGATGATCGCCACGCTTCCGCTCGGCGCGGTCCAGGAATTGACGGTGCTCTCGAACGCGTTTTCCTCCGAATTCGGCTGGACCGCGGGTCCGGCGTTGAACATCGTCACGAAGTCGGGCACGAATAGTTTTCACGGCGAAGGAATTTTCATGAACCGTCCGGGTGGCATGCAGGCGAAGAAATTCTCGACCACGAACTTCTGCCCGCCGTCCGTTGCGAGCTGCATCACCCCCACCACTCTTGCAGCGATCAGCCCGGTCGATATTCCGGACAAACTCAGCCAGGTGTCGGGCTCGATCGGCGGGCCGCTGGTCAAGGACAAGACGTTCTTTTTCGCGTCGACGGATTACACGCGGCAGGACCGGACGACGTACCTTGCGAGTACGCTGCCCGCGTTCCTTTTGCCGGCGGACGGCAATCTTGCTTACACGGGTCATTACCGGCAGGGACTCTTCGACGGGCGCGTGGACCACAAGCTCACGCCGAACCAGACGCTGATGGTTCGTATAAATATCGATCGGTTTCATGACGACAACCCTCAGGACGCCGTTGGCGGCACGAGCGCTCCGAGTGTCGCGCGCAGGTACTCGCGAAGGTCGTGGACCACGCAGATCAATCACACCACCGTCTTCAATCCGAATCTTCTCAACGAAGCGCGGTTTGCGTACCTCAATGGCGATCCGGTGACGCTGTGGGAAGCCCAGACGCTATCCACGACGTACACGCGCGCCGGTTCTGTGCCGTTCACCATCGGCCAGTCGCGAGCGTCGGACCTGTTCGGTCATCAGGCCCAGTTTTCCGACACGTTGTCGTGGTCGCGCGGCAAGCACTATTTCCGTTTCGGCGGAAGCGTGATCCATCACACCTCCGGTGGCACGGGCAGCGAGCCAGGCACCGCGATTCTCGGCACATTCACGTTCCTGAATACGACGACGGCGCCGTTCGGCCAGTTGACGCTTGCCGACGTGCAGAATTACACGCAGCCGATCAACTTCGGCATCAGCAGCTACGATCTGAAACAGTGGCTCGACACCGTGTTCGCGCAGGACAGCATCCACTGGACCAACGACCTCACCGTGGACGTGGGCCTTCGCTATGACCGTCAGACCCTGACCGACGCGAAGAATAACTTCGCGCCGCGCGTCGGATTCGGCTGGCATCCGGGCGGCGATTCGCGGCTCTCCATTCGCGGCGGATACGGCATGTACTACACCCAGATTCGAAGCAATGCTGTGGCCGGCTACCTGGTGAACGGGCTTGATGGTTTGACGACGTACACGGCAACCCCCGGCCAGTTGGGTTTCCCGACGTGCCTCACCGGATCGTGCCTGCCGCTTTCATTCGATCCCAAGACGCTGGCGCCTTCGCAACTGCCCGCGCGCGACATCACGATCCAGGCCGGCCGCCGCGATTTCTACAAGGCGCAGTTCGCGAAGTACGGTTTGAATTTCGATCTTCTTCCGAATTATCCCGACAGGTTCGAGAATCCGCGCAGCCAGGTCTTCTCCATTGGGGGCGAGCGCGAACTGATCCGGGGCTTGTTCGTGGGCTCCGATTACGTGCACCAGCACTGGACCAATCTCGATCGCACGGTTGATCTGAACGCTCCGTCGATATTTGATCGCACCGCGCCCGGACAGGTCCGCACTGTTGCCGTAGCGAATGCCACGCGGCCGATCCTGCCGGTGAACGGCGGCATCCGGCAGGTCAACGTTTTAAGAAACCTCGGAATCGCGGACTACAACGGTTTGCAGAATCAGATCAGCTACCGCGGCAACGGGCGTCTGTACGCGGTGCTCAGCTACACGTTGGCCAAGGCGACGAACACCACGGAACCGGACGGCAACGGCATCGGGCCGAACGAGGCCGTGCTGTCGCGACTCGGAGAAACCGAACGTGGACCGAGCGTCGTGGATCAGCGTCATCGCGCGGTCGTAACGGTCAGCTACCAGTTCCCGTACAACTTCACGGCCGGCACGCTCTCACAACTGGCGTCCTCTCGCCCGTTCAATGCCACAACCGGAGTGGACAACAACGGCGACGGCGCAAACAACGACCGGCCGGTGATCGACGGAAAGGTGATCGGCAAGTCAGCGTTTCGCGGAACACCGACGTCCGAAGTGGGAATCTATGTCGAGAATCGGCTGAAGCTTTCGGATCGGATCGCTGTCCTGCTCCGGGCGGAAGGCTTCAACCTCTTCAATCACGGAAACTTTCTCGGACGCGGACAAACCGTTTACGGCGACACCGGAACGGCTAACCCAACGTTCGGACAATTCGTCGTCGCCGGCGCGGCAACCAATGCCATCCCGGCGTTCGCCAACATCGATCCGCCGCGAATGTTCCAACTGCAGGCGCGCTTCATCTTTTAGGTGAACAAGACGATCTGGCCGTCTCCCAGGGTGTTCTTCGTCACGGGAAAACGTGGGTGGGAGACGGAAACAATCGTTTCCATCACTGAAAAGATAATTTGACCAGAAGAAGCGATCATTTAGTTACGGCGTAATTAATGCCATATCTATTGCTTGTAAGGGTCGTCGGCTGAAGCCATCATTTCAGCGCCGGAAAAAATCTTTTCAGTGGTGGAAATGATTTTGTTCGTGCCCGACAAAGTCGATTGCGGGACCACAAGAGATTTTTCCGCCGCGCCAACGATGATTTGTTCGGCGGAAAAGACGTTCTCCGTCGCGAACAAGACTTTGTCCGTGCCCCAAAAGGTATTTAGCCGAACGGACAAAACCGTTTCCTCCTGCGAAATGATCGTCGTCTCGCCGCAAAAGATCTTCGCAGCCACAAATAAAATCGCCTCAGAGAACGACTGGGTGGATGAAAGAGTTTCACGATGCGGCTCAAAACGAAAACAGAGCGAACCAGCCATCTTGGCTCGTTCGCTCCGTCAACTCTTAAGAGTCCCGATTCTTATCTAAGTTCCTGAGTATCCTGCCTCGCGTGACTTCCTTGTCAGCCGATCTTCCTGATCCGCTGTACCAATCCTTGGTGAAAGAGATCGTAAAACCGAGCCATGTCCTCGCGAATGGTACTATGGTCCGGGTCTGCCCCGCAGACATCCTGATCATTTCCAAAAGCTTTGCCGAATCGAGCCTGCAACCTGCGCGCATTTCAACGAGCCTCAATAAGTGTTTGGTGCGGACGCCGTTCTGACAATCCCGCGTGGGAAATCAAGACAGGGAAAGAGACCAACGGCTGTGCTTTTGTTTGCTGATTGCGATTTTGTCCGTTTGGTCAGCGTTGAGGAGATTTTTGTCTGTTGAGGGGAGGAGTCCTCATAAGTGTTAGACTAGGAACTACGACGCGAGCCAAGTTTTCAAGTGCGGTCGTCTCGCTGTCGGAATTACATGGTAGGCTTTCTAGCATGAATGAATCACTTGTTACGTGCACGAATTTAGTAATGCCGCACTGTTCTGAGGAGATGCGCGCAGAGGTCTCGCCTCTTTTTGACGACTTCCTACACGCCATTTTTCCCAGAACCTGGAACTTGGAGGTAATTTGTTTTCCTAGGATGCCTCCTCAGCTAACGGTAAACAGTATTCCGAATACGAGGGCAACTCAGAAAACCATACTGATTGACCATACCGAGAAATGGCCGATAGAGGTTGGCGACTTCTTGAAGAATCACCTCGAACAGCTGAACGGATAGCAAGTTCGGATCAGACGCCAGTGGCAATCCTTGGCATTGTGTGCGTCAGTATCTTCCCAAGTGATCGTTAGTGAAATTCCCCTTAATTTTGAAGAATGCCGCTTGGCAACGACTTCAGCGGTCGCGCTGGAGCAGCGGCAGTTGCAAAGGACGGTCGTTCTGAAATGGTAGATGACCTGCCGCGATAACCTCTTCCTTTACCGGGTCCATCACTGCAGCCGATACAAGATGTTAAGTATTGGATTCAGTGCCCTTCATCACGAACCAGTTGAAGACGAAAACCCGAGAAGCGCTTCTTTAGCATCATTCGCACTACTTGAGGTGAACCATAGAAGACGCCACCAATAAGACCTACGATGGACGAAGCGAGAAATGTCCACTCCCTGATACCAGCCAGAGCGAAGAGGAAACGATGATGAACCCGATCACCCACCCAATAAGAAAGTTCACGGCGAGCCCTCGCCAGATTAGCAGCCATGCCACACTGAGGCTCTGCGCATAAGTGATGGTACCCGGCGGTTCCGGCTTTCCGGATTGAAAATTGAATCCACAGTCACATCTCAGGTTACCTTCTGGGTTTGTCGACCCGCATTGTGGGCAATTCATTATTCCTCCTGCAAGACCTCGTCCGCTGCAACGGTTGTTTAAGTTGTTATGCCGTTTTCGGATCTGGAATCTCCAGGTCACGACAGATCTTGACGACGAGGAAATCATTGATCTCTTTGTGCCGCGGAACCGACGATGCCTTCCGCTTCGCCCTGTTAACATAAATCGTGTGGTTGGCCCCCTCACGAAGAAACTCGCAGCCGTTCTGTTCCAAGTGCTTGATGACGTCGCGCCGTTTCACAGGTAAACGATGACGAACGGTTCACGAATAACGCTACGACCATTAAGCGCCTCTTCCGCGAGTACTCTATTCGCATCGAGAACCATTTCCACCGCTTCCTTAAGATTTAATCGCGCTTCCTCCAGCGTCGTACCCTGAGTGTTTGCGCCGGGCAACTCTTCGACAAATCCGATGTAGCCTTCAGGCACCTTTTCAAAGACTGCCGTTAATTTCATTGACATGACCGTCATTTTACATCGAGCACCTCGACGAATCCGAGTCGACATAACGGTTCTGCCGCCCAGCTCGCCGCGCTTTTCAGCGGTCGGCCGCAGCGGGGTGACCGCTTTTCGCGATTGGCGGCTTCTACAATGTTTCAGGAGCGATGTCAGCACCGTTAGGGTTCCTTCATTGGATCAGCGCGTCGTTCTGAAGCGTAAAAACGAAAACGGAGCGAACTGGCCATCTTGGCTCGTTTCGCTCCGTTAACTCTTAAGAGTCCTGATTTTTACCTAAGTTCCTGAGTATCCTGCCTCGCGTGACTTCCTTGTCCGGCGGATCTTCCTGATCCGCTGTACCAATCCTTGGTGAAAGAGATCGTAAAACCGAGCCATGTCCTCGCGAATGGTACTATGGTCCGGGTCTGGCCTTCTCAGTTGACGCAATGAAAAACTGTTCAACTACTTCCCGAATTGCTTGAGGAATTCTGCCACCGCCGTTTGATTGCTGTACTCTGCCCAGCCCAGCGGCTTCGCCTGGAATTCGGTGTCGCGTATGTGCGGATCGGCACCCAGTTCGATCAACAGCTTTGCCATTTCCAGGTGCCCGGACATCGCGGCGTGATGCAGTCCTGTTGTTCGCTGGACCGCGTTGAGATTGAAGCCGAGTTCCGCCATCAATCGGACCGCATCACGTTTGTCTCTCTCGGCGGCGAGTTGCAGCAGTTCGGTGCGCCGGCTGCCCAGCTTCTCGATGAGCTGAGGATCCTTCTTCAATAAAGACCGCGCTCGATCGGCATTGCCGCCCAGACACGTGGCAGCGAAATCGTCGACGATGCTCAACGTGGTTCGAGTCGCGCCGTGGGCAAGCAGGAGTTTCGCGATCTCCGTGTTGCCGTGCAGGAGCGCCAATTCATATGGAGTTTTCTTAAGCCGCGTGTCCGCACTGTTCACATCCACACCGTGCTTCACGAGAAGTCGCATTCGCTCCAGCTGGTTATACTTCGCCGCCCAACCCATCTGTTGCTGAAGCATCTGTGACGGCGTTTCCATCAAGCGGCCGAGCCGTTTGAACCACACGCCGTTGCCGCCTTTTCCCAATCCGAACTCGAACAGCATCTCGAGGTGACGCGTACCTCCGGTAAACATCCGGTTGTACAGCGTCTGGCTGTCGTTGGGATCCGCGCCGGCTTTGAGAAGCAATCGTGCGAGTTCATAACAGTACTGATGTTCGGGCTGATGCACCGGTCCGGCTTCACCTTCACCAAACGCCCCGGTCAACGCCGTGAATACGTAGTGGCCGTCCCACAGATAGCCGGCATTTGGATCGGCTCCGTGTTTCAGCAGCAGGCGGGCGACTTGGAGTGTGGAGTGTTCCGAAGCCTCGCTGTTCAGCCGGGAATATGCCGCATAAAGCAGGGGCTCCCAGTTGTACGGGCCCCCGCGTTTGACGGCGAGCTTTGGATTCGCTTTCAGCATCTTCGTCACTGCCGCCACATCGCCGGCAGTTGCCGCCGTATAAATGTTCTCGAATGCAATGCCGGGATGCGCCGCGAGAAGCTTTCTTGCTTCATCACGCCATCGCGTGTGGTCCGCCGAGTGGTATGACAGACACGCCATTCGGATGAAGCAGTCGGCGATCTTCTCACCATCCTTCGATTCCGACTGCGGTGGAGGCAGGAATGAGTGGCGGCCGAGCACGTCGAGATGGTTTTTCAGTTTTGTCCAGGCGGCAAAACCATAGCTGCGTGCAATGACGTTCTGTGCGTGGCTTAGAGAGAAGTCCTTCAGGGCGAGATCCGGCTTCGGATGAAACTCCAGCACGCGGGCTCGCGCCGTGGAGTTCTTCGCGCGGACAGCTTTGAGCAGCGACTTTGCTTGTTTACGAAGATTCTCGAGTGATGGATTGTCAGGCAGTGGCTGTGCGGGCAAAAGCGACCTCCTTCCCGTATTTCGCGGGAGTTGTGCCTGCGGTCCGCAACATCAGGCGAAGGAGTACGCTTGCCTCTGAGTATTGTGGTTCGGTGGGCTTTGCCCTTTCCGCGGACAGGCGGCGTCCGAGAACGCACCGCCTGGGAGAGTATCCGAGATTCGGCACCTGGGCAAGATTCACGATTTTTTGCGACCTGACCGGGGTTTTGACATAATCCCGCAACTCATCATGAATCGACTGATCACTCTCGCAATGGCACTGTTTTGGCTGGCGCCGCAGTCCTCCACCGGGTCGCGAGTAGCGGCCGTTATCCGAGACGCTTTTGTCTATCGAAATCTGGGGCCCTTTCGCGCCGGCGGCTGGGTGTCGGACATCGCAGTTCCGGAAACGCCGTCCAGGTCTCACCTCTACACGTTCTATGTTGCAGCCCGTCATGGAGGTGTGTGGAAGACAGCCAATAACGGAACGACGTTCGAACCGATCTTCGACAGCCAGAACACCTTTTCGATCGGAGCGCTCGCGGTCGCTCCATCCAATGAAGACATCGTGTGGGTGGGCACCGGTGAAGCTTCGAATGCGCGCAGTTCGTATTCCGGCAACGGTATTTATAAGTCGCTCGACGGCGGCAAGACGTGGCAACAGATGGGGCTCGGTGACAGCCAGCACATCAGCAGGATTCTGGTTCACCCGTCCAACCCTGACGTCGTCTACGTCGCGGCAATGGGACATCTTTTTTCGACCAATGAGGAGCGCGGTGTCTTCAAGACAACCGATGGCGGCAAAACATGGAAAAAGATTTTGTACATCGACAATAAGACCGGTGCCATCGACCTCGTGATGAAGCGTTCCGATCCCAACACGCTCTATGCGGCGATGTACGAGTGCCAGCGTTTCCCATGGAGGCTCGGCGACGGCGGTCCGGGAAGTGGAATTCACAAAACTACCGATGGAGGTGCGACCTGGACGAAACTCGGTGGCGGTTTTCCATCCGGTACGATCGGCCGGATCGGTATTGATGTTTACCAGAAGGATCCACGCATCCTCTATGCGGTCGTCGACAACCGCAATACGCAGTCGCCGATCGGCCAGATCTACAAAAGCGAAGATGAAGGTCTGACATGGAAAAAGATGAGCGCCGACAACGAAGACGTCAGCCGGAAGTCGGGATACGCTTTCAATCAGCTTCGCATCGACACCAGTCATCCCGACCGCATCTTCATCACGGGTTCGTCGCTCGCCAGTTCCGAGGATGGCGGAAAGACGTGGGCCGGTCTGCAGGGAGGGCCACAACAAACGCGGCCGTTTCGCCGCGCATTCGGAGATTTCCGAACGCTCTGGGTAGATCCCTTCGATTCCGACCGCATGATCGCCGGCTCGGACGGCGGTGTGTTTGTTTCCTACGACGGCGGACGAACCAACGATCACCTGTTGAGCCTGCCGCTCGGCGAGGTGTACGCGCTGACGGTGGACATGGAAAATCCGTACAACATTTATGCGGGCCTCCAGGATCATGAATCATGGAAAGGGCCGAGCAATGGCTGGTCGGGCAGCATCGGTATCGAAGACTGGGTCACGGTCGGGATCGGCGACGGCATGTACAACCAGGTGGATCCGACGGACAGCCGGTGGGTCTATAACACTCAGGAATTTGGACACCACGCACGCCTCGACCAGGTCACACGCGTGCGAACGAATATTGCGCCCTCGCGTTCGTCGGGGCCGCCGCTGCGATTCAACTGGGTTGCTCCGATTCGCATCTCGCCTCACGATCCGAAGGTTCTCTACGCTGGAGCAGAGGTCCTGTTTCGATCGGCGGATCGTGGCGATCACTGGACCGAGATCAGTCCCGATCTCACAACGAACGACGCCGCCAAGATCAGTCCGCCCGGTGGATCGATTCAATTTTGCACCATTACTACAATCGCAGAATCTCCTGTGACCGCAGGCGTCGTGTGGGTCGGCACGGACGACGGCAAAGTTCAAGTCACGCGGAATACCGGAGCGAGCTGGACCGATGCAACTCCCGCCATTGCTGCTGCGGGCGGTCCTCAGGACGCCTGGGTCACCCGAGTGTTTCCTTCGCACGCAAGTGCGGGCACGGCCTACATCGCGAAGTCACGACATCGACAGGACGACTTCCGCGCGCTTCTCTACAAAACCACCGATTTCGGCGCGACATGGACATCTGTTTCCGGCAATCTGCCTGCGCGAACAATCAACGTCGTCTTTGAAGATCAGAAGAATCCCAACCTGTTGTTTGTCGGCAACGACGCGGGAGTCTACATATCGGTGGATGCAGGAAAGCAGTGGTCGCCGCTCAAAGGAAACATGCCGACGGTGCCTGTTCATGACATCGTCGTGCACGCGCGCGAAAACGATCTCGTTGTGGGAACGTACGGCCGCGGCATCTGGGTCACCGACATCACACCGCTGCGCGAGATTACCGAACAAGTGCTGGCTGAAGATGCGCACTTCTTCAAAGTCGAAGCGAAATCACCCCGCCGCGACGGGGCGCTTGGAAACTATCGTCTTTATGGCGATCGAATCGTGACCACTCCAAATGAAGCGAACGGCCTGGTCTTTAACTACTATCTGAAAGATGAGCCGAACGGTAAAGCCACCATCATCATATCGGACTCCGCCGGCAAATCGCTTCGCACACTCGACGCGCCGTCAAAGGCGGGGATCAATCGGATGGTGTGGGACATGAACGATGCCAACCGCCGCCCGCTGCCGGCGGGTGAATACACGGTCACCCTTCAGGTCGGCGACCGGAAATACGTGCAGAGCGCCAGCATCCTGCCGTCTACAGCAGATCGTCAATAATCCGAAAAAAGTCTTTGCGCGGGAGGGTGGAAGTGGCCGTGTGCAGGACACCTTCCTCCTGCCAGGCAAGAGTGATGCTGCCTTCTTTCTCAAAGATCAGTCCAGCTCGTCCCCGAATCTCTAATTCTTCGGGCGGTGTTTCCGGGCCGAAGCGTTTGTTCCTCGGATCCCTCGAGCCGCGTCCACCGATCGGGAACGCGATGCCGCCGCGGGATTGTATTCCGGTGATTTTCGGTGCTTTGTAAGAGCAGAGCACGACCTCAGGGCCGTCCACCGATTTGAAGATCTGTTTGACGATCGGATAGAAGGTCCCCCTCACATCGAGCTTCAGCTCTTTCGCGACGTCCGGTCCGGGCTGAGCCAATTCCACTCGATCGAGTGCCCCGAGCTCCTTCGACAAACCCAGCAGTTGAATGTCCGCCGCCTGCTGCGCCTCCTTATAGGTTGAAGCTTTGAAGTCCTTCGTCTGCACATAAGTGATGACGGGATTCAAATGCTTGTCCGGATCGTACGGCGGACCGGGAGGCACAATCTGCGCGAGCTGCTGCAATCCCCGGTTTTGTGCGACTGCCGTGGAGGCCAGGGCCAGTGTAAGCAGAAACCTGAAGTGGCGTTTCATGGCGAGATTATAATCCACGGCATATGCAAGGCACAGTACGCGGGCTCTTCGTGACGCCCGAGAAGAAGGCGAAATCCATCGCGTTGGATCAAGTGGCGGCAGGTACTTCCGGATTCGACGGCGACTTCCACGCGAAATTCTCCAATGGACGGCAGATCCTGATGCTGTCCAGCGATGTTCTTACCGAGTTCGGCCTGGCGCCGGGATCGCTTTACGAAAACATGGTGGTGGACGGCATCGACGTCATGACGCTTGCGCCCCATCAGCAGCTGAAGATCGGTGATGCGGTTCTTGAAGTGACCGTAATCTGCGAGCCTTGCATTCAAATGGACCGCATTCGAAGCGGCCTGAGAAGCGCGCTCGAGGGGAAGCGCGGGATGTTTGCGCGAGTCCTACGTCCGGGAATGATTCGCGTCGGCGATGTGATCGAGGTCCGCTGATGTCCGGACGCATCGCTCTTCAATTTCCGCACGAACGCAACGCTCCGCGTGAAGAAATCCTTTCCTACAT
Organism: uncultured Solibacteraceae bacterium; assembly: GCA_964584785.1. Lineage (GTDB taxonomy): Bacteria > Acidobacteriota > Terriglobia > 20CM-2-55-15 > 20CM-2-55-15 > JAHFTY01. The sequence goes on from CAZPBY010000042.1 coordinate 30,673, forward strand.
CCGGGCCGCAGACGATCTGGGATACGACACGATCTTCGTTCCCGAAGCGTGGGGACGAGACGCGTTCACGACACTGGGCTGGATCGCCGCAAATACGCGTCGTGTGCGGCTCGGCCCCGGCATTGTCAACGTTTTCAGCCGAACGCCATCGCTCATCGCGCAGTCGATCGCAACACTCGATGAGATCAGCGGGGGCCGCGCGGTCCTCGGATTGGGGACTAGCGGTCCGGTTGTGATCGAGAACTGGCACGGGCTGCCTTTTGAAAGGGGCGGTCGGCGCACGCGCGAGACGGTTCAGATTGTACGGCTCGCGCTGTCGAATGCGCGCGTCGACTTTGAAGGCGAGATTTTCAAGTTGAAGAATTTTCGGCTTGGCTTCAAGCCGCTGCGGGATCGAGTGCCGATCTATATCGCGTCGATGGGACCGAAAAACAATGCGTTGACGTTCGAGATCGCCGACGGCTGGACTCCGATATGGCTGTCCCTCGGTGTCATTGCGGAAATCCGCGCGCAACGCGTCAGCATCGATGTGGCTCCGTGCGTCATGGCGTGCGTGACCGATCCGGCCGAGCAGGCGTTCGATCTGATCCGTCCGCACGTCGCCTACTACGTTGGAGGGATGGGGACCTTTTATCGCGATGCTTTCAGCCGCTCCGGATTTCCCGACCATGCGGCACGCATCCATGCGCTGTGGCAGAACGGCCAACGAAAAGACGCCGTGAACGCAGTGACGAACGAGTTGATCTCGCAGGTAGCGATCGCCGGTCCGGCAGAGGTTTGCCGGCGCCGACTCGAAGAGTATCGGCGATCGGGCGTCGATATGCCGGTCATCGTCGTTCCGCATGGCGCGCCGTCCGATGTTTTTCTCAAAACGGTGGAGGCGCTCGCATGATTCCCGTGGCGCTGACCATCGCCGGATCCGATCCCAGTGGAGGAGCGGGAGTTCAAGCCGATCTCAAAACATTCTCCGCTCTTCGCGTCTATGGAATGTCCGTCATCACGGCGCTGACCGCGCAGAACACGCTGGGAGTTGCTTCCGTTTTCGTCGTTCCGGAAGCCTCGATCGACGCACAGATCGATGCCGTCCTCGGCGACATCGTGCCCGCCGCCGTCAAGACAGGTATGCTGGCCAGCGCGCGCATCGTTGAACTCGTCAGCAGAAAAATCCGAGAGGCGCGAATAACCAATGTGGTCGTGGATCCTGTCATGGCGTCCACTTCCGGATCGAAGCTGCTGGATCACGACGCCAGGAATGCCCTGCACCGCGATCTGCTTCCACTGGCACGCATCGTCACGCCAAACCTCGACGAAGCGGAAGCGTTAACCGGACGGCACGTTGTGACCGTCGCTGACATGGAAGAAGCCGCGCTTCAGATCCATCGAATCGGCGCAGCAACGGTGTACGTCAAAGGAGGGCATCTGGAAGGCGATCCCGTGGATGTATTCTTTGATGGAAAAGAATCGTCGCGCCTGCAATCCCAGCGAATCGCGACCGCCGATACGCATGGGACCGGATGCGTTTTATCTGCGGCGATGGCTGCTTATCTTGCTCTCGGTGAATCGCCGCTCGCAGCGGTACGCCTGGCGAAGGATGTGGTGACAGCGGCGGTGCGGAACTCATTGCGTCTGGGCCGAGGGCACGGGCCGTGCGATCCCATCGGGGTCCGGCAAGCGAGGTGACATATGGCGATCTTCGTTAACGGCAAAGAAATGAAGGATGCCGTCATCAAGACGGAGAACTATGAGATGCGTATTCTCGAATTCACTCCGGACGTCATGAAGGTCAGCATCAAAGAGACGTACGGCGAAGCATTCAACTTCGTGCCGCGCTTCGTGACAATCGTATATCCCGATACGAAGGTCATTACCGCCAAAGACGCCGGCATCATCGTTGTGCCGCGCAAGGAAACCGTCCAGGCAACGATTCAGTTTCCCGAGAAGCTTCGGATGGAACGCATGATGGGATTCGAGTTCCGGTACGCACGGAAAAAACTCGCCGATATAAGCATTGAGTGACTGTTAAAGCGTGGGGAATTTCGAAAGTGGACGAAGTGGATTTCTGATCCGAGATCCGAAATCCGAAATTGGACTCACGCCGACCGATGCTCCGAGTCCATTTTGAGATTTCGGATTTCGGATCAGAAATCCACTGCGTCCACTTTCAAAATTCCTTTTCCTAAAGGATTCCAACCAGTTCTTTGAGGCTCCCGATTCGCTGGACATCGCTTCCTTCATACCGATTCGCACGGTCGATAAGTATGGCCCGAATCCCCACACGACGGGCGGCCAGGACATCGTCATGTAAGTTGTCGCCGACGAGCAGGACGTTCTGAGGCCGGGACTTCAACGCTCGTACGGCTGCGAGGAAGATTTCCGGATCCGGCTTCGCATAGCCATTCTCGCTCGAAATCGTGACGGCGTCGAAACAGTCGCGAATTCCCAGGTCATCCATCACGCTGTAGACGCGCGAATCGAAGTTCGAAATGATCCCGAGTTTCAGGCCTCGCTGTTTCAAGCGCGTAAGGACCTCGCGGGTTTCCGGGAAAAGCATCCAGCCGCGGGAGTCGCGGAATTGATCGTAGACGGTTTCGAAGAACCGATTGAAGTCGCGAATCATGCCGACTTCAGCGAACACACGATAAACGACGTCGCGCCACCATGTTTTTTCATCGTCGGTGGAAAGGGGACCGGAGTGCCGGAACTGGCGGACGAACGCGGCCTGGATTTCCTCGAATGCAGCGGTGCAACCGAACTCCCGTGCGACCAGTCCGTAGATTTCCCCAACGGAGCCGCGCGTCGTGAAAAGGGTTTCGGCCGCGTCGAACAGAACCGCATCGATCGTCATGCGACGATGATAGCGGCAGTTCGTGCTTACTGAACCTGAATCTGAAGTGAGGTCAGATCCACAACGGACTTGCCGTTGTAGTCCTCGGCCCAGGGGATACGGACGACCAGTCTTTCCTTTTCGGCAACAAGTTCCGTGCTTCGCGAATCGGAAAGCCACTCCGGCATAATGTGGGTTCGAAATCCCTGCTTATCGAAATATGTCCGAATCGTGGGAACCGCGTCTTGATAAGCGCCGTCCCAGTTTTTTCCGAAATCCTGTCCCTCTAAAAAGCTCTCCAGCTTTTGAATCCACTCTTGCTTCATGGAAAAAAACTTTGCTGTTCCTTTCTATGATCTCAGATTTTCACGATCTCCTGCAGCCAAAACCTTAAAGCAAAGCAGCAGTATTACTAATAATATGGTCGGGACATACTTGGCGCAAAGGAAAGTTTGATGAGCAAAGCAGGCAGTTTGTCGATTCGGCCGGCCACCGTCGAGGATGCGGCGGCCGTGGGATCCATGGTGGACGAGTTTCGTTCGTATCTCCATGGCTTGGGAGACCTTGAGGCATGCGTGAATTTCGGAAGCGAACAGTACCGCCGGGATGGTTTTGGCCCGAATCCCGCGTTCGAGGGTTTGATCGCCGAAATCGGATCCCGGGCGGTCGGTTACGCGCTGTATGCATTCGACTACAGCACGGATACAGGCTCGCGAACCATGTTCCTCCACGATTTGTTTGTTCGTGGTGCGCACCGCGGGCAGGGAATCGGCGAAGCGCTGATGACGCGACTAGCAGACATCTGCAGAGCCAACGGCGTCAGCGGTATGACGTGGCTCGTGTGGCACACAAACGAATCCGCGATTCGTTTCTACAAGAAGATCGGAGCCCGAACAGTCGACACCGTCCGCCTCATGCGATTGGATGTGCGGGCAGGATAAAAGGTGGTATCACGAAGCCCATCGCTGCGCTCCGGGTTCTGAACACTGTGCCATTCAACGCCGAATGTTCAGAACCCGGAGCGCAGCGACGGGCTTCGTGACGTTACTTCTTGAACCGCAAATCCCAAACGCGACTATCGACGACGCTGAATTCAGTCACCTTGCCTGCCGCGCGGTGGAATCGCACCAGTCCGAGCGAGGGGGCGTTGAACGTATCGGCGTACACGGGCGTCAGCCGGAACGTCGTGTTCGGCCGCCGGAAAATTTCCAGCGCGCCATCCCGGACGGAGACCTTCAGCGTCAGTTCCGCCTCGTCGCTGGTATACGTTCCGGCGTATTCATTGAGCTGCTGCGCGGTGGGATTCGCCGGCTGCACCTTTTCGTAGGATTCAACGGTGCCGTTCCGGTTAGAGATTTTCGCGCCGCCGCGGCCGTCGAAGTCCAGCGTTCGTCCGTTGTTCAGCGCGAAATGCGTCGCCGATATCGGCAGCAGCGTCGCGTTCTGCAAACGAATAGAATCCTTTTCGCGAGAGATCGTCATCGGTTCGCCTGTCGTGAGGTCGCGATACAGCCCGGCTCGTGACTCGAGATCCGCTGCGGATAACGTGATGGTCTTTGGAGACACTGCCGGCTTCAGAGTCGGCTCGAGGTACATGTCGGCAACGGCGTGCGCATATTGCTCGGCCTGGCCCGTCGACACATTGCACAGCACGGCAACAGAGACGTGTTGATCCGGAAAACGCGTCAGGAACGCGCGATAACCTGCTGTCGATCCGCTGTGGCTGACTTCTCTTACGCCCTTGTACTCGCCGATATAAAGCCCGAGGGCGTAATCATGGGAGCTGCCGTCGTTGAACTTGCCCGGTGTTTGCTGCAGGCGAACAAAGTCCGTATCGCCGACTCTCGGCTCGACGAAGTTTTCATTCCATCGCAACAGGTCGCCGACGGTCGTCAACAATCCGCCGTTGCCGTGGATGTTTTCGAAGGGCATGTTCGTATGGAATTCGCCGCGGCCTTCGTTGTACGCGATCGCGCGTCCCTTGACGATACGCGTGAAGTCGTCGCGCCACGACGTGCGGGTCATTCCCAGCGGCGCGAAGATATTCTTCCGCGAGAACTCGGCGAAGGGTTCCCCGCTGACGCGAGACACAATGATCGCGGCCAGATTAAAACCGGTATTGCTGTACGACCAGTTGGTTCCCGGCGTGAAGTTCGTATGGAGCTGGCGGCTCATGATGTCGAGAACGTGGTCGTGCGTGTATGCACGGCTGGTCCGCGGCCAGCCGACGATACCTTCGACGGATCCCCAGTCGCGAAGTCCGCTCGTGTGATTCAGCATGTGGCGGATCAAAAGCGGTGAACCGTAATCCGGCAGCTCGGGAATGTACTTGCGAACCGGGTCGTCCAACGAAAGCTTTCCCGCTTTGGCCAGCAGAAGAACGGCCGCGGCCGTGAATTGCTTGGAGACGGAACCGGCCTCGAATATGGTGTCGGGCACGTTCTTCACGTCGTGCTCGAGATCGGCCATTCCATACGCCTGCTGCAGAACCGGCTGCCCGTCAACGCTCGTCGCGACGGCGCATCCGGGCGTCGTCGAAGTCCATTTGGAAAAAACCGCGTCGACCTTGCTTTCCGGAACGCGCGTGTTCACGCCCTGCGCGCCGTGGACGACGTGCCATGCAGCGAAAACTACGATGACGAAAAGACAACTGATCGCAAGTCTCTTGGCTTTTTGTAGGCTCATGCGGCGAATCTTATCGCACGCCTTTCAATTCGGCCAGATTCTCAACTCGCCACCCGTGCTTCCGAGGGTGCCTGCAGGTCAATCCACAATCCGGTTTTTGACGAGAGGCGGGCCGCGTCGAGCATGGCTTGACTCCGGAGACCATCTGCAAAGTTCGGCGACGGTGATGAACGGTTGTTGTCGATGGCGTCGATCATCCGGTTCAGCAGGAACCGGAAGGGAGGACGAAGCGGATGATCCTCCGAGGGCAATCGATACTTTTCGGGAATCTCGATCGGTCCGCTGACCTTATCCACGCGCTTGCCGCCGCGCAGTTCGGTTCCGTAAACGTTGGGGACAATGAGCTGCCCCAGGTTTCCATAGACGCCGAATTTGCAGTCGTCCACTCCGGCTGCCGTCGTCATCTGGGCACTGGCCCGCGCGCCCGACTGGAATTCGATCATAACGGCGTAGCCGTCATCGCTGGTGACGATTCCTCCATCCCTTTGCCTGACGAATGTAATGACGTCGGCGGCAAGACGCTTCGGTTCGCCGAGTATCCAGCAGAATGTGTCCATCACATGAGAACCATACGCGCCGAGCAGCCCTCCGCCTTTGCTCTCGTCCGACCACCAATCGAACGCGAAGTCCGCCGGCTCGGAACGAGTTCCGAAATGAACGACGAAATCCGACATTCGGATTTCGCCCACATAGTTCTCACGGACCAGGTCGACGAGATATAACCTCGCGGGAAGATAACGAAACTCGAAGTCGACCATCGCCACAACCGAGGCTCGATCCGCTGCAGCCTTCATCAGCCGGCCTTCCTCGGCGTTCAGCGCAAAAGGTTTTTCACACAGAATATGAATTCCGCGGCTGAATGCTGCCATCGTCATGGGAAAATGAAAATTCGGTGGCGTGACAATACTGACGATGTCCGGCTTCTCCCGATCGAGCATCTCCTCGAAGTCGGTGTAGTGAGCCGGGATACCGCGTTCGCGCGCGACAGCTGCAGCACGTTCGCGCCGGCCGCTGGATACGGCGACCACCTCGGTTCTGGAATGAGACTGAAATACAGGAATCTGAACGTTCCTGCCGAACGATGTGCCGGCGACCGCGACTCGTAATTTTCTTCGTGAGGTCATCATGGCTACAGTGTATCCGTTTCGAGCCCTGCGTTTCGAGCGCTCCAGAATTCCGATCGACAAGGTACTGACTCAGCCTTACGACAAGATTACGAAAGAAATGCAGGAGCGTTATTACGGGCTGCATCCGAACAACATCATCCGTGTGGTCCTCGGCAAGACCAACGTCAACGATACCGATTCCGACAGCGTTTACACCCGCGCCGCCGCAACCTTAAAGCAGTGGCGCTCGGACGGAGTACTGGAGAAACTGAACACTCCCGCGTTCTTCGTCTACTTTCAACGCTTCGTCGTTCCGGGGACGACGGACATTCGCGAGCGGAAGGGTTTCATCGGGATTGCCCAGCTCGAAGACTACGAGAACAAGGTTGTATTTCCGCATGAGCGCACACTCACCGGCCCGAAGAAAGATCGGCTCGAGCTGCTGCGGCACACCCGCACGCACTTCGAGCAGATCTTCATGGTGTACGAGGATCCGGAGCAAAAGATCGATCGGCTGCTGGCCACTGCTGCCCGTGCAGAGCCCGACATTCAAGTCGAAGATGAATACGGCGTGACGCACACCATCTGGACCGTAACGGATCCTGCCATCCTGAAAACCGTGCAGGAACACATGAGCGATAAAAAGCTGATCATCGCCGACGGGCATCATCGATACGAGACGGCGCTTACCTATCGAGATGAGATGCGCCCCAGGAATGGTGGAATCACCCCGAATGCGTCTTATGAGCGCATGACGATGGCCTTTTTCAACATGGACGCTCCGGGCCTCACCATCCTTCCCACGCATCGCGTGCTGGCCAACGTCGCCGGGTACAGTCCGCAGACGCTGTTGTCGCGCGCATCGGAGTTCTTCGATATAACTGCTGCGCCACCCAACATTGAACAGATTCGAATCTCGCTGCATGAAGCAGGCGCGAAACAGACGGCAATCGGCCTGTGTACGGATGGCGGAAATCGAATGAATGTTCTGGCATTGAAGAAGAGCGTGAACGCGGCGGCCGTCCTGCCGGATTTATCACCCAAACAGCGTGACCTTGACGTCATCGTTCTTCACAGGCTTCTCATCGAAAAATGTCTCGGCATCACGGAAGACGCGGTGAAGAAGGAAAGCAACATCACTTATGTCCGCGAGCTGGACAAAGCCGTCCAGGCGGTGAGGGAAGGCAGAGCGCAGCTCGCGTTTCTGCTGAATCCGACCGGCTTGCATCAGATGCGCGACGTCGCGTATGAAGGCAATGTCATGCCGCAAAAGTCCACCGACTTCTATCCGAAAGTTCTTTCCGGACTGACTATGTACACTTTGGAAGATTGAGGCGAACCATGTTTGAGCGATACACCGAACGAGCCCGCCGCGTGATCTTTTTCGCCCGCTACGAAGCGAGCGCGTTCGGTAGTACAACCATTGAGACCGAACACATGCTGCTGGGCCTGCTGCGTGAGGCCAGGAACGTGGTCAATCGCTTCGCGCACATTACAGGATCCGACCAGGACATCCGGCATGACATCGAGGGACGGCTAACCGTTCGTGAGAAACTGTCGACTGCTATCGATCTGCCTCTGTCTGATGAATGCAAGCGCATCCTTGCTTACGCAACGGAAGAGGCGGAAAGGCTCCATCACCGGTACATCGGGACGGAGCACATTTTCCTCGGAATGCTCCGCGAAGAAAAGTGTGGCGCTGCGGAAGTCCTCTATCGCCGCGGTGCCGATTTGAATGTCGCGCGCGAGCAACTTGCGCGGTCCCCTATGCCCGACGAACCAGATCCGCGCTTTCGAGGAATGTTTAGGCAATGGCTGTCGCAGGTCATTTCAGGGGGGCGCAGTCCTGTTTTGCCGGAAGCAGGTGTCGTGCCGGATGCGGAAGGGGCGAAACAAATCGCCAAAACGGTTTGGACGCCCATGTTCGGCGCCGATACCGTCCGCGATCAAGAGCCTTTTACGGCGGAACGTAAGTTCAACGTTTGGATCGTGACAGGGTCGTCAACGCCCGAAACGGTTTTGTTCGCGTTCATCCTTCAAGAGGACGGCCGAATCCTGTCCATGGGTAAAGGAGTTCAGAAATGAAAATTCGATGGGCTGCCGCTATTTTCTTCGTAACGGTGGTTTGTGCCGTCATTGGTCATTCACAAACGCCCAAAACATACAAAGTTGTTTTCGATGTCAGTGAAGGTGGCGATGTGTACTTCGAGCGGGTGATCCAGAAAATCGCCAACCTGTCGCGTGACACGCGTCTGGCGGGGCATCTGGATATCAAGATCGTCGCGCATTCCGAAGGGATCGACTTCATGGTGAAGGAGAAGAACCAGCAGCAGTCGGAGAACATCCCTGTGCTCGCGAAGGCGGGCAGCGGAATCACCCTTCAGGCGTGCAACAACAGCATCGTCGGGCACAAGCTCAAACAGGCGGACTTGTTTTCCGGTGTGCAGGTGATCGAATCCGGAGTGGGCGAGATCGTGCTTCTTCAACAACAGGGCTACGCCTATTTCAAGCCTTAAGAGCAGCAAGAGAAATTCAAATTGGACGAAGTGGAATGCCAATCCGAAAACACAAAACTCAAATTGGACCGACGCTTAACTGTGACGCGGTTCAATTTCGGATTTCGGATCTCGGATTAGAAATCCACTTCGTCCACTTTCAAAATTCCTCATTCCTCTCCCTAATCCGAAGCGAGCCGAACTTCCACAAGATTATCGTAAAAGGTGGCGCCACCCCCGATGTCGGTGATCTCCTCGGACGTGGTGCTGTTGACGTTGCGGCCGCCCGGCGACAGTTTGTTCCACCAGATCGACGGCGCTGAAACCACACCGGATCGCACTCGGTCCGTCACCACGGCCTTGGCGACGAAATCTCCACGACGGTTGAAGATCTGCACGGGCGATCCATCCGTGATCTGACGCGGACCCGCATCGCTCGGATGGATCTCCAGCGTGGGTCCGACTTCGTCTTCGTCAAAAATGTTCACGAATGTCGAGTTGAGAAAGTGGTGCGCCGGCGGTGAGATCAACGCCAGCGGGAAACTCCGGGCGAGATCGCTGTTCGAAAGACGATCTTCACGTGGCGGAATGTATGCGGGCAGAGGATCGAGGTGCTCGATCGTTTCCATGCGGCTCGAATACAGTTCGCATTTGCCGGAAGGCGTCGGAAAGTTTCCCTTCGCGAACGGCGCCTCGGCCAGCGGCAGTCGCACCCAGCCTTTCGGCTGAAGTTCTTCGAGCTGGATTCCCATGCCGGCGAGAATGTCTCGCGCCATTTTTTCATCGGAGTCCTTCAACGGGGCGTCTGTGAAACCCATTCGATCGGCTAACAGCCGGAAGACTTCGGTATTCGGTTTGGCTTGTCCCAACGGAGCGATGGCGGGCGTATTGAGCATGACGTACGCATGACCGTACGATTTATGAAGGTCGAAGTGTTCGAGTTGCGTCGTGGCCGGCAGAAGGATATCCGCGTAGTCCGCCGTATCCGTCTTGAAATGCTCCAGTACGACGGTGAACAGATCGTCGCGTGTCAGGCCGGCCAGCACGCGCTGCTGATTGGGCGCGACCGCGGCAGGATTGCTGTTGTATACGACAAGGGCCCGGACCGGTGGCGACGCTTTCGTCAACGCTTCGCCAAGCTGGCTCATGTTGATCGTACGTGGCTTGCCCTGAATCATGTCCGGCCGCTCGAGCGTTGCCACGTTCATTCCGGCCAGAGCATAGAATCCGCTGGTACTGAGCAAAGCGCCGCCCCCAGGATGCCGCCAGGAGCCGACCAGTGCGGGCAGGCAGAAGATGGTACGAACGGCCATTCCGCCGCCGGCGTGACGCTGCAAACCGTAGTTCAGGCGGATGAATGCGGGCTGCGCCTGGGCATATTCATGAGAAAGGCGTTCGATGGTTCCGGCCGGAATCCCGGTGATCGTCGAAACACGTTCCGGAGGATATTCCGCGGCGCGCTCCTTGAGAGCGTCAAAACCTATCGTGTGCTGATCGATGTATTCCTGATCCTGCAGGCCGTCGCGCACGATGATGTGCATCATGCCGAGCGCGAGCGCGCCATCGGTTCCGGGCATGATGGGAATGTGCTCGTCCGACTGTTGCGCCGTTCGCGTGCGCAACGGATCGATCGTCACGATCCGGGCGCCGTTGGCCCGTGCGCGGAGGATGTAACGCCAGAGATGGATGTTCGACGTGATGATGTTCGATCCCCAGATGAGAATGAACTTCGCCTGATCCACTGTTTCCGGATTCGTGCCCACGGAGGCACCAACTGTATATCGCATGCCGAACATGCCCGCTGTCGCGCAGATGGTGCGATCCAGGAGCGATGCGCCGAGGCGATGGAAGAACCGCCGGTCCATGCTCTGACCGTTCAGCAAACCCATCGTGCCGGCGTAGCTGTACGGCAGAATCGATTGTGGATCGTCACTCGCGATCGCTTTCAATCGAGTGGCGATGGTGTCGAGCGCTTCGTCCCAGGAAATCCGCTGGAATTGACCGCCTCCTTTTGGACCGGCGCGCTTCATCGGGTAAAGGAGCCTGCCGGCGTGGTAGGTGCGCTTTTCATAGTGCGCGACTTTCACGCACAGTCCTCCATGGGTGAATGGGTGTGCGGCGTCGCCGCGCACACGAACCGCGCGGCCGGCATCGTCGACGTCCACGAGCATCGCGCACGTATCCGGGCAATCGTGAGGGCATACAGCGTGAATGGTCTTCACAGGTTTCCTGCCTCCTCGGCCGCCTTCTTCATCGAGGACACCAGTTCGCCCCGGCGGTGATACAGCTTTTTCGGAGTTCTCGGCTTCCGTTTCGCCAGCGCATAGGCCGTCAGCAGAGGCAGCGCAATCGTGCTGTCGACGTAACACACCACCGCATCGGGCAGCCTTTCAGGATCCACTTTACCCCAGGTGACAGCTTCCGCCGGCGTTGCGCCGGACAGGCCTCCGGTGTCGACGCGAGCATCGGTGAATTGCAGGTAGTAGTCGTGGCCTTTCTCGTCGAGTCCAAGCACTTCCTGTATCTGCGGTTCGGTTTGCAAGACAAAATTTTTCGGCGATCCGCCTCCAACGATCAGGATGGCGCTCTTCAAACCGGACTTCTTCGCGCCGTAAACGATCGCGGCGGTTTCGTTGACGTCGGCGTTCACATCAAACTGCAGTTTGTTTCCACCGAGCGCTTTGGCGGCGACATTCATTCCGATCGAACTGTCGCCGGGCGATGACGTATAGATCGGAACGCCTAGTTCATGAGCCGCTCCGACCAGCGACTTGTCGTGCAGCTTCAGGACCCTGCTTCTTTCGAGTATGTATTTGCCGGCCAGATAGTGGAATTCCGCCGTGCTCATTGTTCTTTGAAACTCCGGCGCGGCGATGACTTCGCGGAAGAAGCCATCGGTCTTCAAAAGAACGTCATACTTGAAAAAGATGTCGTAGATCCGAACGACGCCTTCGTCGCGCAACACGCGGTCGTCCAGGCTGTGCAGTCCGCGCCGCATCTCGAGACCGATTCCGAAATGCGTGTCGTGATAGAGATTCGCGCCGGTCGAAACGATCCAGTCTACAAATCCGGCACGCATCAGCGGAATGATCGCCGCCATGCCGATGCCTGCCGGCGTCATGGCGCCGGACAAACTCATGCCGACGGTGACATCGTCGGCCAGCATCCTCTCCACAAATAAATGACAGGCTTCTCGAAACCGTGCTGCGTTGTAAGCGTTGAACGTCTTGTCGATGAGATCGACAATCGAAATATTTGCATCGATCGCCGGCGGTTCGATTTTCTGCCCATGTAGGAAACGGCTGTTTTGTGCCAACGTTGCTGCTCCCGGTTAAGAACATCCATGATACACGGAAAGGGACATCCGGCTGTTTGCGTTGCGAGTAGTGTTACCGCTGAAGCGACAACATATGGGTCCGATAATCGATCGTGACGACGAAGTCTCGAAGGAACGGGTTCCCGATATTGAGGCCCCATGCTTCGCTGTCGTGACCGGCCTGTTTCGAAAAGAACATCACTGCCGGTGAATCGAGAACAATCGGCCCGATCTTGATCGAGCCTACAACTCCTCTGGTGTTGACGGACCTGCCGTTGTAGCCGACCGATGGGACGGGTTGTCCTTTGCTCGCTTCGTCCTCAATCCCAAGCATCCGGACAACCGCGGGAGTCAGTTGGAAGGCTTCATTCGCGCCAGTGTCGATACTGGCCGCGACCTTGCGGCCATTGACGAAAACGTCGTCAATGAGAATGTTGTTGCGATAGCGGAAGCGAAACAGCACGCGGCCCGGCTCGACGGCTTGACTGTCTGCATTGGAGAGAAGGGGTGCATCGTAAAAGCGGACCAGGCGGTTCATGTAATCGATTTGAACCGTTCGGCCGCTGAGAAAGCTGTGTCCGAGAACGCCGTCGGCGGCGACACCGAGCTCGGCACTCAGTTTCGACAGATCGATGGCTACGGCCGCTACGTTACGAGCAACCTCATCTCCGATCTGCACGGATGGCAATTCGGTCATATACCCCAAATTGGGCTCCGTCCCGCCTCCCGCCACGCGATGTCCGCCGGATTTGATCTTCAGCCCGATGCGGCGGGCTGTTTGCAGATCCACGGCGGAGGGATCCGTTCCGGTGTCGAGCAACATCGTGAACGGGCCCTGCCCGTCAACCTGGACTTTCAGAAGGATCTGATTGCGGTAGAACTCGAAGGGGATTTCTGTAACCGCGGCGGCCGATGCGGCGGAGCCAATTAACAACGCTATCATGTACAGCATATTTCGTCGGGATATTACCGGAGTCAGTGGTGCGAAGAAAGTGCAACCCGTACGAGGGACTCTTTTGTGCGAAGTCCCTATCAGTGTTAATTTCCTTGGTTGAGGAGTCCGCAACCATGAACGAATCACTCATTCAATCTATTCAGGCAGCACTGCGACAGGAAAAACTCGACGGATGGCTCTTCTACAGTTTTCGAGGCAGCGATCCGATTGCGGAAAACATTCTCCGGCTCGATTCAGCCGCCTTTGCGACGCGGCGATGGTTCTACTTCGTGCCGGCTTCCGGCGAACCCCAAAGGATCCTGCACGCGATCGAAACGCACACACTGGACGCCTTGCCTGGACCGAAGCGCATTTATCTTCCGTGGCAGCAACTGCACCAGCAGCTGCGCGAGGTGCTGGCGCACTCGCGAACCGTCGCGATGCAGTACTCACCCATGAATGCGTTGCCGTATATCTCGCGCGTGGATGCCGGAACGATCGAGTTGATCCGGAGTTTAGGTGTCGAAGTCGTTTCATCCGCCGATCTCGTTCAGATCTTTGAGGCGGTCTGGACCGCCGAACAGTTGGAAACCCACCTGTACGCCGCAAAGCACATGCGCGAGATCGTCGACGTTGTGTTCAAGGAAGTCGGCCGCCGGGTTCGCGATGGCGCCGGCGCCACAGAACTCGAAATCCAGGACTTCCTCTGGCAGGAATTTGAACGGCGCGACCTGATGGCGGGACATAAACCTATCGTGGCGATTAATGAACACAGCGCCGATCCGCACTTCGCGCCGAACGCCGCGGAAAACTTTCCGATGCGCGACGGTGACTTCCTGCTGATCGACATGTGGACGAAACGCCGGACGCCGCACGCCGTGTACGATGACATCACATGGACGGGATATATCGGGAAGACCGTACCGTCCGAGCACGAGAACATCTTTAACATTGTGCGCGACGGGCGCGATGCTGGTATTCACTTCGTTGAAGACCACTATCCTTCCGCGGGAACTCTGTTTGGATGGCAAGTCGATCAGGCGACCCGCGATTCGATCACGCGAGCCGGCTACGGCAAATACTTTATCCACCGGACCGGGCATTCCATTCACGAAGAAGTGCACGGCAACGGCGCGAATATCGACGGTCTCGAAACGCAGGACCAGCGGCGCCTCATGGCCGGGACGTGCTTTTCGATCGAGCCCGGCGTCTACCTTCCCGGCAAGTTCGGCGTTCGCAGCGAGATTGACATGTATTTGTCGGATGAGAAGGGCATCGTCACGGGACTACCTGTCCAAACTCACGTGTTGCCGATTCTCAACCTGTAGCGCATGAATGGGAGCGCGCGGCTGTTGATCCCGGGACCCGCAGGCAACCTTCAGTGCCTGTGGCGTTCCGGCGGGAATCCGCGCCAATTTTCACGCGCCGCCATCATCTGCCACCCGCATCCTCTTTACGGCGGCAGTATGGAAAACAAGGTGGTCGCGCGGTGCGCGCGCTACATCAGCGAAGCAGGAATCGAGGCGGTGCGCTTCAACTTTCGTGGCGTTCAGGCGAGCGAGGGCTCGTTTGACAAGGGAAACGGAGAGCGTGACGATCTGCTGGCCGTTGTTCGTTACGTGCAAAGCGTCTCCCCCGAGGCAAGACTCGCGGTCGCCGGGTTTTCCTTTGGCGCCTGGATCGGAGTGACCGTGGGATGGAGTGACCCTGCGGTTCACGCTGTGGTGGGAATCGCGCCGCCGGTTCGAATGTTTGATTTCAAAACTGCTGCCGGAGCGTCTAAGCCCATATTGATCGTGTACGCCGGCAATGATCAGTACACGGATCCGGCGTCGACGAAGGCCTGGATCGATTCGTTACCACAACCTAAAGAGTCCATACTCATTCCCGGCGTCGATCATTTCTTTGCTCCTCGAGTGGACGATGTCGGAATGAAAGTCGCCGAATTTCTGGGCCGTGTTTTATAGTCTTCAAATAAACATCTGCGGAGGGAAATGAGAATGCGATTTGTTCTCTCAACTGTTACTGCAATGATGGTTTTTGCGGCCTCGCTGCCTGCGCAACTCGACGAGAAAGTCGCCGACCGGCTGTGGGAATCGTCGAAGGTTTTGGAGGAGCTGACCAATGCGCCCGATGCCGGAATTCCCAAAGAACTGCTGCGCCACGCCGAGTGTGTTGCGGTCATTCCGGCCGTGAAGAAAGCTGCATTCGGTGTCGGTGGCAACTACGGACGCGGAGTCGTCGGATGTAAGAAGGATGCGGGAAAGGGCCCGTGGGGAGCGCCGTCGATGATTTCGATCAGCGGCGGAAGTTTTGGATTTCAACTCGGCGGACAGTCCACGGACGTCGTCATGTTGTTCATGACGCCCGATAGTCTGAAACATCTCATGAAGGACAAGGTCACGCTGGGTGGTGACGCATCGGCGGCGGCCGGGCCGAAGGGACGAGAAGCTTCGGCGCAAACGAATGCGACCATGCGCGCCGAGATCCTGACCTACGCAAGAAGCCGCGGTTTGTTTGCCGGCATTTCGCTGAAAGGTGCGATCCTGCGCCCGGACAACGACGCGAACAAGGCTCTCTATAACCGGGATGTGGAACCGAAGGAGTTGCTGCTGGAAGGAAAAGGGTCCGTTCCCGAACCCGCTCAGAAATTCGTCGCAACCCTTTCTCGCGTGGCGTCCTGAGGACCCACGAAACTCAACGCCGAATGATCTCCGCGAGATGTTTGGCGAAAACGGAACGGGGAACAACCTCATCGGCGCCCGCCTTCTCGGCGCGTTCCATGATGTCGATCTGAACGTGAGAAAAAAAAGCGGTGACGGGCGCCGGATGCGAAGTCTTCTTGAGCTTCGTTATTTCGGCGATCGGATCGAATGATGTCGCGCTCAGATCGACGAACACCCGGGACACGTCCGTGGGTACTGCGTCTGCCGACCGGCAGACCAAAGCATCGGCGCCGAGACTCTGCGCCACTTCCCGCAACTTCGACGTGAAAAACAGATCATCAATCAATCCGGCCACTTTCATGACACGCTTACCCCGCGGCTATAATTTCGAAAAGAGGTTGTCGAATGCTCCGCGACGATTATAAGGCAGCTCGCGAGAGTGCCGCTGTTGTGCGCAAGGATGGGTACGGCGTAATGCGCCTGACCGGCAGCGAGCGCGTCATGTGGTTGCAGGGCATGGTCAGCAACGACGTTCAGAAGCTCGCGCCCGGCGACGGCGTCTACGCCGCCCACTTGAGCCCGCAGGGCAGAATGATCGCGCACATGCTGATCCTGGGCGACAAGGATTGCTTCTGGCTTGTGCTCGAACGCGTTCGGATTTCGCATCTGGTTGCGGCCTTCGACAAACTGCTCATCATGGAAGACGTTCAGGTCATCGATGAGTCCGAATCTGTGGAGATTGTCGCCGTTATCGGACCAAACGCGAAATCGGTACTGGAATCAGCGCTCGCACATTCGCTCGCCGTGACCGCCCTGTACGGACATCAATCGCTCGAAGAAAAGCGGATTGTGGTCACCAATCTCGGTTACGACCTGTGGGTGCCACGCGGCGCGGCGGACGACACCTTGGGAAAGCTGGTCCGGGCAGGAGCGGCACCCATCGATGCCGCAATCTGGGATGTGCGGCGAACGGAGGCCGGCTGGCCGATCTTCGGCGTCGACATCGACGAAACAACCACGTTGCCGGAGCTTGGCGAGGACGGCATCAGCTACGACAAAGGCTGCTACGTCGGCCAGGAGGTCGTCGCCAAGGTGAAGTACATCGGCCACGTGAATCGCCGGTTTGTCGGTCTGATCCTCGAAGGCGAAGCGCCGGCAAAAGCGAAGAGCGTGGTTCAGAAGAACGGCAAGGAAGTCGGTTATGTCACCACCAGCGTGTTTTCGCCGGGATTGAATAAACCCATCGCACTCGGATTTGTCGCCCGAACCGCGTATTCGCCGGGCACAACTGTGGACATCGTGAGTGACGGCGGACCTGTTTCCGCAACGATCACCGACTTGCCGTTCAAAGGCGTTTTGGACAAGTGAATACTTCCGTTACTGCGGCCGCTCCGGATCTTGCATCAACCGGGGACGCGCCGCGAGGATCGTGATTTCGGCAATCAGCCCTGCGCCGGGAGGAATCACACCGGGGACTCCGCGATCTCCATAAGCGAGCTGTGGTGCGATCTTCAGCCGGCGCATTCCGCCGACACGCATGCCCTCCACTCCGTAAAACAAGCCGTTGGCGAGTGACCGCCGGTTCACGTGGACTTCGGTCAGCAGTGTTACGCCGTCGTCCTCGAGCCGCGCAGCTCCCACCGGGCCCCACGCGGTCTGCCAGCGAACGGGGCTTCCGTCGTTCAACCAAAGTCGAAGACGGATTTGGTAGCAGTGTTGACGGCGCACCGGCTCGCCATCACCGGGTATTTCTCTGAGCAAAGTCAAACCGGAACGCAGACGACGGTGCTCGTCCCGTCCCTTTCTCGCCAAGATCGCGGCGATGTCCTCCAGGCCGGCCGCCCGCGCCATCTCGAGCGGCGTGAGACAATCGTCGATTCTCGTGCGCTGCTCGGGATCGGCACCGTGATCGAGGAGGAGCTGGACTGCGAATGCATTGCGCTCGGCTACGGCATAGTGAAGCGGAGTGTAGTCATTGATGCCGCGCTCGTTGGGATCCGCCCCGAACGACAGCAACAAACGGAGAATTTCGTCGAGGTCCGGGCGTCTCGCCGCGCCGGGCACGCTCGTCGAGCAGCTCAGCGCCGCAATGAGCGGCGGGAACCCGTCATCAAGGGGCCGCTTCGGGTTGGCGCCGATCTCCAATAGCGTGCGGATGAACGCCAGCGGACTGTGATAAATCGCGTACACCAGGCAGGAACCGATCGTGATCGGCATGACACCGTTCGGCAC
Organism: uncultured Solibacteraceae bacterium; assembly: GCA_964584785.1. GTDB lineage: Bacteria > Acidobacteriota > Terriglobia > 20CM-2-55-15 > 20CM-2-55-15 > JAHFTY01. Next base: position 48,931 of record CAZPBY010000042.1, read on the forward strand.
CGCTGCCGGATCGTCGACAGCCGCTCGAAGTGCGTCCAGGTCGCCTTTGCGAAAAGCATCATCGATTCGCCGGAATCTCCTGGCGTTAGCGCAGCGTCCGTCTTCACCGGTCATCGATTCAAGTCTAACAACTTCGCAGGTTCAAAATCGTTCGGTGTGCCCGGAACGGTAGCGACCGGGCACCCTGGCTGTGCCGCTTCAAACTACGTCGATCATAAAAGTCCCAAGGCAGGATCGCTGATGCTGTCTTTGCCGTTCTCGACGTGTCCTGCGATGTGGTACTGGATACCTGGCTCTCCATCCACAGTGATGACAAAGTCGTACCAGCCGAACTCGCGGCTTAGTGACCGGCGGTCCGGCGTAGTGGCGCCCGCTTTGATGACCAGACTTGTAATCTTGTTTTTGTACTTATCGAGCACGGAGACGTTGGCAGGCTGTGTCGACAGGTTTGTAATGACCAATATGATGTCGACCAGTTTATCGTCGCAGTCAGTACGCACATCGTGTTGCGCGCGGCGAAGGCTCGCCCCCCTACCTTTGAACGACCGGAGGAAACCATTCGGTCCCTAGACGGAGAGATCACAGTCCGGAACACCAATTGCGCCGAGACTCCAGGTATCGGATAGCGACTTGTTCGGCTCAACCGTGTACGTGCGCGGGATGTGAGCGTCGCTGCCCGACCTTACCTGGAAGACTGCCGTCGCGCGGCCGTTATTGTTGAAAACAATCTGGAAACTACCGCCGGCGGCGTCGATTCTTCCGCGCGCATGCAATGCGTAAGGTAGTGCGCGCGCCGGCCGGACGCCGGATTCCTGTTTGGGCAGTCTTTGGTTGGCGGGAACAGTAACATTGAAATCGTCGTAAAAGAGGAAGTTCTTCGGCTTGAAGGCATCCGTGCCCGGAAGAATGATGATTCGGCCGTCGTTCGGTTTTTCGAAGTCGAAAGCGCTCGTCAGATCGCCCACAACGGCCCGGCGCCACGGAGTAATGTTGGTTTCGGTGAGCAGGCCGGGGTGTTCGTTGCCGAAGCGTGCTTCGATAAACCGGATCAGCGACGTGTGATCGAACAACTGCGAATTCACCCAACCGCCTTTACTCCACGGCGAAATGACGATCATGGGAACGCGCATACCCAGGCCGTACGGGCCGCTCGGATGATTACGATCACCGGGAAAAATCTCGTTCGTCGTCTCGACGGTCGACAATCCCTGGAAGTTCGTCTGCGGCGGCGTAGGCGGGACCTGATGGTCGAAGAAGCCGCCTTCCTCATCGTAGTTCAGGAACAGCACTGTCTTGCTCCAGACGTCGGGATTGGATGCAAGGATGTCGATGAACTGCGAGACATACCAGGCACCGAAATCGGGCGCCCAGTTCGGGTGTTCGGTATACGATTCCGGCGCAACGATCCACGATACTTGTGGCAGCCTGCCGCGACGAACATCGTCGCGAAAAATATCGAGCAGCCGAACCGGGTCGCGGTTGTTCGAAAGAATGTTCGTTCCTGTTTTGGCTTTGTCGGCCAGTGGTGTTCCGAACAAAGCGTTCTGGTATTGGTGGAAGTAAAGCAGAGAGTTGTCGCCATAGTTGCCGGTATACGGCTCATCGAATGCCCAGCCCCAGAATCCGTCCCCATCCAGACCATGACCAATGTCTTGATAGATCCTCCACGAAACGCCGGCCCGCTCGAGCCGCTCGGGGTAGGTCGACCAGTCGTAACCCACTTCTGCATTGGTGATGACCGGACCGCCGCCCGAACCATCGTTGCCGACCCAGCCTGTCCACATGTGATACCGATTGGGGTCCGTTGGACCAAGTACCGAGCAGTGGTATGCATCGCAGATCGTGAAGGCATCGGCCAAAGCATAGTGGAACGGAACGTCCTTGCGCGTTTCGTAGGTCATCGTGACCACGCCCTTGTTCGGGACCCAGCGATCATGCTGGCCGCCGTTCAAGGCCGCATGCGTATCGTTCCAGCCATGGGGCGGGTCCGGAAGAAACGTCGAGCCGACGCTGGCGACATTCGGACGGAATGGCAGAACATCGCCGGCGGCGCTCGGTTGGAACCAAACCGGCTTACCGGACGGAAGTGTCACCGCGCGAGGATCACCAAATCCTCGGACGCCACGCAGCGTGCCGAAGTAGTGATCGAAGGATCGGTTCTCCTGCATCAGTATCACGATGTGCTCGACATCCTGAATAGTGCCTGTACGGTTATTGGCAGGGATCGCAAGTGCGCGAGTAATCGACGTCGGCAGCGCAGCTCCCAACGTTGCCATACCCATGGATTTCAAAAAATTGCGGCGTCCAAGTGTGCTCATTACAGCGTAGCCTCCGTTTCTTAAAGAGCGAGTGATTTGTAAGTGAGAAGGCCTTGACCGTATCGAGCGGATGTGTCGGTCGTATAAAAACAAAACGAATTTTTTGCACTGAGAGACACAGCTGTTGTGAAAGAGGTGTAATAAGAAAATGGGTGACCTTTGCAGGTCACCCTAATGGAAGAAGGGACAGGTCAGCAAAGCGTCCAGCGTAAGGTGTGCATCGCGCTAGTCGTCTTGTTCGTCGTCGCTCTCGGATGTCGAGAGGATTTCGTAGGTGACATTGTCTCCGTGCTGCTGGGTGTAGAACACGCGCCATCCCCGGCGGAATGGTGTCGGAACTTCGGTGCCGATCAAGCCGCGAACGGAGGGATCTCCGTTAGAGATGTGAAACCCTGTAATCTCGTTGTCACCTTCGTTCTGGAAACCGCTCAGGCCGCCAAAAGAAGAGTCGATTGTGGCCGAAGGATCGCGGCCTTGCGCAAGAATGCGGATGAGTTGGTTCGCAGGATTGCTGTAATCGACGTTCAAGTCGATGATGTAGGCGGAATCGAGAGCATTGCGCTGCGTGTGCAAAGTATCGCCCGCATCCTCGACGAAGACGATCTGGTGATCCGACCAGAAGGAGCAGTTATCAAAACCGCTGTGCGCCACGTCGGAGAGATACACCAGCCGCAGTTCACCCGAATTGCCGGCCGATAGCTTGGACAACCGGAAGACCGCCCCAAAGCCGCCGAAGGTGCTTCCGGCTTGCGTGCTGGCGTTGGTGTCGCCGGTTGAGTCGAAGACAAATTCTGTGAAGTTCGAGTTCGGCCTGAATTGCCCGTTTTCCGGCCGCTTGAACGGAGTTGCGAGCGCTGCCTTCGCGAGTGCATTGGAATCGAAGGGGCCCGGTCCATCGGTCGCGGTGTCGTGAATCGTGACCCATGTGGTCAGGAAAACCTTGCCGTAAGTCGCCAGGTCTTTCTGGTCTTGCGACAGGATTGCGGCATCCGTGTCCGCCGGAGTGGCCGTTGAACCGAACACGATCGGACCTGTATGAGACAGCGACTGCACTTGCAGAGCCTGCAGCTTGCCACCCTGTTTAAGATCCAGGGTGTTGTAAGGAATGAAGCGATAAAGAAAGCTGTTGGGCCTCTTGGCCTGCGCCGTCGTAGGACCGGCAGAACCGCCGACGTCTTCCACGATGATCAGGTTGCCGCGGTTATCCGCCTGAATTCCCTCATACCCGCCTCGACCCAATCCCGGCAGAAACTCGACGTTGGATGGATAATCCGCTGTGGCCTGCCACACACCACCGTTGACGCCGAGTTCCGCTGTGAATAGAAGACGCTGTGAAAACGGATACCACGACGAGCCATCGATTACCGGCAACGTCGCGCCGGCCGTGTCCTTCGTCGCCAGCAGCGTGATGCGGTGCGCGCCGTCTGCGTCGAGATTGACTCGGGTAATGTAGCCCTGTCCGTTCACTCCGACTTCGTGTCCCTGAAACAGGAAATGCTTTCCATAGTTGTAGTGAGCATCGGGACCGTTTTGGTGATTGAGAATCAGGTAGGTGTTTTTGTCGGGTTCGGTCTTTGTCGCCTCGACCTTGTGAGTTGGAGTTGTCGAGGTCGGCAAGTCGCCGGGCGCCGGAACCATTCTTGGAGCGGTGCCATTTGCACCGGTCACTACCAGGTCATTGTCATAACCATAGAAACTCGTCAGGTTGGCGCTTGACGTGTCTGGATTCTCGAGCTTCCATGAACCCTGGGCCAGTACCGTCTCTTTCAGTTCCGGCGAAAGCACGTTCGGAGCCGCGACTCCAGTGATCTTTGCATTTGCTGATTGAACGTGGGTCGGCGTGGAGTCTTTACCGTTGCTTTTGGAACCGCTGCCGGCAGCAATCACGGCCAACGATATAAAGATTCCGCAAACAGGCATCGCAATGCGCATCCATTTCATCCGTTTCATTAATTGCCTCCTGAGCGTTCTGCGTTTGTGTTTTTTAAAAGCACGAGTTTTTTAGGGAGCACGCAAAACCTAAGAGCGGAGATTTACAAAACGATGAAGATGGCGTGAATAAACGAATGTCCTCGACGATGATGCGACTGTGGATCGCAAAGCAGGCTCACTGTCGGCGAATTCTTACGCCGGCTCATTTCCCTCGTTGTGCATGGCTGCCGGTCGCGGAGGCTGGAAATCGATCTCTCGAAGGTCGCGCATGGCTTTCGTCCAGAGTTTTTGAAAACCGTCCGCGAGTTTCTGAGCGAGTTCACGGTCGCGCACCAGAAGCGAAGCAAATCGTCCTTCGGGAATGAAGGGATGATCGAGACATAATATGACTGCCTGATCATCGATGACGTGGAATGGATGCCCGAGTTCGCCGGAATATCGCACGCCGGTCACGTGTTCCATGTGGGCTCTGTGCCTGCGTAGGAAACCGAGCAGGTTAGGCGCTGTCTGATAAGCAAAGCCGAAAACGATGCGCTGGTCGATCTTGCGCGCCACGGCGTTGCGTGCGATGCGGCGGAGGATCGGAAAGCCGCCGGAAGTGACCTGGTCGATCGCGCGCAAATCGCCACTCTCGAGGTACGACCAGATCCTGCGCTGCGCGGTGCTCAGCTGAATGACGTGCCGCCTGATGTGGCTCTCCACTCCGAGCGCCAGGTCAACAAATGTCTTGCGGCCATGAAGTCCGCCGCCGACACCATCGAGATTTGCTTTCAGGTCCTGCGCCTGGGCGGCGAATTGTTCGGCATTGCGGCGCGAAATCTCCAGCAGCCGATTGATGACTTCCTCACTGGGCAGCGCCGAATATAGCTTTGGCCGGGTCGGCTGAATCTCAAGCAGGCCCAGCCGTCCCAGTTTCTCCATGGCCTGGTAGATTTTTGACGATGGCACCTCGCCCTCGCGGCAGAGTGTTTCCGCATCGGCGACACCGTACAGCATCAGTGTGGCAAAGGCTTTCCGCTCGTAAAGCGTCAGGCCGATTTTCTCCAGCAGCTCCAGATCGGGCAGCGGCATGAGGTCAGCTTACTACTACAGTGAGTAGTTGAACGCAAATCTCCGCAGCCGCTAACCTGCAAGAGCAGTAAAGAAAATGAGGAGACATGAAATGCAAACCGCTCAGTTGATGCCAATGATTTCGGTAGACTCTGTCGACGAGGCCCGTGCATTCTACGTCGACAAGCTGGGGTTCGGACACCAGATGGGTGTCCTCGGCAAAGACGGTCAGCTCGATTTCTGTACCGTCACTCTGGACGGCGCCAAAGTCATGCTGGTCCGGCCGCATGAAAAGCTTGAAGGCACCGGCGCCACTTCCCGAAAAAAACCGGTCGAACTGTATCTCGAAGTGGCCAATGTGGACGCGTATCACGATCAGCTCAAGAAGCGAGGAGTAAAAATCACGTCGGCGCTGACCGATCAGTGGTGGGGCGACCGGACATTTACGGTGATCGACCCGTACGGCTATCAAACATGGTTTTACCAGCATATCGGCGAACCCAAACCGCCGAAGGGCGTCAAGCTGGTCTAAGTAAGGAGGATGACATGGCAGAGATACTGAAACCTATCGTGAATGAAATCCGTGAAGAAGCTGCAATCACCGCGCGCGTTCTGGAACGCGTTCCGGGCGACAAACTGTCGTGGAAACCGCATCCCAAATCGATGTCGCTCGGGCAGCTTGCCCTGCACATCGCAACGATTCCCGGCCGGCTGGCCGCCCTTGTGCAGATGGATGGATTTGATGTATCGCAGGCCAACTTCGAACCACCGGCGCCGGCGAACGTGAATGAGATCCACTCGGCGTTTCAGCGCAGCGTCAAGGAAGCTGAAGACGTCCTTCATAACATGAGTGACGACAAAGCCGCCGCAAACTGGCGTCTGACTCTGAAGGAAAAGGAAATCTTTAACAAACCGCGCGTTGCCGTGATGCGATCGATCATGCTGAATCACTGGTACCACCATCGCGGCCAGCTGTCGGTTTACTTGAGACTTCTGGACGTCCCGGTGCCGGTGATCTACGGCCGCAGCGCAGACGAGAATCCATTCTGATTCGGGAATTCCGGGAAGTGGGTGGAGTCCGGCGGCGGAAAAATAAGGTGATTCCAGGTCCGCCGTCTAAAAGGCAAGAAATTCAGGGCAGACCTGATTTTTCCGCCGCCGGACTCTACCCACTCCCCCGAACTCGCGAATCTAGACCTTCAAGGCTTGTACCGGATCGATGTGCGACGCTCGCCATGCCGGGACCACGGCCGCGATGATCGAGACGGATATCAACGTTACACATACCATCGCGAATGTGGACGGATCATGCGTCGTGACGTGAAACAGCAGGGAACCGAGTGGGCGTTCCAGCCAAAGCGTTCCCAGTATTCCGAACAGCGTCCCGCAGATCGTGAGCCGAAGAGAACCGCCCAGCACCATCCTGAGGATGTCCGTTTCGGATTCGCCCAAAGCGCGTCGAATTCCAATCTCGTGTTCGCGCTCTCCGACCCAGTCGGCAATGATTCCGTAAACGCCAACCGACGCCAGTGCGATGGAGAGAGCGGCAAAAAAGATCAGTAGCGTCATGTGAAATCGAGGACCGGCGATCGAATCCGAAAGTTGCTGATCGAGGGTTTGGATGTTGTCCAGCGGAACAGAAGGAAGCAGGCTCCAGATTCTGGAGCGAATCGTGGGTGCCAGGCCTCGCACGTCGACAGATGTTCGCAGAAGCAACGTCATGTCCGTTGTCGCGAGTTGTTGAAGAGGCACGTAGATTCCGGGACCTTGCGGAACGTTCGTGTCGGACACCGTGTCCGCGACGACCGCGACGATCTCCAGATCGCCATCGATAACACTCGATCGCAACAGCCGCCCGACCGCAGGTTGCGGGCCAAATGTCATGCGTACCAGCGTCTCATTGACGATGGCCACGCGCCGCGAGTTCCGCGTGTCCGTCATATCGAATGAACGCCCCGACCGAATCGGAAGACCGATAACCGAGAAGTAGTCTGGCGTAATGATTTGAAGCTGCGCGCGGCTCTTGCCGTAAGCGGGACTTTCGCGGCTGCGAAATGGAACACGGAGCGCCCCGGCCTCCGCCGGACTCCGCATGGCGAGCGCGGCACGCTCGACGCCCGGCAGCGAGCGAGCCTGTTCGAGAACGGATTCGTAAAAAGACCGGACGTCCGGGGGAGCGCCGGCTCTCAAACCGATCGGGACCGTAATGATGTGACGGCTTTGATATCCGCGATCGAGACCTGCCATGCGTTCGACGCTTTTCAATACCAGTCCCGCGGCAAACAGCAGCACGGTCGCCAGCGAGATCTCGATGACGATCAACGCCTGCCGCAGTCCGGACGTGCTTCGACGGACGTAGCCGGCGGCCTTCAGTGCGCGTTGGGTTTCCGTGCGCGCAATGTGAAATGCCGGGAAGAGCGCCGCTCCGGCGCCGGCCAGCGCGGTGAGCACGGACACCGCGATGAGAACGCGGCCATCGAGCGAAACCTCGTCCAGCCGGGGGAGGTTGCGCGGACTCATCGCCCGGACGAGCTCGAGACTCCATCCGCCGGCGACGATCCCCACCAGGCCTCCCAGCGCGGCCATGACGAACGTTTCCGTCATCACCTGACGAACGATGCGCAGACGCGACGCACCCAACGCCGCACGGATCGCAATCTCTCTTTCACGCCGCCACGTTTGGGCCAACAACAGGTTCGCGACATTGACACACGCAATCAGCATGACAAGCCCGACAGCACCAAGCTGAACGAGCAGCGGACTCGCGACGTCGCGGACCAGAACCGACTGCATGCTCTCGGTCCACATGCCCGGTTCGGATCCCACACCTGGATTGAGACGCGCGACGACCTGAAGCTCACGGTCGTCATCGTCCTGTTCGGCACGCGTCAACGGCCGCCACAAATCGACATCTTTGGGCAGGACTCCGGCTCCGGCGACGCCGACGATTTGATAAGTGTCGTTATCGATGCGAACGTACTGTCCGACAACATCGCGCCGGGAACCATACCGTTTTTGCCACAACGCGCCACTCAAAACGACGACGCGTTGTCCTTCCGAGAGTTCACTCTGAAGAAAAGAACGTCCGGCGGCCGGCGGCTTGCGCAGAACGGCAAAGAGATCGCCGGAGAGTCGCCCGACCATGGTGTGGACCGGTTCCGCCAGCGAGTCGGTGAGCGTCCGCGAAGCCATCGAGAACGCGGCGACACCGGCGAACATGCGGCCGTTCCCGCGTAAACGTGCCGCCTCCGCGGCCGTGGCTTCGAGCAACGGTTTGCCTGTTTTTGGATCGTTAAAACCGGTCCGGACCAATTCCTCCGGGTTGGGGAAAGGAAGAGGCTTCAGAAGAACGGCATCGACCACGGAAAAGACAGCCGTGTTGACGCCGATGCCGAGCGCGAATGTGAACAGCACGATCAGATGAAGCGCGGGCTTTCGCAACATCGATCGCGCAGCATGGCCGATGTCCTGAAACAACACCTCCAGGAACGGCAGAGTTCGCTGGTCGCGATACGTTTCCTTGATCTGGTCCATCCCGCCGAAGTTCCGCCGTGCCATTCGCGTCGCTTCCTCTTTGGGGATGCCCGCTTCCCGCAGGCGATCGGTTTCCATGTCGATATGAAACTGCAGTTCGTCGCGGAGATGGCGTTCGTTCTGCGTTCTTCGAAAGACGCCCGCAATTCTGGAAATAAAAACGCGAAACCGTGTCATGTGTTGGCAACCCACATGAAGATACGCAGGCTTATGTGGATTGTCAACATATGGAGAGAGAGAGACCCGAGCTGTTCTCAGCTCGTTCGGCCGTTGCGAGGATTAAAGTCCGAGACGCGCGCGAGTTCCTGGAAGAGCTTTCTTTCCGTTTCGCTCAATTCCCTGGGCAGGACGATTTTCAAACGAACAAAATGATCGCCGCGGCCGCCTCCGCGCAGGTTCAGTCCCTGGCCCTTGAGGCGGAGCTTCTGGCCGGAGCCGACTCCGGGCGGGATCCGGATGGTTTCCTTTCCATCGAGAGTCATGACTTCGAGCGACGTTCCCAACGCCGCTTCCCATGGTGTGATGGCCACCTCGGTTTCGGTGTCGTCGCCCTTGACGGTGAACTCGGAATGCGACTCCTGTTTAAGCCGGACGAAGAGATCGCCGCCGTTCAGACCGCCGCCGGGAACGCGGATGCGGCTGTCGTCGCGGGCTCCCGGTGGAATCCGCACTTCGATCGATTTCTGAGTATTGCCGATCCGCACGTTCATCCGGCGGGTTGTGCCGCGATGCATGTCCTCGAGCGGTAATGACATCTCCGCTTCGGCCTCCGCCGCCGGACGTCCGAATCCTCCCATGCCTCGGCCTGCGCCTCCGCCCATTCCACCGAAGAGCGCTTCGAAAAAGTCGCTGAATCCTCCACTGGACGTCCGCGTGGACTGTCGAGCTCCGCCGGCGCCCGCTCCCGCCTGACCGAAGAGGTCGCTGAAATCGAATCCCTGCCAGTTGGGAGGAGGCGTGAACTCCGCGCCGTTCTTCCAGTTTGCGCCGAGCTGATCGTATTTCTTACGCTTCTCGGAGTCGCTCAGGACTTCATAAGCTTCCTGCGTCTTTTTGAATTTCTCCTCGGCTTGTTTGTTATCCGGATTGAAATCGGGGTGGTACTTTCGCGCAAGCTTGCGGTAAGCCTTCTTGATATCGGCTTCGGTCGCGGTACGCGGAACGCCAAGAATCTCGTAATAGTCTTGAAACTTTACTGCCATGTCTTCCCCGATATTTTACCGGAAGAACTCCATCCGGCGTTAAAGGGTGACCTCGAGGCCTTCCTGCGCGGCGATGACGTTCGCGAAAGACGATCGCGCGCTGGCGACGATTTCCTCGATCATGGCGTCTTCGTGATAGGGGTCGTGGTGAAAGAGGGCGATCTTCCTGGCTCCCGCCGCAATTCCGGACTGGACGGCTTGCTTCCAGCTGCTGTGGCCCCAGCCCTGGTGATCGGAGAGCTCCTCGGGAGTGAACTGTGAATCGATAATCAGGAAGTCCGCATCCTTCGCAAGCAGGCCGATATTCCGATCGCTCCAGTCGGCGCCGTGTTCGACATCGGTACAGTAGGAAAGGACCTTTCCATTCTGCATGATTCGATATCCGACACAGCCCTGCGGATGATCGAGCGGCAGAACGAGAATTCGCGTGTCCGCGACTTTGAACACTCCCTCAACAAGGTCGACGTACTCTCGCGCGCAGGGCAGCCTGGACATATCGACCGGGAAATAAGGATTCGCCATCATGCCCGCCAGCGCGTCCATGACGAGATTGGCATCGCGCCGGCCGGCGAAGTAGAACGTGAAGTGATTCTTCGAGTTGTAAAGGGGCTTGAAGAACGGCACGCCCTGAATATGGTCCAGGTGGAAATGACTGAAGAAGATATGAGCGCGAATGGGAACCGATCCGAATTCGGCTTCGAGCTCTTTGCCGAGGAGACGAATGCCGGTGCCGCCGTCGAAGATCAGGATTTCGTTATCATCGGTGCGAACTTCGATGCATGAGGTGTTTCCACCGACCTGCATGTTTTCCCGCTGAGGTGTCGGCGTGGAACCTCTCACACCCCAGAACCGAACGCGCATTCACCCTCCTTGACGTGAGGAAGTATACCGAACCCTCCTCCGGACAGCTCCATCTATCGCACCCGCGACTCGGCACAGCGAACACTTTGTCATGGGGACTCTTGCCGTCCAACCGGGAAATTGGGCTCCGCGGCGCTGTGGATTGCCGCTGTCTTCCGCGATGTTATATTGAACGATAAATGGCTAAAACCGCAGGAATTATCATCATCGGCAACGAGATCCTTTCCGGCAAGACCCGCGACGACAATTCGCTGTTTCTCGTTCGTGAATTGCGTGACCTTGGAGTAGACGTTCGGAAGATCGCTGTCATTCCCGATGAACTCCCTTTGATCGCGGCCGAGGTCCGTGAATTTTCCGCCACGTTCGATTATGTGTTCACGACCGGCGGTGTCGGGCCCACTCACGACGATCTCACGATGGACGGCGTGGCGGCGGCCTTTGGTCAGCGCGTGCGGCGGAATGCCGAGCTGGAGTCGACGCTCCGGCATTACTACAGCGACGACTTGCTCGAGGGCAACCTGCGAATGGCCGACGTTCCGGAGGGGGCGCGGCTGGTGGGCGGCAAGGGAATGTGGTTTCCTGTCGTCGCCGTCGAGAACGTCTTTATTTTCCCGGGAGTTCCCGAAATCTTTCAGCGGAAGTTCCAACGCATCAAAGAATTGTTTCGCGAGGCCCCTTACCATCTTCGCGAAATCTTCCTGCGCGCCGACGAAGGCCAGATCGCCGGTATACTGCACGAACTTCTCGCCGAGTATCCCGATTTGATGCTCGGCTCGTATCCGTATTTTGATAATCCGGATTATTCGATAAAGCTGACGCTGGAATCTAAGGATGTGGCGTATCTGGAACGTGCGTACTCGAGCTTACTGGCGAGACTCTCGGATGCCCACCTCAAGCCCATTCCGTGAAATTCAGGAAGCCCTGCAGTTCGGTGTGGAACTGCAGGGCTCTGTGATTTCGGAATTCCTCTTTTTGATCCTTACTCTCCGCCCTTCTTCGCGGGTGCCTTCTTATCGGTTTTCTTGGCGTCCTTTTTCGTGTCTTTCTTGGCATCCTTGCCATCGGCCTTCTTCGCGGTCTTCTTCGCGTCTTTCTTCGCGGGTGCGGCTTTTTTGTCGGCTTTCTGTTCGGTCTTGGCATCCTTGCCGGCAGCCTTCTTCTCCTGAGCAAAGCCCGGAGCAACGGACAGTGTGATCAGCACAGCAAGTGCAACCAATAGTGCACTAATTCTCTTCATGAACGTCATTCTCCTCATCTGGTTTCGGTGAACTGGACGGCTCCCCTCAAAGCCATGCAGTGACGCGTAACACTAGCACAAGCGCACAGTTCGAACCAAATTCAGTCAGTTATTTGAGCTCTCCGTCGCGGTGACGATCTTTCCGTCCGCCGACCGGGAGTACTTCTTAAACCAGCTCATCATGTACAGCTGCGTACGGATAAAATTCGACGGTTTTTGGCCGCCCGTGCCGTGATACTCGTCGTTGAACTGAAGCAGCGTGGTGGGAACTCCGCGCATCTTCAGAGCCGCGTAGTACTCCTCGGTTTGAGGCATGGGCGTCCGCCGGTCGAGCACGCCGGTCATCAGGAGCGTCGGTGTCGTGACGTTACCTACCGACATCAATGACGAGTGCGCAAGCCACTCCGTTGGATCTTCCCAGAACGGTTTATTGAAGAAACTGTACGAGAACAGGGGAATGTCGGTGTGACCGGCAAAACTCAGCCAGTCGATCACAGGGCAGCGCACAGCTGCGGCTGCAAACCGGTTGGTATGCCCGATCACCCAGCTGGATAAGACGCCGCCGCCGCTGCATCCCGAGACATACATTCGCGTCGTGTCGACGAAGCCTTTCGCCACGGCCGTATCCACGGCTGCCATCAGATCGTCGAGGTCCGGTCCTGGATAGTTGTGATCGATTCCGTTGATGAAGTCGCTGCCGTATCCCGTGCTGCCCCTCGGATTGATGTAGAGCAACGCGAAACCATTGGCGGCGAAGTTCTGGAACATATAGTTGAAACCCACGTTGTACATCGAAAAAGGTCCGCCGTGAATTTCAAGGATCAGCGGATATTTCTTCTGCGCGTCAAAATCCGGCGGCTTGACGATCCATCCCTGCACTTTCGTGTTTCCGGTGGACGTGATGGAAAGTTCTTCAACTTTTCCGAGCTGTTTGCCGGCGAGAATGTCGCCGTTCACATCGGTCAACTTCGTAACCTGGCCAGGTTGCAGCAGATTGAAACGCACGACGTCCGGAGGAGTTAAAGGATCGGTGCGAGTGCCCGCGGCGATCATGTCACGTGACGCGGAGTCCAGCGTGAGAATCTGTGTGCCGGTTGTGATTGTTCGCACGCCACCCGTAAGACCGGCGGAATAGATGTTGCGGGCTCCGTGATCTTCGGCATCGAAAAAGAGGGTACGGCTGTCTGCGGACCAGCGCAGGGTGAGCGGATCCCGATCGAAACTGCCGCTGATTTTCTGCATGTTTTCGCCCGCGATCGAGACGACGTAGAGATCGCTGACCGAGTGCGTGTGTGGTGACGGCGCAAATCCGGTGAACGCCACAAGCTTGCCGTCGGGCGACACCAGCGGTTTGGACCATGAGCCAGGCCGCGCTACCAGATCCCGAATTGCGCCGGTTGCCACATCGACGAGGTACAACTGCGAGTTCTGGTATTTCAGATCCGAGCGAGGATCCCGGTCGGCGTTGAAGACGATCGATTTGCTGTCCGCGGTCCAGTCGATCGACGCGGCGCCGCGGAGTTCACCGGCGCCCACACTCCATTTCCCGCTAGTCAGTTGTTTGGGCGTACCTCCGTCAGCCGGAACCACGAACAGGTGCATGAACCCTTCGTCGAGCATGCCGACCTGATCGGCTCGATAATGCAGCGACTCGATGGTGCGCGGCGTGGCGGACCACGTCGCGCCGGTGGGAGCTGCCGGCATGCTGATCCGCCAGGTTGTTTTTTCCGCCACAAACATCGAAAACGCGATGGATTTCCCGTCCGGTGACCATCGCGGGCTGCGCGGCGTTTCCGTCACGTGCGTCACGGGAGTCGCAGGTCCGTCCACGTCAATCCAGCGCACGAAGATCTGCGAGCCTTTCGGTTCGCCCTCAGCCGTGTACAACATTCGTTTGCCGTCCGGCGACCAGCGAGCGCCGGAGCCCTTCACCAGAAAGCGATTCTGCGTTCCGTCCGCGTTCACGATCCACAGCGCGGAGTCCCATTTATCGGTGAGTTGATTCACATATTGACGCGTATAGACGATTCGCGTTCCATCCGGAGAAATCTGCGCATCGTTGATGCGTTCCCAGTTCAAGTAATGTTCCGTCGTCAGCCGCGTCGACGACGGAGTCTCCTGTGCCAGTACAGCAGTTGCGCACACGATACTCGACGCAATCGTGAGTACCGCAGCGTGAATCCAGGCAGCGCGCCGGCATCTCATTGGACACCCCCTGTTGGTTTGTAGTTGTATGTCAGTGCCGCAATTGTATGTCGACGAATTCAAACCGCCAACCGAATGCGCAGGGTGGTGTCTATTCAAAAATGATGAGACACCTCGTGCTGTTATCCATCATCGGCAGTTTAGCTGTGCAGGGTTTCGCTCAGACGCCTTCGCCACGACCTGAGTTTGAGGTCGCATCCATCAAACTGAGCAAATTGAATGAGGGCAGCGACAGCGAATTCACTACGGGCCGCGTCCGCATGCAGGGCACGCTGAAATCGCTGATTGAGATTGCGTATGGCATCAGCCCGGATCTGATCGAAGGCGGCCCGAATTGGGTCGATCAGGAGCACTACGAAATTGACGCGAAAGCGGCGACCGCTGCGAATACGCCGGAGCTGCTTCTGATGTTGCAGACGCTTCTCGCGGACCGGTTCATGTTGCAGTTTCACCGTGAAACCAGGAATGTGTCCGGTTATGCGCTGGTTGTTACGAAGGATGGCATCAGGATGAAGGAAGCCATGCCGAGTTCATCGCACACGACGCGCGGCAGTACAGGCATTATCACGGCCGAAAACGTGACGATTGGGCGTTTGGCCACGCGACTGGCGAGGATCGTCGCAGCGCCGGTTTCGGATCAAACCGGAAATGCGGGTTACTTCGATTTCACGCTGAAGTGGGCGCCGGACAAAAGCACCTTATCGCCTGAGGCCGCGGCACGCGAGTCGGAGAATCCAAGTCCGTCGATCTTTACAGCGCTTCAGGAACAGCTCGGCCTCAGGCTCGAAGCGCGTAAGATCCCGATCGAGTTGATCGTCATCGATCGTGCGGCGCGACCTTCCCTTAATTGAATTCCTCTCAAACCTAAAACAGCGTGGGCTGAGGTATTGGAATCTCGTCGATGAGTTGGTGGAAGCCGAGTTCGTCGCAGAGTGAGTGGAGTTGATCGAGGTTGGCGCGCCGGTAGCGAACGGTGTCCGGCGTGACGTTGAGCGGAACGTCGCAGCAGATGGTGGCGAGCTTCCGGCTCCTGCGGACGGAGTCGATGTTCTCCCGAATCCGGCGCAGGATATCGACTCTGCCGCGAAACGAAAACCGGCTATCGAGATGCGTTGACGCCGCAACATCCTCGACTCCCGAGCACACCGCCAGGATCTGACGCGCCGTCTTCTCTCCGATACCGAACACTCCCGGAATGTTGTCCACCGAGTCGCCGGTAAGCGCCAGAAGGTCCGGAATCTGCGACGGCGCGACCCCGAACTTTTCCCGGACCGCCTTTTCGTCCATCCAGGTCTGTTTTCCGAGATCGTGAACCAGGATGCCTTCGCGGACGAGCTGCGACATGTCCTTATCACCCGTGACGATGACGACCGAATGCCCGTGCTCGAACATGCGCATCGCCACAGTTCCGATAATGTCGTCGGCTTCGTACTCGGCAAGTTCGAAGCAGGGAACGCCGATCGCCTCGCTGATGCGCCGGCAATACGCGAGCTGCGGCTCCAGATCCTCGGGAGGCGGCGCGCGATTGGCTTTGTATCCGGCAAATATTGCGTTTCGAAAAGAAGAGTCGCCTTCAAAAGCGGAGACCGCGTAATCGACTTTCCGGTCCCTCACGATGCGCAGCAGGGTGCGCGCATAACCGAAGATCGCGTTCGCGACCATTCCGGAGGGCGCGACGATGTCCCTGGGCAGCGCATGATACGACCGAAAGATGTAGTTCATCGCGTCGACGATGTAGACCGGACGCTTCATGGATTCTGGACCGGTGTCGGATTGCCTGCTTCATCGACGGCAACAAAAATGACTTCCGCCTCCGTCACACGCCGGATCTCCTTGTTGCCTGCGGGACCGAGCCGTTCGACCTCGACCTGGACATCCACCGTAATCGACGTGCGGCCGAATCGAATCGTGCGCGTGTAGAAAGTCACCAGATCGCCGAGAAAAACCGGCGCGACAAAAATCACTTCACGCATCGCCTTGGTCACGAATTTCTTCGGAGACTGGCGACGCGCTTCGATTCCGCCCGCAAGGTCGATGTAGCTGAGAATCACGCCACCGAAAACCGTGCCGTACGCGTTGGTGTCGCGCGGCAGCATCGTGATTCGGATCGCAGGAAATCGATCAGTGGACATCTCACCTCAAGAATGGATTATGACGGCGTTCATGCCCGATTGTCGTTGAATTGCCGTGGCCGGCGATGACGAGCGTGTCGTCATCGAAACACATCAGTTTTTTTTGAATCGACGTCATGATCTCCCCATAAGAGCCGCCCCAAAGATCCGTTCGTCCGATGCTTCGTTGAAACAACGTGTCACCCGTGAAAAGGACGTTTCGATCGCCCGGCAAGACGAACGTCAGGCTGCCGGGTGTGTGGCCCGGCGTGTGGATGACGCCGAGTTCGATGCCGTTCACGGACACGGCGTCGCCGTCGTCAAGATATCGATCGATCGCTCCTCGACGCGGCGGAGACGCAAGGCCGAGCCATTGCGCCTGGATATCGAGCTTATCGAGAAGCAGCAGGTCGGCCTTGTGAATGGCCGCGGCCGTGCCGGACTTCTCCTGCAATTCGTAAATCGCGCCGACGTGGTCGATGTGCGTGTGCGTGATGACGATCTGTTTCAACGTGAGATTGTGTTCCGCGAGCCCTTCGATGATGACGTCGGGATCATCGCCGGGATCGACCACGATGGCTTCGCGAGTTTGCTCATCGCCGAGGATCGTGCAGTTGCATTGGAGCCAGCCGACGGGGAAGGTCTCGATAATCACGTTATCTTACTCGCTATTTCACTCGCTGAGCGTCGATCACGGACAAGGTCCCGAGAGAGGCCCTTGGCCTCTGCTTGAGATCCGGGCTCGCGAGCGACGTTTCCTGGAGTGGGTCGAGCTTTTGGTGAACCACCAGCGTGTCTCGCTCCATGAACCTGCCGTCTCCGTCGAAGTACGTCGCTTCCATTTGAATGACGTCGTAGGTGAACTGACGGCTTGTGTTTCGAAATCCGATGATCCAGATCGGCCGGGCGGTCCCGAGTTCCGCGCGAAACTCGGCTTTGGTGATCTGAATGTCCCGCTTGGCATTGGGGCGGTTGAACAAGGATCGCACTCCGCCGCCATACTGGGTGATCGCCACCACAATGACGATGAGGATGAGAATCACCCGTCGCGTGATCCGCCACTCACGTGTTCGGAGGAAATGGAGCATGCCCAGCGTTTATATCACACGCAAGATGACGGCACGGAGCCCGTCGCTGGCGCTCCGGGTTCTGAACGTTATCGCGTTTCCGGGCAAAGTGTGCAGAACCCGGAGCGCAGCGACGGGCTCCGTGCCGTCCGGTTTCATGCGTGTCAACTACTGGCGTTGTTCGCCCAGAGTGATCGGGAGATCGACTCTGCGGCCGTCCCTTAACACGGTGATTGTGACGCGGTCGCCGGGCTTGAATTTTTCGATGATCAAGCCGAGGTTCGTTGCTCCGCCGACGTCACGGCCGTTGATGGCCAGGATCACGTCGCCGCCAACCGGGACTCGCGCGTTACCGATAATGACGGAATCGTTTGGCGGACGAATGCCCCCTTTCTGAGCCGGACTGCCCGTCGCCACATCCGTGACGAACAGGCCGTGATCGGTATTGAGCCGCAGTCCGCGGACGATCATGGGGTAGTCGGCCAGATTAATCGGCGTTCGCACTCCAAGATAAGGATGCGGGACATAACCGAGCGTGATCAGATCCTGGGAAATTTCCTTGACGGTGTCGGCGGGAATCGCAAACCCAATTCCCGCACTGCCGCCCGATTCCGAGAGAATGGCGGTGTTGACGCCAATGATTTCTCCGGACGTGTTCAGCAACGGTCCACCCGAGTTACCGGGATTAATGGCCGCGTCTGTTTGTATGATGTCCTCGATGATTTTCTGGCTCGGGGCTTCGATCGATCGTCCGAGCGAACTGATGATTCCCGTCGTCAACGTGCGCTCCAGACCGTAAGGATTACCGATCGCCAGGACTTTCTGACCCACCACAAGGCCTTTCGATGTTCCGATCGGAATCGGTTTGAGCTTTTCTTTCGGGGCATCGATCTTAATAACGGCCAGGTCGTGATTCGGATCGATGCCGACGACTGTCGCGGCATGCTTGCTTTTGTCGAACAGCGTGACCTCGAGGCTGCGCGCCTGGCTGACGACGTGATAGTTCGTCAGAATGCGGCCTTCCGTATCGATGACCGAGCCCGAGCCGGTTCCGGATTGCGGCACCGGTTGCAGGAAGAAGTCGTAGGCCATCGTCGTGGTCGTGATATTGACCACGCCTGGGCTGTACTTTTCGTAGATCTCGATGTTATTCCGCTCGTCGTCGTTGTACCGTGCGGCCGCAGGCGGTGCTGAAGCGCTGCTGCCGCCGGATGACGACGAAGCCCAGCTCACCTCCGGCGGTCTGGACGCAGCCGGCCGCAGCGGTTGCCATTCGAGCACGACGTAGACGAGCGCGGCAGTAATGATGGAACTTAAAAATGCGACTTTAATGACGTTCTTCATTCGTGCAACTCCAGGATGTCACCTTCGCTGATAACGAAATCACGCGGAACCATAATGCCGTCGGTTTTGCCCTCGCCCCAGATGCGGGCGTACTTCAAGTTTGTAACGAAATCGCGGTGAACCTTTTCCGCCACGTCGACCACCGTGCTGCCTCGTTGCACGACGTACGGATCGTTCATGTCCGCCTTCTTGCCGGGCGCCTTCGTGTAAACCCGCACCACGTTCAGGAAATCGTACACGACTCTCTTGAACGCTTCCAAATCGGCCGGTTGTGCGGACGCCGCCGAGAATGTCGTGATCGGAAACCGGGAACCGTGCATCTCGCGAACGATCGCCTCCCGATCGGTTGCGCCGACGGCATCACTTTTGTTGCCCACGATGAAGACTCTCATGACGTCAAGGTCCGCCATGGTGTTTTGAAGAAGTTGCCGCGTTTCCTCCATTCGATCGAGAACGTCGTCGTCCGCAAGGTCGATGATCCACAGAATCGCGTCGGCGTGCCCGATCAACATCGGCACCCACGATTCCGTGTACTCGGGTGAAATGGGCGGCAGATCGACCAACTGTAGACGCACGTTTTCGAAAATCATCATCCCTGGGACTGGAGTTCGCGTCGTGTAGGGATAGTCGGCCACTTCGGGAGTCGCATGCGTGAGCGACCGGATGAGCTGCGATTTGCCGGAATTCGGGGAGCCGACAAGAGCGAGTTGCCGCGCGCCTTGCTTTTCGATGACGTGGGTATCGCGGCGTCCGCCGCTTTTCTTGTGGTCTTCGGATTCCTTCCGCAGCGCCGACATCTTCTTCTTAAGTTCTGCCTGAAGCTTTTCGGTGCCCTTATGCTTGGGCATTACCGACATCATCTCTTCAAGCGCATCGATCTTTTCTTCCGTGGTCGTCGCCTGCTTGAAGCGTCGCTCGGCCTCCATGTATTGAGGTGTGAGATTCGCCGGCATAACGGAAGATTACCGCAAGATCCAGGAACGGAAGGAATTTTGAAAGTGGACGAAGTGGATCTCTAATCCGAGATCGGAAATCTCAAAATGGACACCCGTGCGCGTGGGAGGTGTGAGATTCGCCGGCATAACGGAAGATTACCGCAAGATCCAGGAACGGAAGGAATTTTGAAAGTG
>CAZPBY010000043.1:0-64504 GCA_964584785.1 uncultured Solibacteraceae bacterium
TGGGCTCCTTCTTGCGGCACCCTGAATTACAACGGCCGCTGCAATCGGGTAGCAGACCAGCCACTGGAACTGCCTGAGAAAGACCAGCATTACTGGAACGGCACGGACACGCTCACCCTTCCGGATGGACGCGTCATTACGCCGCAACGCTTCACCTTCACCAAGTGGAACCCGGATGCCTGGGCTGCGCCGTCACTGACGCTGCCAAACGGCACCATCGTGGCTGATCCGTACACCGGCGGCACGTCTGCGTTGACGTATGGATTCCTGCGGACGCCCGGAATCCAGAACGTGAACCTCTCGCTCATCAAGAGGATTCCGTTGACGGAGCGTGTGGGCCTTGACCTTCACTTCAATGCCACCAACGCCTTCAACCACGCCAACCACAATACTGTGAACAACACGGTCACCCTCGACGCGAAGACGGGGAGCAACGCCAACCCCGCCTTCGGTACGTGGGGAACGGCGACTCTCAATGCCCGCGAGATCGTTATCCAGGCTAACCTCACCTTCTAACCAAAGTCACAACACCCGGCCTCCGTCGCTCACGCGGCTGGAGGCCAGTCAACAGCAGCCTTGGGGCATTCGGCGAGAGTCACACCGGATGCCCCAAAGCATGCCGGAGGTTTGATCGACGAAGAAACTGATCGGGGTTGCAGCGTTATTGCCGCGGTGACATGTTCAGCGTAAACCGTTAAACCTGCGGGCGAGAACTGGTATTTGTGTTAAGTGGCTTAACTATCGTCGGATTAAATGGGCCATTTGAGAGGGGTATGTCCACAGCGAGACATCCTGGTAGCGCTGAGTCTTACTCCGTTCGCAAACTGCCTAACGGATCGACACGCGTGGCGCGGTAAGCGGGAATGAGGCAGGCGCCAACGGCGACCAGGAGTAAGAACAACGGCAAGAGCACGAACGTGCCAGGATCCGTCGGTTGGACCTCGAAGAGGAGCGCGCCAAGAAAGCGGGTGACGCCGAGCCCTCCAACCACACCGACGGTGACACCCAACACGGCGAGTTGCAGGCCCTCACGGACGACCATGCGGATCAGACCGATGCCGCTGGCGCCCAGGGACATGCGAATTCCAATTTCTTTCGACCGGCGCGTGACGCTATACGACATGACGCCATAGATACCGACGGTGGCGAGCACCAGCGCCAATGCGGCGAACAGCGCGAGAAGCAGCGTACGAAAGCGCGGCTGGCCGACTGCGCGTGACATTGCTTGATCCATCGTGCGTACCGGCGTGAGAGGAACATCGGGGTCCAATTGCGACAGCTGCTGCCGAATGCCGGGGACCATTTGTATCGGACTGCCTGTGGTCTTCACCACGAGATATAACCCGATCCACGGAACCTGCGACAAAGGCGAGTAACGCGTCGGTTCCACCGTTCCTTCCAGACTGGAGTATTTGGCATCGCCGACCACTCCGATGATCTCCATCCACGGCGCCTTCGGCCGCTCGGGGCCGCCGACTTTGATCCGTTTCCCGATGGGATCCTCGTTGCCGAAGTATTGGCGCGCCAGTGACTGGCTGACTAGCGTCACCTGCGGCGTGTTCGTGCGGTCGTCGGTTGAGAAGTTACGCCCGCGGAGCAGCGGAATACCAATGGTTTGAAAATACTCCGGACTCACAAATAGCACCGGACCGATTGGCGCATGCTGCTCGGCCGGCCAGGGACGCCCTTCGATGCTGAAGCTGTCCGTAATGCTCAGCAGGTTCGGCGGCAAACTATTGCTGAGTGCGGCCGCGGCAACGCCGGGAAGACTTTGCACCCGACCGACCAATTGCTGATAAAAGATGACGAGTTGGTCGTTGGAGTACTTATTCGCGTTCACCGTCACTCCGGCGGCGAGGACATTCGCCGGCTTGAAACCGGCGTCGGTTTCCGTCAGACGCGCGAAGCTTTTGATCATCAGGCCCGCGGCCAGCAACAGCACCATGCACAGCGCGAACTCGCTCACGATGACCATGCTTCGCAATCGACCGTTATGCGTCAGGCCGCGAGAGTTGAGCTTAAGACCCTGTTGGATGGGCGTCAGCGTGACGCCGACCACGGGCATCATGCCAAAAACAACGGCGCTGAGGAGGGTTGCCGCCAGGGCGTACAGCACCACCGAGGGATCAATACCGACGTGGTTGAGACGGGGCAGATCGCTGGGAGCGAGTTGCTGAAGAAAGCGCGTGCCCCAGGATGTGAGCGCGAGCCCGCAGGCCCCGCCGGTTGTGGCGAGCGACAAGCTTTCGGCGATGAACTGGCTTGCCAGTCGCCAACGGCTAGCACCCAGTGCCGTCCGGACAGCGATCTCCTGTTGTCGAGCGGTGACCCGCGCCAACATCAAGTTGCCGATGTTCGCTGAGGCGATAAGCAGGACAAACAAAACGGCGCCTGATAAAACCAACAGCGGCACGCGGACGTCTCCGGTAATGTAGTCGTGGAGCGGAATCGCCGTTATCCCGGTATCGAGATTGTCTTTGGGATTGCTCGATTCCATCCGTTGCGCGATCAACCGAAGTTCACGTTGCGCCTGGTCCGTGCTGACGTTCGCCTTGCGGTGCGCGACGACCCACAGAAAGTACGGCCCCCGTCGGGCCGTCGGGTTGAGGATCAGCGTTTGCCAGGCTTCAGTGCCTGGCCGGCCGAATTCGAAATCCGCGGGCATCACTCCGGCGACCACGACGGGTGTCGCATTCATCAAAATGGTGCGGCCGATGATTCCCGCATCGCCCTTGAAACGTCGCTGCCATAGCGAGTGGCTGACCACGACTTGCGGCGTCGCACCGGAGGCGTCGGCGCCTGGCGCAAAAGTTCTTCCGATCTCCGGCTTCGCGCCCAAGGTGGCAAAGAAATTCGCGGTGACGACTTGGCCAATGATCTGTTCCGGATTGCCGTCGTCGGTTAAATTGAAGCGCCGGTCGCCATAGGCGGCATATTTATCGAAAACGCTGTTTTGCGAGCCCCAATCGAGAAAGTCGGCAACGGAGAAGGGCATCCGCTCCAGGTGTTGCTGGACGTGACGGAGCACCAGGACCATCAAATGATCCGGGTCCTGGTATGGCAGCGGCTTCAAAATAACCGCATGGGTGACGCTGAAGATTGCGGCGTTGACGCCAATCCCCAGAGCCAGGGTCACAATGGCAACGACGGCAAACCCAATGTCGCGGTGTAACGACCGAATGGCCAGCCGAACATCCCGCAGGAATGTTTCGAGAATGGGCAGACCGCGCTGGTGGCGGTGTTCTTCCTTCATGCCTTCGATACTGCCGAAACTGCGACGCGCCGCGGCGGTTGCCTCTGACGGCGCCAAACCACGTTTCAGGTTCTCTTCCGTCGCGAGGTCGATGTGTTCCTGGATGTCGCGTTCCAACTCAGCTTCCAGCCGTCGGCGGCGAAACAGTGAAAGCAAACGACTCCAGATGGCCGCGATCACGACATCGCCTCCAGGAACTTGGCGACCAGCGCGGTGGCGCGTTCCCAGCGGGCGACCTCCAGCTGCAGCTGTTTTCGACCGACGGAAGTGATGGAATAAAATTTCGCCTTCCGCCCGTTATCGGAGTTGCCCCACTTGGTGGTGATCCATCGCTTCTGCTGCAGCCGCAATAATGATGGGTAAATCGACCCCTGGTTGAGAGCGATCGCCTCTTCCACAACCTGCTCGATACGCCGGGCAATGCCGAAGCCGTGCAGCGGGCCCATCGCGTCCAGAGTCTTGAGAACCAGAAGATCCAGCGTGCCGTAGGGAATGTCCGCCTTGCTGTCAGTCATGTAGCCTCACGACATGAGAGGCTACATGACCATCGGCTGCGCGTCAAGCGTGCCGGTCAGTTCACGGTCAATGAGAGGGGCGTGTCTGAATGTCGCGACTGGTCAGCCTGAGATCAATTGCACGGCGGCCAAGAGGCCTTAGCGGACTGTGCTGATTAAATCACCGGGGCCGGCGTCGATCGATTCGTCCGGACGATTGAACGGATTTCGGAGACTCTTTACAAAGCGGCTCCGATGCAGCTAACCGCGCGCCGGTTACCCGGTTGAGCGTGATTTCATCGGCTTGGAGGGCATCCGAACGAGGCAACCGCATAGTTGGCCGTCGCCTAGGGAATTACCGCAATACCCGATGATTTTGGACGAAACGTGACGATCTCTTTTGCACCGACGGGGCGGCAGCGGATGCCAGCACTCGTGTCGGCAAGAACAATCAAGTCGACTTGGTTCGATACGATTCGTCTGACCACGTTACGACGTTAGCCAGTCTTCAATCCGCAGTCCAGGGACGCTCTGGAAATCAGTGCCGTTGTGAGTAACGAGGGTGAGATCGTGGACGAGAGCAACGACGCCGATCATCAAGTCGGCTGTCGATATTGAGATTCCCCGACGCAGCAGGGAACCGCGAAAGTTCAACTGCTTGGCCATCCGCTACGCCGGGATCTTCGATGAGCTAAATTGTTTTCCCGTGAATCTTGCCATGTAGCTTTTTCGTCATGATGCCTGTGTCACCATCTCTTAACTTGCGCATTGATTAAGCCAGTTCAAAAACGAATTGTAGATAAATTTTTGGGGACGATGTTTGTGACAGGCCCCGCCGTTATGGAGTCGCAGGCACCGCCGCAAAAACTCCTCCAGTAAACCGCAGACCCACCGCGGAGAAGTTTGAGCCATCGAGACTTTGAACAATAGCGGAACCGAGCGCGTTTGCGGAAGCAGGGACCAGGTCATCCAGAAACTTGGGCAGAGAGGATCGGGCCTCGATATGTACTGTAGCGGTTCCTGTCGGGTTCCCATCAATATCGAATGTTGTAATGCGATAGTCGTGGGCAACGTTCGTGTTGTTGCTGATGGCCACGCCAAGACGTGTCCCCTCCGTCTGATCCACGATGAACCGGGCTCTGGGACTTTCAGCCGCTGAGAAAACAGTCGTCTCCCCGATCTTCACGCTACCGGCGTAGAGGCTGTATTGCAGCTGCGCGTAAACCGGACCATCACACGACAATGTCGCGTAACCCGTCGCCAGGCTTTGCTGTCCTAGTGTCCGCGGATACGCCCAGCCGTTCGGTGGCATGTTCAGATTATAGGTCGCCAGTGGACCGGCAATTCCGCCCGGCCCGCCGGTTAGGCCTCTGATACTAAGCACAACGACCTGTAAGCCATAAAAACTCAGCGTGCACCCGGTCGGGGAATCGGAAGCATTTCGAACCATGACTGCCGTCTTGTACGTAAGGGTTCCTGCTGAGCCGTCGGCAATCTGTGGGAACACATGGAACGTGCTCTGCGCGAGCACCGATGGGACAATCGCCACTGAAAACAAAACGACGAGAACACCCTTCCACATGAGCGATGAAAACAAATCTTTTGTCATTGGAACCTCTCCGAAGCTTCTGGCTTCCTGGTCGATTGCGCGGGTTTATCCGTCTGAAGTTTTGCCCGCCATTCGGTTGCCCGGTCTGGTTTCCCCCACTGGTCATAGAGGCGGACCAGCCAGGCAACACTTTCCTGTTCAGTAAACAAGTTCACGTCGCCTGCGGGAATGCCTATTCCGATGGGATGCAGTCTTCCGTTGTAGCAGGATTGCAGTCGATATTCGGCTTCTTCGTAATTCTTGTTCTGAGCGACCAGAACGGCGCCGAGAACGCCTTCCCAGTTGTAACGAACCTCAGATTCCGGACGTGCGGGACGATCGTAAAATGGGACGTCGGTGCGAAGAACCGATTCCGCTTCTCTATATTCTTCCTGATGAAAGAGCGCCCAACCGAGATGTGAAATGACATTCCGCACGCGCGGTCCCGAGAGGAGGCTTCTGCCCGTCCCGGGAGGCACGAGGATTCTTCGCAGAGTCGAGAATGCGTCCCCTGCTTTTTGGAATTCCCCCTGGCTTCCGTAAATCTCTCCCAAACGAAGCAGGTGCACCTGCGACTCGTCCTGCGCTTCGCCACCGGAAACTTTGAGGATCCCCAAATGCTGCGTGACGAGTTCTACGGCTTGCGCCAGCTTGCCCTTCGCCCCGGCCGGGCGGCCGGCATCCTGTTCGGCCTTGCCGTCATCCCAGTAAGCCAACTCCAGCTGGCTCATGGTTTGCAACGTCCGGGGATGGGCTTCACCCAAAAGCTCTCTCTGCGCGTTCCAAAGGCCCGTCAGTATCTCCTCGGCTTTGGCATAAGGGCCGAGATTCCTATATGCCTCTCCCAATGCCACGGTTGTGCCGTGGGTGTCCAGGTTGCGGAGCACGTTGCGGTGGATGTCCCACAACTCCGCAAGAACGTCGTCCGCGTTCTTACGCTGGCCGTTGGCGGCGAACTCGCGAGCGAGCTCAACCAGCGCTTTGCCTGCAAGGTCCGCGCTGCTGTCACGTCCACCTACAATTTGCGGGTAGCCTTTCAGGGCTTGGTTCGCGAGCTTCAGCGCCTCCGCACTGTTGCCGAGCTTTAGGTACTCAACCGCGCTCTTCGCGGCGTTCAGCAGTTGTTCAGCGCTGTCGGCCGGGTCGTTCTGGTTCAGCTTTGTCAGAGTTTCCAGAAGGCCCTGGGCTTTCGCGAACTCTCCAGTCTTGCTGTAGACATCCGCCAAAAGCCGCATGCTCTCGAGCGTTGCCGGATGACTGTTGCCCACGCTCTGTCGTTGATCCTTGAGCAGTCCACTCAAGAGAGATTCGGCCTCACTATATTTCTGTTGGGCCATGTAGACGCCGGCGAGCAGGCGGACGCTGTTGAGCGTCGCCGCGTTGGCCACACCCAGTCGAGTTCGTTCTGCTGCCAGTGCTGTGGTCAGGAAGGACTCCGCGGCAGGATAGTTTCGCGGCGGACTGGCAGTCACCCCACGGGGCGTTTCAAAACTGGTAATCAGAAGCCCGACAGTGGCGATTGTTGTGGGATGGTCTTCGCCGATAGTGCGGCGTTCCTCTTTCAAAATGTCTTCAAGCAGGGTTTCGGATTCGTGACTTCTGCCCTGCATCTCGTTAAATGCCAGCGTCTGCGTTAAAGCTCGCCAGGTCAGCGGATCGGCGTCGCCCAGAACCCGGCGGGAGCTTTGCAAAAGTTCTTTCCAGACATTCCCGGTCACGTCCAGACGCCGGACCATCTTCGACTGCACGGTTGCCAAATCGATGCGCGTCTTCAGAGTCGCCCGATGATCCCACCCCTGCTCACGCCGTCTGATCGCGACGGCGAGATCGAACTGTGCTGCGGCCTTGTCCAACACACTCAGACCGAAGTAAATGCCGCCGATCGTTTCATGCAGGGCGGCCTCAACCAGCGGCTGCTTGTCAAAATTGCCTGAGATCTTTCCTGCCGCCACATCGACGGCTTCCCGAACCGTGAGGTTCGGATTGGGGAGAACGGCGACGCGCCCGGCCTCTTCGGATTGCGTCTGTGCCAGCGGGTTGGCCATTCCCAGAAGGTCTTTGCCGAGAAAGTCACTGAGTGCCCGTGCCGTCCCAGCCTCGGTATCGGCACGTTCTTTTTCGCTGACGGCAGTGTCGCGCTCTTGCTGGGCGAGGGCTCTGGCGGTCACGGCATCGTTTCGAGCTTCTTTCGCCGCATCGCGTTCTTTCGCGGTCCTTGATTCCGCCTGCACCGCGCGGTCGCGTGCTTCGATTGCTGCACGTTCGGCGCGTCTGGCGCGCACCGCAAGCCAGCTGCTTGTGGCAACGCCCGAAACCAATATGACCAATATTGTGACTGCCGCTGCAACGAATGCCTTGTGCCGGCGCGCAAACTTTCGGAGCTGATACCCGGCACTCGGCGGCCGGGCGATCACAGGCTCATCCTTTAAGTAACGTAAAATATCGGCAGCAAACTCGGCAGCCGATCCGTAACGGCGAGTCTTGTCCTTTTCCAAAGCCTTTGCGGTGATGGTCTCGATGTCACCCCGGTAACCACGATCGATGGAACTGAGCCTGGCAGGATCCTCTTCGCGGATGGCGCGAATCGTCTCGTCCAACTTCCGGCCGCCTCTATGGGGCAGTCGGCCTGCGAGGAGTTCATAGAGGATCACCCCGAGGGCATAGACGTCGCTGCGTGTATCAACGCCCAACGGGTCGGCCATCACCTGCTCGGGGCTCATGTAAGCCAGCGTTCCAATGAGCTGACCTACATCTGTCTGGGTCGTGGCTTGCACATCGCTGTCGATCGCACGCGCGACGCCGAAATCGAGAACCTTCGGCTGGCCGGTTTCGTCGATCAGAATATTGGCGGGCTTGAGGTCGCGATGGATCAAACCCCGCTGATGTGCGTGTTGCACGGCTTCAGCAATCCTGGACACCATCTCCAGACGCTGCCGTGTACTGAGATGATGTTCGGCGGCATACTCTTTCACGTTCCTGCCGCGAACGAGCTCCATCGCAAAATAGGGTTGCGGTCCGAAACCGGTATCCGCGGTTCCAGCCTCGTAGATTTGCGCAATCCCCGGATGCTGCAATCGGCCGAGCGCCTGCGACTCTTGTTCGAAACGACGCAACAGCTCCGGTGTCGCAAGCCCGGGTTTGATGATTTTCAAAGCAACTGTCCGGCGCGGCTGATCCTGTTCGGCCTCATAGACGACACCCATACCACCCTCGCCGATTAATCGAAGAACGTGATACCGACCGATGGTGGTTGGCTGAAGGTTCGGCGCGATTGGACCGATCTCTTCGTCGAGTGCACCTGAAGCGAGTGCACCTGAAGCGAGTGCACCTGAAGCGAGACCGGAACTCGCCGGGTTGAGCCCGACTTCGATCATGCAACGCGGGCAGGCGCCGCCGATAGGACCGGACTCCACCAACGGACTGCCACATTGGTCGCATCGATTGGGTTCGCTCACAGTCCGTGCTCCACTTCTCAACCGCTGAGGGCCGCGAGGAGGAAACGGATTTCGTCATCCGCTTGTTCAGGGGTGGAAACGGTTTCGCTGACTTCAGCGCGCAGCAGCTTGCGATACCTGCGCCGCATGCGATGCACGGCCATACGCAAAGCGCCATCGGACATGCCCATTTGTTCGGCCACTTCAGCGTAACGTGCGCTCGTTCCATCGCGGTGCAGGAATACCCACAGCGTGTCAAACTCGGTCGCCCTTCCTGCCGCTGCGAATTCAGCGCGCAGCTTCAGTGCAACGGTTTCCAGCAAGGACAGCGCCCAGCGGCGCTCAAAGACGCTCTCGGGAGTCGTCGCTTCCAGTGCAACGGGGGCATACCATCTTTCCGCCTCGACGATATCGATCGAGATCAGCTCGCGATCGCCTCCTCGTTTCAGAGCATGCGCACGATCCCACTGGTTGGCCAGGAAGTGTTTTACGGCAGCAAGAAGAAATGTCCGGAATTTGCCGCGGCTTTGATCGGCGTCGAGCAAATAGTTCTTTTCGATCAGCAGCGAAAAGAACTCCTGGGACAGATCCTGTGCGCTATCTCGATCGTGACCACACCGGCGGATGAATGCATAGACAGGCTGCCAATAGGCGCGGCAAAGCTCGGCCAGTTCGTTTCCCGATTCGTTCGCCGCAGCCTGCACGAGAGTCCAGGAAGTGGTGTGAAACGCTGAACTGGAGCGGCCGGCCATGTTGTGTGGCACGCACTCTATCATCACAGGTAACGGACGCCCAAAAGGGATAACCTGCCTGAGTTTTGGCTTGCTGAGTCGTCCCATGACGCCCTATGAAGATTCCTGAAGAATCCCAGCGCGTTTGTCACCCTTTTATTTCCCATCGTGAAAAAATGAGAAGGGGCGTTTCCAGGGAATTTAGACTGTAGCTACAAATCGCCAAAATCGAGGTCGAAAGTCAACACGATGCGGCTCTCTGCACGTGCTTTTTGAAGGATGTCCGCGTCCGGCAATTTCATGAGGTGCTGGTCGCGAAGATGGATGGCGTCCTGGCTGGCATTACGCAGAGCTTCGACTGTGCTGATCGAAACTCCCATGTCAGAAATCTCACGGACGGCTGCCGCTGAGCGGATGAACCTCCTCGCTGGCAAGGGCTGCAGCGTACTGCAACGATTCACGGATATCTTCCGACTCAAGATCCGGGTATTCCGCAAGAATCTGCGACGAGTGCGACAGTGATCCGCATTCCTCGAATGCATGCTCTCCCCCCATAATGTGCTGCTCAAAAGTAATTCGTTCAAACATAGGGTTTTCCAGCGTCGATACCACTGTAGTCGAATTTGTAGATGCGAAAGCATCCTATTTCAACAGATTTCAACAAGCCGAGGGCCGCCGTTGCGATGCCTTCAACTGAAAGCTCTTAGACCCCATCGCTTTCTACTGATTTCAATAATCTCCTAAGAGCTGGTTCGGGACCAGGGGGCGGAGGTTCAAATCCTCTCTCTCGGCACGTAATCGAACTTGATAGCTCGTTCAGGCGGCACTTGATCGGAAGTTCGGGCGTCGCCTAACTGCTTTTCTGCAAGTCTTCGGCGGCAGATTCGCAATCGTTGAGAGTTAATCGCTTCTTCGAGCGATCGTATATCGTTATGAAAATGAGAAGGCCCCAGGTTTTCCTTGAACAGCTTCGACAGGATGCGGTGTACGGCGTGCGGGCGCTGTGGTGGTCGCCGGCATTCAGCATCACCGCGATCGGAGTTCTCGCGATCGGCATCGGCGCGACTCTGGCAATGCTGCACCTTTTCAATGCGGCGATGTTTCACCGCTTGGCGATTCGCGACGCCGGCTCGCTTGTTCAGTTCCAGCCTACGCTTCCGTTTCCGGCTGCCGCGTTTTATCGGCAACACGCCAGTACGCTCGCGTACATGGTTGCCGAAAAAGCGGACGGCGTTTTTGTCGACGATGGACTGGAAGCGGAACTCGCGACGTTCGTGACGGACAACTATTTCGCCGATCTTGGCGTTAATCCTGAGTTGGGCCGTCTTCTCGATGGGCGTGACGCCGATGCCCCGTCACAACCGGCGGTCGTGCTCGGATACCGGTTTTGGCAGCGCCGCTTTGGCGCGAACGACGCGGTGATCGGGCAAACGATCGACGTGAACGGCAGGTCTGCACAGGTGGTTGGCGTTGCGCCGCCGGATTTCAACGGCCTGTCGTCGACGAGACCTTCGCTTTTTCTCTCCATTGCCAGTCACCGTTATTTGTTTACCGGCAGCAACGTCACGGAGAGTTTCGCGACTCGCGGAACATTCATGTATGGAAAGCTGAAGCCCGGTCTAACAGCCGCGGCTGCGGAGTCCGAACTCTCGGCTTTGACCGCGGACCTGAAGATCGATCATCCCGATTTGTTTCCCGGACGCGCATCTCCCAAGGTCCAGTCACTGGCTCTGCCGCGAGAGGCCTTCATCGCGATGGCGCTGGTCACCGTTCTGGTTTCGCTTGTCCTGCTCACGGCATGCGCCAATCTCGGAAACGTTTTACTGGCGCGCGGCCAGTCGCGTGAGGCGGAGATTCGAACACGGCTCGCGCTCGGCGCCGGAACGATGCGGATCGTCCGGCAACTGATGGTAGAGAACCTTCTGCTGGCGATCCTCGGCTCGCTTGCTGCGCTTGTGGTCGGTTACGTGACGGCGCGCGGCCTGCTCGTTCTCGGCGATGCGCCGCCGGAATTGCGCGTCGCCACGGATTGGAGAATCGTCGCGGCCGGAGGCGTGCTCGCCGCAGTGTCCGCACTCCTGTTCGGCCTCGCTCCGGCGATACAGGCCGCGCGACAACGATCGCAACGGACGCAGGGCCGGCAAATCCTCGTCGGAGTTCAGGTGGCCGCGAGTTGTTTTCTGCTGGTTCTGACCATGTGGCTCGTGCGCAGCACCGAGCGAGCGCTCGCAGTCGACGTGCGTTTCGATTATCGCCACATGCTCGCCATAGCGCCTCACCTGAACACGCATAATCTGACGGGCGCGGCGGCGCGAATCACACTCGAGGAGATCGCTGCACGCGTCCAGCAACACTCCGCGGTCAGCGCAGTTGCACTTTCCGACTCCACGGATTTCAGCAACCGGCTGCCTGTGTCCGCCGGCGGACTGCCGCCGATGAACTACTACAACGTGTCGACGTCCTATTTTCCGCTGATGAACCTGTCCGCATTAAAAGGCCGGTTGTTTTCGGATGGTGAAACCGATGTTGTCGTTCTGAGCGAGTCGGCGGCCCGCTCCGTTTTTCAAAATGAGGAAGCGATCGGCAAAACGATCGCGACACGGCGATTCACCGCCATTCGGAGCAGCGCGGGACGAAGAACTGCGGAAATGCTGATGGATCAGGCGCAGTCCGAAACGCAGCGTGTCGTTATCGGAATTGTCGCGGACAGCGGCTTAAATCGAAACTCAAACGTGAGCGAGGCGTACATGCCGCTGACCGACGATGGCATGGCCGCTGCAGGCTTGATTGTGCGAACGCAGGGAGACCCGTCGGCCGTGATCCGGGAATTGCGCGCAGCCGCGTCGTCACCGGGGTTGGCGCCGGAAACGCGGTTATTGCGCGACGACGTCGAGCGGATCGGCGGACCACCGCCAGGCGTGCTGACAGGTATCGTGTCACTGGGTGCGAGCGCCACGGTACTCGCCGGCTTCGGAATCTTTGGTCTTGTGGCTTTTACGGTCGCGCAGCGAACCCGCGAGATCGGAATCCGAATCGCGCTGGGGGCGAGACCGTCGCAGATCCTCGAAACGCTCGCGGCGCGCTACGCCGCGGGAATTGCGGTCGGCGCAATCGTGGGCATCGCTCTGTCGGTAATGTTCGGTCTCTTGATTCGCAGCCGCGTTATCGGTCTCGACACACAGGATCCCATCAGTTACGTCGCGGCAGTTGCTTTGCTATTCGGTGTCGCTGTGCTTGCGATACTCGTTCCAGCGACGCGCGCCTTCCGCATCAATCCCGCTACAGCGCTGCGCTGCGATTAGCTACCAGGTACGGACGCGGCCGGTAGCGGGCCAGAGTACGGCTTTCATAGTGGATTGACAATGAGCGCGAGGTAAGTTGTGGTTCCTCTCAGCGATTCGAAGATGCGTAGGGGCCGAGCTTCAGGAGCGCGTTCAACGTCAGCGACTGGCCGTCGCGCCAGACGAGCAACGGATAAGATAGAGGTTCGTCGCGCAGTTCACGCATCAGCCACTGTCGCAGGCCTGCAAGGCCGGCCTTGTCACGGAAGAATGGTTCGCCTCCGACTTCAATGATCAAGTCGCCGGGACGCAGACCGGAAACACCGAACGGACCGTCGGCCTGGACTCGCGTCACGCGAATTGCGATTTGGGTGGGAACTGCCGGCAGGCCTGACGGCATCGCCACTTCGGTACCCTCGAGGCCGAGTGTCGGGAAACGCTCTTCCAGAGCGCCAACCGCAAATCGTTCCCAGAACGAGAGCGTGAGTTCCGGCTGTCGAGGCTGCAGATCGCTCCACAGCTTGCGTGCGTTCTGTAACGCTTCCGCTCCGGCCGGCACCTTGATCCGCAGCTTCGCGGCATAAATGCGTCCTTCATCGGCAAGCCCGCGAGCCTCTTCGAGCGCCGTCGCGATCGAACGCGGTACCGCGCCGGCAAAGGCTTTCGTGCCGTTGATCCACACTTCGATGGGTTTGTCCAAATCCACCAGACGGTCATGCAGGTAGAGGGTGATCTCTCGCGTCCACAGTGTCGTCACCGAAATTCGTGAAGCTGACGTCACCTCGGCGTGCGCGACTCCCTGCCGCGTGTCGGTCTCCAGCCAGCGAACGCGACGGCCCACCGGCGTGATTGCGGAATGCGGGACGCGCAGTACTTCGCGCGGATAGTTGTCGCGAGGCCGCAGTTCGAGCCAGCGCAACACATCGTCATAGTGTTCTTCGAAACCCTCGTGCATGCGGTCCGGAAACTCGCGGTATGTCAGATCGTAATGGAAGCCGGTCAGAATGTTCGCCAGCGCACGGGGTCCTTCGATGCTCCAGATGTTCGAATCACGCGTGCCTTCGAGGATGTAGACCGGCGTCGATTGAAGATTTCGCAACGGCAACTCGCGCGACTCACCCTCCGTCGAAACGGGGACGATGGCGGAGAACCAGCCCGGCCGTGCGATTGCGAATTGCAGGGAGTAGTTCGAGCCCAGTGAAATTCCTGTCGAGACGATGCGGTCGGGATTGATGCGGTAACGCGAACGCAGCGCCTGGATCACAGCGTCCGCCTGCTCGGGATGGAGAATCTCGTAGGGCAGGCGTTTCTCCGTACGACCGTCTGCGGTCAGGGATGGAGTCAGGCCCGGGGCGGCGACGATCCAACCGGCGCGGGCCGCAGCTTCTTTCCAAACACGAATCATGTTTTCCGCGGAACTGCGGATCTGTTCCGGCCGAGACGGAGGGCCACCGTGCATCGCCCATACCAGCGGCCATGCTTTCGACGGCGTGTAGCCGGGTGGCAGCTGAACCAGCACAGGAACTGCGGGACCGGCCGGAACCGGAACGGTGAACTCCTGAAGTGCAAATGTCTCGCCGGTCTGCCCCGCAATATCGGGATAGCCAGGCTTGCCGCGGCGAAGAATTTCCTCGAAATCCAAGAAATGCCGGCGACTCACTGCGGTCAGCTCGGCGTCGTTGAGTTGCGAGGCCGCCGCGCGAAACTCGGCATCGGTTTGCGGCCAGAGATAGCCGCGTGCCAGTCGTTCCAGTTGAGCGATCGCGTCCTGTTCCTGAGCACGCAGCGCGAGAACTTCGGGCGGATCCGGCCGCCTCTGCTGCGCGCTCACCAGACACGGCACGAGCACGGCGGCAATGACCAGTCTCCTGAGAGAGACTCTCATGACACTCCGGAGATTAGTGTAATCGCGTCCTAAAGGCCAGTTGAACGCTGTACGGCGCGATTTCGGCTGGTTGCTTGCTGCTCGCTGGATCGCGAGGTACTCGTTGGGGACTGTAGATCCTCCGCGGCGCATAAGAGTGCTAGGATCCGCGGACTCGAATAAGTAGACTGACGCGCATCAATCTCTGCAAAACGAATCTGAGGTGGAGGCGACTCAATGCGAAGGTCAGCCAACAAACTGTTTGTTTCAGCTTTGCTGTTCTGGGGGATCCTGACGATATCCGGAGTGGGTTATGGTCAAGGTTTGACCGCGGTGACGGGACGGGTGACGGACCCAAGCGGAGCCGTCATCCCCGGCGTCGAAATGACTATCACCAATGTCGCGACGGGCGCAGCGCGAACCGTGGTAAGCAACGAACAAGGCATCTATTCGGCGACGCAACTGGCGCCGGGAACTTACAACATCAAGGCCGAGCTCGCCGGATTCAAGCCGAAAGCCGCAAACAACATCGCATTACCCGTTGAAGTTACCGTCACCTTGAATTTTCCACTCGAAGTCGGCGCTGTGACGGACACCGTCGATGTGGTGGCTTCGGCGGAAGTCGTCAACACGGAGAATGCTCAACTTGGAAACGGGTTCGATTCCAAAAAGATTCTGGATCTGCCGCTGAATGCCCGCAACATCGTGGGACTGCTTAGTCTGCAGACTGGCGTGAATATCGACAGCGGTGAGGTAAACGGGGCGAGAAGCGACCAGCAGAACATCGTTCTTGACGGCGTCGATAACAACAGGCAGTACGCCGCCTCGGCATTTCAGGGCGCCCTGCCCACGACGCTGGATTCCGTTCAGGAGTTCATCGTTCAGACATCCGGCCAGAGCGCGGCCGCGGCGCGATCCTCGGGCGCTCAAGTTCAGCTGGTGACGAAGAGCGGCAGCAATCAGTTCCACGGTTCGGCTTATGAGTCGTATCGGAGCAAGGTCACGACGGCGACCAGCTACTTCTCCAAGGATTACGCCTGCACGGCCGCCAAACCCTGCAAACCCGGATTGATCCGGCAAATCCCAGGTGGATCGATCGGCGGCCCGATCCTCAGGAACAAATTGTTTTTCTTCGGCGCGTATGAACGGCGCACCGATCGCAGCCAGTCGAGCCAGAGTAAATCCATTCCGGGACCGGATTTGTTAAACGGCGTCATCCGCTATCAGCGCACTGCTGCCGCCGCGGCGAGGGACGGCAGTGCCTACGGCGTCATCACACAAGGCTGTGGCGGCATGTTGGAGAAGATCACTTTGATCCCGTGCGATTCGATGAATTCAACCGTGAAGGAGTTCTATCAGAAGTTCAAGAAGTACGCGACTGACCCGACGCTTGGAACCTTGGCCTGTCCTTCCGACTGTTCGAATTTCCAGACGTTCCGCTTCAATGCGCCCAACATCACGAATCAGAACATCTATATTTCGCGCTTTGACTACAACATCAATTCCAAAAACACAGTCTATGTTCGCGGAACCTTGAATAATTCAGCGGACGACACCGCGCCGACGTACCCGGATATCGACAACGCACTGAAGGACTACAACAACAGCAAGGGATTTGCCTCGAGCTGGAACAGCGTGATCACTCCGAGGATCAATAACGTCTTCACCGTCGGACTGACTCGCGAATCCTCGAGCCAGACGGGTTCGGCTGCGGTCAGCTGGGGCTTCGGTCCCGACCGGCTGTTCCAGACACGTGGTGCCAACTGGCGCGCCATCAACACGTGGAACCTCGTCGATAATTTGAGCATCGTCCACGGCGCACACAACTGGCAGCTGGGCATGAACAACAGTTACACGCTCAACTATTTCAAGTCGTATGGTACGGCAGCACCTGGCACGTTTGGCGCGGCGACCAACGAATACGCCGGCGACACGACGGGCAATACGCTTGTCGCGCGGGCCATTCCGGACACGACGGAATACAATGCCGTTTCGAACAAGCAGAACTTCATCACAGCCGTTTCCCAGGCAACAGGTACGTACAACAGATTGTCCAATGTGGGAATTCAGTTCGACACCAAGGGCAATCTTCTGCCCGTCGGTTCGCCGTTCATTCGCAACATCCGGATGAATCAATACGACTTTTACGTTCAGGATAGCTGGAGGTTCCGGGCCAACCTCTCATTCAACCTTGGTCTCAACTGGGGCTTCATGACGGCGCCGTGGGAGCGCGATGGCGTCCAGGTCAATTGGTTGCAGAACATGAGGGACCAGTACAACACTCAGAGAAAAAGCCCGTTGACCTGGGATCAATTGCCGAAACTTCAAACCACGCCTTCCGGCCGGGCAAACGGCAAGCCGGATTTCTACAAGACCGCGTTGAATAACTTCGCTCCGCGCGCGAGTTTTGCGTACAGCCCGAAGATGCAAAATGGTTTCCTCGGAGCGTTGGCGCGAAAGGGCGGTCAGATGGTGATTCGTGGCGGCTATTCCTTGACGTTCGACCATACGGGCGGGCAGCTGGCTTCCGATGTGGCCTCGAACAGCAGCATTGGTTTGCTAACGGCTTATACCATGCCGATCCAGCTGTTCACGATCGATGGTGTGGGCCAGCCTCGCGCGCCGCGCGTTTCCGGATCTGCAGACAGCATCGTGTTCCCGTACGAGGCGATGTACGGCATCTATCCCATTTCAACGGCGCAGAACTTCGTGCCGCAACCGAGCGCCGGCGGTTGGGGCGGCCCGCGCGGATTGCCTGCGATCGACCCGAACATGCGACCGCCGCAGAATCATCTGGTCAACTTCACGATTTCCAAAGAACTGCCGGGCGGCATCGTTGTCGATGCATCCTACGTCGGCCGATTCGCGAGAAATCTGATGAATACTCTGGATCTGGCGAATCCGGTAAACGTCGTCGATGCCAAGAGCAACATGGATTACTACGACGCGCAGAAAGCGCTTTTTGAGCAATATGAGAACAAGGCCTTCGGCTCACAGTTCGGCAATCTCACGACCGCGAATGTGCTGCAGGCGCTGGCGGGTATGCAACCGATTCCGTGGTTCGAAAATGTCTATAGCGATTACAAGAATTGGGCGTCGGCTTCCAACAACGGCACGCTGGGTTACCCGGGAGTTCAGTTTGCCAATGCCACACAGGCGTTTTATGCGGTGATGAATAAAGGTAAGACGCCGGGCCCCAACTCACCCATCGTCTATACGGATGCGACTAATAATTTTGAGACCGCCACTAAGGTTCACATCACAAGCAATGGGCAGGCTCAATACAATGGGTTTTTACACCAACGTCGGCCGGTCTAATTACCACTCGGCGCAGTTGAGTATCAAAAAACGCTTCAGCCAGGGCTATTCCTTCACCGGCAATTACACGCTGGCGCACTCGCTGGACATTACGTCGGCGGCCGAGAATGTTGGAAACCGTCCGAGCAATCCGGATAACCTGATTGATCCCTATCATCCGGAACTCAACTACGGAAATTCGAGTTTCGACCGGCGCCACCAGGTCAACGGGACCTTTCAGTTAGAACTGCCGTTCGGCGCAGGAAAGTGGATCGGCGGACACGCCGGCGGTTGGCTGAACCAGATCATCGGCGGCTGGTCCGTTTCGGGGATCGTGCAAATGGCGACCGGAACGCCCTTCGTTTATAACGCCAGCAATCGATTTACGCTGCACTACAACGGTGCAGACATTGCTGTTCCCAATGGGACCCTCGAATACGACATCAACAAGGGTCACAGCGCGGCAACCTTCAGCAACGGCGTGATCACGGGCGGCGGGACACCAACGGTCTATTACATCAAGGATGCGACCCTCGCTCCGGGTTGCGCGAGTGACGCGGCTTGCCCCGACAGCCTGGTCCATCGGCTGGCGGCGATCACGAAGTTCGTGACGCCATATTATGGCGGCGTGATCGCCCGCAATTACGTTTACGGCCCGGGTTACGTCAACATGGATGCCGGTGTCACGAAGACGCTGAAACTGACGGAAGGCGTCAGCGGCCTGTTGCGCGCGGAAGCATTCAACGTCATGAATCACCCGAATTTCAATAACCCGAACTCGACAAACATCGACTCGACATCGGGCACGCTCGGACAAATCACCAGTGCGCGCGCCGCCCGGGTGATGCAGTTCACCGTCAGACTTCAATTCTAGGAACTGGCGGACTCTTTCGTCCCGGTGATCAGAAAGCGCTGGCCAAGCGCCTGCCGCGGGAATTCCGTTTCGATGAAGACGAGGTTCCACTAGATTGCCTAGAAGCGGCGCTCCGGGATCCAGGTGGCTATTTGTGGAGGCCGGAGAGCCAGTTGAGCGCGACGACAAAACCGCTTGGCGGTTCCGGACTGAATTGCAAACCGGCGGCCGGGGCGGCTGGAGTGTTGCCTGGAGTATTCGGGTCCGCCTGGAAATAGACGAAGTGCTGGCCGTCGGGTGAGACGTCATAGGTGTGATAGTCCCCGCCCGGATGCTGCGCGTTGAGAATGGGCAGGACGAATAGTCCTTCCGGTTTGGCGGCTTTGAATTCCGAGCCCGCGGCGCTCACAGCAACAGAAAACTCCACGTCCGTGAACGCGGTGGCGTTGTTCGTAGCGTGGTAGAAGAGTTCCTTCCCGTCACGCCGCCAGCGTGGCCAGTCGCCGCCGTTCGTGGAAACCTGCCAGATCCCGCTGCCGGATGGAAACGGCCGAACGTAGATCTCGTTCCGGTTTCCCGTTTTGTTTGATGTGTACGCGATCCATTTCCCATCCGGTGACAACTGCGCATGAGTTTCATTCGCGGGCTCGGCGGCGAACGGGATAGGTTTCTTGGAGCCCTCCAATGGAAGGACCCAGATGTCGCCGGAGGTCTTCGAATCCTGAGTCCAAAAAACAATGTTCTTCCCAACCCATGACAGGGGCGCCTTGAGCGCCTCGGATTCGAAAAGCAATTCCTCCGTACCCGATCCACTCGACAGGTTTTGGTACAGCCCCCACTTGCCCTTTTGCTGCGAGGCATAGACGATCTTCGTTCCATCGGGCGACCACACGGGCATGGAGTTGTCACGTGCGGCGTCGAAGGTGATCCGGGTGGGGACTCGCCCACCGGGTTCCATGATCCAGATGTCGCCGCCCGCTTCGTCATGGCGGTGCACGGCGACACGCTTTCCGTCCGGTGAGACGCTCACTCCGCGATACGCGCCCTCAGGACCAGGTGTTTCGGACACCCGGCCATGACGATCCGCCCATGCGAGTTGCCGGGGTTGAGCGTCGCGGGCTCCGGCGCCCCCTAAGACGAGCCCGTAGCTATAAACAAGGACACCGTTCTGAGAGGCTGAAAAATGGCCAATCGTCTCTCCCGTCACGAGAGCGTTTATCGTGACATTATCGATGATGAGTACCGGCTCTCCCGACGGCGCCGTTTTCTGAGCGTCGAAGGCCTGCCTGTATAAGGCAGTGCCTCGACGAAACAAGAGGTACCCCGGCGGGGAATAGACGAAGTTAGAGTCGGCCGTCATGATCCGGGTCCTCTCCTTTGAACCAAGCACGCCCGCATAGATCGCGCGGCCGGAAGGCTCGTCAGTCCAACCGAGGTAGAGATAGTGCCGGCCGTCGGGTAAAAAGTATGGCCACAGGTGCTTGCGTTCGGATGCATCGAGCGATGTGAGCTGCTCTGCTTTGCTGCCCTGGTCGGAGACGCGGAAGAGGCCCTTGTCGGAACCGAACAGGATCGTACCAGCGGCATTCCATGTGCCTCCGCCGAAATACGACAGTTCACAAATATCCACGGGCGGCCCACCCGAAACCTGCACTTTCTTCAACTTGGTTCCTTGCCGGAATCCGATCCAGCGGCTGTCGGGCGACCAGAACGGCTTCGGCAAAGAGGTGGCACTGTTGAGGGGGTCGATCAGATTCGTTTCGACTCCGGCAAGCGTTTGCGACGTGATGGAACCGATTCGCCTGACGCTTAGAGGCGTGTTATTCCCCCCTGCAGCGACGTTGTACACGATCCATTGTCCATCCGGCGATACCGCGAAGGATTCGCCCACGGCGTCCGCGAGGAATTGGAATTCCTCTGCATGCGGGTTCCGCGTGTAGACGAATGCCCACGTGGACACGATGCCGACGAGGAACGCGGCGGCCACAAGTGACGCTCGGAACAGTCTGCGCTGAGGTGGCGTGGCGGTGACGGGTATCGCCAGAACGGTTCGCGAGCTGTGTTCGGAAATCCATTCCAGTTCGGCAAGCAAATCGCGCGCCGTCTGCCAGCGGTCGGCGGGATTGCGGGCGAGGCAGGTCATCACGACGTGCTCGAGCATCGGAGACGTCGCCGTTGTCACGCTCGAGAGCGGTTCGAGTTCAGCGGACGCCTTGGCTATGGCTTTTTTCCCCGCGACCATTTCATAGAGCAGTGCGCCAAAGGCGAAGACGTCGGAGCGCGGGTCGCCGTCGCCTGCCGTCAAACCGAAACCATGCAGCTTGGGTCCGTCTTTTGTCAGTACGACGTTCGCCGGTTTCACATCCTGGTGAACAACACCTTCGCTGTGCGCGTAGTCCAACGCGCCCACGAGGACAACGGCCGTTTTTAATGTCTCGTCCAAACCCATCGTGCCGCGTGTGAGACGGGAGGCAAGCGTCTCGCCTTCGAGGTATTCCATCACGGCAAACGAAACACCGTCCTGTTGTTCAATCGCCAGGGTCGCGCGGATTGCGGGATGGTTCAATGCCGCGATCTTGCGTGCATCGCTGCTCGAGGCCCAGCCGGCAGTAACCAGACTGATGCTGACCGTGCGATTGTTTCGAGTGTCTGTCGCCTTGCAGGTTTCGCTGCCACCGTCAGTCGCGACAATTTCATACGGGCCAAGACGGACACCGGGGGCAAGCGCGCTCATTTGCCGTCCTTTCGGAAGGAGGACGTCCAGTGAAGAACAACCGTGAGGCCGGAAGAGACTGTTCCACGGCCGAGCGCCGGGCTACCGCCTCCCCGGTTTGAAGGATTGCCTCGACCCCGAGTTTGCACAGGGGCGGCCGGCAATTGCCCTACCGCGTTTCCACCAGCGGCGGTAAAGACGAGCGGGTTCGACCATACGAGAAATCGTTGTCCGTCCGGAGTCATCGCCCACAGGTGACGTCGCGGATCCACAATCCTCGCGAGAGCGGGATTGTTGACGCCCGGTCCCGAATCGACCAATGCCTGGGGCACGCCGGCCTCAATTTTCGCGCCGAGCTTCAGGTCCACGGAAAAAAAGCCGCCGGCTTTTGGCATCCGGTAGACCAGTTCCTTGCCATCCCTCCGCCATCGAGGCTGGCCGCCACCATCGTTCGAGATTTTGAGTTTTTCCTTCCCGTCAGGGAATGACTGCACGTACACCTCGAACTGTCCCGCGGCCGCTTCATCGGATGTATAGGCGATCCATTTTCCATCGAAGGAAAACTGCGGCTCATCTTTGTGAAAGTGTCCCTGGACCAGAGGAACCGGCTTGCGATCTCCCGAGAGAGGCAGGGCGTAGATATCCTGGAACTCATCCGGGCCAGAGAGGTATGCGATGTAACGGCCATCTTTGGACCAGTCTTCCACAGATTCGTTGCCCGCGGTTTCGAGCAACGGCGTTTCTCCGCCGACGCCGTTGGCATTCACGACGTAGATGTCCGCGTTCCC
The DNA here is from genome assembly GCA_964584785.1 of uncultured Solibacteraceae bacterium. GTDB lineage: Bacteria > Acidobacteriota > Terriglobia > 20CM-2-55-15 > 20CM-2-55-15 > JAHFTY01. The sequence goes on from CAZPBY010000043.1 coordinate 22,297, forward strand.
TTTGCGATACGTCGTGAACGCGACCTGTTTGCCGTCGGGCGACCAGACGGGATTGATGTCGTCGGTGGGATCCGTTGTCAGCCGCGTGGCGTTGCCCGCGCGCTGCCAATCGATCGTCCAGATGTCGGCGCCGGAACTGTCCTCGTCCTGTTTGGTGACGGCGATGAGTTTGCCGTCGGGAGACAGGTCCATTTCCCCATACGGTCCAGTCTGCACGGCAGGTTCTAAAGGAGGTCCGACTCGACCCCACCATCCCCACATGGTGTCTCCGATCTGACCTCTGCCGGAGGCCCCCCTCCCTCCGCGGCCTGGCCGCTGGAAGTAGATCAGGGCGCCGTCGTCATTACGTGACACATCGAAGAAGCCGCGGCCGGATTGAAATTCGATGTTGTCCGCAACGTGAATGGGATCGCCGGCCAACGCAACCTTGCTCGCATTGAACGGCTGAGCGAATAGCGTGCCGTCACGTTGAAATAGAAGGTAGCCGGGCGGGGCGTACGCGACGTTGGATTCAGCAGACATCAAGCGCGTTTGATCCTTGCCGCCGATCGTGCCGGAAAAGACGGAGCGCTTGGAGGCGTCATCAGACCGCACCAAATAGAGGTAGTGCTTCCCGTCGGGAAGAAAGACAGGCCAGACGTGTCCGGTCTCGGGCGCTTTCACGGTGGTGAGCGCTTCAGGGGTTCCGCCCTGGTCCGATACCCGGAACAATCCTTTGGCAGAACCAAACACGATCGTTGCGTCCTTACTCCAGGCGCCGCCCGAAAAACCGGCAGCGTCGCAAAGATTCTGTGGAGATCCGCCGGAGACCGCCACCTTCCGGAGTTTCCCGCCGGCGGAAAATGCAATCCAGCGACTGTCGGGCGACCAGAACGGTTGAGCCGCATCGTTCGTGTTGGTCAGACGCTGTGACGCCAGCGAACCGAAGGGCCGCACGAAGAGTGCTGAGGCTTCGCCGGTGTTCGGGCGGGCAATGAACGCGACCAGGCGTCCGTCCGGTGAGACCGAGATGTTCGCCGGGACCAGCCCACTGATGGATTCGCTGAATTCAAACGCGTCCTGACGGCCAGGGCCTCGAATGTAGCGCGCCGCAGGAAGCACCAGCACTCCGAGGATCATCGCGGCGGCGGCGAGTGCAAGCAGGCGGGGGACCTCGCGTTTTGCGGGTATGTCTTCGACCGGCGGCGCAGCCAGTGTCATATCGCCGCCGCTGCGGGCAATCCACTGGATCTGCAGCATCAAGGCGTGCGCCGTTTGCCATCGCCTTTCGGGATCCTTGGCGAGGCAGCGGGTGACGACGTGCTCGAGCGCGGCGGGTATCGAGGGATCCACCTTCGACAATGGTTCGGGATCCGACGCGGCGATCGCTCCGATCAGCAGCGCACGGCTTTTCCCCGTGAAGGCTTTCCGGCCCGTCAACATTTCGTACAAGATTCCGCCGAACGCGAAAATATCCGAACGTGCGTCGACGTCGATGCCTTCAAACTGTTCGGGTGACATGTACTGGAGGGTGCCGAGCACTGCGCCGGGTGAAGTGATGTTGTCCTTTGTCGTTAGTTGGGACGCTGTGACCGATCCTTCTGCGGCCTTTAACTTCGCCAATCCAAAATCCATCAGCTTGGCGCCTCCGGGCGTGAGCATCACGTTCTGCGGCTTGAGATCCCGGTGAACCACGCCGGAGCGGTGCGCCTTGTCAAGCGCGTCCGCGATCTGCCCGCCAATCTGGAGCGCTTCTTCCATCGGCATCGGACCGCGCTCCAGGCGCTGAGCCAGCGTCTCGCCTTCGAGAAACTCCATGACGAGATAATCGATTCCATCTTGTCGGCCGACGTCGTGGAGCGTGCAAACGTGTGGATGATTCAGCGCGGCAATCGTTTGCGCCTCACGCTCGAACCTTTGCGTCATTTCCGGGTCTTTGGAGAAGTGCGCCGGCAACACTTTGATCGCCACCGTCCGGTTCAAGCGCGTGTCGGTCGCTTTGTACACTTCGCCCATGCCGCCGGCGCCGATCATCTCGACGATCTCGTGCGGTCCCAGACGCATTCCGGCAGCTAAACCCATCCTTGATGCTCCGATCGGTGGCCGGATTATAGAGGGGAAACCAGGTTAGGGCAATCGCTGCCAATCAGTCGAGGCAGCTCAATCTTTTCGCAGCGCAATCATCGGATCGGATGCTGCCGCCGCGCCGGAACCCAACACGCCGCTACCGCCAGAAGCGCAATGGCCGCTGCACTTATGTCTGGAGTCTCGATACGCGTTCCTTCATTGACAATACTGAAGGAATTCCTTAAGAAATGACGCTGAGGAACCAAAAGCAGGCTTGAACCGCTGATACAATTGACCCCATGAAAAGGCTCAAAGGATCGACTGCTCTACTTGATCGTTTGCTGGACCCCGTAAGTCGAAGCCTGAACACCGAAGTCGCCAAAGAATTAGTGAAGCTGAAGGCCGATGCCAAAACGCAATTTCGTGTTGATGAGTTGGCTCGAAAATGCAATGAAGGTGAACTGACTCCTTCCGAACAATCGGAGTACGAACGGTACGTTACGGCCAGGCTGAACCTCTCTGGTTCCGGAAAGCTGTTGATCTAGGTCTTTAGCAATTGTGGCGAGTTTCGCCAGAATCAACCGGCCCATCGGTATCCAAAGCCGTATACGGTTTGGATGAGTTTGGGTTCTTCGGGATCGTCGTCGAACTTGCGACGGATCGCGGCGACATGCTGATCGATGGTTCGCGTGGTGACCTCAACGGAGTCCTCGGATCCCCACAACCGAGCAATCAACTCCGACCGGGATATAGCGAGACCGGGCCGGGCAGTCAGCAGCGAAAGAATGTCGAATTCGCGTGGAGTGAGCCGCAGGTCGCGCTGGCGTTTGCTAGCGGTTCGTGCCTCGAAGTCGACGATGATTTCTCCCACTTCCAACCGACGTTGCTTTTGAATGGGCAACTGCGAGCGACGTATCAAGGCTTCCAATCGCGCCATAAGTTCCGCCATACCGAACGGTTTTGTGACGTAATCATCGGCGCCTAACTTCAATCCTCGGACCTTGTCGATCTCTTGCGTCCGCGCCGTCAGCATCAGTACGGGTGTGGTGTAGCCGCGCGAGCGCAGTTCGCGAAGAACATCCAGGCCCGATTTCCTGGGCAACATGATGTCAAGAATAACGACGTCATGCGTCTTGGCCAGGGCTTCTCGCAGGCCTGTTTCGCCATCGCCAGCGCTTGTCACAATGTAATGATTGAAATGAAGCGCGTCGGTCAGACCGAAAGCCAAATCAGAGTCATCTTCCACCAGCAATACGTGCCGCTGGGGAGTCATACCGCTACAACCTCAGCCGCTTTTGAGGTGCGCAACGGCAGTTCGATCGTGAATGTACTACCGGTGCCGACTTCGCTCCAAACCGAAATGCGCCCACCGTGCGCTTCAATAGTTTGGTGCACCAGCGTCAAGCCCAAACCGCTTCCCGCCGGACGGAATTCGTCATTATGGACTCTGTAGAATTCATCGAAGATTTTGTCAATTTCGCCCGCAGGTATGCCGCAGCCATGATCTCGAACCGACAGCCGGACGAATCTGTCGTCCGACTCTGCCTTGACCAGAACTTCTGCTCCTGCGGCGGAGTACTTAACAGCATTATCAAGAAGGTTAATTAGAGCCTGTTGCAGAGCAGACGAATCTCCAATAATTTGGCCACAGTCTTGAAGGTCTGTTCTGAGGTGAAACGTCGAGGGGTTCGATGCCGCGCGGAACGCCTGAAGCGCCGAGTTCAGAACCTCATTGACGTCGATCACTTCGGATTCAAATTTCCTAACCGCACGCGTTGATCGGGAAAAGTCGAGAAGGTTCTCTATCGTGAGTGTCAGGCGGCGACACTCACGATCAATGACTTCGCGATAATGTTTCCACTTTGACTCTTCGCCATTTCTGTCGAGGGCAAGCTCATTGAACAGACGAATTCGGCTTAATGGAGTACGCAACTCATGACTCACATTCGCAACGAACTCCTGCTGCATACGGACCAATTGGCGGTCGTGCCGCAGGGAACGGATTCCAAACAGACCTGCACTCAACAGAAATGCCAGTATCAAACTCATCACAATCAGCGAAGAATCCCTTCCACCGTACGGAAGCAAGGGCCGTACGACTTCAGGGTTGATGGCGACCTGAACCGTCCAGCCCGCAAAAGGAAGTTCCGGCGTAAACCTTTCCAGCACGCTTCCAGCGTCAGGATATTGCGGTTGCGATTGATAGAGAACCGCGCCGTGGTTGTCCCGGATTGTAAACGATGCGGCTTGGCGAGCATCTGAGGTTGACGTAAAGCGCGGAGGGAGTATTGCCAGCAGCTTGGAGTTGCAGCGGCATTGATTGGATGTAATGACAGGGATGAAGAATTCTTCCACCGCCTTCTTGCGGTCGAATCTGAAACCGTAGATGTGTGCGACATCACCATGGATATTGGTTTCGACGAGGCCCCCCATCGGTACATCGGAGTCGGCCGCCAATGTCGAAAACGCTTTTAGCTGACGCGCGCCACATGAAGGTGAGAAACCGTGCAAAACCGTTTTCAGCTGTTCCATTTCTTCGGTATCTGGAGAAGGTCCGGAAATGGTCACCTCGCTGTTTGCGCGATCAAATTGGAATGCATACTCGATCGCAGGTCCCCAATCGCGCAAATCCGTCCGAGCCGTTAGTCCTCCCGATTCGGCCTCCCGCCGCAACAGAGATATCGGATTCCGATCGCCATCCGGGGTGGCATACGAAAGAAATCCTAACTTACTCATGTAGGCGTCAGCGGACATCTGAATGAACTTGTCGGCCACAAAAGAGGCGTAATCCTTGACGAGGATTGCTTCAGTAGCTTTTGCTTTCGAAGCCTCCCGCCAAGCGACTAAGGCCAGTGCCAGTCCAGCAACCATCAGTAAAATAATCGGTGCCGAGCTTTGCAGCCAGGATCTTGGTCTCATGACAAGGTGTTTATTGCGTCGATAGTTGAGGTGTCAAGCCGCAAAGCCCTCCCGCGTACAATCTTTGCAGAATCTTTACAACCTCTTCACCGGTTCAACGCAACTTCCGCTTGAGCATTCGCTAAAGTTCACGGACATGAGAAACCTAAGCATCGTCCTTGTCGTGGGTCTCATCAGCCTTTTCGTCCATGCTCAGACCGTCGCCAGCACGCCTGTCGCTGTACTCGGCTTCAAGCCATCAAGCGTTTCGGAAAAGGGGCTGTTTCAGGAATTCCGGCGAGAGCTCCTGTTCGCGACGGACCTCACAAATCAGGAACAAAGCATCCCCAATGGGGATTTCACCATATCTGTTGGGACCACAGCGGCTGGTCCGAAGATTGAGAATGGCGCGGCAAAGAGTGTGCCTCCCGGAATCTCCGCTGATGATCAAGTCTGGGGGATCTTCGAATCAAGTTGGTTTGAGCCTCAGGCACACATCCGACGAATGACCATGGCGGCGCACATTGCTGACCGCATCGACCTGGAATTGGCGGCAGCGGCAGCCAGTTCAGCCGACGCACTCACTCTCGCGGATGCGATGCAGGCATATCTGCTCGAGACAGCTCAGGCATCTCAAGGTTCACGTGAAGTTGCGGACGTCGTGAACAGTGCGATTGTCGAGACTGCCGGTACAACCGTCCGCGTGAGGTTGGTGATTTCAGCTGCCGCGATGCGGCTCATTCGAAATAACGAGACCTCGAAGGCTCTACTCCACTGGAAAACCGGCGAGGAAACACGAGAACAATGGCAGCGCGTCGGCGACATCATCCAGGCATTGAATATTAAGACAGGAAGCGCTGTCGCGGATATCGGCGCTGGAGATGGTTTCATGACTGTGCGACTCGCGCGAGCTGTGCGGGCGCAGGGAAAAGTTTATGCCGAGGATATCGATTCGAAGAGCCTTGAAATCGTGCAAAGACGAACGCGAGCCGGCGGGCAAGGGTGGGTCCGTACAATCGTCGGTGATGCGCATGATCCCAGATTGCCCGTGAACAGCGTCAATGCGGTTCTGGTGGTAAACGCGTACCACGAATTCACCGATTACCCGTCGATGTTGCAGCATATCGTTGCAGCGTTAAAGCCTCGGGGGCGGCTCGTTCTGGTCGAACCATTTTCGGAGCAAGCGCGCAATCAGCCGCGGCAGCAGCAGACGTCGCGACATCTTATCGCTCCCGAACTGCTGGTCCAGGAAGTTCAACAGGTCGGCCTCAAGATCGTCACGAGAGACGACAAGTTCATCGATGTGGCTCAAGGAGCGAAGCAGTCGCTTGTGGTGGCAGAGAAGCCTTGAAGTTATTGCTTGACCGACAGTATTCAATTGATCTATTGAGTACTTTGTGACTGATTCAACTCAGCGTAGATTTAAAGACCGTCTGTACGGTCAATTTGCCGTTATTGGTAAAGCGATCGGCAGTCCGGCTCGGCTCGAACTGCTCGAACTTCTGGCGCAAGGACCAAGAACGGTCGAGGCTCTGGCGAACGAGAGCAACCTCTCAATTGCCAACGCCTCTCAGCACCTGCAGGTGCTGAGACAAGCAGGCTTGGTCGACAGTGAAAAATCCGGCCTGTTTGTCGAGTATCGGCTCGCCGGTCTGGACGTGTTCGAGATGTGCCGTGCCTTGCGGACCGTTGCCGAGACCAGGAGTGCCGAGTTAGAGCGCCTGATACGCGAGCACTTCCGCGATCGGCAAGCATCGGACGCCGTTAGCATGCAAGAGCTGATGAAGCATGTTCGAAAGGATGGAGTCGTCGTCCTTGACACCCGTCCGGCCCTGGAATTTGAGGCGGGGCATATTGCGGGGGCGATTTCGATCCCGATCGAGGATCTTGAGCAGCAGCTCCGCAAACTGCCAAAGAACAAGCAATATGTCGCCTATTGTCGAGGACCGTATTGCGTCTATGCCGATCGCGCCGTCGAGTTTCTCCGCAAGCATGGACGGCAGGCGCTCCGCTTGCTGGAAGGCTTCCCGGAATGGAAGGCGGCAGGTCTTCCTGTGGAGTCGAGCGTATGATTTTCCGACCTTATTACTATTTCGAAACAGGTTGCGCCGCTTACGTCTTCGGTTGAGGTCCGCTCGGCACGTGCGCCGGGGTGGATGCGCATGCAGAAGACGTCGACACGTATGAAGCGTTCGCAGCCTCAAAGAAGATGACGGTTACGCACGTCATCGATACCCACCTCGCGTTGGATCGGGCGGCTTTCATTGTCAAGCTCACAAACGTTCCTGAGAAACCGCCCGAAATGGAGCGGATTCTGGCGTTCAACACGGGGCGTTGATCGTGGCCACTCCATCGGCATCGCGCCCGATCCAGCTCGGACTTGTTGAGAACGCGGCGCAATTCTCGCTACTCGTGTTGGTCAATGGCTTCGTCGGCGCAATGGTGGGTATGGAACGAAGCATTTTGCCGATGATCGCCGAAACCGAATTTGCGCTGAAGGTGCGCACGGCGATCTTGTCCTTCATCGTTGTCTTTGGTGCGACCAAAGCGGTCTCGAACTACTTCGCGGGCCGACTGTCCGATCGATTTGGCCGCAAGCACATCCTTGTCGCTGGCTGGCTCATCGCCACGCCTGTTCCGCTTGTGTTGATGTGGGCGCCGACTTGGAACTGGATTCTTCTGGGTAATGCGCTTCTCGGAATAAGCCAGGGTCTGACATGGTCCGCGACGGTCATTATGAAGATCGACCTCGTGGGCCCGAAGCGTCGCGGGCTCGCCATGGGCTTGAATGAGTTTTCAGGTTACGTCGCCGTCGCTCTTGCAGCCTTCGCAACCGGATTCGTGGCAAGTCGCTATGGCTTGCGCCCGCAACCTTTCTATCTCGGAATCATTTTCGTCATCGCTGGATTGTTTCTGTCAGCGGTTCTCGTGCGAGAAACCATGGCTCACGCGGCCCTTGAAAGTCAGGGCCACCCAACTGAGCGACCGTCTGCGTATGAAGTATTTAAACGAACCACGCTGCTCGACGCGAATTTGTCGAGTGCAAGCCAGGTCGGGTTCGTGAACAACCTCAATGACGGCCTCGCGTGGGGGCTATTTCCGCTTTTCTTTTCGCGCGCCGGAATGAACGTTTTTGAGATTGGAGTGCTTGCGGCAATTTATCCAGCAACCTGGGGCTTCGTGCAACTCGCAACCGGCGCCTTGTCGGATAAGCTGGGGCGCAAGCTCTTGATTGTTTCAGGTATGTGGGTCCAGGCGATTGGAATTATTGTCCTGGTATTTGTATCCACATTTATCAGCTTTGCAGTCGGTCTGACGCTGCTCGGCATCGGAACCGCGATGGTTTACCCTACGTTACTGTCTGCGGTCGGGGACGTCGTGCCGCCCACATGGCGCGCATCTTCCGTCGGCGTGTATCGCCTTTGGCGTGATCTCGGATATGCCGGCGGAGGGATCGTCTCGGGAATCATTGCAGACTTCTTCGGGATCTCGACGGCGATGACTGCTGTTGCAGCGTTGACATTCCTTTCTGGAGTCGGGGCGGCACTGCGCATGAAAGAAACATTGCACTATGAAAGGAGCACATCAGTATGGCCACGGCTTGTCCGATAGACCTTGATACTCGGAAATTGCGCGACGAAATTCAATCGATATACGCGCGGGTTGCGACAGATCCTTCCGGCAGTTTTCACTTTCACCGCTGTCCGGAGTACGCCGCGGAGTTCCTTCATTACGACCGCGACGGATTAGCTGCGATTCCAGGCGAAGCCACGGCCTCATTTGCCGGTGTGTCCAATCCACATCGCATGGGACCGATTGGCGAAGGCAATACCGTCGTCGACATCGGCTGCGGTGCGGGCATGGACCTGCTGCTTGCAGCGAAGGCTGTTGGTCCTCACGGTCGCGCGATTGGTATCGACATGACGGAGGCAATGCGCCAACGGGCGATCGCATCCGCACTAAAGGCGGGATTGACGAATGTGGAAGTGCGAATTGGTGACGCGATGGTGTTGCCGCTCGACGATGCGAGCATAGACGTGGTCATTTCCAATGGCGTGTTGAATCTCGTTCCCGACAAGGCTGTCGCTTACGCCGAAGTGTTTCGGGTACTCAAGCCCGGAGGCCGCTTCCTCTACGGTGACATCGTCGTGGGTGATGAGCTTCCGGAGTCGGCAAGGCGTAATGTCGACCTGTGGACAGGTTGAATCGCCGGCGCTCTCCCGGAGGGAGAACTCATCGACGTCCTTGACCGGATTGGTTTTTCCGGTGTCGACGTACGCGAGCGATTCGATGCTTTTCGCGGCACAACGAAAGAATCAACTGCCCGTAAATTCGGTGTGATTGGAGTAAATGTCTTTGCGATGAAGAAATAAGAATAATGCGCTTCGACCAGCCGCCGAACCATGGGCCAGTGTTTATCACGTTGTGTTTTTTTGCCTGGACGAGATCGGGAAGAGGCAGCAGGTTACATGCTAACTTGCCGGGGAGTTCAATGGTGGTTCGTCGTCGAGTTTTGGAAAAGGTTCGACGCCGCGCATTTTCGCCATGATATCGATCCGCATACCGAAGGCCTCGGGATGCTGACATCGGAAATGAATGGCATAGCCACGTTTGAGATATTGGAGTTCGAAAGGAGGCAGGGCAATAACCCGGCACCCTAATTCATCGAGCGCTTTTCGCAGCCGAGTCAGATTGGTGCTGTGGGCGAGTATTACGAAGTCTGTATCACGAATAAACTCGGCCGCGCCGTAGAATACGCACGGGTTCCTTATTAGGACTGTTAAGGCACAGCTGCGTTCAGCCGGTTAGTGGGAGCGTCACACTGAATATCGAGCCGGTTTCGGGGGTGCTTTCAACGGTGATCCTTCCATGATGGGCTCGGACAATCCATTGCGCTATCGAGAGGCCAAGGCCGGCGCCTCCGGCGTCGCGGGACCGGGCTTTGTCGGCCCGGTAAAACCGTTCGAAGATATTCGGCAGGTCCTCGGGCGCGATGCCGATCCCGAAGTCCTCTACTCGGATCCGTGCGGTTGAAGCATCGGAATCGAGGTGGACCGTGACGCGACTGCCCGTTGAAGAGTACTTCACGGCGTTATCGATAAGGATCAGCAGGAGCCGGCGCATGGCCTGCGGATCGATCTCCGCTGTCAGTGCAAATCGAGGCAAGTCCCAACACAACTCAACGTCTCTTTCTTTTGCCAGTCGCGAACCTTGCTGGCAAGCGTCCTGTACAATCGAGGTCAGATCGCTTCTACAAAACTCCAATGGCTGAGAACCCGAGTCCGCTCGGGCTAAAACCAGGAGGTTTTCAATCAGCGACGTTGTTCGCTCCGCTTCCTGAAGAATCTCGCTCATCGCTTTTCGATATTCGGCTTCGTCGCGCCGCCTTCGCAACGATAACTCAGCGGTAGTGCGTATCAGAGCGATCGGGGTTCGTAATTCATGCGAAGCGTCCGCTGTGAACTGATTCACTTTTTGAAATGAGGACTGCAGCCGCGACATCATGTCATTCAGTGTTTCGGATAAACGCTGCAACTCGTCCCCGGTCTTCAATGTTGCCAAACGCTGCGACAAATTGTGGGTGCTGATCGATCGAGCGGTGTTCGTGATTTGATCGACCGGCGCCAGCGCCCGACCGCTCGTCACGTAGCCGCCAAGCGCGGCCAGTCCGAGCACCGCAGGAATTGATGCGAGCAGCAGCCAGCCGAATCGTGTCACTGCCTGCTGGGTTTGGCCTACGGCTGTCGCGAGGAGAACGGTGTAGTCCTGTCCCACGATGCTCAAACTGGCCGTGAGAACCCGAATGGGCCTGTCACTCACCGTGCGATTGTCGAAAGAGATTGCCTCCTGCAGTTTTGGGGCGGGAATCTTGTATTCGCGAATCGAAGAGGACTCGAAAACGACAGTTCCCGTCTGATCCCACACTTCGAGCATGTCGCCGCCCGGCCGAAGTCCCGAGTGTTCCCTGAATTCCTCGCGCAACTCCTGACCGGACATCTTTGGAATCTCGCGTTGCATGAGTCTTTGTACGCCCTCCAGCCTTCCGCGCAGGTCTTCATCGACCGCGGCATAGACGCTGCGCCTCATCACGAAAAAGAGTCCCGCTCCCAACAGGCCCAGAGTCAAAGTCAAAACCAGAGAGTAGGTCAACGTCAGGCGCATACGAATGGACAACGGCATCACGATTCAGACTCCTGATCGCAACGATAACCGAAACCACGGACGGTGTGGATCAGACGTTTGTCGGGTTCCGTGTCGACCTTCTGACGAAGCTTCTTGATGAAGGCATCGAGTGTATTGCTTTCGACCTCGTCTTCCGTTCCCCAGACGGACTCGATGATGGTCTCCCGGGATACAACACGGCCCTGATTGCGCATCAGAAGCTCCAGAAGTTGATACTCTTTCTTGGTGAGGAGGATCTGTCGACCGCGTCGAGAAACCTGGTGAGTGGCTGGATCGAGAATCAAATCGCCAACCTGCAACTGCGGCGCCTTTGGGATGGGACCTCTTCGCCCAATCGCACGAATGCGGGCGACAAACTCTTCGAATGAGAACGGCTTTGTCAGATAGTCGTCCGCACCCAGATCGAGGCCTTTGACGATATCCGGAATCGCGTCGCGGGCGGTGACGATCAATATCGGAGTGCGGTTACCCTTCGCGCGCAGACGCCGTGCCACGTCGAATCCATCGAGTCCTGGGATCATGATGTCCAGCACGATCGCATCGAATTCCTGGTCGAGCGCGAGATTCAGTCCATCCTTACCGTTGCCAGCGAGCGTCACCGAATGGTGTTCTTCCTCGAGACCGCTCTTCAGCAGATTAGCCATCTTTTTCTCGTCCTCAACGATCAGGATGCGCATCAGCGCTTGTATACCCCAGGTACCTGAATATCTGCTGAACCATTGTGCACGGAACAGGTCAGCAGATCTTCAGATAGGTTCGATATAAGGACGGCGGAGGTTCACAGATGCGCATGCAGAAGGTACTCATGGTCGTCGCAATGTTAATGATCGCGGGATTTGCGGCTGGCCAATCCGCCAGACTTCGCGGGAAAGTCCTGGATTCGTCCGGGCTCGTGATGCCCGGCGCCCAAATTAAGGTCTTTCAGGGCGACAAGCTGGTCAAAGATGCGGTGAGCGGATCAACTGGCGAGTTCGATATTTCCGTCGCGTCCGGCGACTACCGCGTCGAGGTGTCCGCCGCGGATTTTCAACCGGCCCGACAGAACGTTCGAGTCACACCGACCATGGGAGCCCTCACGATCTCGATGAAACTGGCGGCGATTGCCCAAAACGTGAACGTGGCCGAAGAAGGGAGCAAGGTCAATATTGACTCCGATTCGAGCCTCAACACGATGGTTCTCAAGGAGGACTTCATCGATCAACTTCCGAGCGACGAAAATGAACTCGCCGCCTACCTCGCCAATATTGCCGGATCGCGCGGCGATGCGAGCGGCCAGGCGAACTTCGTCGTCGACGGATTTACCGGCGGCGTCATCCCACCGAAAGAGCAGATTCAGGAAGTGCGCATCAACAACAACCCTTACAGCACGGAATTCAGCGGCATCGGTTTCGGCCGCGTGGAAATCATTACTCGAGCGGGAACGGGCGCATATCACGGCAACTTCAACTTCAATTTCAAAGACGACAAACTCAACGCGCAAATTCCCTTCAGCAACAACAAACCGCCTTATCAGCAGCGCAGCTTCAACTCGTCGATGAGTGGCCCCCTGATCCGCAACCGGCTGACGATCAGCTTGAATGGAAGAAACAATTACACGGATAACAGCGACACGATCAACGCGACTATTGCCGATGGCACTCACGTGAACTCCGGGGTCTTGAAACCCAGCATTAGCCGTGCCATCAACGGGCGAGGGCAACTGGCTCTAACGCGCAACAATACGCTGAACTTCAACCTCAACTACGATACGCAGACCAACAAGAATCAAGGCATCGGTAATAATGGAGGTTCCAACTTCAACCTCGCTACGAGGGCGACAAACCGCAAGAATAGCGGGATCGAAGCGCAGATCCGCGAGACCGCCATCCTCAACCCCAGACTCGTTCACGAGGTCCGGTTCGAATACGGCCGGGACCTTAACAACACCACCTCCTTAAGTCAGGCCTTTCAACACAATGTTCTGGACTCTTTCAGTGACGGCGGCGCTCAAAACACCAGCGACACCAGAACACGAACGATCGAAGCTCAAAACGTCCTCATGTATTCCGGCGTACGCTGGACGGTAAAGACCGGGACGCAGACCCAATACCGAATGAACCATACGTTCAATCAGTCGAACTTCACGGGCGCGTGCACTTTTTCCAGTCTTGCCGATTTCAATAACAACAAGCCGCTGGTCTGCTCGCAAAACCGCGGCAATCCGCTGCTGGACGATAATCAATTCACACTTTCTTCATTTCTACAAAACGACTACAAGGTGAAACGAAATCTCACGCTTTCGTTCGGAACAAGGTACGAAATCCAGACGAATATCAGCGACCACAATAACCTCGATCCGCGGGTCGCGATTGGCTATGGTATCGGCCAAAACACGGTACTGCGAGTAGGCGCCGGCGTTTTCCATCAGCGGCTGGAGCAGGGCACCCTAGAGAATCTGTTGCGGCTGGATGGGACGCGCCAATTTCAGATTGTTGTCAACGATTTTTCAACCAACCCGTACGATCCAGCCCATTCCGAGACGGTCTTCGGCAATGGCCGGATCGTTCCACCGGCATCCATTCGCGTTCGATCGACAAATCTGGTGACGCCTTACAGCGCAAATACATCTATATCGTTCGAGCGCAGCCTCCCGAAAAACGTCGGCATGACGATCTCGTGGGATACCGTACGCGGCGTCCATCGATATCGCAGTCGCAATCTGAACGCTCCGCCACCTGACAGGCCCGGCGTACGTCCGGATCCTACCGTCGGAAACATTTACCAATTGGAGTCCACAGGTTTTTCGCGATCGAGCAATTACACGATCGGTTTTCGCCAGACGATGCGAAATCGTTGGAATTTGAATCTCTTCGGCAATTACACCCTTGGCTGGAGTCGCAACGATACCGACGGACCGTTTGGCACGCCCATGAACAATTACGCTCTGCGCTCCGAATGGGGACGTTCACCGGAGGACACCAGGCACAGGTTCTTTACCGGCGCCGGCTTCAGCCTGCCCGGCGGGTTCAACGTGAACTCCAATGTCAATTTCAACACAGGACGCGCCTACAACATCACGACGGGGCGGGACGATAATGGCGATACTGTGATCAACGATCGTCCCGCGGGCGTTCCGCGAAATTCGGGTATTGGACCGCGAAACATGGTGGTGAACATGAACCTGACGAAGGTCATCCGTTTGCGCCGGCAGGAATCACCTGCCAGACGAGCCGGCAACCCGTTCGTTTCGTCATTTCTTCCGCCGCAGGAAAAACGCGGCGAAGGTGGCGGACCCGGAGGCTTCGGTGGCCAGCGCGGAGGAGAAGACCGTGGCGGGGACCGCGGTGGACCTGGGCCTGTTTCCGGCGGCTCGACATACAACCCGACCGTGAATTTCCAGTTGAACGTCAATAACCTGTTGAATACCACTCAACTCGGCCAGTTCAGCGGCGTCATGACGTCTCAGTATTTCGGCAGGGCGGCGGGTGCGCGCAATCCACGGACTGTAGAGTTGGGCATGCGCTTCAATTTCTGATATCGGAGGGGCGATATGAAGAGTCTTGTTGCGATCATTCTTACAATGGTGCTGACCGCACATGGCCAGGCTCCGGTCCCAAAGAAGGCTCCTGCCGCAAAACCCAAGGCGCCTCAAGCCGTCCTGGATGCGTTCAGGAAACAATATCCCAACGCAACCATCAAGAGCGTTTCCGGCGAGAAAGAGGGTGGCAGAACCGTCTACGAAATCGAGAGTATGGATGGCGCCCAAAGACGCGACCTGTTGTACGAATCAGACGGTAAAGTCATTTCGACCGAGGAACTCATTCCGACCGCCCAACTGCCAAAGGCGGTCTCCGATGCTGTGGCTGCGAAATATCCAAAGGCTCCCATCGTTAGCGCGGAGAAGCTCACGGACAAGGACGGTATGCGCTACGAAGTTGTCGTCAAGGTAGGTGGAAAGAACAAGTCGATCGAAATCGAGCCTTCGGGAAAGATTCATCTGTAGCGGCGGTCTATGACCGCCGGATTTATAGCATCTCTCGAGCAACATGTTTGTCGCGAGGAACCATAAAGCCGGCGGTCATAGACGTCATAGACCGCCGCTACAGTCGAAATCCATCTACCCGGAAGGTCAGACAATGTTCGGGAAGGGAAAATTAGAGTTGGGGTGTGCCACAGTTTAGTCGTACTTTTCTCATCGTTTTGTTCGGCCTTTTTTGCGACGTCGCATCGGCCCAGTCCCTTGTTATTTCCGGAACCGTGCAGGATCCGGCCGGGGCCGCAATGCCGGATGTTCCGGTCCGGCTGGTCGGCGTGTCGAAGAACGAGACCCAGGCGACAAAGTTTGATGGAACATTCGCATTTGATCATTTGAATTCCGGAGGCTACGACCTCATCGTCGAGCGCGACGGATTCAAACCGGCAAAAGTCCACGTCGCCGTCGGTTCGCGATCTCCTCGATCGACACGGATCAAGCTGGAGATTGCCGGGCTGCGGCAGGAGATCACCGTTGACGGCAATGATTTTCAGGTCGACGCCGAAGCGGGTAACAACCGCGATGCAGCTACACTCGACTCCACAACTCTTGAAAACCTTCCGGTTTTTGACGGCAACTACATTGCGACCGTCTCTCGTTTCCTCGATCCTTCTTCGACGGGCACAGGCGGCGCCACGCTGATCGTGGATGGTGTTCAGGTCAGTAGCGTTGCGCTTCCCGCATCTGCCATACAGGAAGTCCGGATCAACCAGAACCCTTATTCACCGGAATACCTGCGGCCCGGCCGGGCCAGGATCGAAGTTGTGATGAAACCCGGCGCGTCTGCATACCACGGCACGGTAAATTCGGTGTTTCGTGACAATCGATTCAATGCGCGCGAACCCTTCGCCTCGATCAAGCCTTCCGAGCAGCGAAGGATTCTGGAAACGAGCCTGACCGGGCCGTTGGGGACCGGCAAGACCTCTTCATTTCTGATCACTGGAAGTTATCAATCCGAAGCCGCAGACGCGATCGTGTTTGCGACAGGACCAGCCGGCATCATTCGCGACAACGTTCCAAATCCGCAACGCACGGCCGTCGCTTCGGCGCGGCTGGCACACCAATTCGGTTCCAGGAACACGGTCAGTCTGCGCTTCGAGAGCCAGGATCAATATGTGAGGAATCAGGGTGCCGGAGGCACTGTGCTGCGAGATTCAGCGCGCAACTTTCGCCACCGCGAGGACGCGTTTTTCTATAGCCACACAACGGCCATCACGCCGCATCTGGTGAACGAATTTGGGATTTTGTTCGGCAAGGAATACGAGCCATGGAGAAGTGTCGTCGTTGCGCCAAAAATCATTGTGCTTGATGCCTTTACCGGTGGAGGTTCTCAGTCGGACCGGCTCATCACGGAATATCACACGGCTTTTCACGATGCATTGTCCTGGACTCGTCGAAGGCACTCTTTCCGAATGGGAATCGACTCACCGGATGTCAGCCGCCGGGGTCTGGTCGATCAAAGCAATCTTCAGGGAACGTACACGTACTCCACCATCGCCGACTACCTCCAGAATCGTCCGCTGTCGTTCGTTCAACAGCAGGGAGAAGGCAAAGTGATTTTCTGGGAGAAGGTGCTTTCGGGATTCTTTCTGGATGATTTCCGCCTCCGGCCGAATCTGAGCGTGTCGCTGGCGATGCGATACGATTGGCAAAATTACTTTCACGATCGCAACAATTTTTCACCCCGGCTGGCGTTTGCATTTTCTCCATCGGGGCACAACAAGACCGTTATCCGTGGCGGCGCCGGCTTTTTTTACGATCGCACCGGGGCGAACCCGATATTTGATCTTTTGAGGTACGACGGCAATCACCTTCGACAGTTCGTCGTTACGTACGGGCCAGCGGGACCATCCGTGACGGTCTATCGGCCCAGTGTTGTACGACTCGCGACGGATGTGCGTATTCCGTACCTGCTTCAATATGGTGTCAGCGTGGAGCGCCAGTTGAATAAGAAAACCACAATGGCGCTCACGTATACAGGCAATGACGGAGTCGGAGTGTTTCGATCTCGAGATATCAACGCGCCACTGCCGCCACTCTATCTGCAGAGGCCTAATCCGGAGTATTCCGTCATTCGGCAGATTGAATCGTCCGGCAGATCTCAAAGCCACTCGGTCGATTTGTCTTTGCGCGGCAATGTGACGAAATTCTTTTCGGGTTTGATGCAATACACCGTTAGCCGCGCATACAACGATACGAGCGGGATCGCCGCTTTCCCCGCGAACAATTACGACTTGTCTGGAGAGTGGTCACGAGCGGATACGGACCAGCGGCATCGGGTCAACCTTTTAGGCACAGTCAAAGCATCGAGAATCCTTAACCTAGGAGTTGGTTTTCAGCTGAATTCGGGACGTCCCTATACTCAAACAACCGGCCGTGACGATTTCCATACAGGCAATCCCATCGCGCGAACGGATGGAGTACGGCGCAATTCACTGCAAGGTCCGGGTTACGCGGCTCTGGATCTGCGGTGGTTTCATGATTTTCAAATCACCAAACCAAGACACGAAGTTGCGCCGACTCTGACCGTCGCTCTCGATGCATTCAACGTCACCAATCGTGTCAATTACAGCGGCTACGTCGGCAACCTGTCGTCTCCTCTGTACGGCCTCCCAGTTAGCGCTCAACCTCCGCGCCGTCTTCAAGTGACAACCCGTCTGACGTTCTGACAGGGCCCGGCATCCTTGGGCACCGGCACAACTATGAAAACGCGGTGACCGAAAAAGACTGTCGGGTCACCGCAGAATGCTCAGAAGTCGAAGCGTAAAGCCAACTGGACTCTCCGCGGTGTACCGGTGCCCGTGGCCCCGGTATTCAGGATGGATGTAATCCGTCCGAAAGTTGCAGACGAACTATTCCCCGAAGGCAATCCATAGATTGGGTGATTCAGCAGGTTGAAGGCTTCGGCGCGGAAACTCACCGTTCGATTTTCTCCGATGGAAATCCGCTTTTGTAACGCAGAGTCGATTTCATAGTAGCCGGCGCCCCGCGCCACATAGCGTCCGAGGTTGCCCCAGGTACCTTTTGCCGGAGTGGAGAATGCTGCGGGATTGAACCAGCCATTGATCGTCGGTGTGGCCGCATAGATCGGCGCGCCGGGAACGAGATCCGGCCGCTGGCTCGACGAATTACCGTCCGGCAGATCCCCCGATTTCCTGGATACGGTGATATTCACCGGCAGGCCACTTCTTGCTGTGACCAGACTGCTGATTTCCCAATCGCGGAGCACCGCGCTATTTCCCATAGGAAGCGGATAGACCAAACTCATGGTCATCGTGTGGCGAACATCAAACTGAGTGTTGCTGCGATCGCACGTCCGGCATGACATACGTTGAATGGTCGTGGCCTCACCGGCTCCGACCGACGCGTCCGTAATAGCGTGCGACCACATGTATTGTGTGTGCCACATCAGGCCGCTACCGACACTGCGATCCAGTGAAAATTGAAGCGCATGAAAAGTACTGTTTCCGTCGTTGGTCTTCAGCCCGAAGGAACTGTAACCCGCGAGGGGTCGTTTCCCAGTAAGCGGATCAAGTAAATTGACCGTGTACTTCGAAAACAAATGATGCCCCGCACTCCCGACATATCCGGCCTGGCTTACAAGGTTGAAAGGGAGCTGCTGCTGGAGCATGAAATCCCAGTTCTGGTAGCTTGCATCTTTCCGATCTCGTGCGATCGTCTTCGGGCTTAGACCGAGTGACTGAAACTGACTGACAAACGGTGTAATGGGAAACGAAAGAGTCGGCACCTGTGTCGATGAAAGCGACAGGCGCAGCGCGGTGCTTTCCATGGGATCACTGAAATCGTCGTTTTGGTTTCCCCCGTAGTAAATGCCATATCCGGTCCGGATCACGCTCCGACCGGCGAACGTCGCAGGGGCCCACGCGATACCGATTCGCGGCCCGAAGTCTTTCTTGTTGGCGTTGTACCAGGGTGTTCCCGGCGGGCACACTCCACCACAACCCGTAATATCCACCACTACAGCGCGATTCAACACTTCATGCGCAACCGAGTAGAACTCGTAGCGCAAGCCAAGATTCAGCGTGAGCTGCGGCGTGATCTTGTATTCGTCCTGGCCATAGCCCATGTAGAAGGTTCGCCGTAAACCATGAATGCCTTCCGCTGCGTTGTCACTGATGGTGTCGATCTTGTTCTGAATGAAATCCGACAGCGAGGCGTAGCTCGCGCTCGCATTGTCGATCGCATTTCCAGAGTTGTTCAAACGAATGCGCCGGATGTCGATGCCTGTTTTGAAGGTGTGCAGACCTCGCGTCAGCGTCAGGTTATCGATATAAGAAAAGGTCGTTCCAACTTCCTCATCCAATGCGCTGGATGTGAGGCCCACATAGTTCGGCGTGCCGATGCCGACCGGGACTGTCCCTTCCGTCGGATGCCTGTAGGGAACGCGATTGATTCCGAACTTCGACTCGTTGAAGACTCGCGGTGTAAAGATGTGCTGCAACTGGAGCACATAATTCTGCGGACGATTCGTGATGCGGCTGATAGCGCCAGTGATGTCGGGTGTGGTGCTGTTGACATCGTCGAGGCTGAAGCGGATAAACCCGGTGGTCGCATCGGAGAATCGATAGTCGAATCGCCCCATCGCCGCGTCTTCGCGAAGAATATTGGCCAGCCGCAGCGAATACTGATCCGTGTTGGCGTCGATCGACGTCTGTCCTTGTGGAAACGCATTGACGATTGGCGCCAGAGCCGGCGATGCAGTGAGCGTCTGGCTTCGCACGGAAGCGCTGGGCACGATACCGATCGCCGTCCGCGCCAGGTGTTGCCGGATCCCTTCGTAATTGGCGAAGAAGAAACCTTTGCCCGTAATCACCGGCCCGCCGATGCTGCCGCCGAACTGGTTCATGTGAAACGGTGGAATCGTCGAACCGTCGAACGGCGAGCGGGTGTCCATTGCGCTGTTACGCAGAAACTCGAAGGCGCTGCCGTGAAACTGATTGGTGCCGCTCTTGGACACGACGCTGATTTGACCGCCGCCGGAAGCTCCACTTTCCGCAGTGTATAGAGCCGTGCTGACGCGAAACTCGGAAATCGATTCGAGTGGAATCTGGAGGCGCGCTTCCGCCTTCTGAGGTTGCTCCTGGATTCCGCTGGCATCCACACCATCAAAAGTGAAGTTGTTGTCGTCGCGCGATCGACCATTGAAGCGGATATCGCGCTCGGTGCCGCCTGCGGCGTTAATGGCTCCCGGAGCCAGCATCATGAGCGTGGCAAAGGATCGGCCATTCAACGGAATTTCCCGGATCTCTGACGAATCCACGACGGCCCCCACTTCCGCCGAAGTCCGATTGACGGACTCCACTGTGGTACTGACTTCCACCATCTCAGCCATCCTTCCAACTTCGAGTCGTACGTCGATCGTGCGGGTGTCGCCGACAGTAAGAACGACGCGTTCGATCGTAACGGTGCGGAAGCCTTCTTTACTGAGCGAGAGCTTGTAGGTTCCGACCGGAAGTCCCGGAATGCGATAGGTTCCCGCTTCCCCCGAGATCGTTTGACGCCGGAGACCCGTCTCCAATGAAATCGCTTCAATGTTCACCGACGGAACGATCGCACCCGACGGATCCACGATGGTTCCGTTCAATGTAGAATGATCGGTTTGGGCAAGAACGGGGACAGCGAGAGAAAACCAAATCACAAGACTGACAACTTTACGCAGCATGGATACACCTCGCTCTTAACGAATGTTTCCCCTCTGGTCAGCGATCATGCTCGGTGCGCTGCGTTGCCGTTCTGTGAGAACAGGATGAATTAACGATGAATGCAGGTTTTCGAAAATTTTTCGTTAAACGTGACAGGAAGTCAGGAGTTCGTCAGGTTCATGCGCTAAAGGAGAGAGAATTCGTTCAACATTCGTTCAACGGGGGACCTATGACCAAACGATTAATGATAGCTCTTGTGGTTCTGCTTGCCATCGGCCTCGTTGCGCCGAAGGCCGCCGATGCGCAGACATTCAAAGCTGAAAAATTCGATATCAAAGGCGATGGAGGCACCGACTATATCGCCGTCGAGGCAGCCACCGGCCGCGCATTCGTTTCACGTGGCACCCATATGATGGTGGTGGACGCGACCGGGAAAGTCCTGGGCGACATTCCCAACACGCCGGGCGTGCACGGTGCCGGCATTGCGACAAGGGCCGGCCACGGCTTCACGACGAATGGCGGCGACTCTACCGTCACCATGTTCGACCTGAAGACGCTCGCGCCGATCAAGCAGATCAAGGTGGAAGTTGGCGGGCTCGACGGCATTATGTATGACGAACCCGACGACAAGATTATCCTCACCAATCACAGCCGTCCTGTTGGTACATTGACAGCTCTCGATCCGAAGACGGGCGACATCGTCGGCACCGCGGAACTTGAAGACAACGCACCAGAAGGTGCTGCGGCGGATGGCAAGGGTCACATTTTCGTGAACAACGAGAGTAAGAACACGATTCAGGTGATCGACGTCAAGACCTGGAAAGCGACCGCTTCGTGGCCGCTTGCACCGTGCACCGGTCCCACAGGTATCGCGTACGACTCCGCAACCAATCGCATTTTCTCGGGTTGCAGCAACAACTCCGTCGTCGTGGATGCGAGCAACGGGAAAGTCGTCGCATCCATCAAAAATGGCACACGCGTCGACGCATTAGGTTGGGATCCGGGAAAGAAGCTGATCTTCATTCCCAACGGCGGTGAAGGCAACGTCACGGTTGTGCATCAGGATTCGGCCGACAAATACTCGGTCGTAGCCACCGTCGACACGTTCGCCGGCGCGAAGACGATCGCCGTTGATCCGAAGACGCACAACGTCTATCTGTTCCAACCCGAACGCGGACCCGCTCCGCCACCGGCTGCCGGCGCCACGCCTCCTCCAGCCGGAGGACGCGGCCGCGGACCGCAAGGGCCGATCGTGGCAGCGTGGTTCATCGTGATCAAGCAATAATGAAGCGCTAATGCTGATGGCTGGCGACGAATCGACCAATGAGGTAGCCGGCACTCGACCCGACAAGCACATCCGATGGAAAGTGGTTCAGGCCGCCGATCCGCGACAAGCTGACGGCGGTCGCTGTCCCATACGCCGCAAAGCGGAGCCACTTGTTTTGAGAATTCTGTTTTGCAACCACAGTGGCGAATGCCCATGTCGTCATGGCGTGGCCTGAAGGAAACGAACTGCCTCCTCTCCAGAACAGGCCGCGCCCCTGAGCGTCATATGGACGTTGCCGTTCCGAGACCACCTTCAGTGTTTGTGCGACCAATCCGGCGTGAAGTACAGCTTGTAATCCGGTCTCGCCGGTCTGGGATGCCTTCCGGTTGTGCAACACTTTGCCGAAAGTGAATACTGTCAACGGTGCCAGCACCATAGGAAGACCGCTCCCCGCGGCCGAGATCACATGACTCGGTTTGGATAAATCGTCGGTTTGCCGGATTCGATCGGCAACATGTCGATCTGTCTCCAGCAACACCGCGGTCGTACCGACGGCGGGAACCAGCCATTTCATGTCGCGTTTTTGAACTCGAAAGGGGCTCGACCAGATAGCTCCCTCGTCGAACACGAACTGCTTCAGAAAATGTTTCGGGGAGTCGACTTCGGGAGCGTTCTGGGCATCGCACACGAGCGACATGCACGCCACCATGACTGCAAGCAGGATGGTCTTCACTGTCGATCGGCCCGCAATTTGGCTTGTGAATCAGAATGCATATCCCGCGTGGAACCCGATCGGAACCGTCACACCGGCATTTCTCGGAAACAGATTGCCGTTCGAAAAATGGACGATCCTCAGTTCGAAGTTTAAATGCCGTTTTCGCGAAGCAAAAAATCCAAGCGCCATATAGTCCTGAAACGTGAACCGGCGGCCGGTCTCCCCGCCATCAATTGTGGTTCTCGAAATAAACGATGGGCCCGCGAGCGAATACGCGAAATAGACGTCCATGGGCTGCGTTCGGACGGCCGTGAAACGCAAAACCGGATACAACGATGCCGTCGCAAAATGCTCGCCATCCTTACGGGTTCTCCACGATGACCCGCCGATTCCCCAATCCAGAGCAAAAACCCGGCGGGTATGGAATACATTACGCTGATAGCCGGCGGAGACTCCGTGCGCCACCCGAACGTCCGCTGCCCAGAAAACAGGAACGGCGCGTTTCGAAACGAAATCGTTCGTTCCGTATCCCAGCGCGTCCGTAGTGTAACCAAACTGCAACAGGTTTTTCGGAAAACTGAACCCGGTGTTCGTGTTTTGTTCAACCTGGTCCTGGCTCAGCTTTCGCATCGTGTAATTGAAACCACCGGATAAAAACGTCGTGCGAGGCTGCCGGTCTCTCGCATGTGACGGTGATGCCGTTACTCCGGCGGTCAGGTCCCAGTTATCGTTCACTTGGTATCGCACTCCCGCTCCCATCAGGAGACTTGCATAGTTCGCGTCCTTGACCGCCGCCACCTGGTTGATCTCGAAACCCTTCCGAGTAATGATGCCTAGCCCCGCTTCGCCATAAGCCGACCACCTTGCAGCAACGGGCACGCGAGCCTTGATCGTCAGCCCACCGGCGTTCATCCAGACAGAATGGTCGATTTGATCGCCATTCACGTTTCGGTAATGTACCCACTCGACAGGACGCATGTATGTGAGCTGAGCGGCGAAATAGCGATTGAAATCATGGCCCATGAGCAAGGCGCGAACAGCGAGGTGTGGAACCTGAACAGACTCTGCGCGGAATCCGGTCTGGAATTGGGTATTGGAAAAGGGATAGCCGATAAAGCCAAGTTGTAGCCCGACGTACGAGTTTCGCAGCAGGAGCGGATATTGCGCGCGTTCGTCCTGCGCCGGACAAGAGAGTCCGAAGGCAAGAATGATCAGGACCGCGATAACTGCGCGTGCAGGACGCACGCCAGAAATACTACCAATAAAATTGCTCTACGAAATGCGACTGTCAGCCGGCACCCCTACTCGCGGTCGTCGTACTCGCCGCCCGCTTTGGTTCCGGTGTTGAAATGATCTTCCTCGCTTGAGAACAGAACCAGGCCGAAGCCGCTGGAGGCGGACGGAACTCTGCTAGTATGGCATCCCAATGAAACGCTCGTTGAGATCGGCTCAGGTGCTGTTTCTGGCCATCGTGATGGGAACAACTATGCTGACCCAAAACACGAATCAGGTTCCAACTTTCAAGGTCGATCCGATGTGGCCAAAACCGCTGCCCAACCACTGGCTTGTCGGTGCTGTTGCCGGGGTGGCGGTTGATTCAAAAGATCATGTGTGGATCATTCATCGGCCATCGACGCTGCAGCCGAACGAGGTTCGCGCGTCATACCGGGCGGCGCCTCCAGTGCTCGAGTTCGATCCGGCGGGAAATCTGTTGTCGTCGTGGGGTGGTCCGGGCGATGGCTATGAATGGCCGGAACTAGAACACGGCATCACTGTGGATGCGAAGAACAATGTCTGGGTTGCCGGCGCCGGTGGGAAGGATTCCCAAATCCTGAAATTCACCCGCGATGGAAAGTTTCGGATGCAGATCGGCCACAGCGGCAAAAATACCGGCAGCAATGATACGGAGAATCTCGGCGGACCGGCATGCATGGTGATCGATGAGGATGCGCACGAGCTTTATGTGGCTGATGGCTACATCAATCACCGCGTGATTGTCTTCGATACAGAAACGGGCGCGTACAAGCGGCACTGGGGTGCCTACGGCCGCAAACCGGATGACGCATATTCTTTAACTGCCGGTGAGCGTCTACCGGGTCCTTTCAATGGCGCCGTGCAGCACGAGGATCGTCCCAGTCAATATGATCCCGCCGGGCCGCCCCCGCCTCAGTTCCGCATCGTGCATGCCGTCCGCATCGCCAACGATCGACTGGTCTACGTCTGCGACCGCACCAACGATCGCATCCAGGTGTTCAGAACCGATGGAAGGTTCGTCAAGGAAGGTTTCATTGCGAAGGACACCTTGGGAAGCGGATCCGTTTGGGACATCGCCTTCTCTCCGGATCCGACGCAGCGTTTTCTCATTGTCCCCGATGGAACGAATCAGGTTGTCCGAATTCTGTATCGCGATTCATTGCAGATTGCCGGAGAGTTCGGCAGCGGCGGACACTGGGCCGGGCAGTTTTATGGCGCTCACAACATTGCGTCGGACTCGAAGGGAAACGTTTACATCACCGAGACCTACGAAGGAAAACGGTTCCAGAAGTTCGTCTACTCCACTCGATAAAACGCACTGCAATTTCGCCGCTTCACAACTTGCTCGTTCTCGTCTCCCGTTTCATCCATTCTTTCCTTCCATCCTGATCTGTTCGATTGAGCGGCTCGTGGACGAAAATCCGGACCGCTCCGCGGTCAGGATGAGAATAAGGCTCTCCTCAAAGGCGTCGAGATCGGCACCGAGATCACGAGTAGCGCCAGTGAAAACCAGCCGGCCATTCGCGATCACGCTGATTTTTTCGCAAAGACTGCGAATCTCGTGAGAGTCGTGGCTGCTAAGAAAAGTCGTGACGTTTTCCTCCGCCGCAAGTCGGCGAAGAAGATTCCACATTTCTCGTTTCGCCGGCAAATCCAGTCCGCGTGTAGGTTCGTCGAGAAATAGAATTTTTGGATGCCCCATCAGCGCGCGGGCGATCTCGACGCGGCGCTTCATTCCTGTGCTGTAGGTACCGATGAGCTTGCCTCGAAACGAAGAGCCGAGACCGACATTATCGAGAAGCCTTTCCGCCTGATCGCGTGGATCTGGCAGTTGGCGCAGACGGGCGAAATAAGTGAGGTATTCACGCGCAGTCCAGGTCGACTGGCTTTCGCTGGTCTCGTCGCTGACCAGTCCGATGAGCTTTCGCACCGCAAGTGTATCGTTCACGACATCGTGTCCCCAAAGCTTTGCGGAACCCGAACTGGGCGGCAGGAGCGTCGTGAGCATGCGGATGGTCGTAGTCTTGCCGGCGCCGTTGAGTCCCAGGAATCCGTAAAGCTGGCCCCTCGGTATCTGGAGCGTGATCTGATCCACGGCCGTGAAGTTGCCAAAACGCCGTGTGAGGCCATTCATTTCCACGGCGTACGGAAAGGTGTCGCTCATCGGGTTCGCCTCCAGCGTCTAAACGCGGCGGAGAAACAGAACAACGGCAGAATGCTGGCGGCAAGAGCCATCTCGTAAATGGCGCTCGACACTTCCGCCTCGACCGCGGCCCGCGCGCTGAAGGTACGCGGCTGTTGGTCTTCCCCGACGTCGTAGGTGGCCGTGACCATCAGCGGATAGCGGTTGCCGCCGATATCCCAGGGCTTCGTCGGATTCAGAGTCACCGGTATCCGGGCGATCCAACCGGTAACGACGTGGCGGCCATCGGCGGCTGCAGGACCAGAGTCATTCGAATAGACGTGTGTTTCCAGATGCTGCCCTGCGTCCGCTAGTGCGTCGACCTCGGCAAGGATCTCAAGCCCGTTCTCGCCGGCGATCCGTGCCTTGAGATTAGACACCCGTTGAGTACTAGCGACCGGCAGCATGATCAACAGGTCGCGCCGGGTTAGCTCATCGGTACCGAAAGGCCACTCTTCACGGTTTAGTAAAGGATTGCAGCAGCGCGGGGGAGCCGCTGCGCCGGGCCGAACCAGTGCGAGACCTGGTCCGTTGCGGGGAAACAGCCCTCGGATAACTGGAGCATTGCTCGGACGGGGCGCGGCCGTTTCGTAATTCACATCCGCGAAAATCACGGGAAACGCCACCATGCCTGCGATCACGAGTCCGATCGTCCATCGCTGACCCCGAGTCGCCTCCCAGGTTTCGACGCCCTGAGTGCGCAGAAATATCCACGCAGCGAGCGCCACAGAGGCGATCGTCAAAACAAGCAGACTGATCCATGTCCACACGGTCGTCGCTGGAATAGTGCTCGCCACCAATGTAAATCCCAGCGCGTTCTTGAGCAGCACGGCAGGACTCGCGAGAGTGATGTGTCCGCTTCGGGTTGCGCCGTTACCCTGCGCCACCAGCAACTCCTGCAACGGAATCAGTGCGGCATAGGCCAGCAACAGACCCATGCCGGTTCCCGTGGGTGCGGCCAGACTTCCTCCAATAAACTGCACACCGATCAGGGTACCTGCAGCGACACTGGTAACGAGTAGACCCGGTGTCCAGATCAGGAATTCGCGCAGCAGGGGCGGCATGCCGGCGTGTGATGAATAGACCAGCATCATCGGCACGAGCGAAACGTAGTAAGCGGCGGCGAGCGTCAGAAGTACAAGGAGTTTTGCGACCAGCCAATCGCGCCGCCGGACCGGAGCTGTAAACACGCACTCCACAAACCGATTGGCGCGCGGCGCCGCGATCATACCGGCGGCTATGGGGATAAACGTCAGCGGCACGAGGCCGTACGCAATTATGCCGTAACCGTCGAGCCAGGTGTCCTGCGTTCCCGCGGCCGCCAGTGCCCCGATCGCCAGCAACACCACTGCCGCGCCTAGCCAGGCGAAACGGCCCCGCATCGTTGCCCGGAGTTCCTCTACATACAGGGTCGCGACTGAGAACGCCATATTTGCGAACGGTATATTAAACGTCGCATCTGAAGATTGTCTGATTGGTTTATAAAACTCTACCCGGCCGGCTCGGTTATTGGTGGCGCAGGGCGCGGATTGGATCGATCTTTATAGCGCGCCGGGCTGGCCAGTAACCCGCGGCGAGCGAGACGATCACAAACAGAGTTACGATGAAGGCGGTTCTGCCGGTGTCCGGATCAACAGAGACATCGCGGGCGAAGGAGCAAAGCGATACGGAACGTAGACGGCCGGATCGGGATCAATATCACGCAGGCTGCGTTGTCTCACAGTTGGAGCCACGCCGCCGATCGTCAGCCATACCGGATCGAAAGCAGACGGAGGATCGAGCACAGCTGGATCCGGGGTCCGATCGGATCTTCGTTGGCGAAATACTTCGACACGAACTGCTGATTGACCAGCACGGCTTCCATACCGGGTGTACCGTCCGTGTCCGCGTGACCTGAGGCACCGGTTCACCGGCCGGCACCGGGCGACCCTCGATCGACAACTGCATTACCGTCCCGCCGTTCAATGGAACATGACTCGTTATCGTGCCGCCGCGAATCGTGGTAATGGCGCGTAGGCGTTCATCGAGGCGTTGATAGAAGAAGGCGCGCTGCTCGGCTGTCGGGTATTTGCGTTCAGGCAGGGTCAGGTTCATCGTTAAGAGATGCGCCGTTTCAACACCGATATCGAGGCGGTATAGAGCAAGAAAACTGCGCATCATGAACCCCGCGCCCGCGAGCAACGAAAGCGTGAGCACAAGCTCTCCCACAACCAGCATGCTGGTCCAGCGCCGCGCGCGCATGCCACCGCCACTGCGTTCGCCTCCCTTCAGTACTTCGTGGATATCCGTTTTTGAGACGTGCAACGCGGGTGCGAGACCGAACAGAATGCCGCTCGCCAGACAAACGGCGGCGAAGATTGCGACGACGTATCCGTCCATCGAGAATTGGATGAAGAACGGGCGTCCTGCATCTTGCGTCGCGACGTCGAACCAGCGCGTTCCTGCAACAGCGAGGAGCAGGCCGACGACACCGCTGATGCCCGCGAGCAGGACGCTCTCCACGAGAAGTTGCCTCACGATGCGCCAGCGCGTCGCACCGATCGAGAAGCTACCGCAATTTCCTTCGAGCGCTGCATCGACCGCGCCAGCAGGAGGTTCGCCACGTTGGCGCAGGCAATGAGCAGCACAAAACCAACCGCACTCATGGCGGCCCGAAGAGCGAGCCGGATCGAACCACCGGCGACACGTTCGTTAAAGGTCATCACCGTACGCCGATGTTCGCATTCGTTTCGGCGTAGTCGTGTTCAAGCCGTTTGCCTATTATTCTGAACTCCGCCTGCGCCTGCTCGCCCGACACACCCGTCGCGAGACGGCCGAACGCCTGCAGACCAGTGCGCTGAATGCGCCGCTGTTCCGCGAGTCCGCACATGCTCGAAAGGGGCAGCCACAAATCGACGTCCGGAAACGTCTTCCGGTCTGAAGTCGCGGCCAATGACGGGACGCTGGCGGAACACCTTGAACGCATTTGCGGTAAAGTATGGACGCATTCAGCCCGATTCCGAGCGCAAGGGCTAACACGACGACGACGGTGAATAGCTTGTCTTTAACCAGCAGCCGTATGTCGAAGCGAACATCCGGCAGAAGATTCATGCGGGGGAGTATAGCAAATGACTTTGTACGGTAGAGTGCAAATCCTCTCCTCCTGCTGTTGATATTCGCAATAGGGTTGTAGCTCGACTCGTTGAGGGCCCCAAAATCATCGTTGAGATCGTATGCATGAATCGTGCATACGTGTGACTCAAGTCCAATTGGTGACTGAATCATGGATATTCTGGAACTGCGGTGGGGAGGTGTTCGTATGCCGCCGATGCCTATTCGCGAATTTCTCAATTCCGACGACTTGCTTGAAACGATTCAGCTGGAAATAGGAAAAGTGGACCGGTTTGCGAAGGAAGTTGTCGACGGTCTCAACGACGTGCAACTCAACTGGAAGCCGGGCCCTGAGCGTTGGAGCATCGCGCAGTGTCTTGAACACCTCACGATCAGCATCGTGAAGTTCGATCCTTATTTAGTAGCGGCGATCGAACGCGGACGCGTGAAACGGCCGACGCCGAAGCCGGTCGCATATCATCCATCGCTGATGGGCGGTTGGTTGATCCGGATGCTTGTGCCGCAGGCGACAAAGCCTGTCCGGGCGCCGAAAATGCTTAGACCTGCGGACAGTTCATCGATCCACGACGCGTTCGGCCGGTTCCTGGAACAGCAGAGCCGGTTTCGGGAATTTGTTTGCCAAACCAGAGGCGTCGATTACAACAGGGTCCGTTTGCGATCCCCCATCACGCCCCTGATTCGGTACAGCCTTGCGGACGCACTCGTCCTGAATGTCGTCCACACTCAGCGTCATCTTCTGCAAGCCCGGCAAGTGCGGCAACTGATTTTGTCTAAGTGATCCCCTCAAGGTTATCTATTTCGTACACCGGAGGCGTGAACACGCCTTCGGTGTACGGAAAAGCGACAAGACTTCAGACGGCCGCTAGACCAAAAAGCCCAGGTCGCGGACCGCGAAGTTCTTCAACTGCGGAAACACCGCGTCGATTCTTGTCGAATCGACGCCGAACCACCGGGCGAGCGTCGCGGCGTACTGATCGACGGCAGTCGTCGGAATCCAGCGGCCGCGAGTATCGGTATCGTCCGGGCCACCGGTCTGCAGTGTCGGGAATACGGTGCCGTTCGGCCCGGGTATGCCATAAAAGTCGCCGCCAACAACCGACCCACCGATCACGAGATGGTGATTACCCCACGCGTGATCCGATCCGACAGTACCCGCCGAACCCGCCGGCTGTAGTGTCCGGCTGAAGTCGGATAGTGTGAAAGTGACTACCTGAGAGTCTACTTGCAGCTCCACGGTAGCATCGTAAAACGCTTTCAAGGCCTGTCCCACTTGTGTCAGCAGGCTCGACTGAGTATTGACCTGACCCTGATGCGTGTCGAAGCCGCCCAGCGAACAGAAGAAAATCTGGCGGGTAAGGTCCGGAACACCCGAGCGGTAGTTGAACTTGATCAGCTTCGCCACCTGCTTGAGCTGATTTCCCAGGCTAGTGTTTGGAAATACCGTATTGAGCACAACGTCGACGTTGAATGAGTTACCGATGTCGACTGCCTGCTGCGTGACGTTGCTCGCCGCCGCGATGAACGGAGAGTCCCGATCGATGGTCCGAAGATAATTCATCGCCTGCAGCCGTGCCTGATCCGCGGCCGACGTGCCAAAACCGCTGAGAACGAGAAGCTGATTCAGAGCCGTCGGAGCGGCCGCCACCGTGAGCGGACTGGTCAGCGCGCCGCGCGTGAAGACTCCTCCGGCGAGCGCCGTGATCAGTGGATACCCGGACGGATTGGCGGTAAACGTATCGGCAACTCGTCCGCCCCATCCCGTGGAGGACGTACCCGTGGAGATCGACGTCTGCCACTGAGCAATCTGATCCGAATGCGAGAACAGTTGGTATGGACGCGGCGCGCCCTGCTTGTAATCCTGCTTCGACAGCGGCTGAATCAGCGGCCCGACATTGCTCAGGATCGCCAGCTGTCCACCGGCAAAGAGCGGATGGATCGCGTCCAGACTGGGGTGTAAACCGAACGGGGTTCCAATACTTTTCGGTGTGAGGGGAAGAAGATTCGCCTGATCGATCGCCAGGCCGGCAGCCCCACGAATGGCGGAGTAGGCGCCGTATCCCTGCGCGTCTGCCGGCACGACGACATTGTTGCCGTCGTTGCCGCCGGCGAGAAAAACACAAACCAGCGCTTTGTAGCTCGAACCTTGCGCGAAGGCCTGGATCAGACCAAAACGATCGATTCCGGAAGCGAGCGCGGCCGCGCTGAGCGCGCCGCAGCCGGATCTCCGCAGGAACTCTCTACGCGATAGTGTCATGGTTCACCTCTCCACCTGATACTGGCTTGATGTTGCGATGAGGTAGACGGCCGTTCGAACTCTTCGCGAAGCGTTTGAAGCGGGTACTGCATTAATTGCCGTCAACAGTGCCGAACGCATTTCGGCCGACATCCGGCCGCACAGCATGAGCGTGTTCAGCGAGTCGAGGAGCGCCTGGGGATTGCCCGCAAGCGGTTCGAATTCGGAAAAATCGAGTGCGGTTCCCGTCGGGTTGAACGGATAATTCGTGCTGGCCGCGATTCGCGAGAAGACGATCGTGTTCACGAAATTCGCCCGGCGAACGGCCGTGGACGTGTTCAACAGACCGAACTCCGGTCCGCGCAGCGTGGTTCCCGGCACGCCGCCGAACGGTGAGAAATAGCTGAATACCGAAGGCGGGCTGAAGACGTCCAGTCCCATGCTCACGCTCTGCGGATCGATATAGCCGTCGCTTGGGCCATTGAGGTCCGCCGATCGCGCACTGAATGCGCGCAACAGGCTGGTGATCAGCAAAACCGGATGCATCAGGTGTCCCGGCACACTCTGGCTGCTCGGGATCCGCGCCTCCGGATCGAGAAGGATCGCCTTCACAACGGCTCTTAGATCACCGCGCACACCGGAGCCGTTATCGTTGAAAACAGCCGTAATCCTGCCGACGTAGGCCGGACTCGGGTTGCTCATGACCAGATGCTGGATCACTTGCCTGCCGATGAATGGCCCGACATTCGGATCCTGAAAAATATTGTCGAGCGCGTCGGCGAGATCTTTTGCGGCCGACTGTCCTGCCGGCAGCGTCACTCCTCGTAACAGCGTCTTCGCACCGGTGTCGTGGTTATTGGCGTTGGCCACTCTCAGGAAATCGATGTAATTCGTGATTCCCGCCGTCTGCGGAGCGGCGAACGTCCATCCGGTAAATACGCGGGCAAAGGCGTTCACGACTGTCTGGTCGTATGTGGGGATCGACTGGTTTTGCGCGTCGCGCATCAGAGAGCCGTCGGCATTCAGACGATTCAAACCGATCGAAAACAGCTGCAGCACTTCGCGAGCGTAATTCTCATTGGGATTCGTCTTGGTGTTGTTCGCCATGTCGAGATAATTCCCCATGGCTGGGTTCAGCGTGATTTCACCAAGCAGGTCACGAAAATTTCCGAACGCATGGCGATCCAGAACTCCGAGATATGGGGCGAAACGGCTCGGATACCCCTGGCCGATATCCACGCCCGATACGACCAAGATCTGATGCAGCGCAAAGTCGAGGCGCTGGCGCAGTTGATCATCACCGTTGATCACGTTGGTGAAGAATCGCGTTTGAATGGGATACAACGTGTAATTGTCCCTGCGGCAAACGGAACCGGAAGGACAATCTGTGGCTGGAGTTGAGGGAACCAGCGAAAACGTCGGATAACCGGACGGAATCGCCGCGAACTGCTCTTCGAGGAATTGCTCGTATCCGACCGCCTGAACGTGCTGGATCAGTTCCGGCGTCGGCCCCCACGTCGACTGCTGGAGGAAGCGCGCGGCTTCCGCCGGACTGGGGCTGTCATACGGCTGAGGGAGGGGACGAGCCCAGGAGCTGCTCGTCGCAACCGTCCAGGCCGTCACGCACACTGTCGCAAACAGAACGATCACTGACTTGGGTGTTTTGGGAAAGTGGACGTACATGCATTCATCTCCTTCAATCTGTACGGACACGTTGCTGGAAAC
Organism: uncultured Solibacteraceae bacterium; assembly: GCA_964584785.1. GTDB lineage: Bacteria > Acidobacteriota > Terriglobia > 20CM-2-55-15 > 20CM-2-55-15 > JAHFTY01. The sequence continues at coordinate 55,586 of CAZPBY010000043.1, forward strand.
TCTGAAGCACTCAGACAAGATATCTCGCTTCCCGGTTTACGCCGGCGCGAAACGCGCGGTGTAGCAATCACCCGCTCAAGGGAGTACCTCGAAGTCGTAGTCGACCGTGGGGTGGTTGTAATTGTACGTGCCTTGTCCGTCGCCGGCGCTCTTGTCCGGAAAAACATAGGCGCCGTAAATACCCGAAATAAGAGGGGTGAAGCCGGAAACGAAAAGGAAACACCCGGTTGCATCCGTATGCGTCGCAAACCCGTACTGCTGACTTCCGTCGGGTCCATATATCTCGACGGAAATGTCCTTGGGTCTCCCGCCGTAGTTACAGCCGGAAAAGGACAGCGTGTCGCCGACGTACGTCGGTGAGGGCGAGATCGCGATGTACGGAGCCGGCTTGGCTGCCGCCTGGTCCCATGACGAGGAACCAAGCAGAGCCGCTATCGCGGACAGGGCAAAGGTGATGGTGATGCGCTTCATTCAGCCTCCCTTTCATCGGATGGTCTCAAGGTGAACGAGTGTGCGCTAACGGTTAGCTGACTAAAACATTACACACTCGTTGTTGTGACATGCAAGTCTTCCGGCTTCGACGATCCCTCGCGGCAATCTTCATCAGCGAAGGGAAATAGGGGGGCCGACCGTCGGTAAGTGCTCAGGCGCGCCGGAATTTATTGGTGACGATCCGCACTCAGCAATGTGACGAGATTGTGCCGCGACACGCGAAGGGCCGGAATCAGCGCGGCTCCGAGCGCCACCACAATCAGCCCGATCGACAGCAGGCCGTGAATAAAAGGATCGGTTGCCGTGATCTTCGAAAAACAGAGTGCTCAGAAAACGGCTCAGGCCCATCGACACGAGGATTCCTGCGGCGACACCGGGCAGCACGATGCGAAGGCTCTGACTCATCACCAGCCGCAGGATCGCGCTGCCTCGAGCGGCGAATGCCATGCGGAACCCGAACTCCTTCATCCGCTGCGCGACGATGTACGACATCAATCCGGACGTGGCGACAAACGCCATAACCACGGCGAATCCATTGAAGACTGCAAGTAGACCGACGGCGAAACGCCGCGGTCCCATCGATTGACTGATCACATCGTCCATTGCGCGAAAGTTCGCGATCGGATTCCGAAGAGGACGCCGGTGATGAGGGAAACGGCGGGCGAACAACAGAATGGGAACGTCGAGCGACACTTGATCCATGCGCGGAATGCCTGCTGTGGTCATTCGACGCAACATGAGGATTCCCGCTGCCGACAGAATCAATTCCGTGACTCCCCCATCAGCGACAACAGGACGCTTTCCGTCATCAGTTGCCGCACGATCCGCGATCGGGTTGCGCCGATCGAAAGACGTACCGCGATTTCCCGCTGCCGCGCCGATCCGCGAGCGAGAAGCAAGCCGGCGACATTGGCGCACGCGATCAACAACACGAATGCGACCGCGCCGAGCAGAACGTAGAGCGACGACTGAACCGTTCCGACGTAATACTCCAGCAGCGGAGAGACACTCGCACTCCACGGATGGTTCGGCATCGCTCGCAGGATGGCCTCGAGATCGCTTTGCACTTGAATCGGCGTGGAGCCGTCTTTCAGGCGGCCAACGGCCCACACGAAATGACTGCCGCCGCCGAGGTCCGCGTCGGTGAACGCGATCGGTCTCCAGATTTCCGCTTCGCGTGGAAAACGAAAACTTTCCGGCATGACGCCGATCACCGTGCAAGAGATCCCGTTCAGTGTGAGCGCCCGGCCGACCAGGCCGGGATCGCCGCCGAATCGCCGCCGCCACAGGCCCTCGCCGATCAGGACCACCGCGTTATTACCCGGCCTGTCTTCTTCAGCAGTGAAGCTGCGTCCGAGAATAGGTTGAACGCCAAGCACGGACGTGAGGTTGGCGCTGACGCGAGTGCCGGCGAAGCGCTCCGGCTGGTCGCCGCCGGTGAGGGTGTACGACGAAGTCGCGAACGCCGCAACGCCGCTCAGCGTGCGCGTTTGCTGCTGCCAGGCCCTGAAGTGTCCGGGCGTCGCTTCGAAGTGGTCGAATCGTGGCTGCCATTTCTCCTCCAGAAACACGAGCCGGTTTGGCTCGTGGAGACGATGAAACTTCAGACTGCGGGATTGGTTACGTTTCCTGTCGCCAGGGTTTCGACGTGACGATCATCGTGGAATGCCTCGACCTCGCCGGTCCCGGTGCCGGCGGCGGGCCACGGAATGTTAGAATGAACACGTGGAAGACTCCATCCTTAGAGATAACATCCTCGATGTCCTGCGTTTCTATTCGAATTCTCGGCTCGCTATCCTGTTAGGTTCTCTCGCCGCCGGCCGCATGTGGGCGCGATCCTAAAGCCGGCGGGCAAGGACGCGATAACTCGGATGGGAAAAAGCCAGGGGGTATGGCCGGTCCTCTTGTCAGTGACGCGCGCCGTATGGCGCCAACGCTACGTGGTGGTCTACCTCGGGCTGGCAGTTTGGTTCGTCGCGCACGTCCGGGTGTTCTACCATCCGGACAGCGGACTCACCTCGATGATTTGGTTTGGTGAGATGTTTGAGCCGAGGCGTCTTGGCCGACTGCGCGAGGTACCGATACACACGGTCGACGGTGCAGGCTACGACGGCCAGTTTTACGCGCAGATCGCGGTTGCAGGAAATCCGTTTGACGGGGAATTGGGGGCAGCCCTGGATTCGCCGTCCTATCGCGCGCGTCGTGTATTGCTGCCGCTGATCGCGCACGCGGCAGGGTGGGGCAACGACGAACGCACCCTCACCGCCTATGCACTGGGCAACGTCGTCGCCTGGCTGCTGCTCGCGGTCCTGCTCGCCCGCTGGTGGTTTCCGCCACAAGATCTCCACAACCTGCTGCGCTGGGGCGGTACGCTATTTGGCGCCGGCCTTATCATCAGCGTGGCGCGCGCCTTGGTGGACGGTCCGGCCTTGCTGTTGGTCGCCGTGGGAGCGAGGGCGGTGGAGGTCAACCGTCGCGTCCTGGGCGCCGTCCTGTTGGGTGCGGCCGGGCTCGCGCGCGAGACGAGCGTTCTGACGGCGTCTGCGCTGTTCGCGTCAAGCGAGGACGGAAGGTGGTCACGGACGGGTGCTGTTGCCCTGGCCGGGATTTCGGTGCTGCCCGCGGCGCTGTGGATGGTGGTGTTGCGGATGCACTTCGGCTACTTCGGTGGCACGCGCAACTTTGCCCTCCTGACGGGATTTGTCGACAAGCTGGGCGAGCTGCGCGCGAGCTGGCAGGCGGGTGGCTTCGCCGAGGTTCAGCACGAGGTCTGGGCGATCGTGTCGCTTGCTACCCAGGTCGCATTCGTGCTGCGGCGCAAGCGGCCGAACGAGATTTGGTGGCGGATCGGCGTCGCGTTCGCGATCCTTGCGTTAGCGCTCGGCTGGCCGGTCTGGCAGGGCAAACCGTCGGCGGCGTCGCGCGTTTTGCTGCCACTCACGCTCGCGTTCAACGTGCGGGTGCCGCGAAGCCGTGCTGGTCTGGCACTGCTGCTGGCGGGCAATCTCTCGGTCCTGTCGGCGGCGGAGGCGTTCCATCCGTTGCCGCGCGCCACGGAAAGCGCGTTCACCGGTGGTGTGACCGCCCTCTACGACACCGCGTGGTACGCACGCGAGACCGATGAGCACCGCTCGTGGCGCTGGGCGTCGGGGCCAGCGGAAATGCAGCTGCGCAACCCCGGCGCGCTGGATCGCACCGTCACGGTGGCATTCGAACTGATCTCCGTGAGCGATCGGACTGTCGTCATCCAGGCGGGGAACATGGTGCAGACTGTCGCATTGCGCGCGCAGCATCGCGTCCCGATCCGGCTGGCGCCGCTGACGCTCCATCCGGGGACGACCACGATTCGCTTCGCGACCGGTGAGCCGCCCTGGCCGGAGCCGGGCCCGGCCCGCCGCATGCTGAGCTTCGCGCTCTACGACCTTTCTGTAAGATAGCCGCGAGATGGCATTCAGCCTTACGCCGTCCTCCGAAGTACGCTTTCTCAGCGTGCAACCCGCGGCTGACCCGCAACGGATCACTGAGGCACCACCCCTTCCGCGTGAACTTTTGAGGCAAAGCCGCGTGCCTGATATCCTTTAACCATGCAGACTGTGTATGAGGCGGCCGGCGGACTTCAAGGGCTGCTGCGGTTGGCGGAGGCATGGCACTCGCGCGTCATGGCCGACGAAATCGTCAGCCACGCATTCAGTCACGGATTCCATCCTCGACACACCGAGCGCCTAGCCGCGTACTGGGCAGAGGCCCTCGGCGGGCCCTCCGCCTACTCCGGTGCCTGTGGTGACGAGACATCGGTTGTTCGAATACACAGCGGCAACGGCATTCACGAGGAGATGGACCGCCGGGCGATCGCATGTTTCGATCGGGCTTTGGAAGATGTGGGGCTCACTGACGAGCCACTCCGGAGCGTATTGCACAACTACTTCGACTGGGCCACCACAACGACCATGTCACGCTACCACAAGTCTGCCGACGATGTTCCGGCGGGCCTCGTCATTCCCAGGTGGTCTTGGGACGGGCTGCAGCATTGAGCACCATATCCCTGGGCGAGAAATTTGGATTGTGCTCGATTGGATTTCAGTTGCTCGGTCGCGCCGCGTGGTCAACAACCAGGATGTCGATCGGTCCTTTCTGGGACTGCAGCTTCAGACCCAGCTGTTCCTGCAGTGCTGTAAATAACGACGGGCCATCCGCCGTGGGCGCGCTGATCTCCGCCGTAGGCGGTGCAATCCATTCACCCGGCGCTGGAGTCCACGTCAGTTTGAGATCGAATCGGCCGGTGAGTCCTGTCGTATCGATGACGATGCGGTCCACAAATCTCGGCAGCGGACCCAACAGCTGCGCTATCGACATTCCGACTCCAGTGATGCTGCCCGGCGCGATTCTCACACTGCAGTTTGCCGGAGTATTGACGCAGTCGATGGACGATGGGCGAATCACGGCCCCGAGTTTCCGGTCTGGTCTTGCGAACGTAAGCGCGTAGACGTCGCCTTCACGCGTTTCGTGGTGCACTTCGAGCGCGAAACGATCCGCCAGCAACTTCTGAAGCATGACGCGCCTCGGCGCATTGGGGCCGTCGGGCCCCACGGGAAACTCCGCCGCCGCGCGCGCTTCGATGTCGAAACGCGCGGAGTCGATCCAATCCGGTCCGCCCTCGATCAAGAATCCCGGGTTCACCTGCGGCCTCAAGTACGCTGCAGCGATCAACGATCGAAGCGCATAGTTCGTGACGCGGTACAGGCCGCCCGGCAGAAATCCACCCGCAACGCGGTTCTCACCGGACATGTTCTGTTTGATGGAGGAAACTTCAAAGGGTGGCACATCCGCCGTTTGAACGGCGATGCCGATGATGACGACACACAGGACTCTGTTCAGCATATTGCCACCTTATGACACTCACCGCGTGCTGGTCGTCACAGAAATGTCATGCTCACGCACGTTTATTGTCGGTCACGATCTATCCTGAGGCTTACGGCCTGTTTTAGGGCGCCGGGGTTGAAGTAACAGTTCGACTGCGGAGCCTCCACAGCCAGTAGAACATCGCGCCAAACAACAGCAGGATCGGCAGCGCGCGCATCGGCGCAGTCGTGAATGGTTCGGGAAGGATTTTCGCCACGCGCGCACGGATCGAGAAGAACGATCCGGCCGCGATGAACAGCGCGAAGCACATTCGCCACAAATGGCGCGCCAGCCGCTGCCTGCCGGGAGGCATGCCGAATCGCATGATGCGCACATCGCCCATCGCCGCGAGAATCATGACTGTCGCGAGGAAGAAGAACATGAAGAACGGGACGCCGTTGAGAAAACCTCGAGGGCTGTTGAACGCTTTAACGCCGCCCAGGATATCGCCGGCGGCAAGTCCAACCACTACCGGGAGCGCGGCAACATTGATGCGGCGGGTCCATGGCGATATGGGTCGGACCGTCGTCAGCGCCGTACCGACAAAATAGGCAACAATAAAGCCGGCGAACACATTCCCGTCCGTGGGACTCTTGAGAAACCCCAGGATTGAGGCCGTGGTGCCCATGACAAGCATCGCGAAGACGAACAGAAGACCGGCACGGCGATGGATGGTCCCGCCCTTCTTCACGATCAGAGCTATAGCGCCGAGAACAATGGCAAGCCCGCCTGCAGCGATGTGTATCGGTAAGAGCATGAGTCCTCGGTTATTGTTCGCGGAGCAGCGTTGCCGGGTCGAGGTGCAGCGCGCGCCGGACCGGACCGGTGACCGAAACTAATCCAGTCAACACTGTCGTGAACGCGACGGCCGCGAGCACAAACGGATCCTGCGCGGACGCCTGGAAGACGATGGCGGAGAGTAAGCGGCTTGCCGCCAGGCCCAACGTGATGCCGAGCATTGAGCCGGTTCCGAGCAAAACCAACATGCGGCCCAACGCTACCAATAGAATCTCCTGCGCCCTTGCGCCAAGAGCAAGCCGAATGCTCAACTCGCGCAACCGCTTGCTGACCGTGTAGGACGCCAAACCGAATGTGCCGGCGATCGAAAGGAGCAAACCAAACGCGCCGAAAAGACTGAGCGCAACCGCGGCCACCTGAGATGGAAACAGGCTCAGCGCAAGCTGGCCGTTCGTCCAGGGGCCCGATTCCTGAATGGGAATGCTGTGGTCCAGATCGCGAATGGTTCCTCGAATGGCCTGGACCATTTGGGCCGTGTCGCGATGGGTGCGGACAATGATCACCGTGTTCGTGACGCCTTTCTGCGAGATCGGGAAGAACAGCGCGGGTGTCGGGGCTTCACTAATAGTGACATGTTTTCCATCAGCCATCACACCAACGATCTGGATCGGCACACCGTCACGCGTCTTGAAGTAGCGTCCAACTGCCTGCTCCGAATGGAAAAGCCGGCGCGCAAACTCCTGGTTCACGATGGCAACCGCCGGAGTCTGTTTCGTGTCGGCGAAGCGGACATCACGTCCGGCGAGCAGTCGCGTTTCCGAAGCCGCCAGATATCCCGGAGACACGCGGTAGTAATAACTACTAAATGCCTTCTGTGAGGGCCTGAAATCGGTGCTTTCCTGTGGAAAGATCGAAATCGTTGACCCGGACAAGTTGAGGGGCGTCGTGTCGGAATAACCTGCGGCTTCCACTCCGGGAATCTGCGAAACCGTTTCCAGCAACTGGGGCTGAAGCTGATTCGTTGCGGCGTCGACGGTGTAGCCGGCTTCGCTCAGATTGAATTGCGTCCGAAGGGCATGCTGCGGATTGAAACCCAGATCCGCCGTCACAGATTTTTGCAGGCCGCGCAGAGACACAAACGCGGCGGTCACGGTGACGCAGCATAGCGCGATCTGTGCCGCAAGAAGCACGTCACGAAACGCCCAGCGCCGTCCTGCCGAAAGGACTCCGCCGCTCTTGATGGCGTCATTCGGATCCGTTTTGAATATCTGCCTCAGTGGCATCCCGCCGAACGCGAAGCCGGCGACCATTGAGATCGCCAGAGTGAAGAGAATCAGCGACGGTTGCGGCGCGACCGGGAACCGGATCGGGAATTGTGCAGGCGGTTGCCAGTTCGCCAGGCCGGCGAGGGCGATCCACGCGAGCAAACAACCGAACGCGCCGCCACAGAGTGCGATCACCACGGCCTCGACCAGGACCTGACGAACGACGCGCCACCGGCTCGAACCAATCGACATGCGGATCGCAAACTCGCGTGTGCGGTCCGCTGTGCGCGCCGCGAACAAGCCGCCAAGGTTGATGCATGCGGCCAGCAACACAATCCCAGCCAATCCCATCACGCCGGCCATAAAAGCACGCACCGGACCGCCGATGAAGTCGCCGAGGAATCCGGGACGAGTCAGCATCAACGCCAATCCATCTTCCTCCTTCGGATGCTCCCGCGCGATGCGTGCGGCGATCGTGTTCAACTCCGCCTGCGCCTGGGGCAGCGAGACTCCGTCCTTGATGCGTACGATCGAAAAGCTTCCATGGAAGCTCCGCGACTCGAGCCAGTCGACGCCGTCCAGCGACGCTTCATTCGCCATCGGAACGAAAATGGAGACCGATCCAAATCTCTCCGTTCCGCGGAAACTCTCCGGCGTCACTCCGACGATGGTGTATGGATGCTTGTTAATGCGGATCGTCGTTCCGATAACATTCGGGTCCGCGCCAAAATTGCTTTTCCACTCCGGCCATGAAAGCACGGCAACGTCGGAGGCTCCGGGATGATCGTCATCGGCGCGTTCGAGCAGGCGGCCAAGGTAAGGCTTGACGCCCATGACCTCGAAGTACTGCCCGCTCACTTCTCCTGACCAAACGGACCGGGTCACGCCTCTGGCTTGCACGCCAAAATCGCTTGGCCGGTAGCAAGCGACAGCAGAAAACACCGTATTGCCGTCGCGCACATCGCGCACTTCGGGATGGGACAAAAAAGGAACGCCGTCCTTGGGTTGAAGCGTCATCACCTGTTCGGGATGGGGCAGATTCAAGGTCCGCAAAACCAGCGCATCCATGACACCGAAGACGATGACATTGCCGGCGATGCCCAGCGACAGAATAAGGATCGCCGTGAAAGCAAAGCCGGGATTCTTGCGCAGCGAGCGCAGCGCCAGGCGAAAATCCTGAAGTATCTGCTCCAGCCGGACAAAGGTCCACACGGCTCGCGTCTCTTCCCGGATCCACGTCATATTGCCGAACTTCCGCAGGGCGGCGTAACGCGCATCGTCCGGCGACATGCCCCGGTCGATGTTGTCCTGCACTTCCAGTTCAATGTGCTCCCGGATGTCACGGTCCAGATCTTCCAGGATGCGCTTACGCCGCCGGATCATTTGCTCTCCTGTTCCGAGGGCCGCAGAATCCGCGCGATCGCGCGAGCCAACCTGTCCCACTTGCCGGTTTCAATCGTCAGTTGCCGACGGCCTTTCGCCGTCAGCCGGTAAAACTTGGCCCGGCGGTTGTTCTGCGAGGTTC
>CAZPBY010000043.1:64604-68810 GCA_964584785.1 uncultured Solibacteraceae bacterium
CGGCCTTTCGCCGTCAGCCGGTAAAACTTGGCCCGGCGGTTGTTCTGCGAGGTTCCTTCTTCCGCCGAAATCCATCCGCGCTTGATGAGCCGGTGCAATGCCGGATAAAGCGACCCCTGCTCGACCAGCAACACGTCGTCGGATTGAAACTGAATCGACTTGACGATGTCATGCCCGTGCACCGGGCCTCGCAGCAGCGTGCGTAGAATCAGCAAATCCAGCGTTCCCTGCAGCAGTTCGATGCGCTCTTTCTGCTCTTTAGTAGACATACTAGGTGAAGTTACGTCGCTTCCAGTAGATTGTCAAGGTGAGTGACTTTGAATTTCGGGATGAAGGTACAATTCGGTGACGCCCGCCGAACGTGAGGTCAAGGCCGAATGGCTAACGGAATCCGTGTGCCGTCGATTCGGCGCCATACCGTCCGAAACTCGACGTCATACGTCCACAGTTTGAGTTTGGTATCACGAGCAGAGAGCACGGCCATGTATCCGTCCGCCCAGTCTGGTTCGTGGTCGCTATACTGCTCGAGCCAAGCGAAAACCTCGATCCATAAGGACCAAGTGTCATCAACGGCGACCGGCACGATGTTCAACTGGTCAAGTGTGTGCCTTAGCCGTGACCGTTGTGATGTTGCCGGCAGGTGGAAGCAGGCTTCGACAATCACCGGTTCGCACACGACGAATTGTGATTTCTGTAGAGTTGTCAAGTCCTTCAAGGCGGTTTTGTTGAGCGCATCGCGAGGATCACAGAGAGCGACGAGCGGACCCGTATCGATCAAGACCGTCATTTTTTTCGCCGCAATCTGCGGAGAATCGCGGACTTCGCCTGGGTTCGATCATGGACATCGTAACTTCGTTCTTGAAGGCGGGGTGGATCCGGGTACCGTTCATAAATGTCGCGTATGATAGCAGCAGCGTCGTGCCGCTTCGTCGATTGAACGAGCTGTTCAAACTGGCGGTCGATTGCGTCCCGTACCAAATTGGACAGAGTTATTCCCTTCGCTCGTAGCTTCCGCGCCCTCTCAATCCGTTGCTCATCAAGCCTGACATTCACTAACCGGCTGGCCATGATGTAAAGATACGCTATCTTTACATCGGCAGCAAGCCTCTGAAGTTTGGCTGTGATGCAGCGAAGAGCGCTATACCCCTCGGTACCTGAAGCGCAAAAGCAACTCAAGCCGATCCGGGCGGACCTGGTGGCCATGAACAAGCAGTTCGGGCTCCGCGGAGCCATCCAGAACCACGCCGGCAACGGAGTGAGCTCGGCCGTGTGGGATCTGTTCTACCTACATCGGCGCCGCTTACTGGGCGCAAATGTACGACGACGCAGCGGTCGGGGGTCCGCTGACGTACCGGGGGTATGCCGGATATGAACACAGCGGCATTGTCCGGCCTTCCGCGGAAACCTGCAGGGTCTTGCCGGGGACGACGCCGCGCTCGACCCAGTCCACGAGGTGCGCAAACCGTTCGTAGTCGCTTGCGATGGGCGCAGCCGTGACGGGCCGGCCATCACCGGCGGTTGTGTAGACGTTGCCCGAGAGTGAGTGTGCGGCTTGCGGAATCACGAAGAGTCGCGCGAAGGCGTCGACCGCCTGACGCCCCATCGTGTCGAGGACGGACTGGTAGTAGTCGAGCTGGGCGCCCGGCGAAGCGAGCGTATCGTTGGTACCGATGGTCACAATGAGCTTGCCGCCGCGCGCCGCGAATGGACGAAGGTTGGGATCGGTCGAATCCAGCTCCCGCGAGATCTCCCCGCGACGCCGGTTGAGCGGACCGCCCTCGACGTAGTCCAGTGGATTCGCGGTGAGGTTCTGCATGAGGAATCCCGTAGCGCCGAGAATGCCCAGGTGCGAGTGAATCGGCGCGTCAAGTGCCGCCCCTTCCTGTCCGCGGAAGCGCGTCGCCGCAATGAGTCCACTTCCGGACGGATCCGTATTGGGCAGCCACATGCCGAACGATGTCACGCCATTCGCGAGCGGCGTGGCGAACTCGTAACGCCGGTAGACGAACTCGAGTGTGGCCATCTGCCCATCGGTGAGACACGCTGCGGCGCTTGTGTCATCAGGCTTCGAGTCGACATTGTCCGGACAGCGCTTGGCCTGCCAAGGATGGCGCCCGGGCTTGGCCTGGGAAACGTCGAAGATGGCGCGACAGCCCATATAGTTGTTGATGACACCGTCCGTGAGCCCGTCGAGCGGGTCGCACTGGCGCATGAACTCGTCACGAATCGCATTGACTTTAGCTGTTGTGACCCAGTTTGCGAGCGGCCTTTCCTGGATGCGGATGAGTTCGGGTGCCAACATCAATGAAGAGAAGTTCACGATCGGCACGTTTGCGACGACGCCGTCGTAGTCGGCCGGGAAGCGCTGCACGACCGTCAGCGCCTCGCGCCCGCCCTGTGAGTTTCCAGTGAAGTAGTTGTACCGGGGGCGACTGCCGTAAACACGCTCAATTAGGATCATCGCCGCATCGTGCGTCTTCTTCAGTTGGGCATAGCCCAGGTTCTTCATCGCCTCGTCATTCAAGGCCCAGTCCTGGGAGCTTTGCGCCGCGCCGCGGCCGCCGGATTGATGACCGGAGTCGCTGCCGTATGTTGCAAAGCCCAGTTGCGCCGGCGTCTTTCCGCCGATCGTGTAGCGCGCACCGGTCAAGTCGGGAATCGTGCCGTTCATGCCGCCGCCGCCCTGCTGTGCCGCTCGGCCGTTCCAGGTAGAGGGCAGCCAAACCCGGAAGTTGATGGAACGCGCTGTCGATGAACGATCCAGAGGCGCAATGGATCCGTCGACTTCACAGCGGGCTGGTGACGTTTCGGTGGCCGGTGCCCAGCGCGGGGCGTGGACCGTCACGCCCGCCACGGGCAGCCCGATGGCGCCCACCGGAATGCTGGAGCCCAGCCGCTCAATTGTGCATTCGGCTTCAGTGACGGTCTTCGCGTTGGCCAACGGCTGGAGCGATTGCGCTCCGGCCATTGCCAACGCGGTCAGGCAAAGGAGCACAGCGAACGCCGCTGCAAATTTCATAGGACGCTATTGGACATCAAACTCAGCCTCTAGTTTATTTTTTTCTTATCGACGTGCCAGTTCGTGTCTTTGCACAGTTTGCAGTCCGCGCCTTTGAACCATTTCGCGGCACTCGGATCGCCTTTGAGTTGCCAGTCCAGCCAGGCGGTCGCGATCGGCGCGAGTTCGCCGCCTAAATACTGCCGGTATGTTCCGAGATGCGTCATGCCGGTACGCCATGCATGGAAGATCGGGGCCGTATTGATGGCTATGAAATCGTCCATGGAGCCGGGATAAGCAACGTCGTAGATTTCGGAACCGGAGATGTACAGAGCAGGAACAACGATGTTGCTCCGCTCCGTCTTGTTGCTGCCGCTCCAGACGCCGATGGTTTTGACGCGTTTGTCTTTGCCGAAACTCGCTGCCAGACCCGCGCCGCAGGACTGTCCCATGACGGCCACCGCATCGGTGTCCAGCTTGCCGTAGAATTTGCTGCCCTGCCGGCTGTTCTCGGCAATCGCCCAGGTGATTCCCTGACTCAGCAGTTCAACGGTTACGCGCGGCCGCGATGGATCGACCGGACGAGGCTCTGGCTTGGGGCCAATCGCCGATGGCGTCCAGTTATTGGATGCCATGGTGATGGTCTCCGCGGAAGGCGGTCCCATCGGTCCTCCCGCAATGGCCAAGTAGCCGTGAGATGCGATCTCGGTCAGGAAATTGCGGAACTTGTTGCCCTGATAGGTGCAGGAACCGTTGCCCCACAACACGATCGGCATTTTCTTAGAACCGAGCGCGTTCAGATTGGCGGGATAGTACAGCACGAATTCCCTGGCGCCCGGGTCGGTAGCCATGATCGCTTTATAGGGCCCCGTACCCTGCGCCGTTTCGGGCGGGACGTACTTCATGTCTGGTGTATTGGGTGCGATATATCCCGGAGGCCACTTCAGTCCTGATGACGCAGTTGCTGCATCCGGATCTGCCGAGGGCGAACTGCTCCCGGAGACCGGTTTGCCGAACACTTTGCCGTAGAAGGCCATGGTGTCGAACGTCTGGTACTGCAGCAACTGATCGTGGTTATGCGGCGATTTCTCGACAGGCAAAAATTCGTGAGAGATATTCAGCTTTGTCAGCGCCTCGTGGACGAAGACGGCACCCGGGAACAGCGCGTCTTCCGTGCCCGCGATGATGCGGATCGACTGCTGGCGCAG
>CAZPBY010000044.1:0-34312 GCA_964584785.1 uncultured Solibacteraceae bacterium
CGCGCCTCTCTCAGCAGGCATTCGATGAATTCGACGCGAGACACGTTCCCTATCAGTTGCGTTGGATGCCGTGCGGCCATTACACGATGGGACAGTTTCCATTCAGTGCCGTCGTGGCGAGAGATACGGTCAGGTTTTTGACAAAGGAACAAGGTCGCACGTGACGGGAAGGTGATCGCTCGGTTCCGCCGGCAGGTCCGTTATCGTTCGGCCGGGCTGAAATGATCGCAATCCCCGGCAGGCAATCCAGTCGAGCCGGAGAGGCAAATATCGGGCGCGCTTCAAGGCCATCGAGACAAGGAAAGAGGGCAGATACTTCTGATCTTCGAGAGTGGACAAATCGACCTGGCTGGTCGCGCGGCAATCGTTGAACTGATCCCATGTAAATCCGGCCGCCTTCATCTCATCGAACAACCCCTCGCATTCCCATGGCCGCATAACTCGTGATTTGAGGTTGGGCCGAAACAAATTCAAAAACGACGCAACAGTGTCGAACGCTGAGCCGCGGTCGAACGTGTTCGTATTGAGGTCACCTGCAATCACGGCGGGACTATCGAGAAGCTCATGGAGCAGAGACTGCATCTGGACAGAGCGGCAGTCGCGGGTGGTCAACACTTCGAGATGCGTGACGGCCACTGTCAATCCGAACCCACGTAAAGCATGGAGACGGACGATCAGCGCGGATCGCCCGCCGGCCCGCCGTTCCTTACTGTCGATCGGACTGTGACATTGCGGCAGACGTACACTTCGGTATCCCACGACAGGCAATCGCGTCAGGATGGCGTTGCCTTGAAGAGCGATCGTGTTTTCGCCCCGGACTTCGAGTTCCTCGCCGATGCCTTTGGTGAACTCGTGGAACGCCGGCGCGAACACGGCCCTCATTCCCAGCCTTTCGGCAATCTCGAAAGCCACATGACGATTGCCGGACCGAGCCATTCCATAGTCCGCTTCGTTCAGGCAAAGAATATCGGCGGTCTGGATTCGAGGATCGCCAAGACAGGTCTCCAGCAGGTCCCAGCGTTTGCCCTTCTCGATGTTCCAGAGCACAAGACGGATGAACTCGCGGTGCAGAGGCTCGCATGCGCGATCGGCGAAGAAGATTTTTCGCAGTTGCGAATCAATCTGACTTTGGTCGTGATTATCCATCGGCTTGATATACTTTGGGACTCATGAACCTCGCCGGAACCATCGAGGAACTGAAGCACACAGCCAAAAACCTCACCCTGCCGGACTTGCGCAAGCTCATTCTGGACCTAAAGCCCGAAGATTCGGAAATCGCGCCGTTCGTACAGTTCACCCGGAATCATTACGCGCGAAATCTGTTGTACAAGACATCCGATTTCGAAGTCCTGGTTTTGTGCTGGCGGCCCGGTCAGCGCAGTCCGATTCATGATCACGGTCATTCGATCTGCACGGTATACACACTCGATGGAGTGCTATCCGCCGACAATTATCGCAAAACGTCCGGCGGCCATCTTCGTGCTGACTATTCGGAAGATTTCAAGCCGGGGTCCGTGCTGAGCATTCAAACGACGGAGATCCATCAGGTATCGAACCTGCAGAGTTCTGCGGATCTTGTATCGCTTCATTTTTATCTGGCGCCGCTGGAAAACAATTTCGTTTACTCGGTGATGCAGCCCACGTTTGAGGCCTACCGGCCGGGATACACGAGAGTCTTCATGCACGGTGACGGGATCTAGGCTTATGAAATGCGATCTTTGCACGGAAGACGATGGAGCGGGGATTCACTACCACGCCTTCATCGAAGGAAAGCATCACTGGGTTTGTGAGACTTGCAAGAAAAAGCTGAAGATTGAAACTGAGCACGTTGACGACTGACAGTCCCGGCATTCGGTCCGGTCAGACCCGGAATTACCGCTCGCTTACGCTAACAGTTCGAGACCTCGGTGCGATCGCGGCCCTTGGACTTCGCCTCGTAGAGCGCGTCATCAGCGGCGCGAATCAGTTCGTCGGAATCCATCTGCGGTGCGCTTACCGTCACAACACCGAAGGATGACGTTATGCCGACCGGCAACGCGCCTTCAGGCGGCGTGTGGCGGATGTGGGCATGCAAGCGCTCGGAAAGAGAGTAGGCGGTGTTGGAATCGCAACCGGGCGCGACGATGAGAAACTCGTCTCCACCATACCGGCCGACCGAGTCGTAAATCCGAAGGGCGCCTGCCATGCTTTGTGCGACGTGGCGCAAAACGATGTCGCCGACCTGGTGTCCGTGACTGTCGTTGATCTGCTTGAACTGATCGACATCAGCCATCATGACGGTCAAGGCAATGCCTTCGCGACGCGCGCGTTGTATCTCGACTTCGAGCCGGTCGAGTATGGCGTTTCGGTTCCATAGCCCCGTCAGGCCGTCGTGAGTGGCTTGCTGCAGGAGTTTGTCCTGAGCTTCCATCAATTGGTCATGCAATGCGATGATGCGGCCGCCGGCGAGCATCCGGGCCTTGAGCTCGACGGCGTCGACAGGTTTGATGACATAATCGTCCGCACCCGCTTCAAGACCCCGCGCAATATCGGACTTATCGCTGCGCGACGTCAGAAGCATCAGGTAGGAGTACCGGCCGGATGACTGCGCACGAACTTCACGGCACACCTGTGGCCCATCTTTGCTTGGCATCATCCAGTCGAGAAGAGCAATGCGGGGACTGTCTTTTTGACGAAGGATTTCGAGCGCTTCGATGCCGTCGGAAACAGCGACGACGTCGTATTTCCACTCGATCAGTCGGGCCTGAAGTATGCGACGCGAGACAGGATCATCCTCAGCAATCAACACGCGCATAACTTGTTTGGTCTATTCACTCGTACCGCCGGTGCCGGTCTTCCTGGACATGGCTTCCAACGTCTCCTTGTCAGGAATTTGCGACTGCACGGCGTTCACATTCTCCTGCTTGATCGCTTCGTAGATTTCGTATCGATAAATCGATATGTGGGAGGGCGCCTTAATGCCCAGTCGGACATTGTCCCGGCCGATGCGCAGAACCTGAATCTCGATTTCGTTGCCAATGATCAGTTTTTCGTCCTTCTTCCGTGTTACAACGAGCATAAGATAAGCCCCTGCCCTTCCATAGACATTACGAAACTATGTTGCATAATAATCGAGACCGTTTCAGGTGGGCAATCTTTCTTAGGAAAAAACGGGGAATGTCCTTCCGAACGCTATCAGCCGTCAGAAAGTTCATGAAAGCTGATAGCCATTCTATTGATTGCTGTTTCCTGGCAAATTCACGAAATACCCGGTCTTGTGCCGGATCTGCGAACCCGCTTTATTCACCTTAACTTCAACCTGATGCCAGGCATTTCCCTCCCGGCTCGACGTTGGATAATAACTCAAGGTGTACTGCTGGTGTAACTCATCCAATAACAATTGTGCCACGGTTTGGAGGGCAAACGTACGACCCGTGAACATCCGGTAAGCCCGGCCGCCGCTCGGGGCGGTCAGATTATTGAGCATGTAGTGATAAATGTGGAATTTCTCGCGCCTCAGGACATACGGGTCGTTATCGTCGTCGTCGATGCCGATCGCATACACGAGCACATCGGAATGCTTCAGCAGATCCAGAACTTGCGTCTGATTGATCTTGCTCTTGGTGTCGAAGCCGTCAGTCACCAGAATCAGCACTTTCTTGGTGTGTTTCGCACGCTTCATTTCCTGCAGGGCGGTGCCGATCGCGTCGTATGCGGCGGTTTCTCCACCGGCTTTCAGGTCTTTTATCGCCTTCTGTACGTCGGCAGAATTCGTTGTGAAGCGCTGGCGGACGTCCACGTCGGAGCTGAAACTGACGATGAAGACTTCATCCTGCGGCGACAACGCCATCGAGATTTCACGCACGGTTTGAAGCGCCTGTTGCAGTTTGTGTTTCATGCTTCCGCTGGTGTCGACGAGTACCCCAACGCTCACCGGCACCCGCAGGTCGTGTGAAAAAAATGAAATCGCCTGCTCCTGGCCGTCCTCGAATACTTTGAAGTCTTCCTTGCGCAGGCCGTCCATGTATTTCTGATTCTCATCCAGGACGGTCGCCACCACGTTCACAAGTTCGACATCGACGGCAAGCTTGTACTTCTGATCATCCGGATTCGCAGCCGCATTCGGATTCGCCGGGTTCGCTGGATTCGTGGGGGGATTCTGGGGCGGCGTTTGAGCGGGAGGTTGTTGGACAGGCGTTTTTGGCGGCGTCTGGCCCACAACGACAAGTCCCGCGGAACACAAACTAATGAATATGACCCAGGTTATCCATGTTCTGGTGCGTACCTTCATACCGAGCCCACCTTATGATTGTTTTTCTTGCTGTTGCAAGACCTCTTCCTTGGGGGATTGGCATCTTATATCCCGGGGCTCACCCGAGAATCCAGCGTAATCTGATTTATCGGGCTTCGCACAAACCCGACGCCGTCGTCGTACGACTCTTTATTGATGGGATTCACGAACGATGTTCCGGTTCCAGTTGGGGACTTCAACGACGAGGTTGCGCCTCCCATCGGGAACGGTCTGACAACTGAGTCGGCTGTTGGGTGTAAGTCCGGGGGCATACGACAGCTCTTCGTCTTCGGCGTCGCTCATCTCGGAGCACGTATCGATCCCTTCGCGAACGATGCAGTGGCACGTTGAGCATGCGCAGACCCCGCCACACGCGTGGTCAATGTCGATGCCATTCGCCAACGCAATATCCAGAATGCTCCCGGGACGGCCCGTATCGCCATACGGGATTCTCTCGGGGTCCACTTCGACCGTCACGTTCATGGGAAGAAACGTGATGGTGAACTTCTGCGTGGCCGGTTCGGGAGCTTCCTGCTGGACGTAAGGATTTGTTCCACCCATACCTTCATAGTATGGAGCATGACGGCCAATGTTTATAATTCGGGTTTCACTTTTGCGTGGTATGGAGGACTGATGGCACGTTTACCGTATGTTGAAAAGGAGGGCGCCGGGCCCGAACAGGAGAAGATCCTCGCCCAGGTCACTCAGCGGTCCGGAAAGATCGCAAATATCTGGAAACTGTGGGCCCACAGTCCCCTGACGCTGGAAACCTTCATGCCGTTTTATAAAGCCCTGATGATGAAGGGCTCGCTTGACTGCAAAATGCGCGAGCTCGCCTACGTGAAAACATCGAACATCAACGGGTGCCCTTACTGTGCCGGACCTCACAAAGCTCTCGGCCTGAAGGTGGGATTGACCGAACAGCATTTTCAAGAGCTCGATTCCTACGAAACGAGCACACTGTTTACAGCTGCTGAGAAAGCCGTGCTTCGATATACGGAGGAATTGACTCGGCATGTTCAAACCAGTGAAGAGTCGATGAAGGAGCTCAAGAAACATCTGAACGAGGCTCAGATAGTGGAACTCAACCTCACGATTGGCATGGCGAATTTGACGAACCGGTTCAACGTGTCTTTGGCAACAGACCCCGACTGACCGGTGCCGTAAGCTTGATTAGATCCGAGCGAGTCAGTGTTCTGTACTTCCCGGTCGGAATGTCACCCAGCTCAAAATCACCGATCCGGATCCGCACGAGCTTTAACACAGGATGCCCGATAGCGTCGCACATCCGCCGCACTTGACGGTTCCTTCCCTCCGTAATCGTCAATTCGAACCAGGTGTACTTCGACGATGATTTCACCTGCCTGACAACCGCACGGCCCGAGGTCTCGTCCCGGCCAATGTCGAGCCCATAGGCGAGTTCGAAATATTCGTCGCGGGACACGGCGCCGGATACCTTGACGTAATACGTTTTGGGAATCTTCGACTCCGGCCGCAGCAACGATTCGCCAAACTCCGTGTCGTTCGTGAGAATCAACAGACCGGAAGTATCCAGGTCGAGCCGGCCGACGGCAAAGACCCAGCGTTTCAAATCGGCGATGCAATCGTAGACCGTCGGCCGATTCTTTTTGTCTTCAGTCGACGTGACTACACCTGTCGGCTTGTTCAGCGCGAGGTAAACCTTTTTCTCGTCCCGAATCCTCGCTCCGTCGAAGTGCACCCGGTCTTTTTGTTCAACCCAGAAGTCCGGGTTTTTGACCACACGGCCGTTTACCTTGACGCGCCCCTGTTCTATCCATTCGCGTGTGGCGGCGCGTGACGCAATGCCGGCTTTGGAAAGGATACGGTCGAGTGTGGCCCTGGCTTTCTTCATGGAAGGATGCCCATCACGGAAAGCAATCGTCCGAACTGCTGGCCTTCACGCCGATAGGAAAACAATAGATCCGCGCGGCATCGAGTGCACAGGGACGTCGCGTCAATGCGTTCCGGACTTATGCCTGTCTGCAGAAGTTGATTGCGGTTCGCGACCGCCAGGTTCAGGTGAGGCCTCAGCCACTCGGGCTGTCGCTCGAATGCTTCCGAATCATTGATTGCGGCCACCACTTCTTCGCCGACTTCACAGCAGCAGACTCCAATATGCGGGCCGATCGCGACCGAGAGTTCTTCAGGCTTGACGCCAAACTTGTCGACCAACCTCTCGACGGTTAGGCGGGCAATCCTCGCCGCGGTCCCTCGCCATCCGGCGTGGATCGCGGCAACACACTGGCCTGCGGAGTCTGCGATGAGCATTGGGACGCAGTCCGCCGTCTGAACACCAAGCAGCGCGCCGCGGACCGAGGTCACGGCGGCGTCGCCTTCCACGGCTTCACCGGCCGCCTTCGTGTCGTCCATATCGCAAACGATGTTCGAGTGGATCTGCCTCAGCTTCAAGATCGGCCATCCGGCAGCGCCGACGGCCGCAGTGAAGCGAACGCGATTGATTTTGATCATCGGGTTGGTCGACGTCAGTGGTCCGAGTGTGAAGTCGTTGCGCTCGGCCCGACGCGTCGAGAAGCCGTGCACGATGCCGGGAACGCGGTCGAGGGCATCGGACCGAAGGAAAGTTATTTGCGCGTCACGCTTTACTTGTAACATCTTGCTTCTGAAACTTTATGATCACGGGAATTGGCATTGATGTGGTTCAAAACGACCGGATCCGGGATTCCATCGAGCGCTTCGGCGACCGGTTTCTCAATCGAATATATACGGAAGGTGAAAAGGAGTACTGCAAGAATTCGGCAAACCCCGCGATTCACTACGCGGCACGATGGGCCGCGAAGGAAGCAGCGTTCAAAGCGCTCGGCACCGGTTGGTCTGGCGGTGTGAAATGGAAAGATGTCGAAGTCGAGCGCCTCACTTCCGGCAAACCTGAAATGCACCTGCACGGTGAGGCGCTCGCACTTGCGAGATCGCTGGGAGCGAAGCGCTTCTTCGTCTCACTGACGCACGATCACCTGATCTCCTGCGCCGTCGTCATCCTGGAAGCCTGAAGTCCGTCGTCGGTCAAACCTGTGACGAACACCGTCGTCCACTCGTTCGCAGCCATGTCCTGCGGTACACACACGCGAATGAAGTTCTTACTGATGGCGCAGCGAAACCCATTTTCCGGCTCCTCTTCCAAAACAAGAACGTCCAATTCTCGGTGGACGATCGATCGCCGGAAGGCTTCATTCTTCCAGCCGATAAGCCGTCGAAGCGTTTTCGCGCGGTGTTTTGCGACGTGATCGGGAACCGCAAAGGGCAGACCGGCGGCAACAGTTCCGGGACGCGAAGAGAACGGAAAAACGTGAAGGTACGTCAACGGCGACTCTTCGATGAGACTGTAAGTAGCCCTGAAATCCTCGTCGGTTTCACCCGGAAAACCCACCATGACGTCGGCGCCGATCGACGCATCAGGAAGAGCTGCTCGAATCCGCTGGACGAGATCCGCGTAGTATAACGGCGTATACGGCCGGTACATTCCACGGAGCACCGACGCCGAACCACTCTGCATCGGGACATGGAAGTGATGCGCCATACGCGGTTCGGTCGCGACCAGATTGATGATTTCCGCCGTAACCTCGAGCGGCTCGATCGAACTAAGGCGGAGACTTTGAAGATTCTCGACGCTTAAAGCGGAGTGCAGCAGATTGAAGAAGCTCGTTCGTGGGTCCAGGTCGCGTCCATACGTGCCGAGGTGAATGCCGGAGAAGACGATCTCTTTATAGCCCCGATCGACCAGCTCTCGTACCTCCTGGAGCACAAGCCCGGCGGGCATGCTTCGGCTGCGGCCACGGACCGATGGAATGATGCAGAACGAGCAGTTCGCGTTGCATCCATCCTGGACTTTGACGACAGCGCGAGTCCGCCCTCCCGAACCGAGGTGGGACGCGGGTTTCAATTCCTTCTCAAGAAAAATACTGCTGCACAGTATTTCCGCGCGGCCATGAGTTGAGAAATCGTCGTCGAGGATTCTCCGCGCCAGTTCGCCGACAAGGGGTTTGTGCGAATTTCCGATCACATACCGCACCTGCGGCAAACTCGACAACTCTTCGGGTGCCCGCTGCGCATAACATCCCGTGACGATAATCTGCGCGTCCGGATTTTTCGACGCGACGCGTCTAATCATTTGCCGGACCTGGCGGTCGGCCTCGTCGGTCACTGTGCAGGAATTGACGATGACGACATTGGCGTCCAGCGCGGACGCCGCTTCCCTTGCATCGGCGTCGAGAAGTTCTTCCTGGATGGACGCGCCTTCAGACTGGGATGCGCGGCAGCCAAAGTTAGATATGTAAAACGTCCGCTGCATGAGCTGAGCGGGAACTACACTCCTTGTTCCTGAACCTTGCGGCTCTTTTCTTCGACGACTTTTTCGAGATTGGCTTTGTAATCGGCAAATCGTTTCGCCAGGTTTTCATCCATCAAACCGAGAATCTGGACGGCGAGAAAGCCGGCGTTTGTTGCCCCCGATTTTCCGACGCCCATGGTCGCCACCGGTACACCTGGGGGCATCTGAACTGTCGCCAGCAGCGAATCAAAACCGGAGAGAGGTGAACTGTCGACGGGCACTCCGATGACAGGCAGCGTCGTTTCGGCCGCGCTCACGCCGGCCAGATGCGCGGACGCGCCGGCACCGGCGACGATCAGCTTCAGCCCGCGATCACGAGCCGTCTTGACGTATTCCAGTGTCCGGTGGGGCGAACGATGCGCACTGTATACGCCGATTTCGTAAGCGACCTCAAACTGCTTCAGTACTTTCGCGGTTTCCTGCATGACTGAAAGATCCGAATCGCTGCCCATAATGATGCCGACAAGAGGTTTCATGTTTGCTTTGCGAGACCTTTCTGTCCAATATCCCTGCGATAATCTTTGCCCTCGAAGTTTATCATCTCCGTCGCGGCATAGGCCCGCTGCAAGGCTTCAGCCAGCGATAGCCCGCGCGCAGTAACGTTCAATACACGGCCGCCGGCGGTGTAGTAATGCCCATCCTCGAAACGTGTTCCGGCATGGTAGACCTTGACGTCATTCAAACGGCCAGCTTCTTCCAAACCGGAGATCCGGTTTCCTCCAGCGACTTTGCCCGGATAGCCGTGCTCGACCAGCGTGATCGCCGCGGTTGCGACGGGCGACCATTCCAGCGTTCGTGATGCGAGGCGATGTTCCGCCATGTCCAGGAGCACATCGAGAAGATCGGTTTGGAGCCGCGGCAAAATCACTTGCGTCTCCGGGTCGCCGAACCGGACGTTGTACTCGATGATCTTCGGACCGGCCGCGGTGAGCATCAGACCTGCATAGAGAATGCCACTGAACGAATGCGCCGCGTTCAACGTGGGCCGGATGATCTCTTCGATGACCCGCCGGCGAGTGCCGGCGGAAAGGATCGTATCCATGGAGTACGCGCCCATTCCTCCGGTGTTGGGCCCGGTATCGCCATCGAATCGGCGTTTGTGATCCTGGGCGACAACCATCGGCTGAAAATCGGTGCCGTCCGCGAAAACATGCACGGATGCTTCTTCGCCGGAGAGGAATTCCTCGATAACCACCCGGGACCCGGCCTCTCCCAACGCGCGTTGCTCCATCACGCTATGAATGACTCTTCTCGCTTCGTCACGGTCCGTCGCAACCGTCACGCCTTTTCCGGCGGCCAAACCGTCCGCCTTGATGACGGCGGGATACTCCGCGACCTCCAGAATGGAATACGCTTCGGCCGCTGACGAACATTCCGTGAACCTCGCGGTAGGAATGCCGTTCGCCTGAAAGAATCGCTTCGCATAACTCTTGCTGGATTCCAAACGCGCTTGGGCGGCGGTCGGACCGACGATGGTTCGGCCATTTCGCTGGAACTCGTCGACAATGCCTTTGCTGAGCGGACCTTCGGGCCCAACGAACGTGAGATCGATTTTCCGCGCTTGAACAAAACGCAGCAGCCCGACGACATCATCCGCAGCAACCGGAACGATCTCCGCAATCTGTCGAATGCCACCGTTGCCCGGGGCCGCAAACACTTTGCGATTATCGCCGCAGAGTGCATCGACGATCGCATGCTCACGTCCTCCGGAACCGACAACGAGGATGTTCATCAGAAAGACGTTTCGATTTGCGTTAAGACTTCGTTCATTGCGCCGGTCCGGTATCCGTCCACATCGACCGCGACGAATTTGAAACCGATCCGTCTGAATTCGCGGCTGAGAGAATCGAAGACGTCCAGATGCAGCGCGCGTTGCAGATCGTCGCGTTCAAACTCGATTCGAGCAACGTCGCCATGATGACGGACGCGGCATTGCCCGAATCCCATGAGGCGCAAGATCTCTTCGCCACGATCGATCATGCTCAGTTTCTCGACAGTGACGGCCGTACCGTATGGAATTCGTGACGAGAGGCATGCAGACGCAGGCTGGTTCCACGTTGAGAGACCCAGTTGTCGGGAAAACTCTCGGATTTCCTGCTTGCGCAGCGCGGCCTCGATCAGGGGACTTCGAATTTCAAGCTCACGGCCCGCCTGACGGCCGGGCCGGTAATCGCCAACGTCGTCCAGATTGTTGCCGTCGACAACCCAGCAAAATCCGCGTTCCTTCGCCATCGTGTTGAGCCTGGAATACAACTCGTGTTTGCAGAAATAGCAGCGGTTCGCGGGATTCGCGACGTAATTCGGATCCTTCATTTCGTCGGATTGGAGGATTTCGTGGTGCAGACCAAATTGTCTGACGACATCCAGTGCGATGTTACGCTGGTGTGACGGGTAACTCGGACTGTTCGCCGTCACACAAAGCGACTTGGCGTCAAGCACCTGATGGGCAACGACTGCCAAATAAGAGCTGTCCACGCCTCCGCTGAACGCGACAATACAAGAGCCCATTTCCGCCAGGATTTCTCGCAGCCGTTCTTCTTTCCCGCCAGGCATCCGGAAATTGTAACAGATATGGAAAATCCCAATAATGACAAGGGTTTCAGCCGGGAAAGCCCTTGACAAAGCTCCGTCGAATCCCAACAATCAGCCTTAGCTGACTAAATAGGCGGAATGGAGGGAACGGTCCATCGAATGAATGCGACTCTGTTGCTGAATGCATCGTACGAGCCGCTGAGAATTATTTCGTGGAAGAAGGCACTAACACTCTTTTTCGCCGGCAAAGTCGAAGTCATCGAAGAGTACGAGCAGGAAGTTCATTCCATCACCTTTGCCATCAAGCTTCCGTCGATCATCCGGCTGCTCAAGTACGTTCGCGTCAAGAATCATAACCGTGTGAAGTTTTCGCGCGCGAACATCTATGCGCGTGATGATTACACGTGTCAGTATTGCGGCAAGAAGCTCCCTTCCGAGGACCTTACCTTCGATCACGTGATTCCGGTGGCGTCGGGCGGACAGAAGCGCTGGGACAATATCGTCGCCGCCTGTTTCCGGTGCAATCACCGCAAAGGCGGACGCACGCCTGAAGAAGCCGGAATGAGATTGATCCGCCAGCCGAGCGAACCCCACTGGCTGCCCGCGTTTCACGTCACTTTCCGATTGAAAGCGCCGCCGGACAGCTGGCGCGATTATCTGTACTGGAACATCGAGCTGGATATTTAGGACCCGTCCATATGCTGAGGAGTCGTGACTTTCAAAGAGGCGCGCTAAGGTCGCGTCTTACGAATGTCACGAGACGCCGGTCTCGCGGTATCATAGTTCCTTCAATAGTAGTGAGCATACGGCACAGATGACATTGCAGGACAAGGTCCAAAACGATATCGCAGAAGCCATGCGGCGCAAGGACTCGCTACGGCTCAGCGTCCTTCGCATGATGAAGGCCGCGGTGAAGAACAAAGAGGTTGAAAAGATGAAAGCGCTCGAAGAACCGGAAGTACTTGCGGTCTTCAACACTCTCGTCAAACAGCGTAAAGATTCGATCGATCAGTTTCGCAAGGGCGGCCGTGAAGAACTTGCTCAAAAGGAAGAGTCCGAAATCACCATTATCGAAGAGTACCTTCCAGCTGCGGCTTCCGATGACGATGTCCGCCGTGCTATTGAAGATGCGATCGGAGAAACCGGCGCGACTTCGATGAAGGACATGGGCAAGGTGATGGCGTCTACGAAAACTCGGCTCGCGGGAAAGACCATCGACGGAGCGCGCGTTAGTCAATTGGTCAAGGAGCGGTTGAGCGGGAACTAAGATGGAAGAACTGCCGGTTCAAACTCCTGAAGCCATTCCACAGACGACTGAAGTCGCGAACACCGATATCTCAACCGATAAAGCTCCGGACGTCCCCCCGGA
The DNA here is from genome assembly GCA_964584785.1 of uncultured Solibacteraceae bacterium. GTDB lineage: Bacteria > Acidobacteriota > Terriglobia > 20CM-2-55-15 > 20CM-2-55-15 > JAHFTY01. The sequence goes on from CAZPBY010000044.1 coordinate 12,538, forward strand.
CGTACGCTTGCACGATCTCGTTCATTTCGTCCGCACGGACATGGTCTTCGATCAGTTCGCCCGAAACGCCTCGACTGGCGTGCGGAAGGGCGCTGTCCGCGAATGGGTCGAGAGCCTGGCATTCACGATCATTTTCGTGCTGGTCTTCACGAGTTACGTTGCCCAAGCGACGCAAGTCCCAACGGAGTCGATGAAGCCGACAATACTCGTCGGCGATCATTTCTTCCTCGACAAAATTGCTTTTCCCGCAAACTTCCCGGTAGCGTTACGGCCTTACCTTCCGCAACGCTCGATCAAACGGCACGACATCATCGCCTTTCGATCTCCGACGGACGGTAACATTCCTTTCGTAAAGCGCGTGATCGGAGTACCGGGCGACACCATCGAGGTCCGGAACAAGAATCTGTTCGTCAACAAACAGAAGTCGGACGAGCCTTACAAAATACACGTCGACCAGACCACTTATGGCGAGGATCCGTGGACACCGGAAGAACTGAAAGTCCGCGACAACTATGGACCGGTTGTCGTTCCGCCAGACAAGTTTTTCGTGATGGGCGACAATCGCGACAACAGCAATGACAGTCGATACTGGGGTTTCGTGGACCGCAACGATGTGATCGGCAAACCGCTGTTCGTGTACTGGTCCTATGAAAGCGATCCTTATGTTCCCGGCGACAAAAGCATCCAGGAACTCGTCGAGAGTTATGCTTCCGTCGCCCTGCATTTCTTTTCCAGGACACGCTGGTTCCGAATCGGAACAATGATTGAATAAAGAATGTGGACGGTTCTAACTGGACCACTCCCGATTGGACAAGGAGTTTTTAGGATGAAAGACACGCCCAAACGCGATGTCACGACTTACCGATGGGACGACATCCCGGAGGAACACCTCAACGAACTGCTGTCGCGCAAGATCATTACCGGTGATCGTACGATGATTGCCCACATCTTCCTTAAGAAGGGCTGTGTTGTTCCCGCTCACAGTCACGACAACGAGCAGATGACTTACGTCATCAGCGGCGCTCTTCTTTTTACGATCAACGGTCGCGAGATTCTTTTGAAGGCGGGCGAAGTCATGCACATTCCCTCCAACGTTGTGCACGGCGCCGTCGCCGTCGAAGATACGCTGGACATGGACGTATTCTGTCCCCCGCGGCAAGATTGGCTTGATAAGACAGACGCCTATCTGCGAGGCAATTGAAGTGGACCTCGGCCTGAAAAACAAGGTTGCCGTCGTCGCAGCGGCCAGCAAAGGACTCGGGCGCGCCGTGGCTTTCGAGTTTGCGAAAGAGGGCGCGAGTATTGCCATCTGTTCCCGCAATCGCGATCAGATCCGGCAAACCGCGGAAGCCATTCACGTTGAGACCGGCGTCGACGTGTATTACGAACAGGTGGATGTCGCGAAAGGCGACGAAGTTCGGACGTTCGTGACGAACACGCTCAACAGGTTTTCCGATATCCATGTGCTCGTTACCAACGCCGGCGGACCGCCCGCAGGTCTGTTTGTCAGCCTTCGGCCTCAGGATTGGCTGAATGCGTTTCACCTGAACCTGATGAGCGTCATTCGACTTTGTGCGGAAGTGATTCCGCACATGCAGCGCAACCGATGGGGCCGCATCATCAACATTACATCGATATCCGTCAAGCAACCCGTCGACGGGCTGATGCTCTCAAACAGCGTTCGCGCCGCGGTTGTCGGTTTCGCGAAAACACTTTCGAACGAACTCGCCCCCTACAACATCCTCGTCAACAACGTCTGTCCGGGATACACACGCACCGAGCGTGTCGAAGAATTGTCGGCTTCGATGGCCGAACGAAAGGGCGTGAGCAAACAAGAAATCGTCGAAGCATGGGAGGAAACCATTCCGATGGGACGCCTCGGTCATCCCGAAGAATTCGCTGCACTCGTCGCATTTCTGGCGTCGGAACGCGCGAGTTACATCACCGGCACATCCATCCCGGTCGACGGCGGCGCTATCAAGGGACTGTTATGAGCAGATCGGATGTGAGTCCGAGGCGCGAAACGAGGTATAGATGACGCGCATACGGAAAGCTGTTTTCCCTGCAGCGGGTCTCGGCACACGGTTTCTTCCGGCAACGAAAGCTCAGCCGAAGGAAATGCTACCACTCGTGGACAAGCCGCTGATCCAGTACGTCGTCGAAGAAGCGGTGAACTCCGACATCAGCAACATCACGATTGTCACCGGTCGCGGAAAGAACGCCATTGAAGATCACTTCGACGTTTCGTACGAACTCGAGCAAGTGCTGCACGGCCGCGGAAAGAATGCCTTGTTGGACGAAATCCGTAAGATCTCCAACATGATCAACCTGAACTACGTCCGGCAGAAGGAAGCTCTCGGTTTGGGGCACGCCATACTTGTTGCCCGGGAAACAATCGGGCACGAACCCTTTGCCGTGCTGCTCGGCGATGACATCATTGACTCCGAAGTCCCTTGTATGAAGCAAATGACCGACCTGTACTCGAAGTTGCAGGCATCGATCATCGCAACCTGCGAGGTACCGCGGTCGGAAATCTCGTCGTACGGCGTTATTCGCGGAACCGCCGTGGAGGGTTTCGGCAATCGCGTTTTTCAGATACACGACGTCGTCGAGAAACCGCCCGTCCATGAGGCGCCGTCAAACATGGCGATCATCGGCCGATATGTCCTCACGCCGGAAATTTTTCCCATCCTTGAAAAAACCCGCACCGGCAGAGGCGGTGAAATTCAGCTGACGGACGGTATTCGCACGCTTTTGGAGCAACAGCCGGTCTACGCGTATCGATTCGAAGGAACACGCTATGACGCCGGTGACAAGCTTGGATTTCTGAAAGCGACCGTCGAATTTGCTCTGCGGCGACCCGATCTCGGAGATGAATTCCGTCAGTATCTGAAATCCCTGAAACTGTGAACAGCAGTCATCGGCGATAGCGATGAGGGTGCCCCGGTTCGTTTTGAACCGGGGCTTTTCAAATTCAGATGGAAGGAAACTTAAAGAACTACGAAGAAATATGTAATGCGGGGCTGTTGCAAAAGAACAGCGGCGTGTAATTGATTGGATACGTATTGGAGAGACTGTTGCATAAGCAATTCAAAATTCCTAAAGCACGGCGACCCTTCTGTAGGCTCCGCGAAACAAAATATTCTAGCGGCTCTTTTTTTTCTGTCAACGTTAAATTCTAACAATGGGAACGCTGTTTGTTGTTGGAACGCCGATCGGAAATCTCGAAGATATTTCATCACGAGCGCTCGAAACACTACGCACCGCGGACGTGATCGCGTGCGAAGACACCCGGCACACAATCAAACTTCTGAATCATTTTGGAATTCAAAAACCTCTCGAGAGCTATCACGACTTCAACGAGGAAAAGAAAGCGAAACAGTTCGCGGCACGGATCCGGGAAGGAATAAACGTTGCACTCGTCAGCGATGCCGGCACTCCAGGCGTATCCGATCCGGGTTACCGTCTGGTTCGTACCTGTCGTGAGCAGGGAATTCGAGTGATCGCCATCCCCGGCCCCAGCGCAGCCGTTGCCGCGCTGTCGATCTCCGGACTTCCTACCAACGAATTCCTGTTCGTGGGCTTTCTCCCGGCAAAACGCGGCAGCCGACGTGAGAAGCTGCAGTCATTGAGCAGCGCTTCCGCAACCTTGATCTTTTACGAGGCGCCTCATCGCATCGAGGAAACCCTCAAGGACCTGCTCGACGTGTTAGGCGATCGCGATGCATGCGCGGCTCGCGAACTGACGAAAGTTCACGAGGAATGTGCATTCGGCAAACTGTCGCAATTGATCGGAATGGTAAAGCCTTTGGGCGAGTTCGTAATCATCGTTGCCGGAGAGAAGGGCGACGGACGAACTCCACCGAACATCGCCGGCCTCTCCCGAAACGACGTCTTGCGGTTGTTGGCTGAACGAACCGGCATTCCGAAGAATCAACTCTACGACGCGTTGATCAGGCCGCAGGACTAGGATGGGAGTTTCTTCTGCTTGTTTCGCACGTCTACCCGTCGCGTTTGCTTTTGAAGCCTGAAATCGACTTTGGGACCGGCGAACGGACTTCTGGAATCGTCGAGTTCACGGAAAATCAACAGGTTTTGACCTTCCGCGATCCACGAGCGGACCTCGTATGCTGGCTGCGGGGGCGCAAGATAGATACCCTGAGCCGCGTCACAACCAAGCACAGCAAGGCGATCACGCACAGCAGCGGATTCGACGCCTTCCGCCACAACCGTGAGTCCCAAATTGTGGCCGAGATCAATGACACACCGGACGATCGCTTCATCCTCCCGAGTTAAACCAACGACGAACGATCGATCAATCTTCAGTTCGTCCACCGGAAGCTGACGAAGATAGCTCAGCGAGGAGTAGCCCGTGCCGAAATCGTCTATGGAAATCTTCGTTCCCATATCGTGAAGCCGGCCGAGATATTTCGTTGCGCGATACGGGTCGGACATCACAAAGTTCTCGGTGATTTCCAGATGCAGCATCGCCGGCTCGATAGCCTGAGACTGAAGAAGATCCGCGATGCGGTCGGGAAGTTCCGGATCGCGAAGGCTTCTTACGGAGAGGTTCACAGCGATCGGAATGGAAAACTGCGCGAACGTTTCTTTCCATTCCGTCATTGCCTTTTCAAGAAGACGCATCGTCAGCGGCTCGATCAGGCCCGACTGTTCGGCGAGATCAATGAAAGCCGCGGGCGGCAGCACTCCCTGCCTGGGATGTTGCCATCGAGCCAGGGCTTCAACGCTGATGATGGTGCCATCTTTCAGATTAACGATCGGCTGGTATTCGTAAATGAACTCGTCTCGCGTTATAGCTTCCTGAAGTTCGGTCATCACCGTCAGCCGCTGATGGGCTTGACGGTCGCGTTCCGCCATATAGACGGACGCTTCAAGCTTCCCGTTCTTCGCCGCATACATCGCAATGTCGGCTTTCTGCAACAGAACACCGGACGTCGCTCCATGCTCCGGAAACCAGGCGATCCCGACGCTCGCATTGACGGCGAGGGTCCCCGTGTCAAGAAGGAAGGGTTGCTTCAAGGCGTGCAGAATTTTTCGCGCCGCAATCATTGCCCCCGCGCCGTCCGTTCTCGGCAGCACGAATGCAAATTCGTCTCCGCCGAGGCGGGCGACGGTATCGACTTCGCGAAGAAGACCGTGCAGCCGTGAAGCAACCTGACGCAGAACCGCATCACCGGTGTGATGTCCGAGGGAGTCGTTGATTTCCTTGAACGCATCCAGATCCATTACAAGCAGCGCCACCGGTTCGTGTGTGCGCTGCGCGCCGATCAGCGCCTGATCCAGGCGGTCTCGTAACAGCGAACGATTCGGCAAATCGGTGAGAGCGTCGTGATAAGCCAGATGGAGGACGCGTTCCTCCGCACGTTTTCGGGCGCGTCGGACAACGACCTCGCGGAGTGCGCGCTCGATTGCAGGCACCAACCGTTTCAGATTACCTTTCATAACGTAGTCGTCGGCACCCATTCGCATGGCGGCGACGGCCGCATCTTCGCCGATCGTGCCGGAGGCGAAGACAAATGGCAACTCCGCGTCGAACTCCCGGATCTGTGCCAGCGCGGCAACGCCGCTAAACCCGGGCAGCGTGAAATCGCTGATGGCCACATCCCAGCCACCGCGTGTTAAAGCGGTACCGAGATCGTCCGCGCTGTCCACACGCAGGCTCGAGACCGCATACCCGCCCTTCTTGAGCTCCCTCAGGATGAGCTCCGCGTCGATTTCGGAGTCTTCTATCAGTAAGACGCTTAGTGAAACTCCGATAAATGCCTCCCGCTTAGACGTTCAACGCCGAACGCAATTCAAGAATTGAAGGTTTCTTTAGACGAATTTGAAAGTGTCACTGCCGAAACGTGCCGACACTGTAGGGCAATGACTAATCATTTGCAAAGGAAAGTTCCGTAAAGAACCCTTCAGCGATGATTTCTTGAATATACGTCAGAGACACGCGCTACAGCAGTGTTTCGTCGAGATCTTCGTGGTCTGAAGGGACCCTTCGAACTTCAGTATCTCCGTTTGCAGGACCTCCACCGAGAAAGCCGATCAGGTCATCGCGGGAACCTGAAAAGAAGTCCTTAATCAAGCGCTCAACCTGCGCGTCTCGCACGTCGGTATAACCGACAGCGGGTTCATACACGTGTGCCTTGGCTTCCATCTTGCGGGTAAGAAAGCCTTTATTGAAAAGACGATGCATGAGGGTCATAACCGTAGTGTAGGCAAGCTTGCGGTGAGGACGAATCGCCTCCTGAACTTCCCTGACCGTTATGGAAGGCCGTTCCCAAACGGCTTTCATGATGTCCAGCTCAAGCGGAGTCAGCATTTCCTAACGCTCCGGGTTCGGCATATCCTCGAGGATTTCCGCCATTTCCCTCGAAAACTCCTTGCTCGGCGCGTGTGCGGGAATCGACAGTATTTTGATTTTCAGCCGGCGTCTCGGCATCTGCAGCGTCACGATGTCGCCAACATGAACCTCTCGACCCGCTCGCGCCTCGGTATCATTTACCATCACCCGGCCGGCATCGCAGGTCTCTTTTGCGAGCGTGCGGCGAGGAATAATACGGCTCCACTTCAGGAACAGGTCCAGCCGCATTCAAGAGAGGTCAATTCTTCGAGCTCGTGACCGCGCCTGAATCGGTGTAGCCGTCCTTGATCCAGACGAATCCCTCACTCCGAAGCTTGTTCAAGTACTCGCGGATCTTGGGTAATGCCTTCTGATTAAACAGCGATCCGGATATTTCGTTCTGCGCGCTCTCGAAAGGAAGGATGCCTCCGGGATGCCGGTCTTCAAGCTGCAGGACCATAAACCCGGAGGACGTTTTGATGATGTCGCTGACGCCGCCCTTTTCCAGTTTCCCGATGACATCCTCGACATCTTTGGACAGCTGACCTTTCTCGAAAAATCCGAGGTCGCCTCCGTTTTGCGCGGTCTCCGACTCCGAATACTTCTGCGCGACTTCTATAAAGTCACTGCCTTTCTTAATTGAACCGACAGCATCTTCGAGTTTCTTACGTTGAGCGGCGGCCTCGTCAGGCGCCATGCCCTGCGTGCTGACGGAAATCTCTCGAATGTGCACACCTTGCGGCCGATCAAAGTCCTTTTTATGTTCGTCGTAGTACGTCCGCATCTCTTCGTTCGTGACGATCACGCGGCCGTAGACCTCACGGCTCAGAACCTGATTCCGCAGGTACTGCGTTTTGATCCGGATCTTGAAATCATCGAGGCTCATCTGCTGCGAGATGGCTTTTTCGAGCTCTTCGATCGAATTGATGGGCTCTTTCGGATTCGTCCGGTTGTGTTCCTGACGCATCCGCTCTTCCTGTTTGATGACTTCGAGGTCGCCGCTGATCCCCAACTCCTTCGCCTGTTGGACGAGCAAGCTGTCATCGATGAGATTCCGCAGCAGATCTTTGGATTGTTGTTGGAATACCTGCTCCAGCTGCGCGCCTTGCAAACCCTGTTGCTGCGATAGGTCGTCGCGTAAAGCTTTGCGCGCCGATTCGTACTCGGACTTCAGAATGATGTCGTTGCCCACACGAGCGATGATTTCGTCGAGGATTTTCTGTGCGAGAACCGGCCGGGCGTTCAAATCAAGGATAAAAGCGGCCGCAATGGCCATGAACCTGAGACTCTTCATGAATGCTCCTAAATGTCTCGATTTTACGTCAGTTCCCGCAGCACTTCAGCAAGGTTCTCGAACAGATCCGCCCGTCCCTGGGGCGCCTTCAACCGTAGTGTCGCCGGCGGCGCGAAAGTGATCCCGCCGCGGCTGCTGACCAACTCGACGATTCGCTCCGGATCGATGCGCGCGGTCTCATGAAAGCGGATGTCGATTCCGTGAACCATTCGTTCGATGACGGTCACGCCGCGAGCCCGACCGAGAATCCGCAATCTTGCATATTCCAGCAAATTGCGGACCTGCAAGGGGAGCTCGCCGAATCGATCTTCGAGTTCGCGGTATAGACTGTCGACCTCCGCTTCGTGCCGAGTCGTTGCAATCTGTTTGTAAACCCGCAAACGTTGCAGCTCTTCGTCGATAAAATCGCCTGGGATCTTGAGATCCACCTTCAAGCTGACCGCCGTTTCGACGTCCGGCAAGGATTCACCGGTCTTGAGTTCATCGATCGTTCGTTCAAGCAGTTGGCAATAAAGGTCGAAGCCAATTGCCTCAATATGCCCGTGCTGCTGACCGCCGAGCAGGTTTCCAGCTCCGCGAAGCTCCAGATCCAGCGCAGCAATTCGAAAACCGGCCCCCAGTTCCGAGAATTCCCGTATCGCCGCGAGCCGCCTCCGCGCGATCGGAGTCAGCGATTGATCAGACGGAATCAATAAATAGGCGTAAGCACGACGGTTCGAACGGCCGACGCGGCCGCGAAGCTGGTACAGTTGCGACAAACCATAGCGGTCGGCGCGATTGACGATCAGCGTGTTCGCCAGCGGAATGTCGAGGCCGTTCTCGATGATCGTCGTTGCAACGAGCACATCGAATTCGTGATGCATAAAGCGCATCATCACGCGCTCGAGTTCTTTTTCGCTCATCTGACCGTGACCGACTCCCACCTGTGCCCGAGGACACAGCTTTTGAATGAAGTTGGCGAGAGAATAAATCGACTCGACTCGATTGTGGACGACATACACCTGGCCGCTGCGTTCGAGTTCGAAGTTAATCGCATTCTCGATCACCACAGGCTTGAACTTTGCAACGACCGTCTGAATCGCGAGCCGATCACGCGGCGGCGTCTCGATAACGGACATGTCGCGCAAACCGCTCAGCGCCATGTTGAGCGTGCGCGGTATCGGTGTCGCGGTCATCGTGAGCACATCGACCTGCTTCTTAATGTGCTTCAGGCGTTCTTTGTGCGACACGCCGAAGCGCTGCTCCTCGTCGACGATCATGAGCCCAAGGTCCTGGAATTTCACGTCCTGCGACAGCAGCCGATGCGTGCCCAGCACAATGTCGACTTTGCCGGACTCGATCTCGCCGACGATCGTCTTTTGATCCTTCGTTGGAACGAACCTGCTCAGCATCGCAATCTTCACTGGAAAAGCAGCGAACCGCTCTTTGAACGTCTCATAATGCTGGAAACATAAGACAGTCGTGGGAGCCAGCACCGCGACCTGCTTCCCGTCACCGATGGATTTAAACGCGGCGCGCATCGCAACTTCGGTTTTGCCGTAACCGACATCGCCGCAAACAAGCCGATCCATCGGCAGCGGCGACTCCATATCCTTCTTGATGTCCGCGATTGCGGTCAGCTGATCCGGGGTTTCGTCATAAGGAAAGGCTTCTTCGAATTCTTTCTGCCACTCCGTATCCGCGGAGAACGCAAAGCCGGCCGCGATCTTGCGCTGTGCATAAAGATTCAGAAGTTCCTGCGCCATGTCGCGAATGGCGCGCTTGGCGCGGGTCTTCCTCGCGATCCAAGTTGTCCCTCCGAGTTTGTCGAGCTGAGGTTTCGCACCCTCGGTCGACGAATACTTCTGAACGAGATCCAGTCGCTCAAGCGGCACATACAGGCGGTCGCCGCCCTGATAGAGAAGCACCATGCATTCTTGGTCGTGAACCAGCGTCAGGCCGTGGTACGTCGCGATACCGTGGTCGACGTGCACCACGTAATCACCGGGCTTGAGATCCTGAAGGTCCGAGAGAAATGCGGAAATCTTCTGTCGACGCCGATGCTGCTGCGGAAGGTGTTCCGACTCATCAAAGATATCGGTCTCCGCATAGATTTCAAGTGCCGCGTCCGGCAAACGCAATCCACCGGACACCTTTCCAATGCCGATGATTGGAGCCGCGGCCTCCTCAGCGACGCGAAGCGGTTGTTCACCGAACTCCGCTCGAAAGGGAATACCGTACTCGTGAACGATGTCGCGCAGACGTTCGGCCATGCCAAGCGTGCTGCCCAGCAAAACCACCTGCGTTCCCTCCGCCAGCGAATTCCGGATCGACTCCGCCATCTCTTTAATGCGACCGTGAAACTTCTGCGGAGGTTGAGCCTTCACCGAGAACGCGGCTCCCGCAGCTAATTCGGGCGCTCCCAGTTGTTCCAGGTGGAGCCGGTGATGACGTCCCGTCAGCGTTGCCAACTGGCCGGGGTTTAAGAAGAGGTCTGACGGCGGGAGCGCCACGACGCTGCCCGCGGTTGTTTGTTCGAAGCGCTGTTCGAGCGCGTCGAAAAACCTCGCGTGAGCCTCGCGCAACAATTCGGGCTCGTCGAATACCAGGACAAACGGATCCAGATAATTCAACAACGTCGCATCGAGCGGACGAACGATTGGCATGAGGAACCCGGCCCCGGGAAACAACTCGCCGTTGTCGGCAAAGACGAGTTTGTCGTTGAGGTCCTTCTCAAGAGGTTCGCCGGCCCAATGCTGACGGGCTTTCGCGCCCCATTGACGCAGCATTTCACGACTGATGATCACGTCTTGCATCGGAAGGATGTCCATGTGGCGCACCGGCCCGCGCGACCGCTGATCATCCAGATCGAATTCCCGGATCGAGTCGATGTTGTCTCCGAAGAATTCGATGCGTACGGGATTGCGCATCAACGGCGAGAACACGTCGATAATCCCACCACGTACGGAGAATTCACCCGGCGCACCGACGGGTTCCTGCCGAAGGTATCCGGCGTTCTTGAGATGCTCGACCAGGAGTTCCTGTGAGAGGTCGTCACCGGTAGTGACGTGTAAACTGGCGGCGTCGAATTCCAGCGGCGATACGAGACGCGTGGCGATGGCGCGGATCGACGTGACCACGATATCCGCCTGGTTGTGACGAACTTTCCAAAGTGTCGTCGCACGCGTTTGCTGGATATCCGCATGTGGCGAGAATCCGGCGTACGGATCGGTTTCCCAGGCAGGAAACGCGCAAACGCGCGAGGAGCCGCTTGGCGTGAGTTCGCCGTGAAAGTAATCGGCATCGGTCGCGAGCGCTTCGATTCCGCGATCCTGAGGGGTAATCACAATCAGTGGCCGCCGCAGTGCCTGCCAAAGCCCTGACAGAAACCAGCCTCGGGCGCTTCCCGACAAACCGGATACGGAAACGTCGGCATCGGACTTGAGTGTTTCGGAAGCGATGCGTCGAAGATCAGCGACTTCGGATATGCGCGCGACGATTTTAGGAATGCGTTTTTCGATGACTTCCATATCGCGCTAGAACTCGCTCAACGATCCCCGTCGTCGACTGGCCGTCGACCAGAGTGAGAGCAACGACACGCCCTCCCCAACTTTCCACCTCCGCACTGCCGACAATTCCGTCGACGATCCAATCCGCTCCTTTCACCAGAACATCCGGCCGGATTCGTAAAATAGTTTCGAGAGGTGTGTCTTCCGCAAAGGTGCACACGAAATCCACCATCTGGAGTCCAGACAGCAACTCCGCACGTTCGTCCTGATTGAAGATCGGACGGTTCGGACCCTTCAATCGTTGAACGGACGCATCACTGTTAATCGCGACAACTAAAGCGTCGCCGAGCGCGCGGGCCCGATCGAGCAGGTCAATATGGCCGGGATGAAGAATGTCGAAGCATCCATTCGTGAAAACTATTTTTTTCCCGGACTCCTGGAGAGCGTGCGCTGCGGCAGCAAGGGAATCGACTGATAGCGTTTTTGAAGGCATCGAGGCGTGTTTGAAACCTTTAAATCGGTAGTATAGCATCGCAGTGTGTCGCGGGTTTGGGCCGCCATTTCAGTGCTGATCCTCTTACTGGCGTGGACGCGCACGTCGTCACTCACACCGCATCACGAACTCGGTGTACTTCCAATCGATCCTCCAACGCCGTTCGTCCGATACATGCCCGAAAAGAACTCTCGAGGCCGCGTCTTAGTTATTCACGGCCTCGATGTCAGCAAGGAGTTGATGCAGTTGCTGTGCTCTGCCGTGGCGGAGGGTGGATTCGACGTGTTCGCCTTGGATCTTCCGGGTCACGGTGACTCCACCGCCCGGTTCGAAGCAAACCGCGCCCGCAATGTGGTCGCGCAAGCCATCGATACCCTTGGCCCAATTGATGTCGCCGTCGGGCATTCTCTCGGCGGAGGTCTCTTGCTCGATGTCGCCGCGGAACGCACGATCCCCAAAATGATTCTGCTTTCGCCGGCGCCGACGCCCCTCGGTGAGATCGATTTCCGCAACACTCTGGTGGTGTCCGGCGGTTTCGACATCCCCGCTATCGATGCCTTCATTCCAAAACTCGATGGAGCGGAATGGTGGCGTGCGACGTGGGGCGCGCACGGCACAGCGCTGTTTAATCCGAAACAGGCACGCGACATGGTTCGATGGGTGGGCGGCAACTCCGACGACGTTCGGGCCGGAGAACGTTTGTTCTGGAATCTGGCGCTGCTCGTGTCTGCGATTTCGCTGGGCGTTTCCCTCCTGCCCCGGCGGACGTGGTTTGGCGCAGATCAAGCGCTTAGCATTGAGTTGGCTTCCGCATGGTTTGTCCTGGCCGGCGTCGCAGCTGCAATAATTTTGCGCTTCGTCCCCGTCGCCGATTGGTTGCACCTTTACGCGACATCCTATCTGATCGGCTTCCTCTTTGTTATCGGCTGCCTGTTCTGCGTGACGGCCCGACTCAAGGTGCCCTACTCACTTCCCGCGGTCACGTTGACATCTGTGGTCGCCGCCGTCGCTGCGGCCGGATATGTCATCGGCGTCGTGTTGTTCGTCGGTGCGGGACACATCGCTCACAACACGCTGACGGACGGTCGATGGTGGCGATTTCCAGCGATTGCTTTGTTAAGCTTTCCGCTGTTTTATTTTGATGAAACCACGCTTCGTCGGAAGCCCGGCTGGAAAACCGCGATCACGGGCATTCTCACCCGCGCCATCCTCGGAGCCTCCGTCGTCACCGGCGCGCTGGTCCTGAGTCCGCCATCCGCGTTTCTCGCGTTGATTACTCATTTCGTGGTCTTCTTTTGGATTGCGCTCTGGTTTATGACGCATCTCGTTCACAGATCGGTCCAGGAGCCACTGGCCGCCGCAATCTTCGCATCTCTGGTTCAGGGTTGGGTGTTTGCAGCGGTGGTTGTGATCACTTAGCGATTGCGCCTCATTTCGATTCAATGTATAAAAATGCATTGGAATGAATAATTATTCTGCGAAGGTAGCGATTGTCGGAGTGACTGGTTATGCCGGACGGGAGCTGGATAGGATCCTGGGCGCGCAATCGCACATTCGTGTCTGCGGACGCTTCGCATCGACGGCCGATCCCGTTGCAGGTATCGATTCGTTTAGTCCCGACGCTCTAAGACGTTGCGGGCCGGATATCGTCGTCCTCGCGATTGAACATGATTTGTCGCTCGAAGCCGTACCCCTTCTGCTCGCGGAAGGCTACCGCGTCCTGGATATGAGCGGAGCGTACCGGTTGAAGAATCCCGACTTGTACCCGCAATGGTACGGATTCACCCACACATCGCCCGAGTTGCTCGAGACCGCCGTTTACGGCTTGCCCGAATTCTTTTCGAAGGAAATCGCAGGGGCGAGACTCGTGGCAAATCCCGGCTGCTACGCAACCGCGGCGATTCTGCCGTTGTTGCCGGTCTACAGGGCGGATGCCATTGCTCCGGACAGCAGCGTCGTCGTGGACGGAAAGTCTGGAGTGTCGGGTGCGGGCCGCAAACCGAGACTCGATACGCACTTTTGTGAAGTCAGCGAAAACATCCGCGCGTATGGTGTGTTGCAACACCGGCACACTCCGGAGATGGTTTCGTGGCTGCCCGGTTCGACCTTCGACCGCTTTGTGTTCACACCTCATCTTATTCCGATAAACAGAGGGATCTTGAGTACGATCGTCATCCGTCATCGGGATCGGGCTGTTGTATCGGCGATTTTGGCGGACACGTACGCGGGCTCCGAGTACGTTAAGGTGTTTTTGAATTCCGCCCCCAGTGTTCAGGATGTTGTGCGGACGAATTTCTGCCACATCGGTGTCACATCGCGCGGTGACACGACAGTGCTGGTGTCGGCGATCGACAATCTCGTTAAGGGTGCCGCCGGGCAGGCGGCGCAGAATCTAAACCTCATGATTGGACGCTCATGAAAACAGTCATCAAAATCGGCGGCGCGTGGCTGGCAGAGCCTGCGCGAATTATCGACATCGTTCGCAGCAGTCTCAACAGCCCGACCGTCATCGTGCATGGGGGAGGACTTCAAATCACTCGAATGCTCGAACGGTCGAACAAGCCGTCAAGATTCGTCGACGGACTTCGCGTGACCGACGAGTCTACACTTCAAGCGGTCCGGCTCGCCCTGGTCGGTGAGGTTCACACGGAACTCATACAGACGCTTCAAGCTGCGGGGCTACCGGTCGTCGGCGCATTTGGCGCGGTTCGCGCTCAAAAGAAAGATGGTCCGTGGGGATTCGTCGGTTCTCACGTTGAGGCGGATGCGGAACTGCTCGGATCACTTCTTGCGATTCGCCGGATTCCCGTGATTCCGACGCTGGCCATCGGTCCAGGCTCGGCATTGAACGTCAACGGTGATGAAACGGCGGCCGCCGTCGCAATTGCCATACGTGCGAATCGACTCACGTTTATGACTGACGTCGCGGGTGTGAAGGATCAGGCGGGAGCGGTCATCAGTCGCGTATCCAACGTCGACGAGCTGCTCACCGCATCGTACGTATCTGGCGGGATGCTTCCCAAATTGCGCGCCGTGAGATCTGCTTTGACGGCCGGAGTGCGAATCGTCGAAGTCGGCCGGACCGTTTTCGAGGCCGCATCATGAGAATCCGGCCCGCAATCGAATCGGACGTTGATGCAATGTCGCGGATGATTGGCTACTACGCTTCTCAAGGGGTCATGCTGCCGCGCTCGAAGGCGAGTTTGACGGCGGCATTGTCCCATTACGTCGTCGCCGACCTCGATGGAAGCGTTGTGGGATGCGGCGGGTTGCAACCGTACACATCGAGCGTCGCCGAGATTTACGGACTCGCGACGGACTCCGGTCAATGTCCTCGCGGCACGGGAAGCGCGCTTGTGGAGGCACTGCTCGATCATGCGCGACGCGAGAATCTTTCCCGCGTCTTCGCACTGACCCTGGTTCCCGGGTTCTTTCAGAAACTCGGATTTCATGAGGTTCCGCACGACGAATTGCCAATGAAGGTCTGGAAGGATTGCGTCGCGTGTCCAAAATTCGGCAATTGTGACGAAACTGCGATGGTGCTGGACCTCTAACGCGTTCCGCTATTCGACAGCGCCGCGCCGGTACCGCCGATCAACGCTTTCCGAGCGACAATTCTTTCCGGCGCAAGATAGTCCGGCGGAAGATCGGCAAAAAACGGCGAGAACTCGCGAAGGTCAATTTCGTCCAACTGCTTCCCCTGATCCAGGGCCGACCGGACTGCGCGAGCGACGATCTCATGTGATGCGCGGAACGGCACTCCCTTCGTCACAAGGAAGTCCGCAAGATCCGTTGCACCCATGAATGAATCCGCGGCAGCTTTCATCATCCGCGCGGTCTTCAACTCAACGGTTTGAATCGTGAATCGCAAAACCGTCATCGAGAGTCGCACGTTTTCAAAAGCCGAAAGCAGCGCCACTTTGTCTTCCTGGAGATCCTTGTTGTATCCGGTCGGCAATCCCTTCATCAAGGAAAGGAATCCGGACAGGACACCAGCCACAACCGCAGCTTTCGCCCGGATTAATTCCAACCCGTCGGGGTTCTTCTTTTGGGGCATCAGGCTGCTTCCCGTAGTGACCTTTTCGGAGAGCTCGAGAAAACCGAATTCGTCCGAGGAATAGAGGATCCAATCCTCAGCAAGGCGGCTCGCGTGGGTCATTAATAGCGCCACATTGGAAAGAAACTCGACAACGAAATCGCGGTCGCATGTGGCGTCCAGGCTGTTGGCGGAAATCCGCGCGAATCCCAGTTCGCGCGCGACGGCTTCACGGTCGAGCGGGAAATTCGAACCTGCCACAGCACCGGATCCCAATGGAAGAACGTCAACCCGGCCGGCGGCTTCCATAAGGCGTTCGCGATCGCGGGCAAACATCTCTACAAACGCCCTGCAGTAGTGACTCCAACGGATCGGCTGCGCGCGGCGAAGATGGGTGTATGCCGGGATCAGAGCGGCGGCGTGTTTGTTCGCCGACTCGACCAGCGCGTGCTGCACGGCTTCGATATCGGCGACCAGCAGCCCGATCGCTTTTTTGACGAACAAACGGAAGTCAGTGGCCACCTGATCGTTTCGGCTTCTGCCGGTATGGAGCTTCTGGCCTGCAGCGCCGATCTTTTGAGTCAGCGTGGCCTCGACGAATGTGTGGACATCCTCGTAGGGCATCGCTTTGACCTGATCCGGTGTGTATTCCAGAAGAATCTCTTCCAGACCCTTATCAATGCTTTGCCATTCCGCCTGCGTCAGAATGCCGCAGTTGAGCAGCGCGCGTGCGTGAGCGCGGCTGGCGCGGATATCCACATCGAGCAGGACGGCATCGACGCCCAGAGACCGGTTCATTTTTTCGAAAACCGGCTCCGGTTGTTCGTCAAACCGTCCTTGCCACAGCTTCATAAGATCCTGACGTTGGCTCTGAAGGCGATTTCGCCGTCAGTCGCGAACGTACGGCGGCGGGCAAGCCGAGCAGGTTGATAAAGCCTTCGGCGTCGTGGTGATTGTAATTTCCGGTATCGAATGAGGCGATGTCCTGCCGGTAAAGACTGTACGGCGATTTGCGGCTCGCCACCATCATCGTTCCCTTGTACAGTCGCAGCGTGACCGAACCCGTCACGGTCTCCTGCGTCTTTTCGAAAAATGCATCGAGGGCCTCTCGCAGCGGCGTGTACCAGTGACCTTCATACACCAGTTGCGAATAGGTGATTGCAAGGATGTCCTTCTGCTGGCGAGTTTGACGATCGAGACACAGGGATTCGAGTTCGCGGTGAGCCGTCATCAACAGAGTGCCGCCGGGAGTCTCGTAGACACCTCGCGACTTCATACCGACGACGCGGTTCTCCACAAGGTCAACTCTGCCGATTCCATTTGTTCCTCCGATTTCATTGAGGTCCTCGATTAGTTGGACCGGAGGAATCGAACAGCCATTCAAGCCGACCGGCGCGCCGCGATCAAAGTCGATCGTGATTTCACTTTGACCCTCGGGGCATGCGCGCGGATCCAAGGTGAGCATGAACAGGTCACGCGGCGGCGCCTCGGCGGGATCTTCGAGGATTCCGCCTTCGTGACTGAGATGCCAGATGTTGCTATCGCGGCTGTAAATCTTTTCGCTCGTCGCCGAGATTGGGATGTTTCGCGCTTTGGCATAAGCAATCGCGTCATGCCGCGAACGAATATCCCACTCACGCCAGGGCGCGACGATCTTGAGCTGGGGGGCAAACGCCTTGTAGGTTAATTCGAATCGAACCTGATCGTTTCCTTTGCCGGTACAGCCGTGAGCCACCGCATCCGCACCCTCGGATAAAGCGATTTCAACCTGCCGGCGGGCCAATAGAGGACGCGCGATGGAAGTGCCCAGCAGATACGTGCCTTCATAGCGCGCCCCGGATTTGACGAGCGGCCACAGGAAGTCCGTCACAAACTCCTGACGAAGATCCTCAACATAGACTTTGGAGGCACCGGTTTTTAGGGCTTTTTCCTCGAGACCGTTCAGTTCGTCGTCCTGGCCGATGTTACCGGCCATTGCGATGATTTCACATCCATAGTTTTCCTTGAGCCAGGGAATGATGATCGATGTGTCCAGTCCGCCGGAGTACGCCAGCACGACCTTCTTGATCTGTTGCTTCATTACGACGCTCCAATAAAAAAGTCAGTATTGCCATCTCTGCGGGCAGCCGGTTGGCAGCCTGCTGAAAAACGAGAGATCGACCGGAGTCGATAACGGAGTCCGTTACTTCCAGGCCGCGGTGTGCGGGCAAGCAGTGCATGAACAGAGTCGGCTTTCCGGTTTTCGCGAGCAATTCGTCGTTGACCTGATACGGGCTGAAGACGGCGAGACGCTCGTCGTACTCCTGTTCCTGCCCCATGCTGGTCCAAACGTCCGTGTAGATGACGTCGGCGCCTGCAACTTTTGCAATGTCGGAAGACCAATCCACAAACTCGGTTTCCTGCGGTCCGTACCCGATCGGACACACCGCACGAAATTGAAGACCGACAAACGCGCAGGCTTTCGAGAGCGATCGGGCGACGTTGTTCCAGTCCCCGACGTAAACCAGAAGGCGATCTGTGAAAGTGTCCCAGAGATCGCTCAAAGTCACGATGTCTGCCAATGCCTGGCACGGATGTTCGTGGTCACTCAAGGCATTGACGACGGGCACGGCTGAAAATTGCGCCAGCTCTTCGAGCGACTGGTGCGAGAAGACGCGCGCGACGATGCCGTCTACCCAGAGCGAAAGATTTCTCGCCATATCCGGTATCGATTCACGTTCTCCAAGCCGGCATTCGTCCAGCAAGACCGGCCAGCCGCCCAGGCGCCGCACGGCGACTTCGAACGTGACTCGGGTTCGCAACGACGGCTTTTCGAAGATCAACACAATCGTTTTACCATCGAGCGTTTGTGGTGACGGCGACCAGCGCAGCTGCCGCGACAACGCGATGGCGGCAGCGAATTCGGTTGGTGTGAAATCCGAAATGCCCAACAGACGCGGGGTTGAATATGTATTCATAATTCTGAATAACTATGCACCAGGAGCCGAAACTCCGTCAATTGCTTTGTTATAATTCGCTCCGCCATGAAGCGAGTCCGGCAGAAAGCGATACTCGACCTGGTTCGAACGGGCAGCGTGGCGAGCCAGGAAGATCTCATGCATGGCCTGCGGTCGCGGCAGATTGAGGTATCGCAATCCACTCTTTCACGCGACATTCAGGAATTAGGCCTCGGAAAGGCCGGCGGCGTGTATGTGGTCGTTGACGGGGAACCGCACCGCGCTTCCAACGAGTCGTTGCAGCGGATTCTGAAGGAATTCGTCACAGCCATCGATGCCACCGACAATCTCGTGATCATTAAGACGGGGTCGGGGCACGCTTCCACGGTTTCGCAAGCGCTGGACGATGCCGAGATGCCCGAATCGGTCGGCAGCATCGCGGGCGATAACACGATCTTTATTGCCGTACGCACGGCAAGAGACGCGCGACACCTGGAAAAACGGTTGCGCGACTTACTGGCGTAGTCGCACTTCGGCTGTATCGAGACACGACTCGAGCAATTCCGAAATCGTGCGTCCGGTTTCCGGATCGACCCGGCCGGGCGCGATTTCGGCCAACGGGACGAGGACGAACTTCCGCTGCGAATAACGAGGATGCGGAATCGTCAGGTTCGGCTCATGAATGATGCGGTCGTCGTAAAACAAAATGTCGATGTCGAGACTGCGAGCGGATTTCTCAGCGGTTCGGACACGCTTGTTCTGGAGTTCAATATCCAGACAGGCAGTCAACAGTTCACGGGGCGAAAGACCGGTGGTCGCCTCAACAACCGTGTTCAGAAACCACGGCTGTCCGGAAACCTCCTTCGGTTCGGTTTCGTACACCGACGCGACGCGCCGAACATCAATCCGGTGTTGCGCTAACCCTTCGATGCCTTTTTTCAGATACAATTCGCGGTCGCCCAGATTGGAGCCGAGCGAGAGAAACGTGACCGCCATGCCTGGATTATGAAATGAAAACACGTGTGACGAAAACACCGCTTGAAGGTCTAGTCGTCGTAAACATCGATTACTTCGAAGACGCTCGCGGCTTCTTTCTCGAAAGCTGGCACCAAAAAGATTTCAGCGATGCAGGATTGCCGTATGACTTCGTTCAGGATTCGCACTCGAGGTCGAGCCGCGGCGTTATTCGGGGAATGCACTACCAGGACATGCGGGCACCGATGATGAAGTTGATCCGATGCACGGTCGGTCGCATGCTGGACGTTGTGGTGGATCTGCGCGTCAGTTCAGCGACGTTCGGCCAGTGGTTCGGCATCGAGTTGACGGCCGACAACAAATCCCAGTTGTTCGTACCGGTCGGTTTCGCCCACGGATTCGCTGCGCTGTCGGAGGTTTGTGAGGTTCAGTATCGACAGACCGAGTTTTATCGTCCGGAAACGGAAGGCGGCATCGCGTGGAACGATCCACAAGTCGGGATCCAGTGGCCAATCCGGGATCCGATCCTTTCAAGGCGTGATCAAAGCGCCATGAGTCTTCGAGAGTATCTGCGGAATCCCGCCTTCAAGTGACGTTTTGCGGACGGAAGATTTCTTAATGTTCCGAATTGGGGTGAGCGCGCCGCTGCATCGCCCGGTACGCGGCGACGGCTTTGTTGTGCGCGGCCAGATTTTCGGAGAAGGTATGTCGGCCTTCAACAGTTCTCACAAAGTAGAGAAATTTTGTGGCTGCGGGCTGAATCGCGGCGTGTAATGACGCGTATCCGGGATTCATGATCGGTCCCGGGGGCAGGCCCGGACTAACATAGGTGTTATACGGCGACGGAAACTTCAGATCCGCGAGCGTCAGGCGCCCCTGGTAACGATCGGCCTGTTCCAGCGCATAAATCACCGTAGGATCGCACTGGAGAAGGATTTTGCGCTCGAGACGATTCAGATAGACCGATGCCACGAGCACCCGTTCATCTTCTTTCGCGGCTTCAGATTCCACTAATGACGCGAGAATAACGGTCCCACGAATGTCGAGTGGCCATTTCGCTTCCGGTTGCTCCTCTTCCAGCCGCTGCATGACACTCTTGAAGCGAAGGATCATCGCCTGGACAGCCTGTTTCGCCGAAGTATGCGCCGGGAAAGAATACGTCTCCGGAAAGAGATATCCTTCCACGCTTGGCGCTTTCGGATCCAAATCCGTTACTAAACTTAACGACTCCTGGGCGGCCTCTTTGAAATCCTCCGCGGTGCCGAATCCTTGTTCCTGCCATTTTGCCGCCGTTTCATCGATTGTCAGACCCTCGGGAACAGTGAACTTGTGCAGGTAAACGTTCCCGCTTGCGATCCTGTTAACGACTTCGATCGGCGTCATCGGGTGGTCGAACATGTATTCGCCCGCCTGAATTTTATGACGCAGTCCGCTATAGAAAATGTAGCCGAGAGCGACGTATTCATTGTGGACGACGTTTCTATCTTGCAGAAGTCTAACGACGTCACGCACTCGAACACCGCGAGGTATCTCCAGCAGAAGGGTCGAGGCGGTTTCTGGATACGGCGTCCGCATTTCCTCGCGGACGTAAAGCGAGGCGGTAACGCCGGCAAACAGGATGATGAAAATGAACGCGCAGGCTACGAGTTTTTTCATGACATCTGGCGCCGGCTGTCGAGGTAAGTCTGAAGAATGATCATGGCCGCGATCTTATCCACGTGCTCCCGCCGCTTCCGCCAATTCAAGCCCATTTCCTCGAGATGCTGTTCCGCGGCGAAGCTCGTTAATCGTTCATCGCAGAAAACAACAGGAACCTGAGTGGCATCATGCAGTTTGCGGGCAAACCGATCGACCTTCCGACTTTGAAGACTGGCACTGCCGTCCATATGCAAGGGTTGGCCGACCACAATTTCATGGACCTCATCTTCCTGAATGATCTTACCCAGCCGGCCAAGATCGGACTCCAGATTGCTCCGTTTGATCGTTGGACGGGCCTGAGCCGTAAGGAGCATGGCATCACTGACAGCAACTCCAATGAATTTATCGCCAACATCAAGCGCCATGATCCTCATGATTCTACTGTCGGGCCGTAATTCTACACTGGTATAATCCTGAATACGTTGTGCCAATAACTTGCACAGTCTTTGGAGGTTGTTTTGAATTCGAAGAGTAAGTCCGCGATCTTGCTGGTCTCTTCG
>CAZPBY010000044.1:34322-68116 GCA_964584785.1 uncultured Solibacteraceae bacterium
AAAGACTACGGGCCGTTCTACAGCTCTTTGGAGTTCTTCTGCGAAGCGGGCTGTTTTTTGGCTTTGGGCACTCGGTTTGCCGTCCATATGGAGGGGTTCGCCGACAACGATCTGGTGCACTTCGTCCTCCAACACGATACGGCGGAGAACTTCCAGGTCGGATTTCAAGTTCTTTCGGCGCAATGTCGGCCGGGGTTGCGCAGTCATCAAAAGTGCGTCGCTGACAGCGATTCCGATGGCTTTGTCGCCGACGTCGAGGGCCATAACCCGCATGTTTTTCATGATACAATAGCCAGATCTAGTAAGCGTCTGGGAGGTTCCATTTGAATTCGAAGAGTAAATACGCGATTTTGCTGGTCTCTTCGGTCCTGGTCATTTACGCCATTATCGGCGGCATGTTGGGGAGGGTCAGCGCTCAGAACGGATCGTATCAGCAGCTTTCGATCTTTATGGATGTCCTGAAGCACATTCAGGACGATTACGTCGACGATCCGTCGTTGAAGGATGCGCTCACCGGAGCTGTTCGAGGGTTGATCGAGAGCGTGGACCCGGCAGGCGGCTATTTAACTCCCAAGGAACTCGCTTTTTACAAGGACTACAACCCGGTAAAGACACCCGGCATCGGTGCCGTGATTGTACGCCGGTTTGGTTACCCGATGATCGTATCGGTGATGCCGAACGGTACGGCCGGCAAAGCCGGTCTGGGCACCGGCGATGTTATCGAATCGATCGACGGCGTGACGACGCGTGAAATGAACATCGTTCAGGTCAACTCATTGCTGGCGGCGCCGGCAGGAAAGCCCGTCAATCTCAGCGTGATCAAACGTCGTAAGGCCGATCCTGAGCCTGTAACGGTTAACCGTGAAGTGATGCAGGTTCCCGCAGTCGAAGCCAAAATGATCGACAACATCGCCTACCTTAGGGTCCCATACCTTGCACCGGGCAAAACCGTCGAAGCAAAGAAACAGCTTGATGGACTGATTAAGAAAAATGCGACGGGCGTCATTCTCGATTTGCGCGCAACGGCAGGCGGTGATGATAAAGAGGCCGCTCAGCTCGCGAATCTGTTCCTCGATTCCGGCACGATTGCGACCCTGCAGGGGCAGAAGTTTGAGAAGGAAACCTTTTCGGCGAATCCCAAGGATGCTGTCACCAGGCTTCCGCTCGTGGCTATCGTGAACCAAGGTACGGCCGGCGCTGCGGAAATCGTGGCCGGCGCGATCGCGGACAACCATCGCGGTGCGGTCGTAGGGACCAAAACCTTTGGCCATTCCTCTTTCCAGAAAATCATTCCAATGGATGACGGCGCCGCTTTGTTGATCTCTGTGGCGAAGTATCGAACGCCCTCGGGTGCGGAAATCCAGGACAATGGCATCAAGCCGACCGTCGAGGTGTTGCAGGCCAGTGAAGAGCTGTTCAATCCCGACGACGATACTGAAGTGGTCCAGCCGTCGAAGGCACCCGCGGCCGAGGAAGACAAGCAGTTAAAGAAAGCTCTGGAAATCGTTAAAGACCCGAGCAAGGCGGCCGCAAAGAAGGCTGCGTAAGCTTCGCCGGTAGATAGTGCTCGTTCAACTGAATGACGTCTCGAAGTCTTTTGGTTCCCAAACAGTACTTCGAGACGTCTCCTTCCAGATTAACCCTTCCGAAAAAATCGGTCTGATCGGCGCCAATGGCGCAGGCAAGACGACTCTCCTCAAAATCATTGGTCGGAATGACGATGTGGACTCCGGTGCGGTTACTCGGCGCAACGGCTTGACGATCGGCATGCTCGACCAGATCCCCGATTTTCACGAGGGCACGTCCGTCGTCGAAGAGGGCCTGCGCGCCTCCGAGTTTCTTCGCAGCATCGAGCGGGAAATGGCCGATCTGGAGCACGCCATATCGGTGAACGCGGAGAAATCCATCCTGGATCGTTACTCGCAGCTCCAGCATGAATACGAACTGAAAGGCGGATACAGCTATCGCGCCCGCACCGAAGCGGCGCTGCTTGGCGTCGGGTTCACCGGGGACGCGCTCGGCAAGAGAAGCAGCGACCTGTCCGGTGGTGAAAAGAACCGTTTGGCTCTTGCGAAGCTGCTGCTTTCAAACGCCGAACTTCTGTTGCTCGACGAACCGACGAATCATCTCGACATACGGTCCATCGAATGGCTGGAAACGTTCCTGCGAGAAACGAACAAGACCGTTATCGTTGTGTCGCACGATCGGTTTTTCCTGGATCGCGTTGTCAGTCGCATCCTCGATGTCGCAGGCGGCCGCGTCAACGACTATCGGGGAAATTACACCGCATACCTTCGCGAGCGCGACGAACGCATCACCCGACAGCAGAAGGAGTGGGAACTTCAAAAGGAATGGATCGAACAGCAGGAAGATTACATCCGCCGGAACATTGCCGGCCAGAAAACCAAACAGGCGCAATCCAGGCGTAAATTGCTTTCGCGGGTCAAACGACTAGTGCAGCCAAAGGCGTCGCCGAATCGAGTAAAGTTCCGCTTCCTGCCGATCGAGCGCACCGGACGCTACATCCTCACAACTCGCGGCCTATCGGTCGGCTATGGCGACTCCACTCTCGTCCAGTCTATTCATTTCGAAGTTCAGCGTACTGAACGATGGGCCATTCTCGGCGCCAACGGTTCCGGCAAAACGACGTTGCTTCGAACACTAACGGCACAGCTTCCTCCAACCGATGGCGAGATCGATTGGAACGACGCGCTGGATGTCGGCTATTACGATCAACAGCTGCAGGATTTGAACCCTTCAGCCACAGTTATCGATGAGATTCGCGACCTCGACAGCTCGGCAACCGACGGCGAACTTCGAGGCTACCTCGCACAATTTCTTTTCAGCGGCGAGGATATTTTCAAACGGGTCGGCACGTTGAGTGGCGGAGAGAAGTCGCGGCTGATGCTTTCCAAGATCATCTATGAAGCGCCTCAGCTTCTTGCCCTCGACGAACCGACAAATCACCTGGATATTGCGTCTCGAGAGGCGTTGGAGAGTGCGTTAGCCGCTTATCCCGGCACGATCCTTTTCGTGACTCACGACCGGTACCTGGTTCAGAAGCTCGCGTCCCATCTGATGTACATCGAAAACGGCCGGGCGTACGTATTCGATCGCCTGAGCGCATTCGAGGAGTGGCTGGCAAAACCGCCGGAAGAGGCCGTGTCGCGTGTAGCCGTGGACGCGGGCCAGTCTAAAACGGATGCCGGCATGAGCAAGAACAAGCGCGAACGGCTGCAAAAGGAAGCGGCTGAGCTCGAATCACAGATCGCAGCCGTTGAAGATGAACTCAAGACTCTTGAGCTCTCTTTCCAAAACCCCGACCCGTCCGCAAACTGGCAGACGATTCACCGCCGCTACGACGAACTGAAGCACTCGCTGGACGGGCTCTACGCCGAGCTCAACCAGCGCTGGGAGGCTCTCGGCGGATAGCTTCCACCTTCAGAAAGTGATTCGTCCTATCAGGGTGACTGTCCTCGCCGCGTCGGCTGCCGTGACTGTACCGAAGGTGGTTGCTTTTTCTTCGATGTTAAGGCGGAACTCTTTTTTTGTTTGTTCTCTTGGATGCGAAGGAAATTTAGCCTTAAACGTTTGTCACCAACAAGCGTTTTTGAAGTCCGCTATCGAAAAGCCTTGCAGCACGCTGGAGCGTCTTCCGGTAGAATGTAGAGTTTTCGTCCAACTTGGATTGTCTGCCTATGCCGGGTGTCATTCGCAACATAACGGTCCGCGGAGCGCGACAGCACAACCTCAAAGATGTCGACGTTGAGATCCCACGCAACAAACTTACGGTCATTACAGGTTTGAGTGGGTCCGGAAAATCCAGTCTGGCGTTCGACACGATCTATGCCGAGGGCCAGCGGCGCTACGTCGAATCGCTTTCGGCGTATGCGCGGCAGTTTCTGGATCGGCTGGAACCGCCGGACGTCGATTCGATCGAAGGGTTGTCGCCGGCGATCTCCATCGAGCAGAAAACCGCAAGCCGAAGTCCGCGGTCGACGGTGGGAACCGTCACCGAAATTTACGACTACCTGCGGCTCCTGTTTTCATCGATCGGAGTGCCGCACTGCTACAACTGCGGAAATCCAATTTCAAAGCAGAGTCCCGACCAGATCGTTCGTAATCTGAAGTCTCTCCCCGAGGGCGAGCGGGTGATGATCCTCGCGCCGATCGTTCGTGGCCGAAAAGGCGAATTCAAAAAGCAGCTCCTGGGTTACGCCAAATCTGGTTTTGTGCGGGCTCGTATTGACGGCGTGCTTCACAGTCTCGATGAGCCTGTCGATCTCGATAGGAAAAGGAATCACAATATCGAGATCGTCGTTGATCGACTCCTGATCAAGAAGGACTTCGAGAAGCGTCTCGAGGCGTCCATCGAACAGGCAGTCAAGTTGGCGAAAGGCGTGGTTCTTGTTGCGATTGTCGATGGCGAAGAACGTCTCTACTCCGAAAAGGCGGCCTGCATCGATTGCGGTATCAGTATGCCCGCCATCGAACCTCGCACATTTTCCTTCAACAGCATTTACGGCGCCTGCGAGACCTGTCACGGTCTCGGCATGAAGTTCGATTTCGATCCCGGACGCATCATCGCCGATCCGACCCGTCCTCTCTTAACCGGTGGACTTGCTCAAACAGCAGGGTGGTTCGATATCGACCTTGAAGAGCGGGTCCAAAGAATCGCGGAGCAGGTCAGTATCGATTTATCCGTTCCATACGACCAACTCTCGCCAAAAGCGCAGAACACGATTCTTTACGGGTTCAAGGATCGGGGCAAAAAGTTGGACGGAATCATCGACCTTCTCAACGCGCAGTACGATCAGGACAGCCCGATAGCAGAAGATCTTGCGGAGTTCATGGTGACGAAACCGTGCTCCGCATGCAATGGAACCCGTCTCAAACCGGAAAGTCTTGCCGTGAGAGTGGCCGGCAAAGCGATAGCAGAAATCGCCTCGTTACCGATCACGGACTGCATCAACTTCTTTTCCACTCTCCAACTGAACTCTCGTGAACTGATCATCGCTGGAAGGGTTGTGGGTGAAATCCGTGAGCGGCTGGAATTCCTCGATGCAGTTGGACTCAGCTATCTCAGTCTCGATCGAGCAGCGAACACGCTTTCCGGCGGCGAAAGTCAGCGCATCCGGCTTGCGACTCAGATCGGATCGAAACTTCGAGGCGTTTTGTACGTTCTCGACGAGCCTTCGATCGGACTTCATCACAAAGACAACTCGCGACTCCTTGCAACGCTCGAGGAGTTGCGGGACCTCGGCAATACCGTTGTCGTTGTCGAGCACGACGAGGACACCATTCGACGTGCGGATTATGTGATCGACCTCGGGCCGGGCGCCGGCACGGAGGGAGGGCATCTCGTCGCGGCGGGAACGCCGCTGAGCATTGCGCAGAATGAGAACAGTCTTACAGGACAGTACTTGTCCGGCCGTTTGGAGATTGCCGTGCCGCACCGCCGGCGATCGGCGAACGGTAAAGCCATCGTCATCCGCGGGGCGTCCGAGCATAACCTCCAGAATCTCGACATTTCCTTTCCGCTGGGATTGATGACCGTGGTGACCGGCGTCTCCGGCTCCGGAAAATCCACACTTGTTAATGAAATCCTCTACAAAACGCTCGCCCGGCATTTGTATCGCGCACTCGACGAGCCCGGATCCCACAAGACGATCGAAGGACTGGAGCACATCGACAAGGTGATCGAAATTGATCAATCGCCGATCGGCCGCACTCCGCGGTCGAATCCTGCGACGTACACCGGTGTATTCACGCCGATTCGCGAGCTCTACGCCATGCTGCCGGAGTCGAGGGCGCGCGGTTATAAAGCCGGACGTTTCAGTTTCAATGTAAAGGGCGGCCGGTGTGAAGCATGCCAGGGCGACGGCCTTCGCAAAATCGAGATGAGTTTCCTGCCGAACGTTTACGTTTCCTGCGAGGTGTGCCGAGGAAAACGCTACAACAGCGAGACGCTGTCTATTCACTTCAAAGGACTGTCGATTTCGGACTTGCTCAACTCTACCGTCGCCGATGCCTTGAATGTTTTGAGCAGCATTCCGCAGGTTCAATCGAAACTGCAAACGTTAGTCGACGTTGGATTGGGTTATATCGGGCTCGGACAGCAGGCCACCACTTTGTCCGGCGGCGAAGCGCAACGCATCAAGCTCGCAAAGGAACTAAGCCGTCGCGCGACCGGCCGAACGGTGTACATACTCGATGAGCCGACGACCGGACTGCATTTCGAGGACGTTAAGAAACTCCTCGATGTTTTGACCCGATTGACAGACCTCGGCAACACGGTAATCATTATCGAACACCATCTGGACGTCATTAAGACCGCTGATTGGGTCATCGATCTCGGACCTGATGGTGGCGCTCAGGGCGGACGCCTTATGGCGTCAGGGACACCCGAGCAGGTATCGAAGTCGAAAAAATCCTATACTGGACAGGCTTTGGCTGACGTTTTCGCCCGCCCGCGAAACTCCGGCTACTCGCTGAATTAAATGTCTCACACGAAGACCGGTTCTGATCTTGTTCACGAAATGGTGGCGGAGAGTATTCAAGTGAAGACTCGTTTCTTCGCTGAGAATGCGGCTCGTCTCGCCGAAACCGCTGCGGTCATCGCTCATGGCTTTCGGGCCGGAAAGAAAGTGCTGCTCTTCGGTAACGGAGGCAGCGCTGCAGACGCCCAGCACATCGCTGCAGAGTTCGTGGGACGTTTCATTCCGGATCGTGACCCGCTTCCAGCCTTATCGTTGGCGACAGACACTTCAACGTTGACATCCCTTTCAAACGATTACGGCTTTGACCATGTGTTCGCGCGGCAAATCGCGGGTCTGGCGCAACCCGGCGACACCGCGGTTGCAATTTCAACCAGCGGGAACTCCGCCAATGTCGTGAAGGGCCTCGATGCCGCCCGATCGAAAGGTCTGTACACGATTGGCTTGACCGGTGAGAGTGGTGGCAAGATGAAAAACCTGGTGGAAGTCCTTTTCTGCGTTCCGAGCCGGCACACGCCGCGTATTCAGGAAACGCATATCATGATCGGCCACATCCTGTGCGAACTGGTCGATCGAATCCTGTTTCCCGACAAGTACACGCGAGCCTGATCGTGGAATCCAAGTATCCGTTTCTGCCTCTGGATTTCGATGGCATCTCGACGTATCCCATCGAGTCGCGCAAAAGTAAGGTCCACGCCGGCATGTTCGGAAAACCGATGGACGGTTCAGAAAACGTTCTCGCACTCGTCTCCAAGCTTCCACACATCCTCGCCGGCGATCACCTTCGGACGCTGATTCGCGCCATTCTCTACGCCCGCACGTCACGCAAACCGATCATCTGGGGACTTGGCGGCCACGTGATCAAAGTCGGGCTGGGCCCGATCATCAATGATTTGATGTTTCACGGATTCGTCACAGGCATCGCCATGAACGGATCGGCGGCCATCCACGATTTTGAAGTCGCGTTTCGAGGCGCGACGTCGGAAGAGGTCGAAGACCAGATCGATTCCGGACGATTCGGAACCGCGCGCGAAACCGGCGAGTTCATGAATGCCGCGATCAACGAAGGGGCGGCCAACGGAATCGGAATGGGCGAAAGCCTTGGACGCTTCATTCATCGCAACCAGCCGCCGTTTTCGTACGACGCCTTGAGCATTCTGGCGCAGGCGTATCATCACAACATACCGGTAACGGTACACGTTGCCGTCGGCACCGACATCATCCACATCCACCCGTCGACCTCCGGCGCCAGCCTCGGCGAGACCACGTACCGCGATTTTCGATTGCTCTGTACGATGACGAAAGAATTAAACGCCGGTGGTGTTTACTTGAATCTGGGTTCTGCAGTCATCCTTCCTGAAGTTTTTCTGAAAGCGATTTCGATTGTCCGCAACCTGGGTTTCGAGCTCGGCGAATTCACGACCGCAAATCTCGATTTCATTCAGCACTATCGGCCGACTCAAAACGTGCTGAAGCGGCCGACTCAACATTCAGGCCAATCCGTAGCATTGACCGGCCATCATGAAATACTGATTCCGTTGCTGGCCGCTGCCCTCAAAGGCGCTTTGGCAAACGATAAGTAAATGTTTGAACCAGAACCACACGAGCCACCGCCGCCAGCCTGGGGAGCAGGGGATTTCATCATCTTTGCGACGTTCTTCCTCGGAACCGTTCTCGTATTTCCCTTCGCAGCGATTTATGTGATCCGGTTTTTCCGACCGGGCTTACGTTTCACCGATCTCACCGCGGTTCATCAGATCGTGCTCCAGGGCCTGATGGACCTTGTGCTGGTGACATTCATCCTGTTTCTCGTAAAGGTCGTCCGCGGACGGCCGTTTCTCGAAACCATCAACTGGAGACGGCAGCATCAATTCAGTACCGGATCGTTGGTATCGCTCGGCGTAACGTTGGCGATCACGGTGATTCTGGCTTCGAGTCTCTTTCCGATGCCGAATCAGACGCCGATCGAGAAGCTGTTGTCGTCCACACGTTCTCTTTATGTGTTTGCATTCTTCGGAATTGCCATCGCCCCTCTGTTTGAGGAGATCATCTTTCGCGGATTTCTCTTTAAAGTGTTCGGCGATATGGCCGGCCCGGGCGTGGCCATACCGGTCACGGCGTTTCTGTTTGCGTTGCTTCACGCATTTCAGTTGTGGGGAAACTGGGTGGCGATTGCTCTGATCTTCGCGGTCGGTTACACACTCGCGTTCATCCGGAACCAGTCCGGCTCAATCCTCCCGAGCCTTGTGGTGCACACGTCTTACAACGCGATGCTGTTTGCTTTATACGCCATTGGAACGCTGGCACAAAAAACGCCCAAATAGCTAATTCACGTAACGCTCGTAGAGCGTTGTGCGTTGTCGAGGAATGAAGCCGGCGTCGGTAATGACCCGGCGAAGTTCGGCTTCATTGGCGCGGTTTTTCGCACCCGCTGCGCTGATGACATTCTCTTCGATCATGATGCTGCCCATATCGTTCACGCCAAATCGAAGACCGACCTGGCCGACCTTTAATCCAACCGTCAGCCAGGAGACTTGAACGTTTGGAATATTGTCGAAGAAGATGCGGCACAACGCGAGCAGTCGCAGGTACTCTGTTGCCGTCACCTCGGGCAGGTGTCTGTCACCAAGGGGCGTGTTCTCCGGTTGGAACGTCCACGGGATGAACGCGGTGAGCCCGTCCGTTTCGTCCTGAAGATCCCGGACTCGCTGAAGATGTCGGATTCGGTGATAAATATTTTCACCGACGCCGATCATCATCGTGGCCGTCGTTCGAAGGCCCAATTTATGAGCCTCTCGATGCACCATCAGCCACTCGTCGGTCTTGCACTTTAGCGGACTGATGTCGTTTCGAATTTCGTCGTCAAGAATTTCACCGCCGCCACCCGGCATGGAATCGAGGCCCGCTTGTTTCAATCTCGTAAAAACGTCGCCCACAGTTAATTTCGAGACTCGAGCGATATTCAGGATTTCAGGCGGAGAGAAACAGTGGCAATGAATCTTGTATCTGGACTTGATTCCAGAAAGGAGATGTTCGTAGTAATCGATTTTGAGGTCCGGATGCACTCCGCCCTGCATCAGGATGCCCGTTCCCCCAAGCTGCAACGTTTCTTCGATCTTCTTGAAAATGACGTGGTCGGGCAGAACATAGGCTTCCGCATCGCCCTTCACGCGATAAAAAGCGCAGAAGCTGCAGAATTCTTTGCAAACGTTCGTGTAGTTGATATTTCGATCGATGATGTAGCTGATCACACCATCCGGATGAAGCCGTTGGCGGGTCTGATCCGCTGCATCGGCAAGATCCAGGAGGTCGGCGTTTTCGAAGAGGTTTACGGCTTCATCGAATGTTATTCGCTTTCCTTCCCGGGCCGATTCCAATATGGCATTCGTGGATTTCATATGAATTCGAGCTTGCGTGTAGACCTGATTACGCCCGACTGGGCGGCCTTTTCGTAAAAGAGATTCAAACCGTCGATACACGACTGTTCCATGTAATAGTACACATTCCGCTCGAGGTACTGTTCGATGAACTCTTTCTTGATGCCCAGCTTGTCCGCGTACCGCTCGGCAATCTTCGGAATGCTCGCAACGCCCACGTCGCGGGACCTGTTCAGCGCTTCCACGACGTTTCCGTCAGTAAAACCCTGACGTACTGCCCAGAAAGCAAACACGAAGGGCAAACCCGTGAGAACCTGCCACCGCTCCATCAAGTCGAAGATCTGAAGCGGCTCGGATCCATGTCGCACCAGCGGTTTCTGGTTCTCGATACGCGGGATTTCGTTCTGCTCCATGAACTTCAAGGCCACATCGCCGATGATGAGCGCAGCGTCACTTGTGGCCAGCATGTTCGAAACGTCCGGTTCGGCCGGACGGAAGGCAGGACGCGTCTTGTAAAACTCGTGGAATACGATTTGAGCGAGAGCGACCGACGTGCGCGACCCCTTGTCATGCGCGACCGTGCGCACTCGCCATAATGGCAGTTCACTGACCAGCAGCACGCTTTTAACGCGATGACGCGACGCGACGGCAGCCCCCGGTACGATTTTTGTTCCCTGGATTCGCTGAAACTCGATCGAGGGGATCAAACCGACGTCCACGCGACCGCCGGCCAGTTGGTCTGCACATTCAGCAGGTGTGCTGAATACGGTCTCGAACTGGTCCTTTGATTGGTCTTCGACGATGCCCCATGCGAGAGGCACAGAGTTGAGATACTCGACGACGGAGATCTTGTTTTTCGCCACCTGGCGATATTCTACTAAGTCACCCCGAACTCGCGGAAAACATATTGATAGAACGGGTCGTTAATGTACAACTTGACCCAATTGAGACCAACGACGCACCTTTCGAACTGGTCCGACAGCTTCCGGAAGACAATCGCGTGCCGCGATGGGTCTGTGGCGGACGCGATGTTGTAACAGCGGCGTCCCTGGTCCGCGTAGAAATCAGCGCTAACGGTGTGACGGCCGTATGTCAGACTCTCGGGGTACAGACCGAGTCGAAATAGCATCAGGTCCCCCACATGCTGATAGAAGGCCCGCCTCTGCTCCCGGGACATCGTTTCGCCGGCGCGTCTCACAATCTCGGAAACGGTCTCGAGCTCGCGTCCGGAATCGTCCTTCACGCGTTGGAGATTCCTAACATCAACAAAGTTGGTGAGCAGATCCACAACATAGTGGATCGTTTCACGGTCCCGCAGGTTCGTTTGTTCGAATCCGCGGACTGTCAGCGTGTGAAAAAGATTTCGAATTAGATGTCCTTCAGGGATACTTCGTCGCGTCGGTTGGATCATCAAATCACTCCATCGCGCCATGGTAAGATAGACGCCGTTCCAGCATGAACATCACCATAATCGGAGCAGGACCTGCAGGGAGTTGGGCGGCAATTGAGCTGGCAAGTCGAGGACATGCGGTCACGCTCATCGATTCTCAAGCTCCCTGGGAGAAACCCTGCGGCGGTGGGGTCACTGCCAAAGCGCTGTCAAGTTTCTCCATATTTCAGTCCGATCTGCCGCGGCAGTACATCGACCGCATCACAATCTACTTTGGTGATCGCAATTCTGTTACCGTTCAGCCGGAACAGCCTCTCGCGGTCGTTTCCAGACGCGATCTCGGCAAGTACCTTTTGGACCGCGCGATCGAATCCGGAGTCTCGTTTGTGAAAACGCGGGTGTCGAAAATCACACCCGACGGACGCGGCTGGACACTGATCACACGCGAATCGGACATACACGCGGATTTCCTTGTGGGCGCCGACGGCGCGACAAGCCTTGTGCGGCGCAGCGTGAGCACGGGTTTGACTCCTGAAGACCTCAGCGTCACGCTCGGTTACTTCATACCGGGCACGGTTTCATCGCACATGAAGGTTTTCTTCGTACCGGACTTTGAAGGTTATATCTGGTCGTTTCCGCGTCCGAATCACACTTCGTACGGCTTGATCACGCGCAGCGACCCTGGCTGGACTTCGCGGGCCAAGACGCTTCTATCGAACTTTATCGTCGCGGACCTCGGGGCCGACGTGATGAATCACGCGGAATTTTACAGCGCGCCTGTTCCGTGCTTAAGTCCTCGCGCATGGCGTACAAATAGACTTACCGGAGATCATTGGGCATTGATCGGTGATGCCGCCGGTTTCGCCGATCCCATTACGGGTGAAGGAATTCATTTCGCCTTCAAATCAGCACAACTTCTCGCCGAGAACATCGACCGGCCGATTGCTTACGCCGAAAAAGCCTGGAACGAAATCGGCCGGGAACTCTCGCGGGCAGCGCAGATGTATCGGCGCTTTTACGGCAGCTCGTTCCTGGGGGCGGATTTCAAGAAAAGGACGATTCAGTTTTCAGATCGCAGCCGGACTCTGAAAACGATCCTTGGGAATGTCATTGCGGGTAATCAAAGCTACGTCGGCTTGAAGAAGAAACTGTTTCTGTCTGCACCGCGAATCAGCTGGGATTTTGTGACCGGAAAACGAGGACCCGCGACCTAGTGGCCCGAACTGTGGGCCACAGCCCCTTCAGTGAACGGTCGGCCCGGCGGCGTCGAGTGGTTCGTCCTTCCCGTTTTCACCCGCGATGAGAGTCGCTGCTGTCACCTTGTCGTCGTCATCCAGGTTGATTAGTTTGACGCCTTGGGTGGCTCGCCCGACGGCGCGAATATCGGCGGAACGGACTCGAATGAGTTTTCCGTTGGCGGTCATCACCAGGACGTCGGAGTCTTCCTTGACTCGCATGATCGACACGACCTTTCCATTCTTGCTGGTGGTTTTGACGTTGATGATTCCCTTGCCGCCGCGGCTTTGCGTCCTATATTCCTCGACGCTGGTGCGCTTTCCGAATCCTTGTTCGGTGACGGAGAGCACCTTGTCTTCCTCGCTCGACGTCGCGATCATGCTGACAACGTAATCACCTTCAGCGAGCCGGATTCCGATGACGCCATAGGCTTGCCGTCCCATTTCGCGAACATCGTCATGCGGGAACCGGATACACATTCCGTCATGTGTTCCGATAAACACCGTTTCTTGGGCAGAGACTAATTCAGCTGCGATCAATTCATCATCGTCGGGGACGCCCATAGCAATGATGCCCCGTGCCGTCGGATTACTGAAGGCATCCAGGGAGGTCTTCTTGACCTGACCGTTTCGCGTCGCCATTACGACCGAAACACTTGGATCGAAGCCAGTCACCGAAAGAAGCGCGCGCACTTTTTCATCGGGGGTTAGATTGGCGAGGTTGACGATCGCTTTGCCCTTGCCTGCCACACCGACGTCGGGTATTTCGTACACCTTGAGCCAGTACAACTTCCCGCGATCTGTAAACACCAAAACAAAGCTGTGCGTGTTCGCCACGAAGACGTTGGTGACAACGTCTTCTTCGCGGGTCTTCATCCCAATACGCCCTTTTCCGCCACGTCCCTGGCTGCGATAAACGGAGAGCGGCGTCCGCTTGACGTAACCGGTGTGGGTCACGGTTAGCACGACGTCTTCTTCAGCGATGAGATCCTCGAGTCGGATCTCGCCCTCTTCGTCGACGATCGCGGTTCGCCGGTCGTCGCCATATTTCTTCTGAACTTCCCGGAGTTCCTTAACGATGACGCCGCGGAGTTTCACGTCATTGGCAAGTATTTCCCGCAGTTCGGCTATCTTCTCACTGAGCTCTTTCAATTCATCGAGAATTTTCTGCCGCTCGAGGCTGGTCAGGCGCTGCAGCTGCATTTCGAGGATGGCTTTCGCCTGAACTTCCGTGAACTCGAAACGCTGGATCAGTCCGTCGCGAGCTTCGGACGTGGTTTTTGACGCGCGGATCAAAGTGATGATCTCGTCAATGTGATCCAGCGCTTTTTGTATTCCTTCGAGAATGTGGGCTCGGGCTTCAGCCTGCCGCAATTCAAACTGGGTGCGACGCCGAACGACATCGACGCGGTGATCAATGAACAGCCGCAACAGTTCGATCAACGTCAGAACTTTAGGCTGACCATTGACGATTGCGAGATTGATTACGCCGAATGAGGATTGCATCGGCGTGAGCTTGTAAAGGTTGTTCAAGACGACGGGCGACTGTTCACCCCGTTTGAGCTCGACGACCACGCGCATGCCATGACGGTCGCTCTCGTCGCGAACATCGGAGATCCCCTCGAGTCTCTTTTCCGTAACCAACTCTGCGATCTTTTCGATCAGCCGGGCTTTATTCACTTGATACGGAATTTCCGTAATGACGATGATCTCGCGATCCTTGCCCTGCCGCTCGATGACCGCTCGCGCTCTCATCGTGATCTGCCCGCGACCGGTTCTGTATGCCTGTCGGATTCCGGCCCGGCCATAAATGAAACCGGCAGTCGGAAAATCGGGTCCGGTGATGAGTTGATGAAGCTCATCAAACGTGGCGTTCGGGTTATTAATCAGGTGAATCGTGGCTTCACAAACTTCATTCAGATTGTGTGGCGGCATGTTGGTCGCCATGCCAACCGCAATTCCATTCGATCCATTCACGAGAAGGTTAGGAACCTTGCTTGGCAGATATGCGGGTTCCTCTCGCTCTTCGTCGTAGTTGGGAACGAAGTCGACGGTTTCCTTCTCGATGTCTTCGAGCAACGCTTCGGCAAACGCTGCGAGTCGCGCTTCGGTGTAGCGCATGGCCGCCGGCGGATCGCCATCGACGGACCCGAAGTTACCTTGCCCGTCAACCTGCGGGTAACGATATGAAAAATCCTGCGCCATTCGAACCAACGCTTCGTAGATCGGGCTGTCGCCGTGCGGGTGGTAATTGCCCATCACCTCGCCGACGATCTTGGCGCATTTCCGGTATGCGCGATTCGATGCCAAACCCATTTCACGCATTCCGTACAGAATTCGACGATGAACGGGCTTCAAACCATCTCGTACGTCTGGAAGCGCACGTCCAATGATCACGCTCATCGCGTAATCGACGTACGAACGCCGCATCTCATCTTCAATGTTGATCGGTATGAGATTGCCTGAGGGAGGTGTCGGCGGTAACGGCGGTGTGATTTCGTCTGCCATTGTTTTCCCAGGTTATCGACTAGATGTCGAGGTTCTTGACCTCGAGTGCGTTTTCTTCAATGAATTGTCGTCGCGGTTCGACGGCGTCACCCATGAGGATGGTGAAGATTTCTCCTGTCTGCACAGCGTCTTTAATCTGAACCTGAAGAAGTGTTCGTTTTTCCGGATCCATGGTGGTCTCCCACAACTGTTCCGGATTCATTTCGCCCAAGCCCTTATAGCGCTGGATCTGGAGATCCTTCTTGCCCAACTCCATGATGTGATCGATCAACGCTTGCCGACTATTGACTGTAACAGTCGTCGGTGAGTCGAATTTCAGCTTGAACGGCGGATGATCCAGATCGCCAATGCTCTTATGCAAGGCCAGGAGTCGTTGATACTCGGCGCTCGAGAGGAGTTGATAGCCGATAAGTCGCGGTGACTGACTGCCCTGACGGTACATGAGTTTTTCGACGCTGTGCTCCTCGTCGGTGGAGACCTCCGTCGTGTAGCCCAGTTCCTGAATTTTAGCCGCGAGCACCTGCATGCGCTGCTTGTCACCAAGGAATCCGCGGCCATCGGCGGCCAGAGTGAGTAAAAGGTCAACGACGCGCGCATCGCGAAGATGGCGATCCACTCGCGTGAAAACGTTGTTCAGTTCGATGAGTTTTTCGAGAAAGTTCGTGAGCTCGCGGCCTTCGATGGATTTGGCCGTCTTCTCAATTTCGATGTGCAGGTTCTCGGTAGCCTTCTTGAGCAGAAACTTGCCCATCTGCCGTTCGTCTTTGATGTATTGTTCGCTTTTTCCTCTCTTCAATTTGAACAGCGGCGGTTGAGCGATGAACACATGTCCTCGCTCGACCAACTCTCCCATTTGGCGGTAGAAGAACGTCAGGAGCAGCGTCCGGATGTGCGATCCATCGACGTCCGCGTCCGTCATGATGATGACTTTGTGGTATCGCAGCTTTGAAACATCAAAGTCGTCCTGGCCGATCCCTGTACCCAACGCAGTGATCATCGCCACAATTTCCTGGTGCGTGAGCATCTTGTCGTATCGGGCCTTCTCAACGTTCAGAATCTTTCCTTTGATGGGAAGTATGGCCTGGGTTCGGCGGTCGCGGCCCTGTTTCGCCGAGCCACCGGCCGAATCGCCCTCCACAATGAAGATTTCAGAGAGTTCGGGCGAACGCTCCTGACAGTCCGCCAACTTCCCCGGCAGGGACATACTATCGAGCGCGCCTTTGCGGCGAACCAGTTCACGCGCGCGCCGGGCAGCCTCGCGGGCGCGAGCAGCTTCAATGGCCTTACCAATAATTTTCTTGGATACGGTTGGGTTCTGCTCGAGGAACTGAGTCAAGCCGTCGTTGACGAGCGTCTCGACGATGCCCTTTACTTCGCTGTTTCCCAATTTGGTCTTCGTCTGACCTTCAAATTGGGGATTCGGTAGCTTCACGCTAATTACGCAGACCAAACCCTCGCGCACGTCGTCGCCCGAAAGATTCTCTTTCAATTCTTTGAAGAGATTGTTGGCGACGGCGTAGTTGTTCAGCGTACGCGTAAGGGCGGACTTGAAGCCGATAAGATGCGTGCCGCCTTCATGGGTGTTGATATTGTTGGCAAACGTGAAGATCTGTTCTTGATAGCTGTCGTTGTACTGCAAAGCAATCTCAAGATCGATGCCCTCACGAACGCCCTGAAAATAGATCACTTTCTCATGGAGCGGAATCTTGTTCTTGTTCAGGTGCTCGACGAAAGAAATGATTCCGCCCGTGTAATGAAACTCATGTTTCTTCTCGGTTCGCTCGTCTTCGATCGTGATCAGCACGCCCTTGTTCAGGAATGCGAGTTCGCGTAGCCGTTGCGACAGTACGTCGAAACTGAACTCGGTCGTCTCGAAGATTTCGAGGTCCGGCTTGAAGGTTACTTTTGTCCCTCGCCTATCGGTATGCCCTGTAACCTCGAGCGGCGCCTGCGGCACACCGCGCTTGTAAGACTGGACATAAACTTTTCCGCCTCGCCAAATCTCGAGGTTCAGCCTTTCCGAAAGCGCGTTGACAACGGACACGCCTACGCCATGAAGTCCTCCGGAAACCTTATACGCGGAGTTGTCGAACTTGCCGCCGGCATGAAGTTTCGTGAGAACAATCTCGGCCGCGGGCTTGCCTTCTTTCGGCATGATCTCAGTAGGAATGCCGCGTCCATTGTCGATCACAGTGACTGAATTTTCGATGTGGATAATGACATGCACTTCGGAACAGAACCCGGCCAGCGCTTCATCAATTGAGTTATCAACGATTTCGTAGACCAGATGATGAAGACCATCTATGCCCGTGGAACCGATGTACATCGCGGGCCGTTTGCGTACCGCTTCAAGCCCCTCGAGGACCTTGATATGTTCAGCGCTGTAGTCGGTTGGGTTTTGCAGCGGCAACGTGTTTTCACTGCCGCGATCTTCTAGTCTTTCAGCCATTTAGTTCTTGTACCTATCTGGATAATGGGAACGCCGGGGGAATAAAAGGGCGCGTGAAAAATAACCTTTATTTTAGCAGATCAAGAGCAGCTTTCGGGACCTCAAACTTTGTATTTGAGGGATCAGAAAAGGCAAATTACTTGTGGTCGGAACCTGGGGTTTCTACAACATCTTTGGATTCGTTTCGGATCCTCAGATTCGCATCGGCATGACGACGTATCGATAGTTGTACTCCGTTGAAGGAAGGCTCCTCAACTGGGCCGCACTTTCGCTGTCTTTAAACTCGAAGCTGATCTCCGGATCATCGGAAGTTGTTAGGAATTCAATCAGATACTGATGATTGAAGCCGACTTGTAAATCTTCCTTGTTATAGTCGATTTCCATGGTTTCATGGGCTTCACCGAGGTCGGAATGGCTTGCACTGATTTCAAGAGCCGAATTCGTAACGGTCAATTTCACCGTCTTGGAACGCTCATCGGAAAGGATTGCGGCTCGCCTTATCGCTGAGGCGATTTCTTCACGATCGACAGCAAACGTCCGGTCGTTAGAGCGTGGCAATACTGCTTCGTAGTTGGGAAACTGGCCCGTCAGCATCCGTGAAATAAGCAGACGCCGACCCATATCAAAGAAAAGGTGATTGTCGTCACGTGAGAATACAACGGTTTCTGTATCGGCTGTTTCCAAAACAATGCGAACAATTTCGGACATTGCCTTTTTGGGAACAAGGACCTTGATTTCTTCCGTCAGGTCTTCCATTGCCTCAACTTTTTCGATGTGTGCCAACCGATGTCCGTCCGTTGCGACCATGGTGATCGATCCAGGTTTCATCACGAGTAACGCGCCGCTCAGCGTGTATTTCGAATCTTCGGTGCTGATGGCAAAAATTGTTCGAATGATCAGCTTCGCCAAAACATCCGCTGGAATTCTTACGGTAGCTCCCTTCGGCTGGGAGAGCGCCGGAAAATCCTCCTGCGGTAAGCCGGCAATTCGAAATCGGCTGGATCCGCACGTTACAGTTATCCAGTTCGCATCTCCTCGTTTGAATTTGATCTCTTTATCTGGAAGGGCACGCACAATCTCGAAAAGGCGTTTTGCCGGAAGTGTAATGGTTCCGGGAACGGTTGTTTTCGCGGGCGTCATCGATTTCAGTCCAATCTCCAGATCGGTTGCTGCAATACCGAGTTCACCACCTTCGGTATGCATGAGCACATTTGCCAGGATCGGTATGGTTGTTTTACGTTCAACGACGCCTTGTATCAGTGTCAGTTCTTGAAGGAGATCAAATTTTCTGACTGTAAATTCCATACTATTTACTTTAGGAAACCGTAGTCGTAGTTCCTGTGAATTTCGTCAATCTGTCAGTAAGTACAATGGCGCTGCTCTATTAGAGCCCAAACAGACTGTCGAAAATGGTGCGTTTTCATTGTGGATGAACTGTTGACGGAACAGGTCCATCCGATTTTCACACTTCATTAACAATGCTGATGGAAAAGTCATTTGAAAGAATCCAACAACGATTGAATGATCTGGTTTATCTCACGATCTTCCTGCCGTAGCGACTCTATTTTGTTGATCGAGTGCAGCACCGTTGTATGGTGTTTGTGTCCAAATTCGCGACCAATCTGCGGAAGCGAAAAGCCCGTCAGTCGTTTGCAAAGATACATTGCAATCTGACGTGGCAGAGCCACGGCTTTTGAGTTGTTTTTCGCTTTGAGATCCGGAACACGCATCTGAAAGCGATCCGCAACGGCTTTCTGAATCATCTCGACCGTTATCGCACGGTCACCTGAACCTAGAATATCGCGTAACGTTTCCTGCGCCATTGGCAGGGTGATGTCTGAATTTGTCAGAGCGCAGTACGCGATCAATCGGACAAGCGCACCCTCGAGCTCACGAATATTAGATTTGATCTTGCTGGCGATATACATTGCTACGTTGTCAGGGACTCCAATGTTCTGCCGCTCGGCTTTCTTTTTAATAATCGCAACTTTGGTTTCAAGATCTGGTGGCTGAATGTCCGCGATAAGGCCCCATTCGAAGCGCGAATGCAATCGTTCTTCGAGTGTTGGAATATTCCGTGGCGGACAATCGGCGGAAATGATGATCTGTTTTTGAGCATCATACAGGGAATTGAACGTGTGGAAGAATTCTTCCTGAGTGCGTTCCTTGCCGGCGATGAATTGGATGTCATCGATCATGAGGACGTCATTGTTACGATACCGTTCGCGAAAACTCAGGATCTTATCGTGACGAATGGCGTTGATCATCTCGTTTGTGAACTTTTCCGTCGAGACGTACGTCAGTCGGAGTTCGCGGTTCTTGAGCTTGATCGCGTGACCGATCGAATGCATCAGGTGAGTCTTTCCCAGCCCGACCCCACCATAAATGAAAAGTGGGTTATACGCCTTTGAAGGGCGTTCGGCGACAGCTAGGGCTGCAGCGTGCGCGAACTGATTTGATGATCCAACAACG
Organism: uncultured Solibacteraceae bacterium; assembly: GCA_964584785.1. Taxonomy (GTDB): domain Bacteria; phylum Acidobacteriota; class Terriglobia; order 20CM-2-55-15; family 20CM-2-55-15; genus JAHFTY01. The sequence continues at coordinate 54,251 of CAZPBY010000044.1, forward strand.
AAAGTTTCAAACGTGTACTTGGGATTGAGCGTGTTTTCAATGGATTCGAAATCGAGGCTGCCTTGGGAAGGCGTGGGTTCCTTCTCGACAGTTTTTGGTTCGATTATATAGACCACTTCAATCTCACCGATGCCGACGGCTCGCGCCGCATCAAGCACGACGTCGATGTGATCGTTGAGCCAATCCTGAAAATAGACGCTGGGCACACGTACGTACAACGCACGTCCGTCGTGTTTGAGAAGTTGCGTCGGTTTGAACCACGTATTGAAGCTTTGTTGATTAACTTTTTTTTCGATAACGTTCAGAACTTGCTGCCAGGTGTCCATGGACCATTCATAGAATGAAGAGACGGATTTCCACAAAAGTTTTCACAGATGTGGAAAAGACCCATCCACGTCTGCGAGAGAAAAGTACGAATTGGCGTGCGAGAAACCGCGGAAGGTTAGCACTTTCAAAAGTCGTTTTCAACGGACGTATGTTAACCTTAAGGTTTTTCAAGGAGAGTTGCACGATGCCTAAGAGAACCTTTCAACCAAACAATCGACGTCGCGCAAAAATACACGGTTTTCGCGCACGGATGAAGACCCGCGGAGGCCAACTGGTTCTCAAATCCAGGCGGGACAAAGGCCGCAAGCGCGTTGTCGTTGAGCATTACTAGTTGCACGCTGCGCTGTTTGTGCTGCACAACGCACGAGAATTCAAGACGGTTTACGAAAGGGGCGCAAAACGTTTATCGCGCTCCTTTGTTGTGTTTGGAACACCCAATGGCCTTGAACGGAGTCGCTTCGGTTTGACAGCACCTCGCAAGCTCGGAAAAGCTTATGAGAGAAACCGGATCAAGAGGCGGGTTCGCGAGATGGTCCGGCGTAGCGCTGAGTGTATTCCAGTCGGTTTTGATTGGGTCATTAATCCGCGTCGGTCGGTGTTGGACCGACCATTCGATGAGCTCTGTTCTGAATTGGTTTCCGTTTTAAACGGAATGGCATGATTACAGCCACCAAACTGGTTATTCTTGCGATCCGCGGATACAAGTTAATACTCTCTCCATGGCTGCCTTCCGCCTGTCGGTTTACACCAACCTGTTCGGATTTCGCGATTGAAGCGCTGGGACGCACTGGACTGGTGCGGGGAGTTGTATGTGCCTTGGGTCGCTTGCTGCGCTGTCATCCGCTGAGTCGTGGTGGATTTGATCCTGTAAGGTAGCTGAGTCTAACGATTATCCACATGGAAAAACGAGTCCTTATCGCTTTCTTCCTATCAATGGCAGTGTTCTATGCATCGCGATTGTTGCTGACGCAGCGAACGGTTGCGCCACCTAATCCGGCGTCATCGCAGCAACCGGCACCGGGGTTAGTCCCAAGCGGGAGTAACCCCCTCGGACCGACAGCTCCCGAACCGGCGGCTCCCAAGCAGGAACTGGAAACGTCGCAGCCGGAAGCGCCGCTTGTCGCTGACAAAGTTGAGGATGTTGTCGTCGAGACAGCTTTGTACTCGGCAACACTGAGCAATCATGGTGCTGTTTTGAGAAGTTTCAAGCTCAAATTGTACACAGACGACACCAATAAGCCGATTGAACTCATCGACCCGAAATCGGCAGAAAAAGTGGGTTGGCCGCTGGCGATTTCAACTTCGGATGCCAAGCTCGACGAAGTGATCTCTAATGCGAACTTCGTGGTGAAACGTGAGAATACTCGAGTGGCGATGGAATTTGCATCGTCGGAGGTGTCGGTTCAAAAGTCGTTCGGATTCGATCCCCTGAACTATCAACTGTCCATTGAGTCCAACGTGTCTCGTTCAGGCAAGTCCGTAGCCCATAGTATCCTCTGGCAGAGTGCTTTCGGCGATCAGTCGATACCGTACAATCCTGCGAAAGCCTACGTTGTTCGACCCAACAGCGCGTCGTTTAAAACTACAGCTGTAGCAAGTTTGAAGGACCCTGAAGAATTGACGGTGAACCGCATCGGGGTGCGAGATCAATATTTTTTGGCGATGTTCCTCCTCCCCGCAAACGCTACCGTCAGGACCCGCAAACTGGAGTTTCCAGGAGACGACGGAAAACCCGTGCCAACAGGTTCTGTCCTCATCCCTTCTGTAGACCAACCGACGCGTTTATATCTCGGTCCGATGGATCCAAAGACCCTATCTCGAGTGGATCCACAATTGGAAGCCGTCATCGACTACGGGTTCTTCGGCGTCATCGCAAAACCCTTAACGTACGCTCTGTTATGGATTCATAGCTTTATTGGTAATTTTGGCTGGGCCATCATTCTTCTCACTCTGTTCATCAATTTTGTGCTCTTTCCGCTTCGCATCAAGCAACAGGTTTCGATGCAGAAAATGCAGAAGATCCAACCTCAGATGCGGACGCTTCAAGACAAGTACAAAAAGCTGAAACCGACAGATCCCAAGCGTGTCGAGATTCAAACGCAGATGATGAACGTATACAAAGAACACGGCATCAATCCGATGAGTGGCTGCCTGCCCCTTCTACTACAAATGCCGTTTTTATATGCCTTTTATACGATGCTTTCGGTTGCGATCGAGCTACGACATGCACCGTGGATGCTTTGGATACATGACCTCTCGAAGGCGGATCCCTACCACATCATGCCTTTAACGATGGCCGCCTCAATGATCATCCAACAGAAGATGACTCCCACAGCTGTGGATCCAGCGCAAGCTCGAATGATGATGATCATGCCAGTGATGCTTGCTGTTTTGCTTTGGTCCTCCCAGAGCGGGTTGATGCTGTATTGGCTAACTAGTAATGTAGTAGGAATCAGCCAACAGTTCTTTTTGAATAAATATTGGGGTGCGGGGACGGAGACATCAGCCAGCAAGAAGGCAAATAAGAAGACTGATCGCGATGGGTGAAGTTCAGTGCTTGAGGGCCTACACAAGATCATTTCCTCCGATGAGACGATCGTGGCCATTTCCACAGCTCAAAGCCGAAGCGCGATCGGAGTGATTCGTATCTCTGGATGTCAAGCCGTCGAGATTGCCCGCCGTCTTTTCAAAGGCAGTCAGGCGTTGGAGCATCGTCAGGTTCGAGTTGGGAAGTGGCATGAACCTTCCGGTGAGATACTGGATGAGGTCGTGGTTACCCTCGCACGACATCCGCATTCCTACACGGGTGAAGATCTGATTGAAATCAGCGCCCATGGCAATCCGCTGACATTGAACCGGCTAGTGAAATCCATAATCGATTCGGGGGCGCGGCCGGCGGCTCCCGGTGAATTCACCCTGCGTGCCGTCACGAACGGGAAGATGGACTTGATCCAGGCTGAAGCGGTCGGCAAGTTTGTAGAGGCACAGACTGAGCAGCAAGCGCGTACTGCACTCCGGCAGTTGGAAGGTGCGGGAGCGAAACGAATCCATCCGATCAAACAGGCGCTTCTCGACATCATTGCTCGATTGGAAGCCGGCATCGATTTCGCGGAAGACGACGTTGACGTTCCGGATGGCGAAGCTGTTTTCGCTCGCACGAACTCTATATCGGCGTCGCTGACGACGATCCAGGAGAGCTTTGGTTACGGCCGTATCCTGATGGAAGGAGTTCGGGTAACCATTCTGGGTAAACCGAATGTTGGGAAATCGAGCATTTTTAACCGGCTTCTGCAGTCCGAACGCGCAATCGTCACCGATGTGCCCGGAACGACACGAGATGTCTTAGCCGAAGTCGTGAACTTGGATGGAATCCCGCTACGGTTGATGGATACTGCGGGTCTAAGGGAGACTTCGGACAAAGTGGAACAGATCGGGGTGATTCGATCGCTGGAGTCTGTGGCGGGAGCCGATCTGGCTTTGATCGTCCTCGATGGCTCCAGACCTTTGGATCGCGATGACGAAGAGGTGCTGAAGCAAGCCGCCACGATTCCCAATATCGTTGTAATCAATAAATCGGATTTACCCCAGGCACTGCAAAGTTGCCGAAACGGTAGTGTGATGGTCCGCGTCAGCGCGCTGACGAGTTGCGGGATGGACGACCTCCGCCGAGCCATTCTCGATTTTCTTATGGAACGTCATTCCGATTTGACTGAAGATTTCGTCCTGACAAGTGCGCGCCAGAACGAAGCGTTGTCCAAGGCAATTACGTCGTTGAACAATGCATCCAACGCGTCGCAAAGCGGTGTTCCGCATGAGATGCTGCTGTTGGATTTGTACGGTGCGCTCGCGGCTTTGAATGAATTGACCGGAGAGGTCGTAACGGAAGATATCCTGGATCGGATTTTTTCGACGTTCTGTATCGGAAAGTGACCATGGCCTTTGATGAGAAGTACGAGGTTGTCGTCGTTGGAGCCGGGCATGCGGGCTGTGAAGCGGCGCACGCGGCTGCGCGTATGGGAGTGACGACCGCACTCTACACCATGAATGTCGACCTAATCGCGCAGATGTCGTGCAATCCTGCTGTCGGCGGAATTGCGAAAGGCCATATTGTTCGGGAAATAGATGCTTTGGGCGGGATAATGGGTGTGGTTGCGGATGAAGCCGGCATCCAGTTCCGACTCTTGAATACCAGCCGCGGACCGGCCGTTTGGTCGCCGCGCGCTCAGGAAGATAAGGCTGGCTATCGTATCGTGATGCGGCGGATTCTGGAAGGAACACCCAACCTTTTCATCAAGCAGGCAGAAGTAACCGATCTCATTTTCGAGAACAGTCGCATCATCGGAATCGAGCTTCTGGATGGACGGCGTGTTCACGCGAAAGCGGTCATCCTGACGACCGGGACATTCTTGAATGGGCTGATTCACATTGGTGAACGTACATTCACTGCCGGACGGAACGGTGAACCTGCATCGATCGCGTTAGCGAATTCGATACGCGCGTTAGGTTTCAATTGGGGCCGACTGAAAACCGGAACACCACCACGACTCGATCGCCGCTCGATTGATTTCAATCAGTTTGAACGGCAGCCGGGAGACTTGGACCCCACGCCGTTCTCTCTGCGAACAGAAAAGCCTCTAGAAAATAAGATCTGCTGCTACATCACGCATACGAACGAGAAGGTTCACGAGCTTATTCGGACGAACATGAATCGATCACCGCTCTACAGTGGTCAGATCCAGGGTATCGGGCCTCGCTACTGCCCATCGATCGAAGACAAAGTCGTCAAGTTTCGCGACAAGGATCGACATCAGATCGTGCTCGAACCGGAGGGCGTCGATACGCACGAGATCTACGTCAACGGGATGTCGACGAGCTTGCCTATCGATGTGCAGCGAGAAATCCTCGATCGAATTCCGGGATTGGAATCCTCGCAGATGATCCGGCCGGGATACGCGATCGAATACGATTTCGTTCAACCGACAGAGGTCCGTCATTCCCTGGAAACGAAGAAGATCGAGCGGCTGTTTCTTGCGGGACAGATCAACGGCACGACCGGTTATGAGGAGGCCGGAGCTCAGGGACTGCTGGCGGGAATCAACGCGGCACTGGCGGTCAAGGCGGAGCTGTCGCTGGTCCTCGATCGCGCGGACGCATATATCGGGATTATGATCGACGATCTCGTCACGAAAGGGACAAATGAGCCGTATCGAATGTTCACGTCGCGAGCCGAGTTTCGACTGAACCTGAGGATTGATAACGCCGACAAACGGCTGACTGCGATTGGCCGACGTATCGGCCTCGTCACGGACTGGCATTGGAATAGATATCTTGAACGTCAATCCCGATTAGAGGCAAGCCGCGAGCGGATCGCTGCATCTGTCATCGACACGTCTCACCAATTCTTCTCGTCGCGTCGATTAACGTTTCGGGAGCGTCCGAGCGCGTTGGCGCTGTTGCGTCGTCCTGAAATTCGTCTTCAGGAGATGGTCGTCGAGGGAGTCTTGGAACTTGGCGATCTGCGACGTGAAGACCTTGCGTCGCTTGAGACGGACATCAAGTATGAGGGTTATCTACTGCAGCAGGAACGCGAAGTCCAGAAACTTCGCAAGGCCGAATCGAAGCGACTACCTGAGGATTTGGACTATTCGGTGATGCCGGGCCTTTCCCGGGAAATCATTGAAAAACTGACGCGTATCCGACCTCAATCGATTGCTCAGGCGAGCCGCATTCCCGGTGTGACTCCCGCAGCCATTTCCATTCTCCTCTTCCATCTCGAAATGCGGAGTAAACCGCAGCCTGAAACCGTTGCCTGACGATTATTCGGCGATTCTTGGCGCCGAATTCCGGGACGCTGATCTGCCTCTGCCACCAGACGCCCACCAAAAGCTAACAACGTATTGTGAGGAGCTCGAGCGCTGGAATCGGAAAATCAATCTCACGGCGTTGAGTGGAGTCAAACTAGTGCGGCGATTGATTGTGGAGCCTGCTTGGATCGCTGAGGAATTGCGGATCGGGGGATCCTTGGTCGACATTGGTTCTGGGAACGGGTCCCCCGCCATTCCAATCCACATTTGCCGTCAACTTGACTGGATGGAACTGGTGGATGCCCGCACCCGCAAGGCCGCTTTCTTGCGTCATTTGTCGGCTGTTTTGGGCCTGAACATCTTTGTTCATCGCGGGCTGTTCGAAGACGTTTTAGTGAAACTGAAGACTCCCGACTGGTTTACTCTGCAAGCCGTCGCGCCCACACCTAAATTGATTAATGGGCTGCGCAGGATCGCAAAACCTTCGACCAGAGTGGTCTGGATCACAAATGACGCTTCAGCCTCTCGTTTATATCGGGGTTCGGATAGATGCATTGTTCCTCGCAGCACTACAGCCGGGGTTCTACTACGACTATAAGAGAGGCAATACCGCATCGCGGTTTAATCGTTATGGAATTGGATTTGCTCTCCAATCTCGCCTCGAGAAGAGAAGTGCAGGTCTGGAATTCGGGCTTGATCTTTAGCAAAGCGCGACAAAGTGGAATGTGGGGCTCTGCCTCAAAAGTCCTTAATGGGGAACCAAAACCGTACCCGAGCAAGCGGGATCTGGTAAGTCTCACACTTGCTTCGCTCGGGGACGATTGGCGTCCGAACGGGCAGTTTTCGTCAAGATCGATGACCTTTGAGGCAAAGTCGGATGTGGCGGTCCTCAATAGGGGCGCGAACAGTGGAAAATGTTGGATTTGAGAAGAATTCGACTGAAAACAGAGTTGCATCTCCGCAGAAATAAACAAAACGTACGGAAAATATAGAAAACGTCAGATTGAATGAACAATCGAATGAAAACCAAGGAAAATGCGGTTGATCAAAACGATCGCTTAAAAAACGAATTAGTATGGCCTTGAATAAAATGTCAGACGGACGAAGACATGAAAGATTGTCGGGTTTGAGATAGAGCAAACGCTGGACCAGGGCAAAAAATCAATTTGTAAAGCCACAAGTGAGCAAACAAAGAAGAAGTGGATTGACCTACAAGAAAACGCGCCGGGACAGAGTAATTTGATGAACGGATCTTAGTTTCGGCGCCAACTTCGTCGATTCCGGCTGCGGATCGGTCGCTGCCGGCCTCGCCAATCGCATTAAGGAGCAATCCTTGATCTGCATTAGGAGATTCTTGAATCGTATAGCGGTGGACCCATTCTGACCGATGCTCTTCCGAGAATAGTTCCACGTGGAACGTCCAAATTGCCTTTTCCACGTGGAACACATTACCCCAAACGATGTAGAGTCGGCACGATGGGCAAGGTCATCGCGATAGCGAATCAGAAAGGCGGCGTCGGTAAAACCACAACCGCCATTAATTTGGCGGCATCTCTAGCCGCCGCCGACATGCGGACTTTGCTGATTGATATCGATCCACAAAGCAACGCAACTTCGGGACTCGGTATTCGTAAAGGATCCTACCCTCGCTCGACATACAACGTTCTGATAGACCATGAACCTTTGGCTTCAGTGATTCTTCCCACGGAACTTGATGTTCTCTTTCTTGCGCCGGCAAGCCGGGAACTTGTCGGCGCAACCGTCGAACTCGCTCAGGATGAAGGTCGTGATCAGCGATTGAAAGTAGTTTTGGCGCCGATTCGTGATAGCTACGATTTCATTTTGATCGACTGCCCCCCATCCTTGGATATCCTTACGGTCAACGCTCTTATCGCGGCTGACACGATTCTGATTCCCGTTCAATGCGAGTATTTCGCGTTGGAAGGAGTTTCCGAGCTTCTGGAAACCATTCGCCAAATCCGCCGGATGCGTAACCCGAACTTGGAAATCGAGGGCGCGCTCCTCACAATGTACGACGAGCGGACCAACCTCTCGAATCAAGTAATGGAGGATCTGAAGGGCTTTTTTGGCAGTCAGCTTTTCTCGACCGTGATTCCCAGAAATATACGGTTGGGCGAGGCACCGAGTCACGGCCGTCCAATCATTCTGTACGACATCAAGTCCAAAGGCGCTGAAAGCTACATCCGTCTTGCGAAGGAGATCATCCATGGCAACGCAACGAAAAGCACTGGGACGGGGGCTGAACGCCCTGTTGGGAACCCCGGACTTTGACGCTGACCAACTCCGAGAAATTGATGTTGACCGCATCCTTCCCAATTCACACCAGCCACGCAAGAACTTTGACGAAGAAAGTTTAAACGACCTCGCGAACTCGATTCGCGTGCATGGGGTCGTTCAACCGATCGTCGTCCGCTCCCTGGAGGATGGGTTCTTCCAGTTGATTGCCGGTGAACGCCGCTGGCGAGCTTCTCAACGCGCCGGGCTTTCCAGGATGCCTGCAGTCATCCGGGAATCCGATGAGCATACGGCTTTGGAAATCGCATTAATCGAGAATCTGCAGCGAGAGGATTTGAACCCGATTGAAGAAGCCGAGGCTTACGAAAGACTGATCGTCGAATTTGGGTTGACTCAGGAAGATGTTGCCCACAGAGTCGGCAAAAACCGGACGACCGTTGCCAATATGCTCCGCTTGCTTCGACTGCCGCCCGAGGTTCAGCAGTGGCTTCGCGAAAACAAATTGACCACTGGACACGCTAAGGCACTTTTGTCCTTGAGCGACTTAAGTGCCATACTGGACACGGCACGAAAAGTCATTCAAGGAAATTATTCAGTACGGCAAGCCGAAATGATTGTCGCTCGCCGTGCGACTGTTGACGGCGAACAATCGAAATCGGAGATTCTGCCGGAAGACCCGAATGTTACTGCGGCGATTCGTGCTCTTGAACAAGTTCTAGGAACTAAAGTGACCGTATCGCACACTAGCGAAAGCAGCAGAGGAAAAATAGAGCTGCACTTCTACTCCTCAGAGGAGATGAATCGACTCTACGAAGGATTAATGCGGGTCCGGTTCTGAAAGGGCTTTTCGCTATGAGATTTCGCAAACCGGCATCCGAAGAAATTTCCGGATTCCTCGATAAAGGCACAACGCTGACCGGCGAATTGCAGTTCGCCGGTCAATTGCAAATTCACGGCAACTTTCACGGCTCGATCACAACCAACGATATCCTCGTCGTAGGCGAAAAAGCGGTCATTCACGCCGACATTAAAGTCGGAGAAATTGAAGTTCACGGCCGTGTATTCGGTAATATCGAAGCGAAGAAGAGAATTGAAATCTTTCCAACTGGAAAAGTTCAAGGAGATGTTCGAGCTTCAGTATTGGTAATCGATTCCGGAGCAGTGTTTGATGGTCGCAGTCACATGGTCGGCGACAAAAACGAATCGGACGCTGAGGTCGAGAACATCGGAAAAGGAGTGAATGAGGCTCACTGAGTATGCCAGATCTGCGGGTTGAGCAGGCAAGTTAGCGCCAAGTGATTTGGACGCTTCGCTCCGCAAACTACCTCGGCAAAACATACCCGAGGTTCTGGTCGGATATGAAAACTCCGACGACGCCGGAGTGTACCTGCTCACACCGGAATTGGCCCTTGTTCAAACAATCGATTTCTTTTCACCTGTCGTCGATGATCCATATACGTATGGACAAATAGCCGCCGCTAATGCTCTCAGCGATGTTTACGCGATGGGCGGCTTGCCGCGAACGGCACTGTCCGTTGTCGCCTTTCCATCGAAAGGCGTTGAATTCTCCGTGCTCGGCGACATCATGCGCGGTGGACTGGACAAGCTGAACGAAGCTGGAGTAGCCCTGGTCGGTGGTCACTCGGTGCGTGATGAGGAGATCAAGTTCGGTTATGCAGTGACCGGCATCGTGAACGTTTCTGAAATCAAACAGAACAATAATGCGCGAGCGGGATCCGCGATACTACTCACGAAGCCGCTCGGCACCGGCCTTGTCACAACCGCGATCAAGAAGGGTAAGGCATTAACCGAACATGTTACGGCCGCTGTCCAGTCGATGTCTCAGCTCAATCGCCGGCCCGCTCAGATCTGCGTCGATTTTGAAGTGGATACTATGACGGATGTGACGGGATATGGCCTGGTCGGTCATGCTATCGAGGTTGCAAAAGCCAGTCACATTTCAATAGAAATCGATCATCGCAAGCTGCCGCTTTTGCCCGGTGCACTCGACTACAGCAAGCAGGGATTGTGTGCAGGGGGTCTGACCAGTAATCGCGAATTCTACAGTCGGGATAGCGTGGTCGCGTCCTCGGTTGCGCGGGAGTTTTCAGATATCGTTTTCGATCCCCAAACCTCCGGCGGTCTTCTCGTCTTCGTCGCTGATTCGAAATCGGGCAAATTGCTGGAGAGGTTGCACGCCGCTGGATTTTTTGTATCCCGTATCGGCCGCACAGTTGATTATGCCGGCACCCTTGTCAGCGTGATCTGACCAATACATTCCGCTTCTTGTGCTCCAACACCGATACCCGCCGTGCTTTAAAAATGCGCTAGAGTGCTTCGGGTAGCTATCCAGCCACAGCAATAACCACTAAAAAAGATTCGAGGACCGTAGTAAAAAGGGGACGGTTATGAAGCACATTGCAACGTTGATCGCTTTATCGCTTATCGCGGCTTGTCAGGCACCGACTCCTGCTCTAAAGAACGAACCCGCCGGATTGCTCGAGGGAATTCCATCCGGCAAAACCGTTTTGATCGATCTGGGGCATGCGTTGAATTCGAAGAATCCTTATTGGCCCGGTCCCGGATACGAGCCCTTCAAGTTCGAGATATTCGCCACCATCGAGAAAGATCATGACCTGTCCGGTAAGTTTTCGATGGACGAACATACCGGAACGCATCTCGATGCGCCGAATCACTTCGTCGAAGGGCAGGTTTCGGTGGATAAGATTCCGTTGAAACAGTTGTTCGGCCCGGCAGTCGTCATCGACGTCCGGCAAAAAGTTCAGAGTAACGCCGATTATCTGCTTCAAACCGGCGATGTCACCGGGTTCGAGCAAGCACACGGCAGAATTCCTGAGAATGCCGTTGTGTTCATGTACACAGGCTGGGATTCGCGCTGGAACGACTACGAGGCATATAAGAATGCCGATAAGGACAGGGTCCTTCATTTTCCCGGATTCTCACCGGAAGCGGCGAAGCTGTGCTGAAGACCGCAACATTGCTGGAATCGGTGTCGACACATTGAGCGTCGACTATGGCTTATCCAAGGATTTCATGGTGCATCACGTTGTTCACGGTAAAGGGAAGTTCCACTTGGAAAATGTGGCCAATCTCCAAAGCATGCCCGTGTCGGGCGCATTTGTGATTGTCGCACCAATCAAGGTTGAAAATGGTACGGGCGGCCCGGCCCGCATTTTTGGTCTCTTTCAGAAATAGCGACCTCTTCAATGGAACACCCGTTTCTTGGCCTTTGCGGGGCGCCTGAATCGGCCGGCTTCTGGCCGGCACCCTCGTCATCAGTTCAAGCGAGGCCGGTTGACCTCAATGGTTCCGCGTCGTTCTGGTGGCTGTGGCATTGGCTGCGACTGATCTCACGGAGCGACGGCCATGAACGACCGCCGCCTTACACACGAATACCCGGACATTTTTCCGCCTCGCGACCAAAAAAAATGCACAATCATCACTGTGTTGACCTTTATTCCGGGCGTCGCGCTCATCCTTACTGTTTTATGGGAAGCGTTTGAGACGATCGTTCTTCCCAGACGAATCCGCCGCCGATTCCGCCTGACCCGACTTTATTACCGCACGACGTGGACTTATTGGTTCAAACTGTCGCAACGAATTCGTCGAAAGCAGCGCAGAGAAGCCATTTTGAGCTATTACGGGCCGCTGTCCTTACTCGGTTTGTTGGCAGTGTGGGCGGGCGTCTTGATATTCGGCTTCGCGATGGCGCATTTGGGCTTGGGTTCATCCCTCAGGTCGGATGGTGAACTGCCCTCGTTCTTTCTCGACTTGTACTTCAGTGGAACCACTTTTTTCACACTCGGCTTGGGAGATATTCAGCCGGTGGTGTGGTCCTCGAGACTCCTGACAGTTCTCGAGGCCGGTATCGGTTTTGGATTTCTGGCGATCGTCATTGGGTACCTTCCGGTGATCTATCAGGCCTTCTCTCGCAGGGAGGTGATCATCTCGATGCTGGATGCGCGTGCCGGGTCGCCTCCGAACGCGCTGGAATTACTGAGGCGTCATGTTGAAGATCAACGGATCGACGCTCTCGATGCGCTGCTTCGAGACTGGGAACTATGGTCTGCCGAGCTGCTGGAGAGTCACCTGTCCTATCCGGTCTTAGTGTACTTTCGCTCGCAGCACGATAATCAGTCGTGGCTGGCGGCGTTGACGACGATCCTCGACGCCTGTGCAATTGTGATGGCGGGATTGAAAGGGCGATCTGCGAGTCAGGCGCGACTAACCTTTGCAATAGCACGTCACACCGTAGTGGACCTGTCACAGATCTTTAATACGCAACCGTCATTTCATCGATCGCACCAGCGGATGGTCGTCGCGGATCTGGAGCGCCTCCATGCCGGTTTGCGTGCTGTCGGTTTGGAACCGATGGATCCGGGAGGCAACCGACTCCGGCAGCTGCGGGACATGTATGAACCTTACGTCGACGCCATGGGTCGTTTTCTCAACATGGACCTTCCGCCCTGGATCGCAGCGAGTTCGAAGAAAGACAATTGGCAAACCACAGCCTGGGAGTCTGTTCCGGAGTAGCAATATCGTTCGGAGGAGTGTTCTTTGGATGTTCATCTGATCGACGGGACCTACGAGTTGTTCCGCCATTTTTTCGCCGTACCCTCTCTCAGGGATGAAAGGGGACGCGAAGTCGGCGCTGTTCGCGGCGTCCTCTACTCCATTCAGGGCATGATCGAACGCGGCGCGACGCACGTTGGCGTCGCAACGGATCGAGTTGTCGAATCCTTTCGCAACGAACTGTACCCCGGGTACAAGACCGGTGAAGGAGTTCCGGCGGACCTGCGGTGGCAGTTCCCCATTTTGGAGGAAGAACTTGTATCCAGCGGCATTCTGGTCTGGCCCATGATCGAATTTGAAGCCGATGATGCGATGGCTTCGGCCGCCTCGAGAGCCGCTGAAGACAAGCGCGTAGGAACCGTCTTCATTTGCACACCGGACAAAGATCTGGGTCAATGCATTTCGGGAAAGCGAATCGTACAACTGGACCGGCGCACAAACACGATTCGAGATGAACAAGGCGTACTTGAGAAATTCGGCGTCCAACCGAAATCAATTCCGGACTATCTTGCCCTCATTGGCGACAGCGCGGATGGCTTTCCAGGACTGCCTCGTTGGGGCAAGAAGGCCGCCGCAAGTCTCCTGTCGTTATATCCGAAACTGGAGGATGTGCCGCGGGATTGGAGAACGTGGCACAAATCCATCCGAAATCCTTCTGCTCTAGCCGATTCGCTTTTTGGCTTTTGGGACGACGTACTCGTCTTTCGAACGCTGGCCACTTTGCGCATGGATGTCGCGGTTTTTGAATCCGTGGATGACCTCCGAGTGAAACGTTAGGCAGAGGAGCCCAGGGCCCCGTCAAAGTTCCGTAATTGAAACAATCCAGTAGTGAAGATCTTCGGACTGGCTTTTTGCGTAGAGATTTGATAGGTTCCGGGCATGAGCG